>CAYVBK010000001.1:0-204123 GCA_964449465.1 uncultured Anaerolineae bacterium
ATGCTTTGTGCTCTTTGTGTCTTGGTGGTGAGCGGGTTTTTCAGCACGCTCCTAGGGCCCGACTGAGAGCCACCCACTCGGCGACCGACAGTGTTTCGGCGCGCCGTTCTCCATCAATGCCGGCTTGATTCAACGCCAGCGTCACCTGATCGCCGGACAGCGATAACCCGTGCGCCAAAGCATTATGAAGTTGCTTGCGTTTTTGCCCAAAACCGGCGCGGACGGTGTGGAAAAAGGCGGCCTGCTCTACCTGGCCCCAGGGACAGGCATCAAAGGTGTCAATGCGCACCACAGCCGAGTGAACCTTGGGCATGGGGCGAAATGCGCCTGGCGGGATGCGCCCCACGATTCGAGCGGTGCCATAAAACTGTACACTGACCGCCAGCAGGCTCATCTCGCCTGGCTGCGCCACGATACGTTGCGCCACTTCACGCTGCACGGTGACAATGATCAATGTGGGGCGATGAGGGGATTCCAGCAGATGGCGCAGCACTGCCGAGGTGATGTAATAGGGCAGGTTGGCTACCACCTTGAACGGACGGTTCTGCGTCAGCGCACTCAGGTCTTGCTGCAAAATGTCGCCCTGCACAATCTCGACATGGGGCACGTCGGGCAGCGACCGGCGCAGCGCCGGGATGACCTGTTCGTCAATTTCCACAGCGATCACCCGCCCGGCGGCCTGAGCCAAAAGCCCGGTCAGCGCGCCGGGCCCGGGGCCAATTTCCACCACCACATCTTGGGGTGACAGATCCGCCGCCTGAACGATGCGGGCGGCGGCCTGGGCGTCTATTAAAAAGTTTTGGCCGAGCGACTTTTTGGGCCGAATTGTCTCTGCCTGGTCAGGCGCCGAATGGGGACGTGAGGTGGGCAAGGCAGATAACTTTCTACCGCTCGCGGGGAAAATCGGGCAAGATCCAACGAATCTGGCTGGCTGGCGGCACCGGGGTTAACAAATAGACATAGCCCCATTTGTAAAACATGACAAAATTGCTGACATCATAGCCCAGATCGATGTGCATGCCCTTGATCATGCCGCCGGTGTCGGCGGCGATGCCTGGGCCATAGCCCGGCACATACATATTGGTGAGCATGGGGATGACTCGTGGGTCTACGGCAATGATGCCGTGCCGCATCTGCCAGCCGATGCGCGTTTTGCCATACCAGGGATCGGCCGGGGTTTTGCCGCAGGTGGCTTCGGTGTACGAGGTCAAAAAGATGCGCATTCGCCGCCAGTATTCGATGGTGCCGCTTTCGGTTTCCAACTGGCGGATGACGATCTTGGTGCCATAGGCGATGCGACGTTCTTGCGGCTCTTGATCGATCCACTCATCCTCCAACCTGCGCTCGACCTCGCGTCCGTCATAATAAATCGCTTTATAGCGACGCTTTTTGATGCCGTTTGTACCATTGTTTTCCAATCGCCGCTGATCCAGTTCCAGCGTTGCGTCGGCGACCCATACAGTCTGATAGGGTATCTCTTCCTGCTCAACGATAAAGGCATCGGCTACGCGCACCACGCGAATGTTGATGCCGGTCTCGATGGGCATGTCCAGATCGGGTATGACCTGGTCTTGTCCGACCAGCGAGATGCCCTCGGCAGCCAGGACCTGGGCCACCGTGTGGGCATGGGTGCGCAGATGAATGGTTCGGCCATCGAGGGTGAGTGAAATAGGGATGGCCCGCGTGATATAGACATGCAGGCCGTGTGTGGCCGGAGCGTTCAATTCGGGCGTGATCCAATCGCCGGCGTAAAGGAGCAGGCCGGCCTCATGCAAGGCCTGCCCGACGGTGCGCTGCGTGGTGTACAGCGTTTGCCGGCGTGCCTCATCTTGCACATAGAGTGCCGCTGCGCGTTCAATTTGGAGGTGAATGACAGGCGCGGCCGGAGTGGGGCGTTCACCGCGTGCCGATGGGACGCGCGGCGCAAGGGTGTCGGTCAGGGGAGCGGTGGCCAACTCACCGTTGGCCCATAGCCGGTCGCCCGGCCCCAGGGCCAGGCTGGCCTGGGCCAGCAAGGCGTCTATGTCGTGCTGATGGGTGTGCAGGATAAAAGAATTGCCGTCGGCCCGAACCATGACCTGGCGGGCGTGCTGCACGGTGATGACCGTGTCACCGTTCAGGGGTGCGTATGGTTCTGGCGACACTCGATCCCACTCGTCAAACAAGATACCGGTATCATGGAGCAACTCGCCGACCGTCTGACGATGGGTATAGACGCGCCGGGTAGTGCCGTCTACGATCAGGGTGACAGGAGTCAGCGAACGGGCATAATTCAGGCCGGCATAACCCAGCAGGCCGAACAGCGCGGCTATGCCCCACCAGCCCGGCGACCAGAACAGGCGCGCCGACGCCGTCAACAAATGTCCCACCCCGCGCCAAAACGGCACTCGTTCTCCTTCCAGGTTACTCTCCTCCCTTGACATAGCCCGCTGCCGCCCGGCCAGCCACCCAACCGGTTGAAAAGGCAGCTTGCAGGTTGTACCCGCCAGTATCGGCGTCTATGTCTATGACCTCGCCAGCCAGATATAGCCCGGCCACCCGCCGCGAGGCCATCGTGCGCGGGTCTATTTCGCGCACATCTACGCCGCCGGCCGTGATGATGGCCTCGTCAAACGAACGATGCCCGGTGATTTTCAGGCGAAAATCGCCCAGCCAGACCAGCAATCGTTTGCGCTCTGCGGCGGTGATCTGATGCCCAACCCGTTCGGCCGGAATGTCGGTTTGTTCGATGCAGATGGGGATCAATTTGGCCGGCAGCAACTCTTTGAGCAGGGTTTGATATTGCTTTTTGCCACCCTGGTCCAGGTCGCGCAGCAGGCGGGCATCCAACTCGTCGCGGCTCAGCGCTGGTTTGAGGTGGATGGACAGGCTCACAGACTGGTCGGCACGCAAAGCATCTACGGCCACCTTGCTCATGGTGAGGATGATCGGGCCAGATACGCCAAAATGGGTAAACAGCATCTCGCCAGATTCCTGAGCCTGTTTGCGCCCATCTACCCACAGGCTGGCCTGTACGTTGCGCAGGCTGAGCCCTTGCAGGCGGAGGGCTGTATCGCCCTCGGTTTCCAATGGCACCAGGGCCGGGCGGATCGGCATAATGGTGTGGCCGACGGCATAGGCCATCTTGTAGCCGTCGCCGGTAGAGCCGGTAGCCGGATAAGATGCTCCGCCGGCGGCCAGAACCACTGCCTGGGCGGTCAAAACCTGGCCGGAGCGGGTGATTGCGCCGGTGATGCGGCCATCCTCAACTGTCAACGACTGAACGGCGGCGCCGGTTTGAATGTGCGCGCCCTGCGCCAGAGCCCATTGAACGAGGATATCTACCACATCTTGAGCCTGGTTGCTGTCGGGAAATACCCGTCCCCCTCGTTCGGTGACGGTGTGTAGACCCAATGTATGTAAAAAGGCGATCAGATCGGGGGTGAAAAATTGGGCAAAAGCCTGGCGCAGAAAACGTCCATTGGGGCCAAAGCGGGCGATAAAGTCGGGCAGGGCGGCCATATTGGTGAGGTTGCAGCGGCCTTTGCCGGTGATGCGCAGTTTGCGCGCCGGACGCGGCATTTTCTCCAACACCAGCGTCGAAACGCCCAACCCGGCCGCTTGCCCGGCAGCCATCAACCCGGCCGCACCACCTCCTACCACCACCACGGCATACGAGGTCATATCACTCCTGTTGTTAGATGGTCGTGCACCCTCTGTCGAACCGTTACGTCTGAGTCACCCCGGCCGCCCGGCTCAGGCCAGGCACCCCTGCGTCACCCAAAAGGATCCGCTTACCGTTGCTACCTTCCGGTCCTGGCGGGGTTCACGGGCTCTTGCCGCGCAGGACCCAACCTTCCACACCGTTTGACCGTGATGGTCAGGTTTGGCAATGTCCTCGAGAGGGAATTCGGCCCCGCTCTAGCGGATTTCGGGTACAGGGTGCCGCTACCTCCCCGCTTAGCACGACCAACGGGTATGGTACTCGATTTGGCGCAAAATGTCAAATAGAACTTGGGTTTTGAGTCGGTTTGTGGTACAATCAGTGCGCAGTCTCAACACACAGCGAAAGGATGGGAGATGAATACCACATTGGAGCAGTTGATGCAAGACTTGGCCGAGGCGATGGGCGTGCGCTTTCAGGCACAGGATGGCATGTACAGCCTGGAGATGCCTACCATTGGCGGGCGGACGCAGGTGGTCAATGCCATGCTGCGCGAGAGTGGCTTTGAGGGGGATATGATTCTCTTTTACACGCCGGTGGGGCCAGTCAACGATGAGGTGGACTGGCGCGGTTTGCTGGAATTGAACGTTGGCACAATTTATGCGCGGGTGGGCATCCTGGGCGATCATATCGTGGTGGTGGCCGGCCAGATGTTGAACACGGCCGATGTCAGCGAGGTGATCACCATCTTGAGCGAGGTGGGGTCGCTGGGCGATATGCTGGAAAATCTCTTTTCTGGCGAGGATCGCTTTTAATTCAAGGCAAATTATGCGTCCCAAACCGGACAAAAAGAGCGTTTTGCTGTTTTATTTGTTGAAAAAAATCAACAAGTGTCACCGCGCTTATCAATTGCTGGCCGATGGCGACCGGATCGCTCTGGCCTTGTCGGGCGGCAAAGACAGTTGTACCCTGCTCGATGCCTTGTTGCAGCGACGCGGCCTGGAAAAATATACCCTCATTCCCATCCATGTGACGCCGGCCACTGATATGCACTGTGAGGCGGGGGCCGATGTGCCGGCCTTGCGCGCCTGGCTGGACACTTTGAATGTCGAATATCACATTGTATCGGCAGAAGAGGCGCAAGGGCAACCCAGTCGGGCGCATCAGGGGCCGTGTTTTTATTGTGCCTGGCGGCGACGCAAGGCCTTGTTTCAGATGGCGCAACAGTTGGGTTGCAACAAACTGGCTCTGGCGCATAACGCCGACGATGTGGCGCAGACTACTTTGATGAACCTTTTTTATCAGGGCAAGCTGACCACTATGTATCCGCGCGTGTCCTTTTTTGACGGTCGGCTTGTGATGATCCGCCCGCTGGCCTTTGTGCCGGAAAAAGAAATTGTGCGGTATGCCCGCGAGTGCAATTTTCCGCCTTTTCCGCCGTCATGCCCCACCGGCGATGAGACGAAACGCGCCCTGATGCGGCAGGTATTGCGTCTGGTGGGGCAGAGCCATCCCAAAGCATTGGTGCATTTGTGGCGGGCGGTTGAGCGCAGCGGCATTCGATTCGATTCGGAGTAGGTTGGTGTCTCGTCAGGCTGTGTTGATTTGTTCAGACAATTTGTGGGCGCACGGGCATGGGGGCAACCATCCGCTCCGCCCGGAGCGTCTGCGCATGACCTGGGAGCTGCTTCAGGTGTATGGCGTGGCCGACAGTTCTTGTTCGCGCGTCGTGGCGCCGTCGCCGGCCGGCGATGAGGAGCTGGCTTTGTGGCACACCGCCGAGTATATTGACGCGGTGCGGCGGCTGAGCCGGGGCGACCGACACATTTTGCCTGGTCGCTATCGCTTTGGCATCATTGATAATCCTGTCTTTGCGCGCATGTTTGAGAGCGAGTCGCTCAAGGCTGGGGCGTCGCTGCTGGCGACGCGCCTGGTGTGGGAGCGGCAGGCCGATGTGGCGTTTAATTTTTCGGGCGGTATGCATCACGCTATGGCCGGGTATGCTTCGGGGTTTTGCGTGTTCAACGATGCGGCCATCGCTGTGCGCTGGCTGGCCGACCGGGGGCAGCGGGTGGTTTATGTGGACATTGATGCCCATCACGGCGACGGCGTGCAGGCGGCCTTTGATCACACCGATCAAGTGATGACCATCTCGCTGCACGAGTCGGGCGAGTTTTTGTTTCCGGGCAGTGGGTTTGTGCGCGAGATCGGGCGCGGAGCAGGCTGCGGATACAGCATCAATGTGCCGTTGATGCCCGGCACCTCTGATGAGGTGTATTTGTGGGTGTTTGAGCGGGTGGTGCTGCCTCGGATTGCCGATTTTGCCCCCGATGTGTTGGTGACTCAGTTGGGCATTGATGCGCATTGGGATGATCCGCTGGCGCATTTGCGGCTGACCGGCGCGGCTTTTGAATACATGCTGCGGGCGTTTCGCGCTCTGTCATTGCCCTGGGTGGCTTTGGGCGGCGGGGGGTATAATGTGCAGACGGTGGCCCGCCTGTGGAGTATGGCCTATGGCATTATGAGCGATCAACCTTTGGCAGACTGCCCGCCGGCTTGCTGGAACGGGCGGTATGGCATTGAGCGGTTGAGTGACCTGCGCCGTCCGCCGCTGTCGCCCGCCGAGTTGACGGCTACCCGCGAGTATGCCGAAAAGCAGGTGGCCGAACTGGAAAAATTGTTGAGCGAACTCCAAAGCTGATGATTCGAGGGAGATGAGATGACCACAACCGCACGTTCCAAACCTCGCTGGGAATTGCATGTGCCGGAAGGGTGGTCGGCGTTTGTGCTGCTGGCATTAATGCTGATCCTCCTGGCCGGGTCTATTACCGAAGCCGGTTATGATGACAAGTTGAATGGCCTGGTCAGTGTGACGCTGGGCGCCGTGGTGATGAGCCTGCTTTTGGTCAAAAGTCGCTTTCCGGGTATGTTGATTCATCTGTTCAGTCTGGTGTTTGGCACAGCCTGGAATGCCTTTGTGATCAGCTTTCAACTGCCGACCACGTTTACCGCCCGCGAAAAGCTGCTGGAAATGGGCTATCGCATCGCCGATTGGGTACAGCGGTCGGTGATCGGCCGCGAACTGGGCACCGACCCGTTGATGTTTGCTGTGGTCATGTGCATCTTGCTCTGGCTGCTGACCTATTCGGCCGTGTGGTTTGCTTTTCGCGCTCACAGTTTGTGGGCGGTTTTGCTTCCCACCAGCATTGCCCTCACCTTGAACCTGTATTACGGCCCAGAGCGGATCAACTTTTTTATGGTGCCGTACGTCTTGCTGGCTCTGCTGTTCACCTCTCGCCTGAATCTCTTTTCTTTCGAGACGGATTGGAAAAAGCTCAAGATACGTTATAGTACCGACGATGTGGCTTTTACCTTTTTGCGCTATGGCATTATCCTGGCCCTGATCGCCATCATCCTGGCCTGGGTGATCCCGACAGCCAGCCGCAGCGATCAGGCCGAGATTTTCTTTTCTCGTTTTAGCGAGCCGTGGGATCGGGTCAAAAGCGAGTGGATTCGGCTTTTTTCTACGCTGCGATCCGAGCGGATCGAGCCGACCTATTCGTCTTTTGGTACCAGCCTGGGGCTGGGCGGACCGGTCAGCCTGGGCAATCTGACTTTGATGGATGTGCGGTCGCCGGCCGGCCGCTATTGGCGGGCAGCAGTGTATGACACCTATTTGGGGGATGGCTGGACTTTGGAGGACACCGAGTCGCTGTCTATCGAGGCCGGCGAACTGCCCGGCGAGATGGCGGCGTACGAGGCGCGGCGTACCATCACCCAAACTTTTACCCTCTATATGCCGGGCACCGCCCAGGTTTACGCCCTGGGGCAACCGGAGCAGTTCAGCCTGCCCGTCAAAGCCGAGGTGATCCGTGCCGGACCGTCCGGTCAGGATGCTCCGGTCGAAACCATTGCCATGGTCAGCAGCCGTTATCGCATGCCCGATGTCGAGTCGTATGTGGTTGTTTCGCATATTCCCTCGGCCGACGAAGGGGCTTTGCGGCAGGCCGGCCGCGATTATCCGGCCTGGACGCAACGCTATTTGCAGTTGCCCAACACCTTGCCGCAACGCGTGCGCGACCTGGCCCTTGAAATCACGGCGCCGTATGAAAATGATTACGACAAGGCCACAGCAATACAGGACTATTTGCGTGAATATACATACAACGAAAAGATCGTCATGCCGCCCGAAGGCGTGGACCGGGTAGACTATTTCCTGTTCGAGATGAAAGAAGGTTATTGCAACTATTTCGCTTCGGCGATGGTGGTGATGGCCCGGTCGGTGGGCATCCCGGCCCGCCTGGCTGCCGGCTATGCTCGCGGTGAGTTGGATCCCAACACGTTGGCTTATCGAGTGCGCGAATTTGACTCGCATGCCTGGGTGGAGGTGTATCTGCCGCGTTTTGGCTGGATCGAATT
This sequence comes from uncultured Anaerolineae bacterium, assembly GCA_964449465.1. Classification (GTDB taxonomy): domain Bacteria; phylum Chloroflexota; class Anaerolineae; order JAFGEY01; family JAFGEY01; genus CAYRXM01. The sequence goes on from CAYVBK010000001.1 coordinate 8,063, forward strand.
CGAGCCGACTGCCGGCGAACCGGCCATCGTCCGTCCCCGCGCGCCCACTTCCGGCGGAGGAGGGGCCAACCCCATCCAGGAGCAGGATGATTGGGAAGAATATCTGCGCCAATATCAACAGTCGGGTGGGGCGGCTACCGACCCCAACCTGCTTCAGGCCTATCTGGCCGAGCAGCGGCGGCAGGCGCGCATCCGCACCTGGACGCGCATCGGGGCCGTGGCCGCCGTCAGCCTGCTGATCATTGTGGGCGCGGCCTGGTTGGGGCGAAATCAGGCCAAAGAGGGGCAGCCGGCCGATACCTACTATGAGCGCATGGTGCGTCAGGCCGGCTGGTGGGGCCTCAAGATGCAGCCGGCGCAGACGCCACACGAGTACGCCACACTCCTGGCCGCTCAACTGGCCGACATCGAGACGAGCCGGCTGGTCTTTCGCATCACCGATGCCTATGTGGGCGAGCGGTTTGGCAAAAAGAACCCGGCGCGCTATCAACCCGATTTTGCCTGGCGCGATCTCAGTCCTTCGCTATGGCGATGGGGTGTTGGCCATTGGTGGCGCCAACAGTGGCAAAAGAAACCACGCAAACGATAAAAAAACGGGCGGCTTGAGCCGCCCGTTTTTTTTGTTTAGCGTTTGCCTGGTCGCTGTCAGACAATGGTCTGGTTATAATATTGAAGGTCTAATACGGCAATGACCGGCACTTGACGATATAGCTCGTCTACATCCAGGCCATAGCCGAACACAAACTTGTCGGGAATCGAAAAACCCAAATAGTTAACCTGCACCGAAGATTTGCGTCGTTCGGGCTTGTCGAGCAGGCAGCACACTCGCAGCGAAGCCGGCTCGCGGGCTCGCAGCAGACGCAAAATGTACTCCAGAGTATAGCCGGTATCAATAATGTCTTCGACGATCAAGACATGCCGCCCTTTGATGTCTGCGCTCAGGTCCATCAAAATGCGCACGATGCCGCTAGATTCGCGCACGCCGGTGCCATAGCTGGATATGGCCATAAAATCAATGCAGTGCGGGATGCTGATGCATCGCATCAGGTCGGTCAAAAAAACCACGCCGCCCTTGAGTACGCACACCAAAAGCAGGTCTTGCCCGGCATAATCGTGCGAGATTTGTGCGCCCAACTCGGCGATGCGGTTCTTTAGGGTGGGTTCGTCAATCAAAACTTCAGCGGCGAATTTCTGCCAATCCATAGGGCTGCTCCTTTACGTTTGAGGCTTGCCTGGCACCCGGTGACAGTGCCGGCAGCGCGCTTCGTATACCTCGCTGGCGCCGACCAGGATCACCGGGTCGGTATAGGCGGCGGGTTTGCCGTTGATCAACCGCTGGGTGCGGCTGGCCGGCGCGCCGCATACCACACAGATGGCATGCAGCTTGACCACATCTTCGGCTTCGGCCATCAGCAGGGGCATGGGGCCAAACGGTTCGCCGCGAAAATCCATGTCCAGGCCGGTGACAATGACTCGCAGCCCCCGGTCGGCCAGTTTGCGGCACACGGTGGCAATCTGCCAGTCGAAAAATTGCACCTCGTCAATGGCTACAACGGCAGTATCCGGCTCAACCAGGCGCAAGATCGTCTCGGCGTCGGCCACCGGCATAGCTTCCACATACAGACCGTTGTGTGAGGTGATCTTTTCCAGGCCGTATCGGTGATCGATCACCGGCTTGAACACCTGCACTTTTTGCCGGGCGATTTGGGCGCGCCGCACCCGACGAATCAACTCTTCGGTCTTGCCGCTGAACATACTGCCACAGACCACTTCAATCCAGCCATCCGGCTCTGCGCGATACATCGCTCCTCCCGCAAACATAAAAAACCCGTCTTGGCGAATGTTCGCCCAAAACGGGTTTCTGTGTTCTCGACAATCGTTCAGGCCTGGACGGCGCGCTCGGTCTCTTGCGCCCCACGGGCCTGGCGCAGACGCCGATAAAAGCGGTCTACCTGGCCTTCCGAGTCTACGATGCGCTGTTCGCCGGTGAAAAACGGATGGCAGGCTGAACACACATCGGTGTGAATTTCCGGTGATGTCGAGCCGGTAGTCCAGCTATTGCCGCAGGCGCAGCGGACGATGGCCTGAGGATAGTATTTGGGATGAATGCTTTCTTTCATCGCTCTAGTCCTTTTCTGAATAGACGCTGACGACTTTGCGGCCGCCTGCCCCGAACTCAAACCGCACATAGCCTTCACTGGTGGCAAAGATGGTATAGTCTCTGCCCAGGCCGACGTTTTGACCGGGATGAAATTTGGTGCCGCACTGTCGCACAATAATATTGCCCGAAATGACATGCTCGCCGCCAAATTTTTTCACGCCCAGACGTTTCGAGTGACTTTCACGCCCGTTTCGGCCTACACCGCTACTCTTTTTATGCGCCATGTTTCTACTCCTTTCCGCCGCTTAGAGCAATTTCGTCAATGCGCAGCCGGGTGTACCATTGGCGATGCCCAATGCGCCGGCGGTACTTTTTGCCCCAATACTTGAAGGTGCGCACTTTGGCACCCTTGACCTGATCGGCCACCGTGGCCTTGACCACGACACCTGACAGCACCGGAGTGCCTACCCGGATGTTTCGACCGTCCACCAGCATCAAGACCTGGCTCAGTTCTACCTGCTCTCCGACCGAATGGGGCAGCAGTTCGACATTGATCAGTTGACCGGCATTGACCTGATATTGTTTCCCACCCGTTTCCACAATTGCGTACACTGCGTCTCCTCCTGCCCGGCCTTGATTAAGGCCGTTGACGATGATTCAAGTCAAAAAATCATCTGACAAACAAAAACCCCTCCAGGCGGACAGTGCAGAGATGATCTGCTTTGATCCCGGGGGAGTTTTCATACTGCCAGCGAGGGATTATTATACCTGTGACAGGGTTTTCTGTCAAATAAACGCAGTGCCTGGCGATTGGAACAGCCTGGAAATCTACTTGGCAATCTCTTTACATTTATAGTATAATGTCTACAGGATATTGGCTCGCAGCACATCCTGGGAACGAGTTTTCAATGGCGAAACAGACTCCAAGGGTCTGTGCTGCGAGTTTTTTTTAGAAGGATAGATAAAATGCGAGTGCATCTCGAATATCTGGGAATATCCAGACTGGTTATTGGTCGCAAGGAAGAGACTTGGGAACTGTCGGAAGGAACGACTTTTCGCGGGTTGGTTCGCCTTTTGGGGCGCGCTTATCCCCGCTTGTTTGAAAATGTGATTCAGGAAAACGGCGAGCTGCTCCAAGCTCCCAACATTTTTAACCTGGACGGCCGGCGCATGATCCGCACCGCCGACATGGATGAGCCGATTTTAGATGGCACACACATTGTACTGATGTCATTGTCAGCAGGAGGATAAATTATGTTTGGGTACAGCGGCAAAATTTTGCACATTGATCTGACTACACGCAAAACGTGGGTAGAGACCAAAAAAGAAGAGTGGTACAAGGTTTACATCGGCGGGGTGGCGATGGCCGCACGGCTGTGCTGGGAAAACATCAAGCCGGGCTGCGACCCTCTTTCGCCCGACAATCCCATCTGCATCGGCGGTGGGCTGTTTGCCGGCACGCCGGTGCCGGTGGGCGGCAAGTGGGGCCTGGCCTCCAAATCTCCGCTGACTGGCTTTATCGGCGATAGTCTGTCGGGGAGTTGGTTTGCCATTGCCCTCAAACGCGCCGGCTGGGATGGCCTGGTCGTTCACGGGGCCAGCGACGAGTGGGTGAACGTGTTTGTAGACGACGAGCGGGTCGAGTTTCGTCCGGCGCGGCATTTGCTGGGTATGGGTACCTATGAGACCGAGGAGGCTATCCGCGAAGAATTAGGCGACGATCAGGTGCGCTCGGCCACTATCGGCCCGGCCGGCGAAAAGCTGGTGCTGTTTGCCAATGTCACCAACGATGGCCGACAGGCCGGTCGCACCGGGCACGGCGCGGTGTGGGGCAGCAAAAAGCTCAAAGCTCTCTCCATTCGCGGCACACACGGCGTCAAAGTGGCCGATCCAGAGACCCTGCTCAAGCTCTCCTATGATATTTCTGACGCCGCCCAGGGCCCCTATACGCAAAAATACCGCATCCTCGGCACCGTCTCCAACGTCCTCAACATGAACCGCATCGGTCTGCTGCCCACGCGCAACTATCAGCAGGGTGTGTTTGAACATGCCGAGATTGTCAGCGGCGAATATTTGCACGAAAATTTCAAGGTCAAGACCCTTGCCTGTGCCCAGTGTCCCATCGCCTGCGAGCAAATGAGCCGTGCCAAAGATGGTCCCTATGCCGGGGCAATGACCGGCATCGAATACGAATGCCTGTTTGCCGTGGCCCCCAATTGCGGCATCAGCGATTTGCAGGCGGCGATCAAGATGATTGATGTGGCCGACCGCGGCGGAATGGATGCTATGAGCATGGGTGTGACCATCTCTTGGGTGATGGAGACGTTTGAAAAGGGTATTTTCAAAAAAGAGGACTTCAAGTGCCGCAAATATCCGGATGGCTTTGAGCCCAATTTCGGCAACGGCGAAGCCGGTGTCACCCTGGCCGAGTTGATCCGCGACCGTGAAGGCATCGGCGACCTGCTGGCATTGGGCACACGCAAGGCCAGCGCCAGGGTGGACGAGGAAAAGGGCACCGAGACCTGGAAATGGGCTATGAACATCAAGGGGCTGGAAAACCCCGGCTATGATGCCCGCGCCCTCAAGACCTTTGCCGTGGGCCTGGCTGCCGGCACGCGCGGCGGCTGCCACAACCGCTCGGCAGCATACGACCCGGACATCCAGGGCGAGACCAACCGCTTTACGGTGGATGAGACGCGCGGCCGTGTGGCGCGCGAGAACGAGGAATATGCCGCTGTATATGACACGTTGCCGTTGTGCAAGTTCATTCGTCGCTGCTTTACCGGCAAGGCCGACCGCTCGGGCGCCTGGCCGACCATTGCCAAACTGATCAATGCCACCACCGGCTGGAATTTTGAATATGCCGACATTGATCTGATCGGCGAACGGGCGCACACGATCAAAAAGGCCTTTAACATCCGAGAGGGCTGGACGCGCGCCGACGATCACCTGCCCTGGCGCTGGCAGCACGAGCCGCTTAAAGAGGGCGCCTCGGCCGGCTATGTCGTCACCGAAGAAGAATTGGAGTACCTCAAAGACATCTATTATGAGGCCAAAGGCTGGACCAGAGAAGGGTTGATCCCCAAACAAAAACTGATCGAGTTGGGTATGCCCGACGTGGCCGAAGAGATTGGGGTCTAGACGTATTGCGTATTGCGTATTCCGTACTGTGTAAATGGAATATGCAATATATTGAACACAATACGAAAAGGAGAAAATAATGCCTACATCTACATCCAAATACCAGTACATTACCTGCGATCCGACCAAATGTGTCGGCTGTCAGATTTGCGAATATATCTGCTCTTACACCAAAACCGGTGAATTTAACACCTACCGCAGCCGCATCCGTACCGTGCGCGCCCACGAGGTGTTAATCACGGCAGTAGCCTGCCGCACCTGCGAAGATGCGCCCTGTGTGATCGCCTGCCCGCGCGATGCCCTGACTCAAGACAAGCTCACCGGCATTATCCACATTGACGCCAACCTGTGCGACGGCTGTGCCTGGTGCATCGAGGCCTGCGACTTTGGGGCGATCTCGATCAACCCGGAGAGCAAGCTGGCCGAAATCTGCAATCAGTGCGAAGATGTGGAAGAAGGCCCGCAGTGCGTCAAATGGTGTCCCAAAGAGGCGCTGGAGCTGACCAACCCCGACCGCCGGGCGCAAAAGGCCCGCCGTACGTTGGCTGTGGAAGAGGTGCTGGGGCGCAAATGATTTTTTCCGCCTATGATTTGTGGTTGCGCTATATACCAATATGAGCATGTTGATCCACTGTTTAAAGAGCGCGCGAACATGATCCAGGCAAAATGACCTTACTGTGCGGGCATTGTCATGATAAGTGGCTAAGCCTATTTTCCAGGGTTGGCCGAATCCTATTCCGAATCGGTGTGAAGGGCGCTAAAATCACCACAACTGAACATAAACCAAGCTGGAATGCACCTTTTCATCGGCGCCCGATGGCAGACTTTGAATATTCCACGGATGAGGAAGCCCCGAAGAACAGTCTGTAGTCGCAGGCTGCGCGCAAGTAGGCTTCAATATAGCGTTTGGTCTTGTCTGGTTGCTGTTTTGGTCATCAATAGGGCTGATTTTTGGCAATAAGATTCTCACAACCCTGGAAAACAGGCTTAGTGGTTTTCTCGCCAGGTAAATGAGCTATAATACCTCTAATGATGCTTAAGCTTTTGGCGTTGTCGGCTGAGTCACCGGGGCTTGCGCTTCACCGCGTTGAGATGCTTTGGTGAAATCGTACAGCCCACGATAGGCGGACTGTCAGCGGGACAATTCAATGCTTCGGCTACATCATTGGCTTTGCTGAAAAAAGGTCGAGTGTTCGCCAAACCGTCCGCTGAGGTATTGATCTTGTGCATATCAAGCACATTTAGCAAATCTCCAAGATACTTGACGCATCGGGCGTTTTGACTTGTTCATTGCTCCTGACCTTTTTTCAGGAGAGTCATCATTATGATCAAAAGGAGATTTCTATGGGAAAAATTGCCATTCATGGCTTTGGTCGCATTGGCCGCTCGGCGCTCAAGGCCGCGTTAAAGGGGGGACTGTGGACCCCCGTCTCTATTTCGGACATCAAAGATGTCAAGACTCTGGGGGCTTTGTTCAAGGCTGATTCCAACTATGGCCTCTGGCCTGAGGAGGTCGAGGCTACCGGAAAAGGACTCACCATTGGCGGGCGGGAGATTCTCTTTTTTGATTCAACCCAGGCTTTGCCCGACTGGGCCGCTCTGGGGGTAGACCTGGTCATTGACTGCACCGGCCGGGCCACGGTGCGCGCCGGCGCACAGGCGCACCTCGACCGGGGCGCAAAGCGAGTGCTGGTCAGCGCGCCCAGCAAGAGCCTGCAAGACTGCGACGCCGTCCTCCTGCCGGGGATCAATCTGGAGCAGTTCAACCCCGATGCGCATCATATCATCAGCATGGCCAGTTGCACCACCAACGCCCTGGCCCCTGTGGTCAAGGTGATGATCGAGAACTGGGGCATCAAGAGCGGCTTTTTCTCCACCGTTCATGCCTACACCAACACCCAGTCGCTGACCGATCAGCCCATGCGCGACCGGCGCGACTCGTGGGCCGCGGCCGAAAACATCATCCCCTCGTCCTCCGGCGCAGCCAAGGCCTTGCAGTTTATCTGGAAGGACTTGAAAATCACAGGCAAGGCCTACCGCGTGCCGACGCGCACCGGCAGCATTGCCGAAGTCAATGTCAATCTCGGCAAGGCCGCAACCGTCGAAGAGATACAAAATGCCTATCGCCAGGCAGCGGCCAATCCTCCGCTCAAGGGCGTGATGGGCGTGTTTGAGGAAGAGTGGGCTTCGGCGCGCGTTCTCGGCGATCCGCACTCTTCTATCATAGACCTGCCGTTGGTGCAGGTGCTTGATGGCACTTTGGCCTCAGTGGCCGCCTGGTACGACAACGAAATGGGCTATGCCACCCGCCTGGCCGAGACGGCGGCCTATTTGACCAGGTAATACGGACATAATTTGCTTCTCGCTCCCACACTCCTGTGTGGGAGCGAGAAAACGGCTGAGGCTTGCGCGATGCGCATCATTCGATATCGTTTGACTGATCATGCCAGGCTGGAAATGCAGCGCAGGCAGATTCCTGAATCTCAGATTGCCTCAGTGCTCGCTGAACCCGAACAAATTCAAATCGTTCGGGCGGAGAGGGTGGTTTATCAGTCGCGAGTCAAGGTGCAAAATTCAGAACAAACTTATCTGCTCCGAGTTTTTGTTGACCTGGATCGTGAGCCGCCGGATGTCGTTACTGTTTATCGAACCAGCAAAATCGATAAATAGTGGAGAATTGAAACGTGAAAGTCGTGTATGATCAAGAAACAGATACGCTCACTGTCATTTTTTCAATGACACCGGTACAAGAGAGCGATGAGAGTAGACCTGGCGTGATCTTGGATTATGATGCTTCCGGTAATCTGGTTTCGCTGGAAATGCTCGATGCATCTCAAAGGATGACCGCACCTGGACAAATCGAGTATCAAGTCGTTCCTCTTGCTGCATAGCTAGTCATTTTTAGCATATTCGGTGCAGATGGAGTTAATGAAATAAGACAAGTCTTTGTTTATCCAGGTTAAGACGGTTATCGGACTATCGTTTTTCCCGCTGCGGTGGGAGGATAAAATGAGTCAGGCCAACATACAATATGTTTCAGATGAAAAAGGCAAAACGACTGCTGTCATTGTGCCTATCGAGCTTTGGCGTGAACTGGTCTCTGAAAGGGAAACGGCGTATTTACTCAAAAGTGAGGCGATGAAAAAACGTCTTCTCGAAGCACAAGAACGCCAGGAAGGGATTCCTTTTGAGATCGTCCGTGAAAAGCTTGGAGTTTGATCCTTCTGCCTTTGAGGATTTGACCTGGTGGATTGATCGGGATCGCAAGGTTGCACTGCATATCATCAAGCTGATTGAAGCGATCCAGAGAGAGCCTTTTCAAGGGCTTGGTCAACCTGAACCTCTGAAACATGATCTTGCCAGGTGCTGGTCGCGGCGCATAGACCGTGAACATCGTCTGGTCTATCAGATGTTGGAGGACAAGATCAGAATTCTGGCTTGCCGATACCATTATTCGTGATCATCGGCAATGTCATGCAAGTAAATCTGCTTGTGCTTAAAAAAGACCGCCGGCTTGGGAAGACCATTTTTACACACTTGTGATCGCTGTATAACCAAGCTGTTGAATGGTTTAGTGCGGATGAATTTGAATTTGCTGTAAACGAGGAGCAAGTATGCCACAAAACACCGCAACCGAAGAAAATCTGCGCATTGGCGTGTATATCTGTCACTGCGGCAGCAACATCGCCGGGGTGATCCCGCCGGCCGAGGTGGCCGAGTATGCCGCCTCGCTGCCCGGCGTGGTGCGCGCCACCGACACACTGTATGCCTGCGCCGACAGCGGCCAAAATTTGATCAAAGAGGACATTAAAAAGTACAATCTCAACCGCGTGGTCGTGTCGGCCTGCTCGGTGCGCATGCACGAGCCGACCTTTCGCGCCGCTGTGTCTGAGGCTGGCCTGAATCCCTTTTTGATGGAAATGGCCAACATCCGCGAACAGTGCACCTGGGCGCACGGTCATGACCGCCCTGGCGCGTTGGCCAAAGCCAAAGACCTTACCGCTGCGGCCGTGGCCAAAGCCGCTTTTCTCACTCCGCTGGATATGATCAAGGTGCCCGTGACCAAACGGGCCATGGTCATTGGCGGGGGCGTAGCCGGCATCAGCGCGGCGCTGGATTTGGGCGATCAGGGCATTGAAACGCTATTGGTGGAAAAGCAACCTACCATCGGGGGAGTGATGGCCCAACTCAACAAGACATTCCCCACGATGGACTGCTCGATATGAATTCTCGCCCCCAAGATGGTTGACGCGGCGCGTCACCCCAAGGTGAATGTGAGAACCTATACCGAGGTCGAGCGGGTCGAGGGCTTTGTCGGCAATTTCAAGGTGCTGCTGCGCGAAAAGAGCAAATATGTGCGCGTGGACCGCTGCAACGGCTGCGGTGAGTGCGTCAAGGCCTGTCCCATCGAAGTGCCCAACTATTTCGAGATGAACCTGGCCCCACGCAAGGCCATCTATGTGCCGATGAGCCAGTCGGTGCCGCTGAAATACACCATAGACCTGGACGCCTGTATTCACTGCTACAAGTGCGTCGAGGCTTGCGGCAAGCTGGAAGCCATTGATTTTGGCATCGAGGATAAGCTGCTCTGGGAAGACATTGGTGCCATTGTGGTGGCCACCGGCTTTGATCACTTTGATCCCAGCGTGATGGACGAGTACGGCTATGGCCGCTATTCCAACGTGATCACCTCGATGGAGATGGAGCGGCTGAACAACTCGGCTGGGCCCACCGCCGGCAACTTGATCCGTCCCTCTGACGGCCAAAATCCCAAACGGCTGGCCTTTATCAACTGTGTCGGCTCGCGCGACAAACGCTACAACCCCTGGTGTTCCAATTTCTGCTGCATGTATGCGATCAAGAACGCCGTACTGCTCAAGCAGATGGACCCCTCGTGCGACATCACTGTCTATTACATGGACATTCGCACCCCATCCAAGGGCTACGAAGAGTTCTATGACCGGGCGCGGCAGATGGGCATCCATTTCATCCAGGGTCGGCCCAGCCTGATCACCGAAGACCCCGCCACCCGAAACCTGTGGGTTCATTCCGAAGATGTGGCTCTGGGCAAAGTGATCGAGCGCGAGTACGATATGGTCATGCTCAACCAGGCGGCCATCCCGCAGCGCGATGTGGATAAAGTCAGCTCGGTGCTAAACATCACCCAAAGCCCCGGCGGCTGGTTTATGGAATATCACCCCAAACTGCGGCCCATGGACAGCCCCACCGACGGCGTGTTCCTGGCCGGGGCCTGTCAGGGGGTCAAGGACATTCCTACCAGCGTGGCGCAGGGGTCGGCAGCGGCCTCGCGCGCCGGGCGGGTGTTGCACTCGGCCGAGTGGGAGATCGAACCCATCGTGGCTCAGGTGTGGGACGACCGTTGTATCAGCGCGCAGGGCAAAAAGTGCGGCATCTGCGCCCAGGCCTGTCCGTATGGGGCCATCGAATACGAGCAGGGCAAGGCCGCCCACGTGCTGACAGCCAAGTGTCACGGTTGCGGCGGCTGCGTGGCCGAGTGTCCGCACAACGCCATCACCCAGATGCACTTTACCGACGCCCAGATTTTGGCGCAAATGCGTGCCCTGCTGGCCGACAAGCCGGAGGAAAAAATCCTGGCCTTCCGTTGCCAGTGGTGCTCCTACGGCGGGGCCGACCTGGCCGGCACGAGTCACTTTGAATATACCTCGAACGAGCGAGGTATGCGGGTGATGTGTTCGGCGCGCATGGATACCGATTTTATCTATGAGGCTTATCGCCTGGGCGCGGGGGCGGTGCTGTATTCGGGCTGCCATCCGCAAGACTGCCATTACATCACCGGGCAGCGAGTCGGCGAGGCGCGCGCCGAGCGGCTGATGAATGCCTTTGACAAGATGGGCATGACCTCCGGCCGTTTTCGGGTCGAGTGGATCAGCGCGGCCGAGGGCGACAAGTATGCCCGTGTGTTGAACGAGATGCAAGCGGTGCTGGATCACATGTCACCCGACGCCTTGCACGCCGAGATCGCCAAACTGCGCCCGGAAATGGAACGTCGCGCCCGCCGGATGAGCCAGGTGCCACAGGTGGCGGCGGCAATGGAATTTTCGGATCGCATGAAGGCGGCGATGGTGGGGGAGGTAAAACGATGAGCCATCATACAACAGCATCACACGCCGTACAAACTTTTGCTGACCGAGTGCACACCATCCCTGGCGGCGAGCACTTGGAATTGTGCTACTCGTGCGGCACCTGCGTCTCCAAATGTCTGATCCAGCAAAAAGTCGAGCCGGAATACAACCCGCGCCGCCTGCTGCGCCTGGTGATGATGGACATGCAGGAGGAGGCTTTTGAAAACCCCACCACCTGGCTCTGCTCGGCCTGCGACTTGTGCTATCCGGCCTGCCCGCAAAAAATCCACATTTCGGGCGTCATCGGCGCGGTCAAACAACTGGCCGTGCAGGCCGGGCACAGCTCGCCGCTGGAGACGGTGCAGGTCGACGAGGCTCTCTGCTCGGGCTGCGGCATCTGCGTGATGGTCTGCCCGTATGAGGCGCCCTCGCTGGTGGACAAAGAACTGAACGACGGCAGTGGCCGCCTGGTATTGGATCGCGTTTCTGCCGTCGATGCAAACAAGTGCATGGGCTGCGGCACGTGCGTGGCCGCCTGCCCGCTGGGGGCCATCGCCCGCCCCGGCGTGGGCAATGCCCAGGTGTGGGCCGGGGTACAGCAGCCTCAAGGCCAAAGACGCAAGCTGCTGGTCTTTGTCTGCGACTGGGCGCTGCGCGTCGATGCGGATATGCAAGTGCTGGAAAGCGGTTCGCCCGACGTGCATGTGGTGCACATTCCCTGCACAGGGCGCATTGACCCCGAAATGGCGCTGCGCGCGTTGCGCTCTGGCATCGATGGTGTGCTGGTCTGCGGCTGCAAGCCCGGCGAGTGCCATTACAAGCGGGGCACCGATGTGGCCTATTGCAAGATGGGCCTGCTGGGGCGCATGCTCGATCAGATGAATGTGGAGGGTGGCCATGCATCCAGCCGGGTGCGTTTTGTCCAGATCGGCACCCAGGACCGGGGCCGCATTCAAGACGAGATCGATGGCATGCTGGTTGTGCTGCAAGAGCTGCCAACGCGCAAGGAGGTGTATCAATGACGACAAAAGCGAAACCCAAGCTGGGCTTTTACTGGGCGGCCAGCTGCGGCGGCTGCGAGATCACTGTCACCGAACTGGGCATGCGCCTGGTCGATGTGGGCGATCTGGTCGATATCGTGTTCTGGCCTGCAGCGATGGACTTTAAATATCAAGATGTTGAAGCGATGGACGATGGCGAGATCGACATCTGCTTTTTCAACGGTGGGATCCGCACCAGCGAAAACGAGCACATGGCCAGGCTGCTGCGGCGAAAATCCAAGGTGCTGGTGGCCTTTGGCTCTTGCGCCACCGAGGGGTGCATCCCTGGCCTGGCCAATCTCTATACGGCCGAGTCGGTGATGGAGCGCGTGTATGCCACCGTGCCCACCCTCGACGATTCGGCGGGCGCGCAGCCGCAGCTCAAGACCCCGGTGCCCGAGGGCGAGATCGAACTGCCGGCGTTCTGTGAGCGGCTGCGCACGCTGGCCCAGGTGGTCGACGTTGACTATTTTATGCCAGGCTGCCCGCCGGTGGTCGAGCAGGTGTGGACGGTGTTTCAGACCGCGCTGAGCGGCCAGTTGCCGCCCCGGGGCAGTGTGATCGGCGCCGACGCCAAAACCAACTGCGATGTTTGCCCGCGCCAAAAAGGGCGCAGCGGCTTTCGGCTGACTGGGTTCAATCGTCCACATCAGGTCAAGCTCGACCCAGATACCTGCTTTTTAGCCCAGGGCGTCATCTGCTATGGCCCGGTGACGCGCGCCGGCTGCGGGCTGCCGTGCATCACCGGCAATATGCCCTGCCGCGGCTGCTATGGCCCGCCGGAAGGTGTGGTCGATCAGGGCGCCAAGCTGATCAGCGCCATTGCTGCGCTGGTAGACAACGAGAACCCGGAACATTTGCACACATTGATCGACTCGATTGTGGACGTGGTGGGCCTCTGCTACCGGTTTGGTCTGGCCAACTCGGTCCTGAACGAGCTAAAATTCGAGCCAGCGCGGGGTAAAGAAAAATGAGCAAAAAAATCAGCATCGATCCGATTACACGCCTCGAGGGGCATGGGCGCATCGACCTGTTTTTGAACGAGGACGGCAGCCTGGCCAACGCTTACCTGGTGGTGCCCGAGCTGCGCGGCTTTGAAAAGTTTTGTGAGGGACGGCCGGTCGAAGAAATGCCGCGTATCACGCAGCGCATTTGCGGCGTGTGTCCCATCGCTCACCACATGGCCGCCGCCAAGGCCGGTGACGCCGTTTATCACGTCGAGATCCCTTCGGCGGCCCGAAAAATCCGCGAGATGATGTACACCGCCTTTTTTGTGGCCGATCATGCCACGCACTTTTATGTGCTGGGCGGCCCCGACTTTGTCGTCGGGCCAGACGCGCCCAAGGGCGAGCGCAATATCCTGGGCGTGGTCAAAAAGGTGGGCCGCGAGCTGGGCAGCAAGGTGATGAAAGGAATTCTAGACAATCACAAGATTGCGTCCATTATCGGTGGGCGCTACATCCACCCGGTCGGCGCGTTGATCGGTGGGGTGAGCAAACCGCTGAGCGGGGAGGACCGCGACCAGATCGTCGCCCTGGCCCGCGATACGCTCGAGTTTGCCAAGCTCTCGCTCAAGATTCTGGACGACATTGTGCTGGCCAACAAGGCATACGTGGACATGATTTTGAGCGAGTCTTTTGCGCACCGCACCTATTATATGGGCCTGGTGGACGAGAACAACCATATCAATTTCTATGATGGCAAGGTGCGCGTTGTCGGGCCAGACGGCCAGGAGCTGGTCAAGTATGCGCCAGACCAGTATCTGGACGTGGTGGCCGAGCACGTGGAACCGTGGAGCTATTTAAAGTTCCCGTATCTCAAGCAGGTGGGGTGGAAGGGCCTGGTAGACGGCCCCGACAGCGGCATCTACCGGGCCACGCCGCTCAGCCGGCTCAACGCGGCCGATGGCATGGCCACGCCCCTGGCTCAGGCCGAGTATGAGCGGTTCTATGACACACTGGGCGGCAAGCCGGTGCATGCCACGCTGGCCACGCACTGGGCGCGGCTGATCGAGCTGCTGTACGCGGCCGAGCGAACCGTGGAACTGGCTCAGGATGCCGAGATCACCAGCCCGGACGTGCGCGCCATCCCCACCGAGACGCCGACCGAGGGGGTGGGGATCGTCGAGGCGCCGCGCGGCACACTGACACACCACTATGTGACTGATGAGCGAGGGGTGCTGACCCAGGTCAACCTGGTGGTTGGCACCACCAACAACTATGCCGCAATGAGCATGTCGATCAAAAAGGCGGCCCAGGCCTTGGTGCAGCCAGGCAAGCCGGTGACCGATGCCATCATGAATCAGATTGAGATGGCCTTTCGCGCCTACGACCCGTGCCTCGGCTGCGCCACACATGCTATGCCGGGCGAGACACCGCTGTGGGTGAAAATCTATGACCATGAGGGCGCGTTGGTGCAGGAAATCCGGCGGGATTAGGAGGCGACAATGAGCAAACGAGGATTGACTCAAAAAACCAGTACCGATACATCTATCACTCTCGAACGGGCCATGGTGACGCGCCATTACCGGATGACCTGGGACCTGGAGCGCTGTGTGGGCTGCCAGATCGGCCCGGCCGTCTGCCCCAAAGAAGCGGTTATTCACGTGCCAGGTCAGATCGAGAACGGACGGCTGGTCAAAAAGCCGTCGGTAGATATTGACCCCGACAAGTGCGTGCTGTGTGGCATGTGCGAGGTGATGTGTCCCAAAAACGCCATTTCGCTCACCATCAACGGTCAGGCCGAAAACCCGGTGCAAAAATATGGCGCGTTTCCCGAGCTGGTCCAGTCCACCATTTTTGACCCGGCCGCGTTCGATTGGAAGCGCAAAGATTTTGTGATCATGAACTGCCCCACCGGGGTCATTACCTACAATCGCCACACCAAAGAGATCGAGATCGATCAAGCGCATTGCATCCGCTGCCGTCAGTGCGAGGTGGCCAGCGACGGCGCGTTTACGGTGGTGCAGCCCTGGATCGGCAAGGTTGAGCTGCATCGAGAAAAATGCGTGCCAGGCTGCCTGGCCTGCGCCGACATTTGCCCCACCCGCGCCCTGCACATTGATGAGGAGACTGGCGAGCTGGTTCTGGCCGATTATTATTGCATCAAATGCGGCGCCTGCATGCAGGTCTGCCCGGTTCAAGCCGAATATCAGGAATACGAGGTGACATTCGAGTCGCAAGGCGTGACCAAGACCGAGATGCATCGGCGGCTGTCCAACGCCGATGATCTGGCGATTTTGGTCGAACGATGGCGTATCCGTCATCAGCCGGTGCAGAGCGCGGCCTGGCTGACCGCCCTGGCCAACATGGCCGATGACAAGGCTGAAGCCGCCGAGATTGACCGCAAGCGCGCTCTGCGGCGGCGTGACCTGCTCAAGGTGCTGGTGGGATCCAAGTTGTTTCTACACGAGGATGTTTGAAAGGAAAGCGGGTTTGTATGTCCAACATTGAGATTCGCCAGAGCTTTGACATTGGAGAACAGGCCAGCCTGACCAAAACCGTCACGGCAGAGGATGTAGAGACATTTGCCCGGATCAGCGGCGACGCCAATCCGCTGCACCTGGACGAGTCTTTTGCCGCTCAAACCCGTTTTGGGCGGCGCATTGCCCATGGCATGCTCACCGCCGGGCTGATTTCGGCCGTGTTGGGCATGCGGTTGCCCGGACCAGGAGCCATCTATCTCAGCCAATCGCTCAAATTCCTGGCCCCGGTGTATCTGGGCGATGCCATCACGGCTACTGTCGAGGTGACGGCATGGCGGCCCGACAAGCGCATCGTCACCCTCAAAACCGACTGTGTCAACCAAAACGGCCAGGCCGTGTTGGGCGGCGAGGCCGTGTTGATGATGGGGGCATAAAACGTAAAAACTTGACGAAAATGCCCAAATGAGTTAAAATCCCCCTTTGCGTTAAACTGGAAAAAGCCAGGAGACTCCAACCCTTGTTTGAGAACCTGACGGCAAAACTGAACGAGGTATTTGACCGGCTGAGCAAGCGCGGCAAGCTGAGCGACAAAGACATTGATGTGGCTTTGCGTGAGGTTCGTCTGGCCTTGCTGGAAGCCGATGTCAATTACAAAGTGGTCAAAGCCCTGGTCGAGCGGGTCAAAGAGCGCGCCATTGGCTCGGATGTGATGCGCAGCCTGACACCGGCGCAGCAAGTGATCAAGATCGTCCACGAAGAGCTGATTCGCACGCTGGGCGAGTCTGCGCCGCTGAACCTGTCGGGGCCTTCACCGCACGTGATCATGTTGGTAGGGTTGCAAGGCTCCGGCAAGACTACTATGGCGGCCAAGCTGGCCCTGCGCCTGCGCAAATCGGGGCAGCGCGCCCTGTTGGTGGCCGCTGATACCTATCGCCCGGCCGCCATCACCCAGTTGGAGACGCTGGGCCGGCAAATTGACATCACAGTTCACAGCGAAGGTGACCGCGTTCCGCCGCCGCAAATCTGCGTCAATGCGCTCACCCATGCCCGCGAAGGCGCGTACGGTGTGGTGATTTTGGACACCGCCGGCCGCTTGCAGATTGACGAGCAAATGATGCAAGAGGTCCAAGAGGTCAAAAGGCGCACCCAACCGCAAGAAGTGCTGCTGGTGGTAGACGCGATGACAGGGCAGGAAGCGGTCAACGTGGCCCAAGAGTTTAACCGGCGGGTCGGGTTAACCGGCGTCATTTTCACCAAGATTGACGGCGATGCACGCGGCGGTGCGGCCATCTCGATCCGTGAAGTAACCGGCGTGCCGATCAAGTTTTTGGGCGTCGGCGAAAAAGTGGGCGACCTGGAGCCGTTTCATCCCGACCGTCTGGCCTCGCGCATCTTGGGCATGGGCGATGTGTTGAGCCTGATCGAAAAAGCCCAAGAGGGCATTGATCAAGAACAGGCGGCGCAGGCGGCGCAAAAGATGCTGGACGGCTCGTTCAACCTGGAAGATTTTTTGAACCAGCTCCAGCAAATGAAAAAACTGGGCCCGCTGAGTCAGCTTTTGGAAATGATTCCGGGTATGTCGCAATACAGCGACCAAATTTCCGACAAGGTGACGGACAAGGAATTCAAGCAGATCGAATCCATTGTGCAGTCTATGACCATTGAAGAACGGCGCAACCCGCGCATTTTGAATGGCAGCCGCCGTCGGCGCATCGCTCGCGGCAGCGGACACACCGTCCAGGAAGTCAATCAACTGCTCAACCAGTTCCGTCAGATGCAGCGTATGATGAAGCAATTGACCGGGGGCAAGCACCAAAAACGCGGCCTGCTCTCGATGTTTCAATAAGATCACTCAAGAAAGAGGTATATCAGTGGTTCGTATCAGACTAAGACGCACCGGCAAAAAAGGGCAGCCCAGCTATCGCGTGATGGTTGCCAATTCCGAATCGCCCCGCGATGGACGGTTCATTGAAAGCATCGGGTTCTACAACCCCACCACCGATCCGGCTCAAATCGAGCTGAATCAAGAACGCGCCTTGTACTGGCTCTCCCAAGGCGCCCAGCCCAGCGACAGCGTGGTCTGGCTGTTCAACAAAATGGGCATCATGGAGAAATTCCAGGCTCTCAAAAATCGCCCGGCCGAATCGGCAGCTCTGCCGGTGGCCGAAGCGGCGGCCTGATCGTCTCATCCATTTTAGGTCATTCCTGCCGCCGTCGTTTGAGGCAAGAACTAGAAAGAAGATCAGCTATGAGTCAGGCCAGAGCCCAAGAACTCATCGAGTATATTGCTCGTTCTTTGGTGGATGATCCTTCTCAAGTGCGGGTGAGCGTGGTGGATGGGGCGCGCATGGTCATCTATGAACTGCATGTGGCTCCCGAAGATACCGGCCGCGTGATCGGCAAAAAAGGGCGTGTTGCCAACTCGATCCGTACCCTGTTGCGCGTGGCGGGCGCCCGGCAAAACAAGCCGGCTACATTGGAGATCGTTTCGTGAGCGATCAGCCCTTATCGCCCATCTCGACTCTTTCAGGCTCAGGTGCGGCTGCATCTGAGCCTGAGTTTTTGGCCGTTGGGCGGGTGCTGCGGCCGCATGGCGTGCACGGCGAGTTGCGCGTCGAGGTGCATACCGATGACCCCGAACGATTTGGCGTCTATCCTCAGGTTTATCTGGGCGACTCGTTAACTCGCTACCGCATCAAAAAATATCGCCTGGTTCAGGGCGCCGTGCTGCTGTTTTTGCACGGCATCCACACCCGCGATCAGGCCGAGCAACTGCGCGACCAATGGATCTGGATTGCTCGCGCCGACGCTATGCCGCTGGCCGAAGGTGAGTATTACACCTATCAGGTGTTGGGCATGCGCGTGGTCAGCGATGAGGGGCTGGAGCTGGGCCAGGTGACCGAGATTTTGGAAACCGGGGCCAACGATGTGTATGTGGTGCGCGGCCTGCGCGGCGAGATTCTGCTGCCGGTCATTGCTCAGGTGATCGTCAATGTAGACCTGCAAACCCGCCAGATGACCGTGCATTTGCTGGACGGACTGTTGGAATGAACCCGACCTGGCCGCCTCTGTTGATGACATCTGAACCTGGCTCGTTTGCCCGCCAGACCATCGTCGAGCGCAAGCCGCAGATTATTCGTGAGGTCAGCGCGGCCTATCCTTATCCGACAAAAATCCAGGATGCTTTGGGCGCGTTCGCGGATGAAATAGCCCATCGGTCTATCCGCCCGCTGCACGAGGATGCGCCCGATGTGGTTGGGTGGAACGAGGAATGGGCGCGGTTCGAGGGGCATACCTGGCTGGATGTGCCATGGTATTTTGCCGAGAGCTTTTTCTATCGTCGCTTGATGGAGACAGTGCGCTTTTATCAGCCTGGCCCCTGGTATGATGTGGACCCCTTTGCGCCGCAAAAGCAGGCCACCCTGCAAACGGTCCTGCCGACATTCGAGCAGGTCTTGAGCCGCCCGTCTGAGGACCCTCGGTCAACCCTTGTGGACATGCTGCACGATGCGCTGTGGGGCAACCGCGCCGACCTGAGCAACCGCACCGTGACCGAAACGGCTCTGGCCGGGTTGTCGGGGCGGCAGGCGCATCGTCTGCTAATAGACGATGCCCCACATTTGTGGGAATACATTGGCGCCGAAAAACCCGCCCGCATAGACCTGGTTCACGACAACTGCGGCCTAGAGCTGCTCCTCGATCTGCGGCTGGCAGATTGGCTGTTGAGTCAAGGGTGGGTCGGCGAAATACGACTACATTTGAAGCGGATGCCCTTTTTCGTTTCCGATGCCATGATCCGCGATGTAGAATATACATGGGCCGGGCTGTCAGCCTGGTCGCCGGCGGGGCGAGCGTTGGTGGAGCGGCTGCGTCGGGCGGTAGTGGATGGGCGGCTGCGCCTGTGCGATGATCCGTTCTGGAGTTTGTGTTTTTCATTTCGCCACATTCCACCCTCTCTGCAGAGCGACCTGGCGGCGGCGCAGTTGGTGCTGCTCAAAGGTGATGTCAACTATCGCCGCCTGTTGGATGACCGTCACTGGCCGCCGACGGCGCGCATGGCCGACATTGCCGCCGACTTTCCCACCTCGTTTGCGGCACTGCGCACGCTCAAGGGCGAGTTGATCGTAGATTTGCAGCCGGGCCAGGCTGAGGAATTGGCTGCCGCGGACCCTACCTGGATGATCAACGGCAAACGTGGGGTGATTCAATGGGTTCGGCACTGACCGGCCGGCGCAGCTATTGCACCTGCAACTTGAACTGCACTGGTTGAGCGCATTGCGTCAGCGCGCCGACTGAGATATAGTCTACGCCTGTTTCGGCGATAGCGCGCACATTCTCCGGCGTGATGGCGGTCAGTGAGCCGGATACCTCTAGCGGCACGCGGCCGGCCACCCATTTGACCGCGTCGGCCATATCTTGCAGCGACATACCGTCCAGGGTGATGCGGTCGGGTTCGAGCGGCAAGGCCTGATCCAACTCTTCCCAGTTGCGCACCTGGACGCAGACTTGCAGGTCGGTGTTGAGCGAGTGCACCCGATGCAAAGCGGCAGCGAGGCTGCCGGCCAGAGCAATGTGGCTGTCGCGGATATAGATCATGTCGTCCAGGCGGGTGCGATGGATGCCGCCGCCACCGATCAACACCGCCCACTGGTCAATCAACCGCAGGCCGGGCGCGGTCTTGCGGGTGCTGAGGATGACGGCATTGGTGCCTTGCACGGCCTCGACGTAACGGCGGGTGAGGGTGGCAATGCCCGACATGCGCTGCATAAAATTCAGCGCGCTGCGCTCAGCCCCCAGCACACTGATGGCGGGGCCCACCACGTCGGCGACCACTTGATCAGGTTCAATCGCCTCGCCGTCCGATTTGAGCAGCGTCAGAGCAACCAATGCATTGACCCGGCTAAAAGTCAGCAGCGCAACCTGCACGCCGGCCAGGATGCCCTCATCTTGGGCGATGATGTGGGCGCGGGCGATGGCATTGGGTGGCAAGGCCCACATACTGGTCACGTCTCCCTGCCCCAAATCCTCTTCGATGGCTCGTTCGATGATCGGCCACAACAGTTCTTGATCCATCTCACCCTCCTCATTTTTCTGCTCCAGGCTGACGTTCGGCTTTATTATACCACATTCTGGCTCAATCTGTCATTTGGCATTTGGCGCAATAACTTGACTTGTCTCTGGTTTTGTATTATAGTCTCACCGACATTCAGCCCAAAATGACAAGGAGTACGATATGTTATCAACGGTTCCAGGAATCAGACCTCACGGCGGTACGCTGATCAATCGCATGCTGCGCGGCGTGGCCCGCGAAGGAGCATTGGACAAGGCTCACACCCTGCCGCGCCTGCGTTTGTCGTCGGTCAGCGTGTCCGACATCGAGTTGATCGCCATCGGCGCGGCCAGCCCGCTGACCGGCTTTATGGGTCAGGCCGACTATCAAAGTGTAGTAGATAGCATGCATCTGGCCAACGGCCTGGTGTGGAGCATTCCCATTACGCTGCCGGTCAGCCGGGAATTTGCCGACTCGATCCACGAAGGCCAGGAAATCGCCCTCTATCAGCCCACCGACGGCGAGGATCACTTGCTGGCGACGATGGAGGTACAAGAGAAATTTACCTATGACCGCGAGCGCGAAGCGCGCGAGGTGTATCGCACCACCGAAGAGAAACACCCCGGCGTGGCGCGTCTGTATGCCCAAGAGCCGGTGTTGCTGGGCGGGCCGATCACGATGCTCAACCGCCCAGCCAACCAAGAGTTCCCCGAATTTCGCCACGAGCCGCTGCAAACGCGACGCATGTTTGCGGCCAACGGCTGGCGACGCATTGTCGGCTTTCAGACACGCAACCCCATCCATCGCGCCCACGAGTATATTCAAAAAGCGGCCCTCGAAATTGTAGACGGTCTGTTTTTGCACCCCCTGGTGGGCGACACCAAAGACGATGACATTCCGGCCGACGTGCGCATGCAGAGCTATCAAGCCATTTTGCGCGACTATTATCCGGCCGACCGGGTGTTGTTGGGCGTTTTTCCGGCGGCGATGCGCTATGCCGGCCCGCGCGAGGCCATTTTCCATGCCCTGTGTCGCAAGAATTACGGCTGCACCCATTTCATCGTCGGGCGCGACCACGCCGGTGTAGGCAAATACTATGGCACCTATGACGCGCAGCTTATCTTTGACGAATTCGATCCGTCCGAGATTGGCATCATTCCGCTGTTTTTTGAGCATGCCTTTTACTGCAAAAAGTGCCAGGCAGTGGTGACGGCCAAGACGTGTCCGCACGGCAAAGAGGATTGGCTCTTTCTCAGCGGCACGCAGGTGCGCGAAATGCTCTTGCGTGGCGAGGCCCCGCCGCCCGAATTTACCCGCCCCGGCGTGGCCCAGATTTTGATCGAAGGTTACAAATCTCAACAGAAAGAGTGAGCCATGTCAAACCGACTGGTTGTGATCGGCCTGGATTGCCTGGATCCGGTGTTGGTGTGGGATCAATGGCTGGATGATCTGCCCAACCTGAAGCAACTGGCGGCGCGCGGCGTGTATGGCCGGCTGGAAAGCACCATCCCGCCGATCACGGTGCCGGCCTGGGCCTGTATGCTCACCGGCAAGGACCCCGGGCAGCTCGGCCTGTATGGCTTTCGCAACCGCGCCGACCATTCCTATGAGCAGATGACTACGGCCACTGCCGCCCAAATCCGCTTTCCGCGCGTGTGGGATCGTCTGAACGCTGCCGGCGGGCGGGCTGTGGTGATCGGTGTGCCGCAGACCTATCCGGTGCGGCCGATCAACGGGATTATGGTGGGCTGTTTTTTGACGCCCAGCACCCTCAGCGCGTATACCTGGCCGCCCGATTTCAAGGACGAGATTGCCACCGTGATCGGCGATTATATGCTCGATGTGCCCAACTTTCGCACGCCCGACAAGACGCGCCTGCTCCAGGATATTTATCGAATGTCGGAGCAACGATTCGACTTGGTCGAACACGTCCTGAAAACGCGCTCCGACTGGGAGTTTTTGATGGCAGTAGATATGGGCCCCGACCGCATCCATCATGGCATGTGGCAATATATGGATCCGCGCCATCCCAAACATCAGCCGGGCAACCCCTACCAGGATGCCATCCATGCCTACTATCAGTTTCTGGACGGACGGATCGGGCGGGTGCTGGATATGCTGCCCGCCGACGCCGCCGTGATCGTTATGAGCGATCACGGCGCCCGGCCGATGATGGGCGGCATTTGCCTGAACGACTGGCTGGTGCGCGAGGGCTATCTGGTGTTGGAAGATCAGCCGGCCGGCCGGGTGGCCATCACCATGTGCGAGGTGGATTGGAGCAAAACCCGCGCCTGGGGCGCAGGGGGCTATTATGGCCGTCTGTTTTTCAACGTGCAGGGCCGCGAACCGTTGGGCGTGATTCCGCCAGATCAGGTAGATGCCTTTTCCGACGAGATAGAGGCGCGCCTGCGAGCCATCCCGGCTCTCGATGGCTCGCCGCTGCGCACCAGGGTGTTTCGCCCCGATAAACTGTATGCCCAGGCCAGCGACATTCCTCCCGACATGATTATCTATTTCGATGACCTGGCCTGGCGTTCCATCGGCACGTTGGGCAACGGCGGCATCCATACCTTTGAAAATGACACCGGTCCCGATGACGCCAATCACGCCCAGCACGGTCTGTTTATGCTCTTCTGCCCAGATCGGTCGGCCGGTCATTACGCCGACCGCACCTGGCGGGCGGTGGCACCCACGATGCTCGAGTTGTTGGGGCTGGAGGTGCCGGACGAGATGAGCCAGGAGCGGCTATGGTGAGCGACTGGGGATTGAGAGCGGTCTTGTTTGATCTGGACGACACGTTGTTGTTCAGCGATATGGAAAATCAGTTTCTGGGGCATTATTTTGCCCTGTTGACCGAATATGCCCGACCGTTGCTGCCGCCGCAGCAGTTGATCGGCCATCTGTTGGCGGCTACGGCGGTGATGCAAAGCAATTCGGGTCGCCGAGCCACCAACGAGCAGGTCTTTGCGGCAGCGTTTGCGGCCCGGCTGGAGCGGCCCTGGGAAGAGTTGCAACCTTTTTTTGCCCGCTTTTACAAAGACCAGTTTCCACGCCTGCGCGTGCACACCCGCACGCACCCCCAGGCCCGGCCGTCGGTAGAAATGTGCCGCGCCGCTGGCTATCGCCTGGCGATTGCCACCAACCCCCTCTTTCCGGCGCGGGCGATTGAACAGCGTATGGACTGGGCCGGCGTGGCCGACCTGGATTTCGACTTGGTGACGACCTATGAAAACATGCACACAGCCAAGCCGTCGCCCGATTATTACCTGGAAATCGCCGAACGACTGGACCTGCCGCCGGCAGCTTGCCTGATGGTGGGCAACGACTTGAGTCAGGACATTGCCCCGGCGCAGGCCGCGAGTATGCGCACATTTTGGGCTAACGAGTGGCCGCAAGGCCCGCAGGTAGATGTACACCCCGATGGGCAGGGAAATTTGGACCAGTTTATGCAGTGGATGGTTCATCCATTCTAATTTCACTTGGAAAGGAAGACATGTCAGAGCAAAAAGGATTTACATTGTGGTTTACCGGCCTTTCAGGTTCCGGCAAAACCACCCTGGCCATGGCCGTCGAAGAGGAACTGCGCCGGCGCGGCCTCAAAGTAGAGCGATTGGACGGCGACATTGTGCGCCAGGGCTTGACCCGCGATTTGGGGTTTAGCAAAGAGGATCGCGACAAGAACATTGAGCGTGTCACTTTTGTGGCCAAACTGTTAACCCGCAACGGTGTGGCGGTGCTGTGTTCTTTTATTTCGCCGTATATCGAGCGACGCAATCAGAGCCGCGCCGAGATCAGCAATTTTGTCGAGTGCTATACCGAATGTCCGTTGGAGACCCTGGTCGAGCGCGATGTCAAAGGGCTGTACAAAAAAGCCCTGGCCGGCGAGATTGCCAACTTTACCGGCGTTTCCGACCCTTACGAGCCGCCACCGAATCCCGAAATTTGCGTCAATACCGCCGAACAGAGCATCCAAGAAAATACTCAAATCATCTTGAACCGCCTGATCGAGCTGGGTTACGTGCCACCCTATAGCCCGCAAGAAGAAGCGCAGGTCACAGACCGGCTGCGGGCGTTGGGGTACGTTTGATTGACAAGGAGACCGCAGGATGACTGTTCATATTGTCACAGACAGCACTTGTGATCTGGGGAACAATCTAACCGCCCGCTATCGCATCCATGTTGTGCCGCTGACGGTGCATCTTCAAGGCCGCACCTATTACGACGGTCAGGATTTTACTTCCGCCGATCTGTTTGCCGCCGTAGAATCGTCGGGCGAGTTGCCCAAGACGGCGGCGCCGGCCGTGCCAGATTTTGCCCGTTTTTTCGAGCTGCCCGGTGAGTGTGTGTTTATCGGCATCTCGTCCAAACTGTCGGCGACGGTGCAAAATGCGCGGCTGGCCGCCGATGCTTGCACGCCAGGCAAGGTGCATATCGTGGATTCGCTGACGCTTTCCTCGGCTACCGGCCAACTGGCTCTCAAGGCCGCCGACCTGCGCGATCAGGGCCTGGGCGCGGCCGAGATTGCCCAACAGGTTCGGGACCTGGTGCCCAAGATGCGTGTCTCGTTTGTCATTGACACGCTCAAATATCTGCATATGGGCGGGCGCTGTTCAGCCCTGCAAAGCCTGATCGGCGGCATCCTCAAAATTCGTCCTATCATCACTGCCTATCCCGATGGCACGCTGGGCGTCAAAGACAAAGTGCGCGGCCCACGCAAGCGCGCCCTCGATACTATGCTGGCCGATTTTGAAGAAAATTTGCCGCAAATAGACTTTCAGCGGGTCAGTGTCACCCATACCGGCTGCGACGAGGACGCCGATTATCTGGTGCAGGCCATGCGCACCCGCGCCGATATTCAAGAGCCGTTGATCACCCGCGCCGGCTGCGTGGTATCCAGCCATTGCGGGCCAGGGACGATTGGCGTGTTGTATCGGCTCAAATGAGGTCAGGTCTTGAGCAAAACGTTGGTTGAGCTGGCAGGTTGAGCCTACGGATAGGGGTGTCGAGAGCGACGGTCTGGATGCCTTGCAGGATTCTATCCGTGTAATCCGTGCGAATCCGTGTGGTGCTTATGGGTCGCACATTCTTATTACAAAGGTTAAAGAGCACAAGGATAAAATATGACTCTTTTTCATCAGGCCCAAATTCTGCTGCGCGAGTTCAAGGGCGACGAGTATTTGCACGGCCTGGATGTGCTGCCGCAGGTGGGACGTGTAGCGGCCCGGTGTGGGCAGCGAGCCGCGTTGGTGCGCGGCGGGTTCCTGGGCGCCGATGCCCTGGCGGAAACGGTGAGCCGTTCTCTGCGTGACGCCGGCGTCACACTGACCAGCCAGATCGCCGGGCCGGCCCCCAATGCGCCGCTGGAAGACCTGGCGCGCATGACCGCACAACTCGCGGCCACAGACGCCGACCTGGTGATCAGTCTGGGCGGCGGCAGCCTTATTGATGCAACCAAAGCGGCCATTGTGATGCGTTCGTTGGGCGGTGACATTGAGGAATATTTCGGCACCGGGCTGGTGACGCAGGCGATGGCGGCAGGTGGGCAAATTCTGCTGCCCCATGTCGCCATCCAGACGGCAGCCAGTTCCGGCGCTCACCTGACTAAATATGCCAACGTCACCAACCTGCAAACCGGCCAGAAAAAGCTGATCGTAGACGAGGCCATTGTACCGATACAGCCCGTCTTTGACTACCGTGTGACCCTGAGCGCACCGCCGTCTCTCACCGCCGACGGTGCGTTGGATGGCGTTTCGCATGCGTTAGAAGTGCTTTACGGCGCGGTGGGCAAACCGTATTACGAGCAGGCGGCGCGAGTAGCCGGCGCGTGCATCGGTTTGGTGGTGGCCTTTTTGCCTCGTGTGCTACAAAATCCGGGCAACGTCGAGGGGCGCGAGGCCTTGGGTCTGGCCACCGATCTGGGTGCGTATGCAATTATGCTGGGCGGCACCAACGGCGCCCACCTGACCAGTTTTTCGCTGGTGGACATTCTCAGTCATGGGCGGGCCTGCGCCCTGATGAACCCCTACTACACCATCTTTTTTGCCCCGGCCATCGAGGCGCCGCTGCGTCTGGTGGGGAACATTCTGCAACAGGCCGGCTATCTGTCGGGCGACCTGGAGCGGCTGTGCGGGCGCGAGCTGGGGCTGGCGGTGGCCGAGGCTATGATTGCCTTTGAAAAGCACATCGGCTTGCCGACCACGCTGAACGACATTGTCGGGTTTACGCCGGCACACATTGAGCGAGCTTTGGCGGCGGCCAAAAACCCCCAACTCAGGATGAAGCTGGAAAACATGCCTGTGCCGCTCTCCGCCGATAGGGTAGACGAATACATGGGGCCGGTGCTGCGGGCGGCTCAGACCGGCGATTTGGGTCTGGTGGTCAATGTGCCGGAGGATGTGATCAAATGAAAACGATGCGATTTTTGTTCGACTATGCCCGCAACTATGTGGGCTCGCTGGCGCTGACCGTGATCAGCATGGTCTTTCTGGTGGGTGTACAGTTGTTTGCCCCCTGGATCATTCGCACCATGATTGCCCTGGTCAAGGATCAGGTGCAGTTGCAAGCCTCGTTCGACATGATCGGCTGGCTGGCCCTGATGTCGCTGGGCGTTTATGTGGCGCGAGCCGGGCTGCAGTTTTTGCGCAGCTATATGGCCCACGTGGCCGGCTGGGGCGTGGTCGCCGATGCCCGCCGGCATATCTATGAACATCTACAACGCCTTTCGCTCAATTTTTACGAAGATAAACAGACCGGTCAATTGATGTCGCGCATGATCAACGACTCGGATATGTTTGAGCGGCTGATTGCCCATGCCATCCCTGATGTGGCTGTCAATGTGCTGTCGCTGGCGGGCGTCAGCGTGATGCTGGCGATTTTGAACTGGCAGCTCTGGCTGCTCAGCCTGATTCCCATCCCCTTGATCGTGCTGGCGATGCGCGGCTATGCCCGCTATGTGCGTCCAGCGTTTGTGGCGCGACAAAAAGAGTTGGGCGAGTTGAACGCCACCTTGAACGACAATCTGTCGGGCATCCGCGAGATCAAGGCCTTTACCCGCGAAGAAGCCGAGGCCGCCCGCGTCGGTCAGCATATCAATCGTTATCGAGATTCGATGCTTTACGCTCTGCGGCTGATGGCGACCTTTCAGCCTTTTGTCGAGTTGACCTCCTCGCTGGGCAGCATCATCCTCATCTATGTCGGCGGGCGGTTGACTCTGGGCGGCGCGATGCCGTTGGAAGACCTGGTGGCCTTTTTCCTGTACCTGGACATGTTTTATCAGCCGGTGCGCGCCCTCAGCGGCGCGTGGGAGAGTGTGCAAGAGGCTATGGCCGGCGCCGAGCGGGTGTCGGAATTGCTCAACGAGCAGCCGCGCGTGGCCGAACGCCCCGATGCCATCACGTTTCCGGGGCGCGCCCAGGGCGCCATCTCGTTTCACGAGGTCAGCTTTCGCTACGATCAGGGCAATATGGTGCTGCAAGACATCAATCTGGACATTCAGCCCGGCTCGGTGGTGGCGCTGGTGGGTCCTACCGGCGTGGGCAAGACCACCCTGGTCAGCCTGATCCCGCGTTTTTATGATGTGACGCAGGGCTGTATCACGTTGGATGGATATGACATTCGCGATCTTTGGCTCAAAAGCCTGCGCCAGCAGATCAGCATTGTGCTGCAAGACGTGTTTCTGTTTCACGGCACAGTGCGCGAAAACATCCTCTTTGGTCGCCCCGACGCCACCAACGATGAAATTCTGGCTGCGGCCAAGATCGCCAACGCCCACGATTTTATCGTCCAACTGCCGCAGGGCTATGACACCTTGATCGGCGAGCGCGGGGTCAAATTGTCGGGCGGACAAAAGCAACGTTTGGCTATTGCCCGCGCCATTCTCAAAGATGCCCCTATCTTGATTTTGGACGAGGCTACTTCATCGGTAGACACCGAGACCGAACTGTTGATCCAGCAGGCATTGGAGCGGCTGATGGTGGGGCGAACGACCATTATCATTGCGCATCGTTTATCTACGGTGCGCAGCGCAGATGTGATCGTCGTTTTGGAAGGCAACCGCATTTCGGAGACCGGCACCCACGAGGAATTGATGGCCCGTGACGGGCTGTATCACTATTTGAATGAGGTGCAGGTGCAGGCCGAGCCGCAGTGGGGGTTGGTGCGCGAGCGGCGGCGGCAAATGGTGGTTAATGCCTCGCAGAACTAGAATTGTATGCACGGGATCATTGTCTCGCTGTAGCCTGCCCGGCCTGACCCCATTCAGCGATTGAAAAAGGACAGTTGCCCCTTGCTGATCCTGGATTTGCGCTGGACTGTTTTTGTCTTGTTGCTGTTTATTCTGGCTGCGGCGGGCATCTTGTTCTTGCTTGTAGGGCGGACATCACCTCACCGAGGCAAGCCGCACACCTGGTTGGATGACGTCGCATCGGTGTTGGAGCGCGCTCCCCTGGGTCTGCTGATCACCGACGGCCACAGCCATTACTTGCACGCCAACGGATACGCCATCCGCCTGCTTGGCCTGGAAAGCGACCGCGGCCTCCTGCCGGCCGTCGCCTGGGCCGATGCGCTGCGGCAAGACTGCGGCGCGATCTGGGAAGAAATCGCCACCGCCGGGCGCTACCGGGGCATCGCGCTGGACGGCGAGCGCTGGACGCGTTGGTGGGTCACGGCGATTGGCGGGGCCGAAAACCCTCTGTACGCCGTCTTTCTTCAGGACGCCACCGCGCAGCACCAGGCTGAACAATCGGCTAATCGCCTGTTCAGCGACCTCTCGCACGAACTGCGCACGCCCATCGCCGCTCTGCTCACCCACCTGGAAGTGCTGCGCCTGCCCACCCTCTCCGACGAACAGCGCCGCCAATCCATCGAGTTGATGCAGGTCGAAGCGCAGCGCATGTCGCGCCTGACCCACGCGCTACTCGAACTGAACCGCCTGCAAGCCAGTCAGGAGGTCGAGCGCTGCCCGGTCGATCTGCTGGGCGTGGCCGAAGAGGTCGTCACCCAGGGGTGGTTTACCGTCGAAATCACCGATAACCAGCCCTGGCTTTTTGTGCTGCTAACCGTCAACGGGCGAACCGCGCCAGAGCCTACATGGCACAAAAACCCCGGCGATACGTGGACATAGATATGGTCGGTCAGAGCTGCGTCGGACACTATTCATTGGGTCTTTTATCACGACTGCCACTCCGGCTGTCGGAAACGTGGCGACTGGAGCACCGGTGAGCCGACCGCCACACCTCCCCTCTCTACCCCGACCAAACTCGGCGTGGTCTTTGCCGATCCATCACGAGACTGGCACGGGCGCAGCGGGTGGGATGTCGAACTGACCTATGTCCGCCTGGCCGATGCGCCGTTTTGGGGCATTGACGATCTGGCCTGGCGGGTGACGCAGGCCGCCGACAAGGGGCTGCGTGTGTTGGTGCGCGTCGATTACGACCAAGGGCAAAGCATCCCGCCGACAGACGATCACCTGGCCTTGAACGAATACCTGGCCTATCTGCACCGGCTGGCCCGCGATGAGCGGCTGCGCCCGGTATACGGCTACCTGCTGGGCAGCGGATTCAACGCCCTCGACGCCAACGCTCTCGCCCCGGAGAGTGCGGTGACGCCGGAATGGTACGCTCGCATGTTCAACGGCTATGGCGAGCCGCCCAATCACACCAATAACGCCATCCAAACGGTGCACGCCGAAAACGCACAGGTGCGGGTGCTGGTGGGGTCGGTGCGCCCCTGGAACGTCGATCAGGATGGCGCACGCCGCTGGCCGATCGACACGCCCTGGCTGAACTATATGCACACCCTGGTCGCTGCACTGGACGAATCGGCGCGGGCCAAATCAGCGCTAGGAGATCGCTGAAAAAGTCTATTTTTACCACAAAGGACACCGAGAACACAAAGGTTTACGATACTTTTGAGTCGCTAAAAATGCTTTGTGCTCTTTGTGTCTTGGTGGTGAGCGGGTTTTTCAGCACGCTCCTAGGCATGCCCTCCGCCACACCGACGGTTTTGCCCTGCTGGCTGACCGCTGCACTGCAAGAGGTGAAAGAGGAGCCGCAGATCGAAGCGCTGTGCTGGTTTGTCGACCTGGAATGCTCTGGCGCCGACACCTGGGACTGGTTTAGCCTGGCCAAAAAACCTGGCCGCCTGATTTACGCCGCCGAAGAGTTTGACCAACTGCTGCGCCCTTGAGGGTCTTGTTGGAGATGCCATGATCCACATCTTTCTTCTCGACGACCACCCCACCCTGCGCCAGATGCTGCAAGACCCCGACATGCTGGCCGTAGACGGCACGGCCACGCTGATCTATGAAGAACTGACCCCGGAAGCCTTGCGCAAGGCCGGCGCAACGCAAGAAACCATCCGCGTGGTGCAAGGAACAAAAAGTTGGCCTACGGTGCAAATCACCGGGCCGGAATTACACGACGCATTACTCGATCTCAAAATTGCACCCATACCAGAATACTGAGCGACTGCTCTTGGTTCAGACCTCCGAGATTGTGTGAACCTTTGGTTCACTTGAGACTCGGAGGTCTGATCTTTTGCCCCGATTCAAAAGGCCCGTGCACCGATTTGACCGGCACAGCCTCGTCGGTGTCGTCTAACACAATCACCCAATAACGGTCGCCGCCCGGCTCGACGCGCACCAACACATGCCCGTGTTGGCTGGTATAAGCGCGATCAACCAACTCGCCGATCACCAGGCGGGCGGCCTCCAGCATATCGGTGGCAAAAATATCCCGCGGGCCGGGGTAAAGCCAGGTTGAGGTCAGGCGTTTCAGCACCCCATGTCCAGGCTGATCGGCCGACCAGACCTGCTGCACCATCACGCGGGGGCGCAGAGTGCGCACGTAAAACTCGTTGTGGGTGTTGCGATAGCCGTGATGGTTCAGCACATGCACATCTACCGCGCCGACAGCTCGCGCTGCCGGCGTTTCTATGTCAGCCCACAGCG
Organism: uncultured Anaerolineae bacterium; assembly: GCA_964449465.1. GTDB lineage: Bacteria > Chloroflexota > Anaerolineae > JAFGEY01 > JAFGEY01 > CAYRXM01. The sequence goes on from CAYVBK010000001.1 coordinate 39,871, forward strand.
GGGTGTCCAACTCGATGATGCCCTGAATGTCGCCGCCGTTCCAGTATGTAAAGCAGCCATAGCGCAAGAGCAAACCAATGCTGCACAGGTTTTCGTCGGGCAGTTGACCGGGTGGCAGTTCACTCATCGGCGGAATGTGTGCCTGTGCGCACTCGCCCTGACCACTCCACACCTGCCCATTAGCACAGACGACGCGCACCTGCACGTCGTAATCATCGGGCCGATGGCGCAGCACGATCTGGTCAGCACGCCCGACCTGTGCCTGCTCAACGCGCATACTGTTGTATTCCCGCTGCCAGGCGATAAACTGGAGATAATTTTTCATCGTCAGGCAAAATTTTTGATACGTTTTGAGCATATTGGGCCGATGTTCCAACCAGGCCAGCCCCCGCGGATCGTCCAGGGCAACGGGATAATTATAATCGGGCCAGCCGCGGTCGATCAGTGTGCGGATGGGGATCAACTCGCCCACACCGGTGATGCCGCTCAACCGATAATCGCCACATTCCGACCGGGCCGCCCGGTCGGTGATGATGCCCATGTGATCGTCGTGAAAATGGCTGATCACGGCATAATCTAACGAGGGCTGACGGCGGGGCGGCAACATATAAGCGATATATTCGGCGATCCATTCGTGCGGCGGGCGAGAAGCGTTGGGGTGCGACGGCGTGTTGCGCGGCGAGTGTGTGCGCGGGTCGGTAGGGTCCAATTCGCCGGCATCCAACAGCACGGTGGTGCCGTCGGGCAGGATGAAAAAAGAGGCTACGCCCAGCCCGGTGCTGAGGTGATGCAGGTCGAGATAGCCGGGCCGCCACATGGGTAGAGGTTGGTTGGGTTCAGCGATCATATTTTTTGTTTGGTTTCGTATAAAGATTGATAAATTTCGAGCATGCGGCGCGCCATCGTGGTGGATGAAAAATCCTCGGCACGCTGCCGCGCCTGCGCTGATTTGAGGGTATACAGGTTGGGGTCCTGGAGCAGCCGCACGGTTTGCGCGGCAAAAGCAAGGGGATCCGGCGGGCAAAGCAGGCCGCCGGTTTCGTCGCGCAGCAGGTCCAAGGTGCCGGGGCCGCGCACGGCCACTACCGGTTTGCCTGCCGCCATGGCCTCAATCGTCACCAACCCCTGGCTCTCGGTCTGTGAGGAGAACAGGAACAGGTCGGCGGCGGCATAGACATCGGCCATTTCGGCGTGTGGCTTGTACCCGGCAAACAGCACAAACGGTTCCACGTCCAACTCGGCAACCAGCTTTTTCAGCGCGCTCTCGGCTGGGCCTTGCCCCACAATCGCCAGGCGGGCAGACGGTACCTGGCTGTGAATGTGCGGCAGGGCGCGGATGAGCAGGTCAATGCCTTTTTCAAAGCCCACCCGGCCGGCAAAGAGAAGCAATTTTTCCGACTCGGAAATGCCCCAGTTTTGGCGAACCGACGCGCCCCGTCCGCGTTGAAACACGTCGGTTTCGATGCCGGTGGGCAAAATTTCGACTGGCGGGCGGACGTGATAGCTGCGCAGCATGTCGGCCACCTGCGTCGAGGGGGCAATGATCTGGTCAAAGTGATTGCAGTACCAGTGAAAGCTGTTGGTCGAGAACCAGTGCGAAAACCGGCGGGCAAAACGGCGGGGCATGTAGCAGAATGGGAAATAGCAAGGGATAAATTCTTCAAACAGAGTGTGAAAGGTATGAACCAACACCGGCCGCCCGCGCTGCCAGTACATAGACAGGATGCCCAGCATCAACGGGGTGTGGGTGTGAATGACATCAAAGTTCATCTGGCGAATCTGCCGCACATGTTCGCGATAGCTGCGCCCGACAATGTGAACGACACAGTCTTCGGGGAAAAAAAGCACCGGGTGAGACGGAAAGCGAATGACGCCGTTCATGTCAGCACGGTCGCCGTCAATAAAAGCGCGGCGCGTGGGCAGGCTGGAATAATCGGGGGCGACAATGTAAACATCCTGGCCCAGGTCGCGTAGGGCGCGGGTGAGGGTAGTGATGGATACCGAAACGCCGTTGATGCGCGGCCAAAACGTGTCGCTGACCATACAGATTTTCATAGCTGCGGCTCTATCATCTGATGATCAATGTCAGAACGGTCACGATGATGATCAATCCCAACGACAAAATCAGCGCATTGATCAACTTGTCACGACGAGGATAGGTGGGGCTGAACAGGTTGGAGACCAGGATGGGGATGCCGAGGCCAAAAAGAACAAAGCCGGTGTCAAGCAAAATAAATACACCGGCTGTCAATTTCTCGCGAACCGTCAATTGGGGCGCAATATAATTTTTGTCTGGACGACTCTTGACCTGGCTCATCTTTTACCTGCGAGCGAATCAGCCGCGGCGGATGGGTGGATACCAGGAATTGCGCGCGGCCGGGCTGTACAAGCCAGGCTGGGGGATAGGGATTCGAACCCCAACCAAATGATCCAGAGTCATCCGTTCTACCCTTAAACTATCCCCCAGCGCAGGTCTTATTCTAGCACACAAGCCCGATTTTGGCAAATGCGCTCTGGTGTTGGGTGTACGCAGAGTTTAGGGCAAACGCTCTCATCCTCGTTCCGGGGACGAGTTCAGCGTCAACAAACGGTGTTTTTTAATGCCATTGGACCGCTCTCGAGGACGGGGGCTTGGGGCGGCAAAGAAAATGCCCCAAAGTACAACTGCACCCCATTCTGTCGGCAGGGGCTGAAAACCAGGCCCAAGTCGTTCTTATGTCTAGCTATTGCTCTTGCCTGGTCTGCGACAACAGAAAACACCCCGGTTTTCGGGGGGTTCAGGGGTCAAAGCACCCCCGACCGGGTATGTCAAGGGGCCAGTCCCTTGACATAAAAAGCTATGGTCAAATATGATCGGGCAATTTCAAGAACCCGGGAAAAAATGAGCGAACCGCAAGTTTTTCGGATAGGTTCTTAACCGATCTGGTTGCCTCGGGCGGAGTTGTGTGGTATCATTGGCCTGTCTGGAGCAAGACAGACATTTGATCAAGAGGAGTTGGATAAAATGCGACGTAAACCCGAGTTGTTCATCTTGTTATTGATGTGGTTGCCCGTCGTGAGCGGGTGTGCCAGGCGGCCCTTGATCTATGATGTGTCGCTTTGGCCGACGACCATCTCGCCCAATGCCGACGGCATGGATGATGTGATGCGGATCGAGTACAAGCTGTCGGGCAATGCCCTGCTCTCCATTTACCTGCAAGACGCCGACGGCCAAAAGCACTATTTCCGGCGCGAGCGCGAACGGTCTCGCACCACCAGCCGCCCTTATCGGGTGGATTTTGGCGGCGTGATTCCCGATGATCGCCAGGGGCTACGTTATGATCGCGTGTTGCCGGATGGCGTGTATCAATTGGTATTAGAGGCCACCGATGAGCGCGGGAAAACTCAAACCTGGCAGCAAGAGATTACCATCGCCCATGCCGATACGACCCCGCCTGAACTGCAAGGATTTGGCATGGATCGCCACGAGTTTACGCCCAATCGCGATGGCGTGAACGACCGGGTGATCATTTCCTTTTTGCTGACCAAGCCGGCCACGCCGTTGGTGTACCTGATCGATCAGGCCGGCAAAAAATACCCCATCGAACGAGACGACAGCAACAGCGCCACCAAAAACGGCGACGCCGGGCCCTATTATTACAACTATTCTGGCGGTGTGGACGAGGGTGCCGAGCCACCGCCGGATGGCCTGTATACGGTGGTGGTAATGGCCGAAGACAAGGTGGGAAACAAGACGACCGTTACCAATACGTTGGAAATCAAAGAGGGCGGCATTCCCCTGGTGACGATTGTCGGCCTGGAATGGGCTGTCTCGGATACCACCATTCCCCTGAGCGGCACGCTCTATTTTACGGCGACGGTGGAAAACTATGGTCGGACGCCGGTGCGCACCATCGGCCCGGAATCTGGCACGCAGTACACCACCGATTGGAATTTTGCCACATTGGGCGGGTATACCAGTTCGGGCGCATTCCGCTTTGGCATCGGCTTTGACAACAGTCCTTTGGGCGACTATATGTGGCGGTGGAGCATCGGCAAATTTAACAAACTGCGGGCGGTGCAACACGACGACGAAATGCTGTATTACCTGGATCCCGGTCAGCGCGCCCTGGTGACAGGGAGTGTGGTCATCTATGCTCCGCCGCCGCGTAACCCTACCCAGTTTTGGGCTGGTCTGATCCATGAAGATGTCGAAATCGTCAACAGCCGGGTAGATGCCAAGTGGATCACGGTCGAGGTGCCGCCGGATGGTCCGTGGGGATTCAGGGCGACGCCGACGCCGATGGTAAAGGGGAAGGAATAAGGGGGATGGGGAATAAATGGGCGATGTAGAGCAAATAAAGACAGATCGCCAGGATGAACTGGAGGCCAGGATTGCCGAATTGGGCAGTGTGGTGGTGGCCTTTTCCGGCGGAGTGGACAGCACCTTGCTGCTGGCTCTGTGCGTGGAGGTGCTGGGGCGCGAGCGAGTGTTGGCGGTGACGGTGGAAGCGGCCATCCATCCAACGATCGAACGTGGGCGGGCGGCCGAACTGGCGGCGCAGATCGGCGCGCGGCACCTCGTCGTTGACTCGGATATCCTTTCTGACCCCGAATTCAATGTCAACTCGCCGCAGCGGTGCTATGTTTGCAAGCGCAGCATCATGCGCCAGTTGAGAGAAATTGCCGTTGCAGAAGGTTTGAAACACATCGTTCACGGCGCCAATGTGGACGATCTGGGAGATTTCAGGCCCGGCACACGGGCAGCCCAAGAAGCCGGGGCGCGGGCGCCGTTGATGGAAGCCGGTTGGAGCAAGGCCGACATTCGGGCACTGTCCAAGGAAATGGGCCTGCCCACCTGGGACACGCCTTCGATGGCTTGCCTGGCTTCGCGGTTTCCCTATGGCACAGCGCTGAATGCCGAGGGGCTGGCGCGGGTGGATGCGGCCGAGAATTTCTTGCGCCAAACGTTCGGCCTCAGACAACTGCGGGTGCGCGATCACAGCCCCATTGCTCGCATCGAGGTGCCGGAGGCAGATATAGAGCGGTTGGTGGCTGCCGAGGCACGAGTGCAGATCGTGGCAAAATTCAAAGAACTTGGTTATACATATATTGTTCTAGATTTAGATGGATTTCGTAGCGGCAGCCTGAATCAGGTACTGAGAAGGTGAAAGTTCAAGATGACCGATCAACACAAGCCGGCCGCCGGACGATATGACCTGATCTTTGTTCTCATCGGCGCATTGGCGAGCTATGTTTTTTGCATCTCCACAGTTGTTATATGTTCACAAACCTTTTTCTTTAATTATTATTTTATACCCAACTCGGCCAACGAGCGATTTATTCATCTGGCCATTGATGCCGTGATCGGCCAAGACGAAACCTTGTTGTCAACAATTAGCAGTAGCGAGGCAAGGAATGTTCTATTTGACCATCGAGCCGAAATAGCCGAGAACTATACGATCCAGGTTTACGATACGTTTTGGTCAGAGTATTATTATTATGTTGATTTTGAAACTGGCAGCAGATTCTCTTTTATACTTTTAGGACATTGGCGTCAGACCCACGATTCCGAGATAACCGACCAAGATGTGCTGCAAAACACTCATCTGGATCGGGTAGAGTATTTAGGCCGAGTGAAAGATGGATCATCCATTGAATAGGCAGCGTTTCAAGCGTATGTTGTGGGCGGGCTTGCTGCTGGGCGCCGCGGCTGCGGCGATAGGGGTGTTTTTCTTGCGACGGCCACCCCGTTCGGATCGGATGGCAGAATTGTTTGAGGGTGTCGTGTACGAACGATGGTCTCGCTCTGCGCCGCGCCCGCTTATGATTCACCTGATTAAAATAGACCTCGAATCTACGACCGGTTTGATCGTCACCCCTGGCGATGTCTCGCAAGGCATGGAGGTGACGGCACGCACCACATCAGCTTTTGCCCGTCAGGTGGGCGCACAGGTGGCCATCAACGGCAGCTTTTTCGAGCCGTTCGAGCCCGGCCGATTTCTATGGGATTATTATCCACACGTCGGCGATCCGGTGGATGTGATCGGCCTGGCTGTATCTGACAGGCAGGTCTATTCTGACCACGATCCCCGCTACCCTGCGTTTTGTGTGTTGGCTCAGCGCGCCGAGATTCGACCAACGGCCTGTCCGACCAATACCCTTCAGGCCTTGGCCGGCCGCCCGATGCTGGTTCAAGATGGTCATTCGCTCGTTCAGCACCTTGTGGATGAGCCAGAGCCGCGCACAGTCGTGGCTATAGACGCGACCGGACAAACGATCTGGTTCATCGTGATAGACGGCCGTCAGCCGGACTACAGCGAAGGTGCCACCCTGGCCGAATTGGCCAACATTGCTATGGAGGTCGGCGCCGACCGCGCCCTCAACCTGGACGGTGGCGGGTCCAGCGCGCTGGTTTTCCAGGATCGCCATCGGGTGCGGCTGTTGAATGCACCGGTTCACAAGCGTATCCCTATGTGGGAGCGACCGGTGGCCAACCATCTGGGTGTCTATGCCCGGCCTCTGACTGAATAATGGATGGTATGAGTAGATATGGGAGAAGGGATGGAAACAAACCATTTTGTCACCCCCGATTTTGATCGCGTGCGGCGCAAAGGCGTGCCGGAGGTGATTCTGGCCGAGGGCAAGACGCTGGAACACGCGATCAAGATCACCGGCATTTTTCTAGAGCGCAACGGGCGAGCCATCCTCAGCCGCGTGTCGGCCGACCTGGAACTGCTGCTGCACGCCGAGTTTGATCCCCTTGCCGCATTCGAGTGGTATCCTTCGGCGCACGGCGCAGTATTGAGTGTGCCGGGCTTTCGCCGCCCACAGACCGACGGGCGGGTGGGTATCCTCACCGCCGGCACCTCGGATGTGCCGGCCGCCGAAGAAGCGGCTATGCTGTGCAAAGAGATGGGTTGTCAGGTGTATACGACCTTTGATGTGGGAGTGGCCGGCCTGCACCGTCTGTTCGATCCGCTGCGCAAAATGCTGGAAGAACATCGCGTTGATGTGCTGATTGTCGCTGCCGGCATGGACGGGGCCTTGCCTTCGGTGGTTTCGGGGCTGGCCGATGTGCCGGTGATCGGCCTGCCGACCAGAGTGGGCTATGGGTTGGGCGGCGAGGGTGTGGCTGCCTTGTATGCCATGCTGCAAACCTGCGCGCCGGGCATGGCGGTGGTCAATATCGGCAACGGCATTGGCGCAGGGGCGATGGCTGGCCTGATCGCCAACCGCATGGCCGCCGCGCGCAGTAAAAGTCAGGATCATTGAGAAAATAGAAAGGCGTTTGAGGACAAATGGGGCATTTGCACGAACATTCAAGCCACGATCATGCGCATCCACACGAGCATCCGCATGACCATGACCATCCGCACAATCATGTGCACGAGTATGAGCCTGTCTCAGATGGACGCCCTGACCATGCCGTAGGGCGATCCTTGCACGGCAACCGGGTGTTGTATGTAGACTGTTTTGCCGGCGTCAGCGGCGATATGCTGCTGGGTGCGCTGCTGGATGTGGGGCTAGACCTGGATGCGCTGCGCGCCGCGCTGGGTCAGATGGCCCTGGACGGCTATGAGCTAGAGGCGCAGCGCATCACCAGTCACGGCCTCACCGGCACGCGGCTGCACGTTCACGACACATTGCAGGCTTACCCGGCCCGCCATTTGCACGATATTTATCACCTGATCTTTGACAGCGCGCTGCCTGATAATATAAAACGTCAAAGTATGGCCGTGATCGAGCGGCTGGGGCGAGCCGAGGCTGAGGTGCACGGCATTCCGCTGGAACAGGTGCATTTTCACGAGATCGGCGCGGTAGACACGATGGTGGACGTGGTGGGTTTTGTGGCCGGCCTGGACATTTTGGGCATCGAGCAGGTCTATGCTTCGTCCATTCCGCTGGGCGGCGGCACTATGGAGATGGCGCACGGGCGGTTTCCTCTGCCGGCGCCGGCCACCCTGGCCCTGCTGGCCGGCGTCAACGCTCCGACAGTGCCACACCCGGCCCAAAGCGAAATTGTCACGCCGACCGGTGCTGCGCTATTGGCGCAACTGGCCGCCTTTGACCGCCCGCCGATGCGGGTTGAGCGAATCGGCTATGGCCTGGGCAGCAAAGAGTTTCCCTGGCCCAATGCCGTGCGCCTGTGGCTGGGGCAGCGTGAACCGCTTGAACATCACCAGCAAGATCACGTGGTCGAACTGGAATGTAATCTCGATGACGTGACCGGTGAAACGTTGGGATACACAATGGAACGCTTGTTTGCGCAAGGCGCTCTGGATGTGTGGTTTACGCCGATTCAGATGAAAAAGAACCGCCCCGGCGTGCTGCTGTCGGTGTTGGCGCCGCTAGACCGCGCCGATGAACTATCGCTGCTAGTGTTGCGCGAAACTACCACATTGGGCGTGCGCACGTTTCCACCCATGCACCGCATCAAGGCCGACCGGCGCATGGGGCAGGTGCAGACGCCCTGGGGGACGGTGCAGGTCAAAGAGAAATGGTTGGGCGATCAGCGATTGTCGGTCTCGCCGGAATATGAAGACTGCGCCCGGCTGGCCCGCGAATCGGGCGAGCCGATCATGCGGGTGATGAACGCGGCGATGCGGGCAGGGGAATGAGTGAACTCGATCTGGCTGTTGTCATTGTCAACTGGAATGTGCGCGATCTGCTGATCGCCTGCCTGGGGTCTGTGTCAGAGGCTATCGAAGTAGCCGGCCTGCGCGGCGAGGTTTGGGTGGTAGACAATGCCTCGACCGATGGCAGTGCCGAGTTGCTGCGCACCTGGTTTCCCTCGGTGCATCTGATCGCCAGCCCGCTGAATTTGGGCTTTGCCGGCGGCAACAATCTGGCTCTGCGTGAGATCGGGTTTGATGTGCCGATGCCGGATGGCGCGCCGGGCGGCGCACCGCCCATGACCGACCAAGACGGGCTGCTGCCGCGCTTTGTGTTGCTGCTCAACCCCGATACGCTAGTGCGCGAAGATGCTCCAGCTATATTGATGCATTTTATGGCTCAAAACCACCGGGTTGGCGTCTGCGGGCCGCGTCTGGTGTACGGCGACGGCCGTTTTCAACACTCGGCCTATCGTTTTCCCTCTCTGGCGCAAATTTTTTTGGATTTTTGGCCGCTCAACTGGCGGTTGACCGACTCATTTGTGAACGGTCGTTATCCTCGCCGGCTGTACGAGGATGGACAGCCCTTTGCCGTTGACCATCCGCTGGGTGCAGCAATGCTGTTTCGGCGTGAGGTAATCGAGCAGAGCGGCGGATTTGACCTGGATTATCGCATGTATGTCGAAGAGATTGATTGGTGCATGCGCATCAAGCGGACCGGTTGGCAGATTTTTTGCGTGCCGGCGGCCGAGATCGTTCACTATGAGGGGCAAAGCACCCGCCAGGCACGGCCGCAGATGGTGGTTGCCTTGTGGCGCAGCCGTTACATCTTGTTTCGCAAGCATTACGGGCCACTCTATTGTTGGGCGGCGCGGCGGCTGATCCGCGCCGGTATGCGCAGCAAAATCCGCCAGGCGCATCGAGCCTTACAGCGCGGCGAGTTGAGCCAGGCCGACGCTCTGGCCTTGATCGAGGCCTATCGGCAGGTTATGGCAATGTAAGGTAGGGGCGAGGCTTGCCCTCGCCCTGTGGCAGATGCAAGATCAGACCTGAGTCATAGACGTGCAGACGACTGCCTTGATATAATTCAAGACAGTCGTCTGTTTTTTTGAGGAGGTCAAAATGAAAGTCTTGGGAATTTCGCTGCTTGTTTTGGTATTGATCACCGCCTGTACAACGCCCTTGCCCGTGTCACAGACACCCGCGTCACAGACACCCGCGTCACAGACACCCGTGTCTTGCGATCTGACGCCGGTGGTGCCGCCTACACTCGCCCCCAATCCCGGCTATGCCATGCTAGACCCATCTACTGGCCTGCACGTCACTGGCGATCCAATCGTCATCAGCCCGATCACCTATCGGCTAGAGGTGGTGGGGCAGGTGGAAACCCCGCTGAGCCTGAGCTATGACGAACTGCGCTGCATGCAGCGGGTGGAGCTGCGCTGCCTGCTCAACTGCCCCGGTTTTTTCCAGGACGAGGCCACCTGGGCCGGTGTGCCTTTGCAAGATGTGTTGACGCGGGCCGGGGCCAAGGCCAATCCCACTGCGCTCAAGCTGCACAGCGCGGATGGCTATGTCACCACCGTGCGCCCCGATGTGTTGCAAGACCCCGACAATATGCTGGCCTACGAGTGGGAAGGTCAGCCGCTGCCGATCTTGCATGGGTTTCCGCTGCGGGCGGTCTTTCCGTCGGCCGATGGCGGCATTTGGGCCAAGTGGCTGGTCAAGATTGAGGTGTATTGAACTGCGCCCGACATTTATTCACTGCGCGGCGGTTCGGGGCGCAGCGGAATGCCCAGACTGTCGGCCAGAGCCAACACCTGGGCCAAAAACTGGCTCAGGGCATCAAATCCACCGCCACCGGTTTGCAGCACCTTGAGTTCGTGAATTTCGGGCATGCCGGCCACCAGATCGGGCAATTTTTCAATCAGCCGGCCAGACAGGTCGCTGCGGCTGATCATGTTGCGGATTTTTTGGCGCAGCCCTTCGATTTCCACTTCCTGGCCGAGCATGGCTGCCTTGACCCGATTGGCCGCCTCTTCCAGATCGAGTTTGAGTTGGGCGTCCATCTTGTGCCGGGCCAGTTCGGATTGCAAGGCCTGGGTTTGCAGGCGATCTCGTTGCTCTTGTTCGGCCAGCTTCAACTCGAATTCCTGGCGACGCAGGGTCAGGTCTCGTTCCATTTGGGCTTGGGTGGCCTCAAATTCGGCCTGTGCCTGGCGGGACTGCTCGGCCAGTTCGCGCAAAATCTGTTCGACTTGCAAGGCTTTTTGCTGCGCGGCGGCATCGGCGTCCAGGCGGGTCTGCTCAATGGCTTTTTCTTGCTCGCGGCGCATAGCCTCCAGCAAAGCAGTTTGGCGGGTTTGCGCTTCTTGCAGAGCCAACCGCTGTTCCGATTCACGGCGGGTCAGGGTGGTTTGTTCTTCCAACTGGATTTTCCGCCGCAGCGATTCTTGTTCCTGGGTGAACCGCGTCGCCTCTTCGCTCACCCGAATCTGCGCTGCCTCGGTTTGTTTGCTCTGCTGGATGCGCTCGATCTCGACCATCGTCTCAGCCTGGCGCGTCTCGGACAGGCGGCGGGTTTCCAGTTCTTTTTGGTGGATTTCGTCCTGAGTGGCCAGCAGGCTGATGCGGGCCATCTTGTCTTTTTCATAGCGAAACGGCGCCTGCAAGTTTTCCCACAGTCGCTTGGAGCTGACATAGGCCTCTTTGATTTGCACGGTGACGATCTTGATGCCCAACCCCTCGTCTCCGCCCTGCTCACGCCCTTCAGCCACCGCCTTGAGACGGGTGGTCAGTTCTTCGATCACCGGCTCTTTGTCGGTCAGCACCTCTTCTACGCTCATCGTAGCAATTTTGTCTTTGATTGCCGCTTCGGCCTGCTCGCGCAATTGGGCGTTGACGATGCCCAACGGATCGTGGGTATCGGAAAAATCGAGTTTGCGGTAGGCCACCCCAAAGTTATCAATCTGCCATTGCACATAGGCTAACACATTGATGCCCTGTTTTTCCTTGCTGATACAGTTGGCGACCACGCCGATGGTCTGCATGGCGGCCGGCACCACCAGGTAGGCGTCGGTGTAGGGGTTGTAGCCGAAGGATAGCCCCAGCCCCAGCGTGACGGGCTGCTTTTTGCCGGCGCGTGTATGCACCACATAGGCGTTGGGCGGCACGATCACCCGTCGCCAGAACATAAAGCCGGTTTCGCGCACGCGGATGGGTTCTTTTTCCAGTTGCAGCTCTTCCGAAGTTTTGAGCAAAGGCGGCGGGGCGGCGGGCGACGGGGCGGCGGAGGCAGAGCGGACTCGAAATTCTGCCGAGGCTCGTTCTTCTTCCATGTCGCCAGTCTGAACGGCTTGCTGAGGAATGACGTTTTGTTCCATAAAAATGTTGGCGGCGGCCTGACGTTTTTGCATATCAACCTCCCAAGCAAAAAGAAATTGAATTTTTTCAATGGACTCTTTTCAAATGAAACGAGCCAGCCAGTTCCAGACGGATTCGCCGGCCAGCCCGCCGATGATCAGGGCGGCGGCGGCGCTGAGGGCGATCAGTGACCGTTCCAGAGGGGGTGTGTCGGGCGACAGGTGCGATGGCCGGAATGTGTGGAACAGCCATTGGCCGGTCATCAGCCAGGCGCATGCCTGGTTGAGCCATAACACGGCGGCCATCTCGACATGTGCAACCGCGGACGCCCACAGGCCCAAGACAGCCATTCCACCCATCAGTGGAGGCAGCCCGGCCAGGCTGAGCAGCCCCACGATGGCAGCGGCCCTCATCCACCAGGCCGGTCGCTCTGACGCAAGCGGCCGGGCGGCCCACAGGCACAACAGGCTCAGCGTGGCCGCGATCAGCCCGTAGAACAACACCGGCGAATTGGCCGGGGCCAATCCCCATAGAGTCAACAGCATGCCGACCTGTGCCGCCGTCAGGTCAGACAGAGCGAGTTGCGCCGGGTGGCGAGCATGTTGGCGCAGGGCCGCCAGATAACTCATCTCGGCAAGCACCGCGCCCCCCAACGCCATCCAGCCGCGCCACGCTTCCGGCCAGGCCGGCCCCAGCCGGATGAGAACGGCCAGCATCGCCCCGACCTGCATCCAGGCATCGGGCCAGGCCTCAGGCAGGGAGAGTGGCGAGTGGATCAGAGCGGCAATCCATGGCGCGACCAGGCCAACGGCGATCAACCCTATGCTCAAAACGACCATAGGGTTGGCGGCGGCGTCTGGAGCATGAAATCTTTGCACAATGATGGGCAAAGACAGACTGCCGGCCGTCCCGTAGAGCAAGGCCAGCCCCAATAGCAGACAGGCCAGCCCCGCGCCGGAGGCGATCAGGCGGCTCCAGGCCAAACGTAGGTCGGCCCAGGCGATGGAAACCAGGTGCAGTGTGACCAGGCCGATGGTCAATGGCAAGAGGTGCGTGGATTGAGCCACGATCAGCGCGCCGGCGGCCTGGAGCAGGGTTAACGCATCGTCGGCGTTGTCGGTGGGAGCATGACGATCCTGCACGGCCTGCCCCAGCCGGGTCAACACGATGATGCTGCCGATTCCGCAGAAAAACAGGCTCCACAAGGCAGCGGGTCCGTCGCCGGTCAACATCTCGGGGGCAACAGTTTTTTTGCTGCTCAGGGCGATGAGCATGAGCAAAGGAGCCGCGGTTAGGGCGGTCATGGACAGCCAGGCCACGATCTGCCGATAGACCCTTCGCAGGTCTAGCAACAAGATGCCGGCCGCCATTCCGACCAGCATCAAACCAGGAGCCAGCACTGTCATGTTCCATGCACCCATGTTCACCCTATTGCCCCTCTGATTCCGCCGTTGGTTCAGACGGCAGTTCGTTGCCCATCAGTTGCAGGCTCTGACGAATGTTTTGTTGCCCCTTAATGATGGTTTGATGCACGGCCGGACCGATGCTATCGGCGATGGGCTTGGGAAACAGCCCCCAGACCAGGATGGCCGCAAGCAGTGGCACAGCGACCCAGATTCGCCTCGCCGGGGGAGGGGATGATGTCTGCGGCGGCGTCCGTGCCACCACCCAGGTTCCCATCAACAGGCCGGCCACGATGAGGGCATACCAGGCCCAGTCGGCGGCCTGGTTGATGGCGGCCGTCTGACTGAACTGCCAGCGCCAGCGCAAAATATCCAGCATCATTTCGGCCAGGCCTGGAAAAACGGCCAGCCCAGGCAGGCCGATGGCCGATAGCAGGGCCAGTTTGTGCGCCCTTGCGCCGCCGGCCAGGTGAGGAATGAGCCACAGCACGGCTGCGCTCAATCCCTGTCCCACCATCAAGGTGATGGCCCCTTGAAGTCCCAGATTTTGTCCGCTGCTGATGCCGATGATCACCAGACCAAATAGAGAAATGTTTCGCCAGGCCAATGCCTCGTCTTGCGAGCGCGCCCCCAGCGCGGCCAGCCCGCCATAGAGCAGCCCGCCGGCGCCGAGTAGCAGCATGGCCGGGGCCAGGCTGATCGCTGCCAGAGGGAACAGTGTCACCCCCAGGCGGATAAGGCCATAACCACCCAGGTTGACCAGCAGTACGCCGATCATCAGCCGCAAGGCCGGGTCGGCATGGCGGCAGGCTGCAACCTGCCCCAGATGAAGCGGAAAGGCCGCTGCGGTCAGCCCCATGGCTACGGCCACAGCTATAAACAACCCCACTTGCGTTCCCCAATCCAATGTCTGCGTAGGCAGATCGGCCAGGCTGCCGGTGGATGCGCGCGTGGTCAGGATGATCGCCACGACCAGCAGCAGCGGGGCGGCCGCAGCCAGAACGAGTAGCATGCGCGCGGCGGCCAGGGAGAGACGCGGCCTGGACGGAGCCAGTGCTAGCGACGCCAGGACGCTCACGACGACGATCATCCAGCCGATCCAGAATGAGGTCAGGTCGAACGTGGTCAGCGCGCTGAGCATGCCAGTTTCAAACACCAGAGCGGCCACCGTTTGCCGTTTGTCGGCCGACGGCCAGGTGGACAGCAGCAAGATGGGCATCAGCAGGGTGGTCAGCATGACCAGGTGCAGGTTGAGGCCGTCTATGGCGTGATGATAGCGAACGTTTAGCCGCGGCGCCCAGGCAATCGGCCCATCGGCAAATTGCAAACTCACTTGGGGGCGGCTGTCCCAGCCCATATACAGGAACAGCGAAATGAACAGAACGGTCGTTGCCAGCAAAAAAGATAGCCAGCGCCAGGCGTCGCGCCGATGAGCCGGCAGTAGAGCCACCGTCAGCGCGCCGACGGCCGGCAGCCAGATGATCAGGGTGAGCAGGGGGAACCCGCCCAATTGGTTCATGGCTTGCCTCCCTCAAATGGGTTGTCGGTCGGTGTGTCGGGCCAGAGCCGCCGGGCCAGCCATCCCCAAACTCGCTGCGACAGGCTGGCTTCGGTCTGGGCCAGCCATTGCCCCAACGCCAAAATTCGGTCGGCTATCCAATTCCCAACCTGATGGACGGCATAGCCATCGGCAACCCGGCCAACCCAAGACGGATTCGCGGCGCGCCGCCGCGTCAGCCCATACCCCAATGCGCTGCCCAACAGCGTCAGCGCGATGGCGGCGGCCCACCACCCGCCGGCCAGCGACCATGTGCCGATCGCCGCCGTCGGCTGCATCAAAATCTGCGGCAGAGGGGGGCGGGTCAGGTGTGCCAGCCCCCAAAGGAGCAAGGCGATGGCCGGCGCCGCCGACAAAATGGCGGTTGTCCCGGCGCGTCCTGGCCGTTTGGCAGAATGAGGCCACGCCAAAGCGACAGACGATGCAGTCAGCGCCAATGCCGCCAGGCCCATCAGCAGCCCCAGCGCGGGGTGGGCCGTCCAGGCCGCTGCCAGAGCGCGGGTGATCAGGAAAAAGCCCGGCAGCGGCGGCAGGCCGCTCAATGCCAGGAACGCGCTGCGTCGCCAGAGCGAGTCTTGGGCGTCGGCAGCGCAGAGGGCGATGGCCCAGAGCAGAGCCGGCAAAAAGGCCAGGGCGATCAGCGGCGTCGAAACGCCCACCGTCGCCAGAGCCAGCCCGCCGGCAGCCAGTGGAATCAGAACCGGGGCGGCCGCCGGGCGAGCCAGGGCCATTCCGGCCAGCAGCAACGCCGAGCCGCCGCCCCACCCGGCCAGGGACAGGGCCACCGGTCGGGTCTGCACCAGCCAGGGCTGAAATCGTCCCAGCAGCCAGATGGCCGTTGGTATGGCAACCAAAAGAGGTAGGACAGGTGACGTGTCGTCTGCGACGATCCAGCGGTGCCAGGGAAACTGGGCGGCGCGCAGCAGGGCCGCGCCGCCCAGCAGCCCGGCCAGCAGCGGGATGGCCTGGGTTGGGGTCAGGGTGATGGTGGCCGATAGGTGCAGGGATAGCATATCGGGGATGGATAAACTGGCAAAGGTCTGGGCGGCCAAACCGACGGCGGTCAATAGCAGCAGGTCACTGAAGGCCAGGATGAGGGGCATGGCGGCGGTCTTGTGTGGCGACGAGGTAAGCCAATAGAGGCCCCAGCCGCTCCAAGACCAGGCCAGCAGTATCAAGGGCAGGTTGTCGGCCCAAAAGAACAAGAGCAAGGCCACCAGCATGCTGTTCAGGGCGGCCAGTTCCAGGTGATGAGGGCGGTCGGTTAACCGACTGTCGGCCAGCCAGCGGGTCAGATTCAGGTGCAGGTAGAGGCCGGTCAACAGGGTGAGCAAGACCATCCATGTCGAAGGCAGGTCGAGATAGAGGCGTAGAGGTCCTTCGATGAATCGTTGTCCATCCCACACGGCCAGCCACGCCCACGGCTGCGATTCGCCGCTTAACGTTGGCTCAAAAGCCTGTCCGGCCAGCATGGGCAGCGTGAGCAGGATGGCCGCGGCAATGCTGCCGCCGGCGATGCGGTTTTGCACGCGCTGGGACAGCCACGTATGACCTCCCAGCACGATCAGCCCGCCCAACAGCGGCAGCCCCAGCACAAACCATTCGATATAGTTCAAAAACCACATGGCTCACCTCGATGGTCAAGACGCCAGATGCCAGTTGGACGGCCAGTGATAATGATCGTGAATGTCCTCGATGTAGGCCATCGGCTCGTTAGGCTCTATGTCAAACAACTGCTCCAGCGTGCGCACGGCCTGGTCATAGCTGCGGGTCTGATGGCTCTGCAAAATTCCGTATAGCATCATTGATTTATCTCCACTGAGCAGAGCATGCAGGCCTTGCTCCATTTCCAGCCAGTCGGGGTAGATTTGTTCCAGCATCAGCTTTTTGGGTAGCGCGGCTACGCGGATGGGCTGGATACCGCAACGGTTGACGATGGCCGGCACTTCGACGGCCACATCGTCGGGCAGGCCGGGCAAGGCGCCATGGTTCAACACATTGACCTGGGCGCGGTATTCGTGGTCGTTGACCAGAGCGTCAATGATTGGCACATGTTGTTCAGTGGTTTTCTGGTCGCCAAAAAGGCTGATCGGGCGCACCTGAGAATCATAGGCGGCCTCGCGCATTTGCCGATATTTGAGTTCTTTGCCCAGCAGGATGCGGTCGCGGCCTTCGGGCGTGTCGCCGCCGCCGCCCTTGCCATACCAGCGGGTTTTGGTTTCCAGGTCGGTGTGATACCACCAGCCGCCGCGCCGCGGCGTGTCGCCGATGGGGAACAGGCCATACATGCGGTATTGATGGATGGCCGCCGGCGACCATTGTGCCGAGATGCCGGTTTCGGCGTGATCGGCCCAATACTGCTCGATATTTTCGGCGATCCAGCGATCCAGTACGGGGTAGGCATCCTGGCCCTGATAGTAGAAATGGGTCAGCCAGATGTTGTGGTTGAGGCCGGGGGCCTGCCACGTCACCTGGTTGGGGTCCAGGCCGATGACCTGGGCCACGTGCCGATAGCCATAGTGACCGTGGCACAGCCCGCAGACCTTGATGCCGGTTTGCCGGCCCATCAGTGTGGTGCCGTCAAAAACCGGGTTGCCGGCCAGCAGCATCCAGGCGTTGGGACAGACTTTCTCCATGTCGTGGGCCACGTCGAGCATCAGTTGCAGGTTGTGATATTCGGGCATGTTGGCTGCGCCGTAAAAATAGCCCAGTTCGTCCAGCATTTCGCGTCGGTGTTTCATAAAATACTCGTTGTGGGTGATGGTGGCCGTATTGATCACAAAATCGGCCTCTTGAAGCGACTCGGCGCGATCCAGCGTGCGCCTGAAACGGAGATCGGCGCCCAGGTCTTGGGCATAACGCTGTGCCAGCGTGTAAATTACATCCAGCCGCTCCTGGTTAATGTCCATCAAACAAACCTGGCCGCCTTGCAGGCTAGGGGTCAGACACAGGTCTTTGACCATGCCGAGCGAAAAGACAATGCTGCCTGCGCCGATAATAGTGACTTGGATCATGAGGGGGTCTCCTTTTCTAAAAATCCGACTCGTCGAGCGAAATGATGGTACCATCCAGCCGTTCGATCTGGATGAGGGTGTCGTTTATGCGGCTTGCGGCGGCGACGCGGCGCACCGGGCAGTGTTCGCCTGGCCGGGTGGGGTAAAGCAGTGTGACCAGGCGGGTCGGCCCGCAGGCCATCCACTCGTAGACGGCGGTTGGGGCGGGGGCATACTCGCCTTGTTGATGGTTCTTGATGGCTTTCCAGCCCTGCCATTCGGGCGACGGGCTGTCGGTGGCGCCTTGGCCCGAGATGACCGACAGCCACAACCCTTCGACCGGAGCCGGGATGATGGTCAGGTTGGGCTGTCCGGCGTCGTTGCTGTAGGCCATCGTGCTGTCGCCGCAGAGGCGGTCGCCATCAAAATGCCACAAGGCCTGATAGGTGTGGGTGGCGGCGTCGGTGGGCAACAGCCGATCTATGACGATCCAGCACGGGCCGGGCTGGCCTTGCTTGATGAACAGCACCTTGCGACGATGCGAGACGGTGCGGACGGCCTGCGGGCCATAGCCTTCGTCGTAGACAGCCTCGGCGACATCGTATTGTGGTGTAGTTTTCCATAAAATATCGGCAACTGCGCTCACGTCAAAAGTTTGGCGCGCATAGTTGAGGCGACGGTTCTGATCGTGACCGTCTATGCGCACGGTATTGTGCGCCCGGGTAGACAGGACATAGCGGCGCATTTCCGACGAGTCATAGGCATAATTGCCGCCTTCGGTGAGCAGCAGACGGCCATAGGCGTGCAAGATCAGGTTGAGCTTGTCTTCGTGCTGATGCCCATAGCCAAATGGCCCGCCGTCAAACAGCGCCCACAGGGCGTCGGGCTGCCACCCGCTGCGCATGATGGCATAGCCGGCATGGGTGAATAGATGCGAGGTCACGGTCGGCGGCTCGCCCTCGCGGCCGCGTGTGGCCGCCCAGCGAAATTCGGGCTGATCGGCATAGTCTTGGGCGGCCTGCTCCATCAGAGTAGACACATCGTGCCAGCCGCCGTCGTTGACATCGGGCAGGCGGCCATCGGGCATCATCATCAGCACATTGACGCAGTGCATGCGCCGCATACCCTCGTCAAAAGCAGGCGGGATCGGCTCGTCATAGGCACGGCACACGTCCATCAGCCATTGATAGTTGCGGATGTCTACCTGGTGATAGCCAGTGCTGAGTTCGACTTGAAAGCCGTCGGGGTAGACCTGGGCATCCAGTTCTTCAGTCAGCCGATCAAAAGCATACGTCTTCCACGCCAAAGCATCCTTGAACTGCCCATACAAGATGCCGATCTGCGCCAGGCCGTTCATCTCCATAATCAGCCAGTTGCCGGTGCGGTGAAAGTGACGCAGCCGCCAGCCGTGTTCCCATACCGACTTGAACCAGTCAACCAGCACATCGTCGGTGAAACAGGGTGAGCGATAAAAGCTATGCAGCGCCCACTGCCACGCCCCGCCTATGCGGATGCCGGCTTCGATGGTGCGCCAGCATAGCGTATTGCCGCCGGGGGCGTTTTCTGGCACAACAGCCTGACGCACCCAACTCTGAAAGAACCGCACAAAAGCCTGAGCAAATCGCTCATCGCCGGTTTCGCGGTATCGTTGGGCTAAAATGCCCCATTCAGAGTGACGGCTGAGCTGCCAGGTCCACTCTTTGTATTGGTTAAAAGTAGGGTTGATAAACCAGTCTACCGTCTCGCCAAAGCAGTGCGGGGTGCTGCACGAGATCAATTCGCCACTCAAGATGCGCTCGGCAGCTTGCTCGACGGTTTCACCCTCGTACATGAAATGGCTGCCGCGAAACGTCCGTTTGATCTGGAAAAATCGCTCTGGTCGGAGTGTCTGGCGCACCTCGGCGGCAAACAGGCGGCGCGCCGTGGCCCAATCGCCCTGTGCGACGGCCTGAGGAATGTCTTGCAGGCTGGGGCGGGCAGTGTCAATTTTGTCGAAAAATTCGGCGTCGCTCAGGCGCGGGCCGATGGTGATGTCTTGTTCCATTAGAACAACTCCTTTGTACTTGCAGTTCGCTCATTTTTTTTCGAGTTCTTGAAATTGCCCGATCATATTTGACCATAGTTTTTTATGTCAACATAGCTTTTTATGTCAACATAGCTTTTTATGTCAAGGGGCCAGCCCCTTGACAAACCCCGTCGGGGGTGCTTTGCCCCCCGAAAACCGGGGTGTTTTCTGTCGTCGCAGACCAGGCAAGGGCAATAGCCAGACATAAGAACGACTTTTGCCTGGTTTTCAGCCCCTGCCGACAGAATGTGGGCGGTTTTTGGGGGGGCTGGGTGGGCGAGGTTCGAGAACACCAGGGTTTGTAATACTTGTTTTTAGAAATGCTTTGTGTCCTTTGTGCCTTGGTGGTGAGCGGGTTTTTCGGTACGCTCCCCAGACTTGGGTATTGGTTGAGCGCGTTTGGTAGAATGCGTTCTACCGCACGCTGTTATTTTTCTGCCATTTCTGACCGAGCCTGCTGCATCAAGGCCCGCATATAGCCGATGGCATAGGCTGTACCGCCGCCGATGGCATACTCGCCGGCAAATCGCGGGGTATGATCGAGCGTGATGGTATTGCTGTACCCGATCTCGTAAAACAGTTTCATGATGCGGTACATGTCAAAATAGCCATTGTCCAAAAAAGTTTCTACAAAATGGGACAGCGTGTCGCTGACGTTGCGAAAATGCACCAGCAAGATGCGGTTGTCGGCGTGAAAGCGGCGGATGCCCTCCAAAATGTCGCCCAAGGCGGGGCCGCCTTCCAGCCAGCAGCCGCAGCAAAATTCCATGCCCAGGGCCGGGCTGTCGGCGATAGCAAAGGCACGCTCGTAATCGGCCATGCTGTGGATGAGGCAGGGGATGCCGCCCAGCGGATAGGGCGAGGGCGGATCGTTGGGGTGCAGGGCCAGGCGCACGCCGGCCGCCTCGCAGACGGGGATCATACGGCGGATGAAATATGTGAAATTGGCCCAGATTTCCTCTTCCGAGTAGACCCGTCCATGCGTCAGCGGGCGTTGGCGCATCTCGTCCAGGTCAACCCGGCGCGTTTGTGCCCGGCGCGTTTCACCCGGCGACGAACTCCATACCTGGGTGGGCTCCCAGGTAAAGGTGGTCACGCCGATGCCGGCCTGGCCCAGGGCGCGGACAAAATCTTGAAATTGGGCAATTGTCTCATCACGTCCGGGCAGGGCCAGGTGAATTTTGTCCGATTTGGCGACATCCATATTGCCTGCGTTGTACAGGCACAGGTCATACGACTCGACGCGGCGACGCAGGGCGGTGAGAAATTCGACGGTGCGTTGTTCGGGTTTCACCCAGGTATAGACGCAATCCAGGCCGAGCTGCCGGGCGAACAAGAGCTGTTCGTCGGTCGGTTCCGGGCTGATGTGCATGGAAAGGCGCGGTTGGGACATCAAAGGCTCCTTAGGCGTTGTGCGACAGTTTGGCCGGGACAATTTGCAGGCGGATGGTCTCCTGGATGGCTGGTGTTTTGAGCGTAAACAACACTCGATGGACATCGCGCCGTCCTTCGCCCAGGTCTACGTTTTCCACCCACTCCACCGATGGCGTAACGATGGCCGGATCGAACAGCACTTGTAGCGCGGCCTGCTCACCCTGGATGCGCACAGATTCGCCACTCACCTCGACGGCGGCAAATGTGGTCAATACGCTTTGCAGCATACCGGGGCGGGTGGCAAACTGCGCCCGGTCGCTCAATTCAACCCAGCTATCGGCGGCGGCACGGTGCAACGTGATGGTGCGTTGCAGCGAGGCCAGGTCGGCTTGAGGCGGGTAGGCATTTTTGAGTTCGATGGCGAGCAAATCGGTATCGGGCATAGATTGATGCTCGATCAAATCGGCGGCATGCTCCGGCCCGGCCGCCTGCGCCTGACCGTTTGGCACAGGCAGCGAGTGTCCCAACGACGAGTTGACCAGGTGATCGTATCGCTGCGGGCCAAAATAGGCACGGGTATAGCGGCCGCGACCAATGTCGGGAATCAGGGTCTCACCGCCATAGTGAACGATGAGGTTGCCCACATCGTTTTGGTTGTGCATTTCGCCGTTGTGACCGCCCTTGGCGGCCAGCACCAGGCCGAGCGGATCGGCCGGGTCTACGCGGACGATCATCCACATCTGCCCGCTGAGCCAGTCGTGGGTCGCCGGAGTGAACGGTGTGGTGGCATGCGGCTGCCAGAGCAGATTGCGCAGCCCCCAGCAGAGGGTTTGCTGGTAGGGGTGTTGCGGTTGGGCGGCGGCCAGCCGCTCCAGGTCGGGAATGTCCAGGCGACGGGCCAGGTAGGTTAGCAGGGCGGCGTTGAGGGTGACGTGTTGATCGCAATCGGAAAAATTGACATAAAGGCCGGGCGCCAGCAATGTCCGCAGCGGAAAGCGGGCCACTTGAGACAGCAGCGGATCGGCCCACATGTCTATGACGCCATCGGTGAAATGTTCCAACAGATGAGCCATCACTGCATAACTGCCAAAGCCATAGTTCCAATAGCCGGGGCCTTCGGTCGAACCACCGTCCGGGTCAAAAGTAGCCAGGTAATCGTCTATCGAACGCAGCGCGCGGGCGACGATCTCGGCCAAGCGAGCCAGGTCGGTTTCCAGATACAACGCCGCGCCGACTATGCCGGCATTGCACACGGCATTCCAGTTGTTGACGCTGCGCCGCCGCGTTTTATAGAGCCACCAATGGTCGTGGCGGATGAGATAGGGGGTCAGGATGCGGCGGTCTATTTCGTCGCGGATGCGTCGCCCCAATGCCGCATCGAGTTGCTGACCGAGTAGCAAATCCAGTTCGGCCAGCTCTAGGGCAGTGGCGGCGGCGCCCAGGTCAATGATCGGGTAGGCCATATCGGCCAACACGCTCTGGTGGGCCGGCAGAACCCAACTGCTTTCTTCGCAAATGGCCCAACCCAGGTTGAGGAGGGGGTCGAGAAAGCGGCCCTGCATTTCAATACACTCGGCCAATGCCAGCTCCCAGAGCATAGCGCGGCGTCGGCTGCGTGGCTGTTGATAGCCTTCACGCTGACCGTTGCGGGCAAATTCCAGGTACAGCGTGGCCGGCAAGGCCGGAATGTCCGAGTGAGCAGCGACCTGCGCTTGATGGATGATCTGGGTGATGGCGGTTTCGCCCATTGCCCGGCCGATTTGCTGCCATGCGTTGCGGTCGGTGGCCGGTGGAAAAGGGGATAACGGCGAAACAGAACGGAACAGCATTTCCAGATCGGCCGGATTATATTGACTGAACATAGGCAACTCCCTTGAATAAAACAAGCGTAGGTTAACGCCTACGCTTGTTCGGCCCACAAGCTGTCGGGCCAATAGATAGATATGCAAAACTTGCGATAGACGTTGTTCTCAAGATCAACGGGCATACGGGTCGGCGGCGTCGCGCAGGCCATCGCCTAAAAAGTTAAAGCACAGCACGGCCAGGACAATCACCGCACCCGGAGACAGCAACCAGGGCGAGAGGGCCACCGAACTCAACTGCTGAGCGTCTTGAAGCATCACCCCCCAACTGACCACTGGTGGTCGCAGCCCTACGCCGATAAAGCTGAGGGATGTTTCGCCTAGAATCATGCCGGGGATGGCCAGCGTGACCGAGGCAATGATGTGACTGAGAAAAGAAGGCACCATGTGTCGAATGACAATGCGAAATTCGCTGGCCCCGGCCAGCTTGGCTGCCATCACAAAATCTTCTTCGCGCAAAGCCAGAAATTTTGAGCGCACCACGCGCGCCATACCCGTCCAGCCGATCAGCGATAGCACCACGGTGATGCCGAAATAGACCTTGATCGGCGACCAAAAAGGCGGCACGGCGGCACTGAGGGCCATCCACAGCGGCAGGTGCGGCACGCCGCGCAGAAATTCAATAAACCGCTGCGCGATCACGTCAAAGACGCCGCCATAGTACCCTGAAAAGCCGCCGATGATGATGCCCAGCAGCAGGCTGATAAACACGCCAATCAACCCAATAGACAGCGAAACGCGCGAGCCGGTGATCAGGCGGGTTAGAATGTCACGCCCCATACGGTCGGTGCCGAGCAGATGCAGCGGACCGGCGTTTCCCTCGGTGCCGATCAGGTGCAGGTCGGCGGGGAACAGCTCCCACAGCTTGTAAGGGTCGCCGCGAGCAAAGAATTTGACCTTGTACTTTTTGGTAGTGTCGGTGGTATAGGTGCGGCGGTAGCTGATCGGGTCAATTTGCTGCGTAATGCCATACACAAATGGCGCACTCCAGCCATTTTCATCTCTAAAATGGATTTTTTGTGGCGGCAGGAACATGAGTTTGGGATCGTATTTCAACGGATCAAAGGGGGAGAAAAATTCGCAAAAAATCGCCATCACATACAAAATAATCAGAATAAACAGGCCAAACACAGCCATCTTGTGTTTTTGAAACCGCCAGCGCATCAATTGCCACTGTGAAGCGACATAGATGCGCTCTTCTTTTTGCGGCTCGATGGCCCCTTGCAGGGATACGACTGGCGGGTCCGAGTTGAGAGTTTGCTGCTTCATAAATTCTCCTTGAGCGATGAACCGTTTACTTGCCCAGACGGATGCGCGGGTCCAGCCAGGCCAGCAAAATATCCGACAAAAATGTGCCGATGACGGTCAAAGTGCTGAGCAGCAGCAAAAAACTCCCCGCCAGATACATGTCTTGTGATTGCAGGGCGCGCAAGAGCAGCGGGCCGGTAGTGGGTAGCCCCAACACAATCGAGACGATGGTGGTGCCCGAGATCAGACCGGGCAAAGCCCACCCCACTGTGCTGACAAAGGGGTTGAGGGCGACTCGTACCGGATATTTGAAAATCACCTTGCGCTCGGTCAACCCTTTGGCGCGGGCGGTGGTGACGTAGGGTTTTCGCAATTCGTCGAGCAGGTTGGCGCGCATGGTGCGGATCAGCCCGGCGGTGCCGCCGATGCCCAAAATAAGCAGTGGCACCCACAGGTGTTTGAGCAGATCTACAAGCTTGGCCCAACTCCAGGCCGCTTCTTGATATTCCTGCGAAAACAGGCCGGCGGCGTTATAGTTGAACAACTTGAACACCGCATACATAAATACCAGGGCCAGCAAAAAATCGGGGATGCCCACACCGATGAACGAGATGGCCGTAAAGATATAATCGCCTATGGAATACTGTCTGATGGCCGAATAGATGCCAATGGGAAAAGCGATGGCCCATCCCAGCAGCAGGGTGCTGAGCGAAATGGCAAAAGTCAAGCCGATGCGGCCAAAGATCAGTTCTTTGACCGGGCGGTCCCATTCGAGCGATTGCCCCCATTCACCTTGCAGCAACCGGCCCATCCACTTGAGATACTGCATATATTGCGGCTGGTCCAGGCCATAACGCTGCCTGATCGCATCCACTACGGCCATGTCGGTGATGCCGTCTTGCTGCATACGGTTGGCGATATAGGTGGTCAAAAAATCGCCAGGGGGTAGTTGGATGACGACAAAAGAGACAATCGAGATGATCAACAAAGTGGGGATCATGAGTAAAAAGCGTTGCAGAATGTATTGCAACATGTTTGCTCTCCTTTTCAGACGGCGAGCGCATTGGGCGGCGTCACGATGCCCATCGCAGGGCGACGGGCATCGTGACCGCTATGGTCAGCAACCGTTTCCGATTAGCTGAGGGTTGGTTAGCTTTCCCAGTAGAACTGGCAGGGGTTCTGTGGTGCCGGGTTGGGATACAGCCAGGCGCCCAGGTTGGGATTCAACACGTTGCGGAATTTGTTCTTGCAGACCTCATAGCCGGGTGCGCCGATATAGGTGCCGATGCACCAGAACTGCTCCTGGGCGATTTTCAGAATCTCTTTCATGATCTCATTCTGTGCATCCACGCCGACTGTCACCAGCAGTTTGTCGTACAATTCCATCTGCTTTTTGGCTTCGGGGGCCGGCTCTTCACCCTGTTTGCCGTTGGAGGTGTACCAATGCACCCATTCGATGGCATAGATGGACTCTTCGCTGTAGGGGAAATACCAGCGCGGTTCCAACACCACATCCATGCCGCCGTCGCCGCCCCACACTGACAGGTCATGCTCGTTGGCCGCCTTACGTTCATAGAACAGCGAACGGTCCTCTGTCTTGACGGTCAGGCGAATGCCTGCCTTGGCCCACTGCGCCTTGATCAGTTCCATCGAGTCAATGCGCTCCTGCTGACCGGCCGTCACTTCGGCGACGATGCCCAAAGGCTGCCCATCCGGGCGCAAACGATAGCCTTCGCCGTCCTTTTGCGGAATGATCTCATCCAGCATCTTGTTGGCTTTGGCCAGATCGTACTCGGTGTACTGCTTGGCTAGCGTCTCGTTGTACAGGGGCGATACTTGGAGTGGCGCACACTGCCAGGCTTCGCCCAACCCCATGCCCACTACGTCAATAAGCTCTTGACGGTTGATGGCATGCGACAAGGCGATGCGGAAATTTTTGTTCTGGAACAACTGACGCATGGTCGGGTCTTTGTGGGTCAGGTTCAAAGGCACGGTCATGGCGTTCATGCTCGAGCCGATGTTGTCAATGATGCGAATGTCGGCCTTTTGGGCATTGTCCAGGAACAGCGGCTTGTTGGGCATGCTGGCGATGTGGCGACCCTGATAGCTGATCTCGCCGGACATGGCCATCATGACGACAGACTGAGCGTCGCCGGCCACCGTATACACTTGCCGATCCAGGTAGGGCAATTGATTGCCATCCGGGTCTACCTTGGGATAGTAGGCATTGCGTTCGCAGATGAATTGAGGGCTGTCGCCCAGCTTGCTGGTGTACGACCAGGCGAACAGGGTGGGGTGCTGCGGGTTCAGGCGCGGGTTGACCCAGTTGCCATAGCCTTCATACCAATAAGTCACGCCGGCTTCTTTGATTTTAGCATCCAGGGTGGCCTTGTCAGCATACGGGGCGAAAACCTGAGAGCGATAGTGTTTGGGAGTAAACAACTCACCGCCGGGGCAGGCCAGCCGCTGCAAAAAGAGGCCATAGGGGTCGGTATAGGTAAATTTGACCGTATAGTCATCTACTTTGGTCACGACCACCGGGTTGCCTTTGGTAGACCAGGTCTTGGAAAAAGTGGGGTTCAATTCCTTGTTGGAGGCTTCTTCATACCAGAACACCACATCATCGGCGGTAAAGGGCTGCCCATCTGACCACTTCATGCCTTTGCGCAGTTGAAAGATAAATGTCTTGCCTTCATCTTGTACCTGCCAGCTTTTGGCTGTGCCGGGGATGACATCGGTCCACTCGACATTCCAGCGCACCATATTTTCATACTCGGTGTAGCGGGTAAAAATGGCGCCATCGGCCACGCCCAGGGTGCCCAGTCGCATATCACCGCCATACTTGCCAATCTTTTCGATGGGCGGTACCACTGCCGGATCGCTCGACACACGCTCACTCACATCGGGCAGTGCGCCAGACTTGACCTTTTCGACCAATGTGGGCGACTGTTTGGTCGAGGGACCGGCTGGCACAGGGGTGGGTGTGGCGGCCTGGGTGGATTTGGTGGCTTCGGTGGATTTGGTCGGTTCGGTGGCCTTGGTTGGCTCGGCAGTTTTGGAGCAGGCGGCTGCCATCAGGCCGGCCGCAGTCAAGGCCGAAAGGCGTAGAAATTCGCGTCGGGATAAAGTTGAGGTACTCATTCTGGCTCCTTTCTTAAAGAGGGAAAATGACTCTGGTGATGAACGGATCACACAGCTTGGGAACAGAGTGGTTAGGCCGGGTGTGGCGGGTTGATCAGAGAGAATCTCCCGATTGGCCGGGGACAATAAAGGCTGGATATTCAATCAGGTATTGAGGACGGTTAAAATGCTGTGAACGTTAACAGCCTGTGCAGAAAATTGTAGTATAGATTTTTCCGATTGTCAAATGAACTCTGACCGATCAAATGGGCGTATTTCTACCTGGGAAAAACCGCATGAGGAGTGAGCACACCCACGTGCGAACAAGGTGGCTCGGACGGCACGAGGGCGTGCGGCACAAGGGCGTGCCTGACTCATCTCGTCCAGGGATATTGCCCCCATGTTGAAATGCGCCCGATCAAATGATCAAATACATCCTTTGACTTTTGCCTCAGAATGTGCTAAGATAAACTATGAGTAGCACTTGGCATTATATCAAAATTTTAAGATAAGATAAGAAATTATTTGAACCGACTGAAGGAGGTCGGATGGGCATTGAATTTATCCTGCGCCTGGTCGGTATGGTGGTCATGTCCATCGTTGGCTGGCAGTTTGGGCTCTTGTTGGCGGCGCAGGTGGGCAGCTCGGCCGATCAGGTTCGTTACGTTTTGGTTCTGTCATTGTCCGGTGCTGCGCTGGGCCTCTTGCTGACTCCGTGGCTGACTACTCGACCCTTTCGCTGGGTGCGCGCCCGTATTCGGCAGTTGCCGGCCAATCAATTGGTGGCTATCACCATTGGCCTGTTTGTCGGCCTGGCGATTGCCGCGCTGCTGGCTTTGCCGCTGGCGCAGTTGCCGCCGCCATTGGGCCAGGTTTCGCCGTTTGTCAGCACGGTGATTTTTTCCTGGCTGAGCATCTCGATCATGGTGATGCGAGCCGATGACATTGGCGCTTTGTTCAAATCTCGCCGCCTGGGGCAAGACCTGGTCGGCCAGGTGGGCCGGCAAGATGAGCGCATGATCTTGTTGGACACCAGCGTGATCATTGATGGGCGCATCGAGGACATTGCCAAAACCGGCTTTATTCAGACGCCGATGATGGTGCCGCGTTTTGTGTTGAGCGAAGTGCAGTACATTGCCGATTCATCCGATGATATGCGGCGCATTCGCGGCCGGCGCGGGCTAGAGGTGCTGAATCGCCTGAGCAAAAGTGCGCCGGTGCCGGTGCGCATCACCGATATGGACATTGAAGGTGTGGCCGAAGTAGACGACAAGCTGGTGTTGCTGGCCCGGCAGTTGCGTTGTCCGGTGATGACCAATGACTATAACCTGAATCGGGTGGCCGAAATTCAGGGCGTCCAGGTGTTGAACATCAACGAACTGGCCAACGCAGTCAAGATTGTCTATTTGCCGGGCGAGCGTTTCGATGTTCAGATCACCCAAGAAGGCCGCGATCCTTCTCAGGGCGTTGGCTATCTGGACGACGGCACGATGGTGGTGGTGCAAAACGGCGTCAATTACCTCAACAAGAAAATCTCGGTCGAAGTGACCAAAGTGATTCAAACGGCCGCCGGTCGGATGGTTTTTGCGCGGGCGGATTAGGCTGTGACCGTGCGTACCTGTTTTGTGTTGAACCCTGACCGACCGCTGTGCCTGGCCGATGTTCGCCTGGCCGTATTCAACTGGCTGTTGGCACGCCATACAGGCGGCGTCATGGGGCTGTGCATCGGGGCGGCGTCCAGCGCGGCGCAAGAGCAGATGGATGCACTGCGCTGGCTGGGGCTAGATTGGGACAAGGTGTCGGTCGGCATGGAGGGCGTGACGCATCTCGTTGCCGATCCTGACATTGAATCCCTGATCCAGGTAGCCGATCCATGTGCGTCAGGCTCCGAGTTGACCCTCTTGTATCTCCCTCGCATCGTTGATTCACCTCAAGATTCCGTTTCAAGCCTTTCTTTTCTGAGCGACTGCCGGCAGACCGGGTTTCAACCTCTGGCTTTGGTCAATCACCTGGCCTGGCTGGGTTGGACGCCGCGCGGTCGGCGCGAGTTGCTGAGCCTGGCTGAACTGGGCGAAAAATTCGATTGGCATTCTGTGTCGCGCCGCCCTATCCCCTTTGACCTGGCGCGCCTGCGCTGGTTCAATCACCGCTGCCTGAGTCGGCTGGACGTGGCCGAACTGACCGATTTGCTGGTTCCGCGCTGGCAAAAAACTTTTGGCCGCGCCCATGCCGCCGATGACACCGGATTGACGTCGGTCGAGTGGCAGCGGATGCTGGCCGCCGCCGTGCAAAGTGAGCTATTCGATCTGAGTGAGGTGACCGGGCAGGTTCGCTTTGCTTTTGCGGATCGTGTCGAGGTGCAAGAGGCCGCTGCTGCGTTGCTGGCCCGGCCGTTTGCTCCGGCGGTGTTGCAAGCCTTTGCCGCCGAATTGCCAACCATACAGCCCTTTGCCTATGATTCGCTCAACGATTGGTTCAGTGGGCTGCGCTATCGCCTCAAAGAGATGTATGGCGCAACCTGGGATTTGCGCAGTCGTGATGTGATGTTGGTCGTCCGCGCCGCCCTGACCGGCTGTCTGGATGGCCCCTGTGTGGTGATTGTGTGTTTGTTGTTGGGGGCGCGTCGCTGTCTGGAGCGGGTGCAGACGGTGATGGAATGGTCGGTATGAGGACACTTTTCTTTGCCACCACCAACCGGGCCAAGCTGACGCAATTGCGCTGGGTTGTCGAACAGTTGGGCAGTGATGTGCAAATTGTTTCGGCAGTAGAGCAGTTTGGCCGGGCCGCACATTATGATGAAAGCAGCAATACCGAGGCCGAGATTGCCCGGCGCGGCGCGCAAGAGGTGACTGCCCGCATCGGCGTGCCGGTGCTGACCGAGGACACCGGCCTGCATGTGGCGGCTCTGGGTGGACGGCCAGGGGTTTACGCCGGCCGCTATCTCAAGGCGCACGGCCGGACTGGCCTGCTGCGCGAGATGCAGCATTGCGCCGACCGACGCGCCGAGATCGTGTCGGCGGTGGCCTGGGCCGCGCCCGACGGTGACGAAGGAATGATTGAGCATCGGGTGTCCGGTCAGATTGCCGTCGAGGAGCAATGGATGCCCGGTCTGCCTGATTGGATTGCTCCTACGCCGGATAATCCCTTGGGCGGCGGCTATAACGCTGTGTTCATCCCCGATCCGCCGCCGGGTCAGGTTGCCGACACGCGCACGTTGGCCGAGATACCGCCCCTTGAGGCTCTGAAATGGGGCTATCGCGAGCCGAATTTTATTGTCGTGCTGCGTCGGTTGTGCCTTGCCGTGAGTTGGACAGCGGGTTGAGCCGGCGGCTTTTATTTGACCTTGACCCAAGAACATGTTATAATAGGCCTGTTGTGTAGAGTGGAAAGTCAGGTCAACCATTCTAAACACCCTATATCACAGTAGTGGCTCGAACGAGCAATGAGTCTGTGAACAAGATTGACCAAAAGTGGGTAGCCCCCACTTTTGTTGTTATAAAGCAAGGAAGGATCTGGCAGGGTTCAGGGAGGTTCAAAAGTTGAAAAGCGAATTGATGATGGCAATCAATCAAATCTGTAGCGAGCGCAATCTGTCTCAAGATGTGATTGTAGAAGCTATCGAAACGGCCCTTGTCTCGGCTTTTAAAAAGAATTTTCCCGGCGGCGGTCAAAATATCCGCGCCCGCATTGATATGCGCACGGGCATTCCCAGCGTCTATGCCGAGCGGATCGTGGTACAAGATGCGCAAGAGGTGCAAGATGAGCGATTCGAGATTTCGCTGCAAGAAGCGCAACGCATCATGCCGGATGCACAACCCGGCTCTTTGATTTTGACCGACATCACGCCCAAAGAGTTTGGGCGTATCGCCGCCCAGACAGCCAAACAGGTAGTATTACAGCGCATCCGCGAAGCCGAGCGCGATGCCTTGTTTTCCAGCTTTGTGGACCGCGAGGGTGAGTTGATCAATGGCACAGTGGCCAGCATCACGGCCAATGCCATCACCCTGAACCTGGGCCGCGCCGAGGCCGTGCTGCCGCGCAGCCAACAGGTGCCCGGTGAGCGTTATAAAGTCGGGCAACGTGTGCGTGCCTTTGTCACCGAAGTGCGCAAAACCAGTCGCGGGCCGCAGATCGTGGCCTCGCGCACACACCGCAACATGCTGCGCCGTATGCTCGAAGTCGAAGTGCCAGAGATTTTCAACGGCACCGTCGAGATCAAGAGTATCACCCGTGAGGCCGGCTCGCGTTCCAAAGTGGCCGTCAGCGCAGTGCAAGAGGGCATCGATCCGGTCGGTTCTTGTGTGGGCATTCGCGGCATGCGCATTCAGTCCATCGTCAACGAACTGGGCGGCGAAAAAATTGATGTGGTGGCTTGGAACCCCGACAGCAGCACTTTTATCATCAACTCGCTCAGCCCGGCGCGGGTGAGCTATGTGATTTTGGATGAGACGGCCAATCCTCGCACCGCCACCGTGGTAGTGGCCGATGATCAACTGTCGCTGGCAATTGGCAAAGAGGGACAAAACGCCCGCCTGGCCGCCAAACTGACCGGCTGGCGCATTGACATCAAGAGCGAAAGTGTGGCCGCCACCGAGGGCATCAAACCACACCAGCCGCTTCGCATCTCAGTTATGCAGGAAAAGAAGGACATTTTGGCAATGGCCGAGGCCATTCTCCTGGGCAAAACCGCGCCGACGCCGCAAACGCCCCTGGTTGAACCGGTGATCGAGCCGGCAGAACAGGCCGAGGTGACCATCGCGGCCGAGACTCTGGAACCAGAGCCAGAGCCCGTCACCCATTTGGCCGAGCCAGTGATATCCCAGGTAGCACAGGTACAGGTCGCGCCACAGGCTGCGCCGCAAACTGCCCAGCCGCCTGCGCCCGCGTCTGAAAGTGCCACCAGGCGACCGCGATTTGAATTCGTCCCCGACGATGATTTTGACACGGCCGGCCGCTCCAAGAAAAAGGTGCAACGCAAAAAGCGGCAATTGGTGCGCAACGAGACCAGCGGCGAATTGATCATTCAACGCAAGCACAAGCGTGGCGAAGGCATCGAGTTTGATTGGGAGGACACCGATCTCTAATGCGGCAAAAACACGTTCCACAGCGGACATGTCTGGGCTGTCGTCAGGTACAGTCCAAACGAACCATGATCCGGGTGGTGCGCACCCCTGAAGGTCAAATCGTCATTGACCGTACCGGCAAGCAAAATGGACGCGGCGCCTATCTATGTCCTCGCCAGGCATGCTGGCAGGCTGCACTCAAAGGAGACCGCCTCTCTCAAGCCTTACAGGTCGAGATCACAGATGCCATCAAAACCATGTTGAGCGAGTTTGCTGCTACGTTGACCGAACAAGTGGCGTAGCAGCAACAGACATTGTGTCCCAATGTCGGCCCGGACGGCAGATGTGTGGAAAGGTAAGTCAATATGGCAGAAAAAATTGTTGAAATACCCGAATTTATTACTGTGCGTGAACTGGCTAATCTGCTGGATGTCAGCCCCATTGATGTGATCAAAGAGTTGATGAACAATGGGATTATGGCCAACATCAATCAGCAGATTGATTTTGAAACGGCGGCCATCGTAGTCGGTGAGATGGGCTTTGAAGCGCGTCAGCCAGTTGTCCAGATGCCCGAAGTCGAACCCGATCAAGGCACATCATTGATGACCAGACTGCTGGCCGACGAGGACCCGACCAGGCTGCAGCCGCGTCCGCCGGTGGTGACTTTTTTGGGGCATGTCGATCACGGTAAAACATCGCTGATTGATGCCATCCGCAAAACCCGCGTCCAGGTCGGCGAGGTAGGCGGTATCACCCAGCACATCGGGGCGTATCAGGTGGTGCATGAAGGAAAAAAGATCACCTTTTTGGACACACCAGGCCACGAAGCCTTTACAGCGATGCGCGCTCGCGGCGCCCAGGGCGCCGACATTGCCGTGCTGGTGGTTGCGGTAGATGACGGCGTCATGCCGCAGACCCGCGAAGCCATCTCGCACGCCCGCGCTGCTCATGTGCCTATTGTGGTGGCCTTGAACAAAATAGACAAACCCAACGCCAACGTCGAGCGAACCAAACAAGGATTGGTCGAAGAAGGGCTGGTGCCGGACGACTGGGGTGGAGAAACCATCTGCGTGCCGGTTTCGGCCAAAATGAATATCGGCATTGACGATTTGCTGGAAAACATTTTGCTGGTGTCCGAAGTCAGCGGATTCAAAGCCAACCCCAACCGCCCTTCGGTGGGTGTGGTAATCGAAGGAACCATGCACAAATCGCGCGGGCCGATAGCCACTCTGTTGGTGCAAAATGGCACGCTCCGCCAGGGTGACAGCCTGGTGGTGGGCGAAATTTATGGCCGGGTGCGCGCCATGTTTGATTATCAGGGCAAAAGTATCAAGAGCGCGCCTCCGTCTACACCGGTGCAGGTCTTGGGGCTGAGCGGCGTGCCGGCGGCCGGCGAACGTTTTCAAACGATGGAAGACGAACGGTCGGCACGGCAGGTGGCGATGGCCCGGGCCGCGCAGCGCGAGCAGCAGGCTGCTGCGCCTGCGCCCGAGTTGAGCCTGGAGCAGTTGTTCAAACGCTATCAGGCCGGCCAGACCAAAGAACTCAACATCATCATCAAAGCCGACGTAGATGGCTCACTCGAACCCATCGTCAATTCGCTTGAAGAATTGAGCGCGGGCGACATCAAGGTGCACATTTTGCACAAAGGCATCGGCAATATCAGCGAGTCTGATATTATGCTGGCTACGGCTTCGCATGCCATCGTGATCGGCTTTGATGTGATCGCCGACGTGGCCGCCCGACGGCAGGCCGAAGCCGGCGGTATAGAAATTCGCCTCTATAACATCATTTATCAGATCATTGACGATGTGCAAAAAGCCTTGACCGGCATGCTGGAACCCACTTTTCGCGATGTGGTGACAGGGCATGCCGCCGTGCGCACCGTATTCCGCATCTCCAAAGTGGGGCAAATTGCCGGCTGTCAGGTTCTCGACGGTGTGATCGAGCGAAATGGCCTGGTGCGAGTGCTGCGCGAACACAAGCCGATCTTTGATGGTAAATTTGCCTCGCTAAAGCGGTTTCAAGAAGATGTGCGCGAGGTCAAAGCCGGCTTTGAATGTGGCATCGGGCTAAATGGCTTTG
Organism: uncultured Anaerolineae bacterium; assembly: GCA_964449465.1. Lineage (GTDB taxonomy): Bacteria > Chloroflexota > Anaerolineae > JAFGEY01 > JAFGEY01 > CAYRXM01. Next base: position 74,599 of record CAYVBK010000001.1, read on the forward strand.
ATGATTTTCGCGAGGGCGACATCATCGAGGGTTACAAGAAAGAGAGGGTGACATAGCTATGTCCCTTCGCAGACAAAAACAAGTCGCAGAACAAATTTTGCGCGAATTGAGCGATATTGTGCGGCGGCGAGTTCAGGATCCACGTTTGAGCAACGTGACCCTGACCGGAGTACAGATCAGCCCCGATTATCAGTTTGCCGATATTACGTTTTACCGGCTGGGCGGAGAACCAGACGCTCTGCAAGATGCCGTGACAGGGTTGGAAAGTGCAGGGGGATTCATCCGTCGCGAGTTAGCCGGTCGGCTGGACATTCGCCAGGTGCCTGCGCTGCGTTTTCACCTGGACACTTCGATCAACCATGTCGCCCGCATCGAGGCATTACTGGCCCAAATTGCCCAAGATAAATTGGCGGAGCAAAATGCAGACGATACAACAAGTAGCGCATCGGATATCTAGGGCGCGACATATTTTAATCATTTGTCACGTCGCCCCCGATGGAGATGCCATTGGCTCATTGTTGGGACTGGGGCTGGCTCTGTGCGAACAGGGCAAACAGGTCTGTATGGTCTGCTCCGATGAGGTACCAGAAGCATACCGGCACCTGCCGCAGTGGCAAGAGATCACCTCAACACCGCAAGGAGATTTTGACCTGTTGATCAGTGTAGACTGCGGCGACCTGGAGCGGTTGGGGCGGGCCTTTGACCGTGAAAAGCTGTCCGGCATATCGGTGATCAACATAGACCATCACACCACCAATGCCTGTTTTGGCGAGATCAACTGGATTGACACCGAATCCGCAGCAACCGCGCAGATGTTGGTTCGTCTGCTCCATACCATGAAAATCCCAATCAGCTATCCGGTAGCCACCTGCCTGCTCAACGGCATTTTGACCGACACGCTGGGCTTTCGTACCTCGAATACGACCGCCGATGTGATGAAAACTGCGGTTGAGTTGATCCAGGCTGGGGCATCGCTGCACGAGTTGACCAATCGCATCTTTAATCATCGTCCACTGGCCGTAGTGCGTTTGTGGACAGCCTGCCTGAACAACCTGCAACTGCAAAACCGCATTTTGTGGACCCAAATCACCCCCCAAATGCGCGCCGAGACGGGGTATTATGAGCATGGCGACGCAGGACTGGGCAACTTTTTGTCCACCGTCAGCGAAGCCGACATTGCGGTGGTGTTTGACGAGCGCACAGATGGCCAGGTCAATGTCTCGATCCGCGCCGGGTTGGGTTACAATGTTTCGCGAGTCGCCTTGTCGCTGGGTGGCGGCGGCCATCCGCAGGCGGCCGGCTGCACTCTGCCCGGTGCCCTGGATACGGTGCGAAATGTGGTATTGGAGCGGCTGGAACAGGCATGGAACGAACAAACCCTGGCCCGACAGGCCCATCTGCCTTGAGCTATGCGCCAGATGCTCCACCCTGGTGCGGCATCTTGAACCTGGACAAACCGCTGAGGCAGACCTCGCACGACGTAGTAGCAACGGTGCGGCGAATAACCCGGCAGCGACAGGTGGGTCACACCGGCACGTTGGATCCTTTTGCCACCGGCGTGCTGGTTGTTTGCCTGGGCCAGGCCACCAAAGTCAGCCAGTATTTGATGAATTCGCCCAAAGTGTACCGCGCCAGTGTGCATTTGGGCATCTCGACCACCACGCACGACCTGGAGGGCGAGGTGGTGGACGAGCAGCCGGTGTGCGTTTCTCTGCCGCAGATCGAGGCCACACTCTGGTCATTCATCGGCGAAATCGATCAACTACCCCCTATGCATTCGGCCATCAAATACGATGGCAAGCCTCTCTATCGGCTGGCCCGGCAGGGGGTGGTGATAGAACGCCAGCCGCGCCGGGTGCACATCACAGCCATCTCTGTGGTGCGTTGGAATTCGCCCATCCTGGAACTGGAAATAGATTGCGGGCCTGGCACCTATATCCGTGCGCTGGCCCGCGACCTGGGTGAGGCCTGGGGATGCGGCGCGCATCTGGCCGCCTTGCGCCGACTGCGCAGCGGATGCTTTTCCATCCAGGACGCGCTCACCCTGACCGACCTGGAACAGGCCCTGGCGCAGGGCGACCTGACCCACCGACTCACTCCAATGGACGCGCCGTTTGCTCACCTGCCTCCGCTGCGATTAGATGCCGAACAAGCGCGACGGCTGGCTCTGGGCGGGCAGGTTGTTGGCGAAACCATACCCGATGCTTCACGAGTACGCGTTTTTGCGCCGGACGGTCAATTCATTGGCCTGGCCGACTGGGACGAACGAACCGGGCGGTGGCGGCCGCACAAAATATGGAACCAACCGGATACCGGGGCGAGTGGCTGATCATCTATGCACGTGTTGACCAATACATTGGAACGTCTTGCTTTGCCGGATCAATGGGTGGATCGGCCGTCGTCGCTGACCATTGGTGCGTTTGATGGCATTCATCGCGGCCATCAATCATTGATCCGCCAACTGGTCGAGTCGGCTCATGCCCAAAAACACCTGGCCGGGGTGGTCACATTTTATCCGCACCCGGCTACCCTGCTATCGCCATCTACCTCCCCCCTGTATCTGACCACGCCGGGCGAAAAAAATATCTTGCTGGAATCGCTGGGCCTGGATTGGACAGCCATTTTGCCATTTACCCATGCGCTGGCCGCCACCTGTTTTCAAGATTTTGTGACACACCTGTACCATCAACTCAATATGCGCCACCTGTGGGTCGGGCGAGATTTTGCGTTGGGATGTCGTCGTCAAGGCACGGTGCCGGCCCTGCAAGAGCTAGGCCGCCAGATGGGTTTTGAGGTGCGGTTGGCCGATTACGTTCAAGATGGAATGGAGCGGATCAGCAGTTCGCGCATCCGCACCATGCTGCGCCATGGCAAAGTGTCAGAAGCAGCCGTGCTGTTGGGGCGGCCCTATAGCCTGGCCGGCGAGGTGGTGCATGGGGCGCAGCGAGGTCGCTGCATCGGCTTTCCCACCGCCAACGTATCGGTGCCGGATGATCGGGTGGCTCCGGCCAACGGCGTCTATGCCACCTGGGCGCACCTGGGCGAGCAACGTTATGCTTCGGTGACCAACATCGGGGTGCGCCCCAGCTTTGACCATGGCCAGCGCAGCGTCGAAACGCATCTGCTGGGTTTTAGCCAGGATATCTATGGGTGCGACCTGGTGATCGAATTTGTGGCCCGCCTTCGCGCCGAACGTCGCTTTGCCGACGTGCAAGACCTGGTAGCGCAGATCGGCCGAGATGCAGCGCAGACCCAAGAAATTTTGCTTGGAACATCTCCAATCGTGCAAAGCTCGCCCGATGCTGAAAGAGCCAGATAGCGGTTTGCGCTACCGCTCTTGATATTTGATCGGTCGCTTGCCAGTTTGCCAACAAGCCGGTTTGCCAGATTATCACATTGATGCTATAATTAACTTTAATAAAGTCAAGAGTTGATTTGAGCCTTGCCTGCGGGCAAGGCTTTTTTTCTGCAAGGAGTTCAAGTTGACACTCTCGTTTCAAACATTAGGTCTCGGCCCGGAATTGATCCAGGCTGTGACCGAATTGGGCTATCAAGCGCCGACGCCCATCCAGGCGTATGCGATTCCTGCATTGATGAACGGGCAGGATGTTTTGGGGCAGGCACAGACCGGCACCGGCAAGACAGCCGCCTTTGCCCTGCCTATGCTGCACCGGTTGGATGCCGATCGCAGACGAATACAAGGGCTCGTGGTCGCCCCCACACGCGAGCTGGCCAATCAGACCGCTACGGCCATTTACTCGTTTGGCCGACATTGCGGCGTGCGCGTGCTGCCCATCTATGGCGGACAATCTTATGACCGCCAGATCGGCCGGCTCAAACGCGGCATAGATATTGTGGTCGGTACACCCGGCCGGATATTGGACCTGATCAGAAAGGATGTCCTGGACCTGGAGGCGATCCGATTTCTGGTGCTGGATGAGGCCGATGAGATGTTGAGCATGGGCTTTATCGAAGATATTGAGGCCATTTTGCAAGAGACGCCGCCGACGCGCCAGACCGCCCTTTTTTCGGCTACCCTGGACGCGGCTATTCGTCGCCTGGCCGACCGGTATATGCACGCACCGCAGGCCATCACGGTCAACCCCGAACAGCTCACCCTGGACAGCATCGAACAACGCTATTATCTGATTCATGAAACCGACAAGCCGGCGGCCCTGTCGCGGCTGCTCGAAATGGAAAAAGTTGCCAGTGCCCTGATCTTTGTGCGCACCAAATCAGGCGCAGATGACCTGGTCAACACGCTCTCGTCGCTGGGTTTTCAGGCCGAAGCATTGCACGGCGACCTGAGTCAGCCCTCGCGCGAGACGGTTCTGCATCACTTTCGCTCTGGCCTTTGCACTGTGATGGTGGCCACCGATGTCGCCGCGCGCGGCCTGGACATTGAAAACGTCTCCCACGTGATCAACTATGACCTGCCCCTCGACCCCGAATACTATGTACATCGCATCGGGCGCACCGGGCGGGCCGGGCGGGCCGGCGTAGCCATCACTCTGGCCGTACCCAATGAACGCTGGAGATTGAAGAGAATCGAACAGTATACCGGCAGCGTCATCAAGCCGGCTCAACTGCCAACCGTGAGCCAGGTGATGGCGCATCGTGACGAGTTGTTTATTGACCAATTGGCCGATGAAATGGCTCAAGACCAGTTTCAACGAGAGCGCGCTCTGGTTGCTCGGCTGGTGCAGACCGGTTGCGATCCGCTGGACCTGGCTGCCGCCGTCATCCGGCTGACCCGGCGAAACGAGCAGCAACGTCCTGTGCCAGAAATTCGCCCGGTGGCGCCAGAGCCATCCGTCGCCAAAAGCGAACGGCGACGTTCGCACCGACAAGACAGCCATAACGAGCCAGGCATGGTTCGGCTCTATTTGAACGTGGGCAAGACGCACCAGATTCACCCCGGACAACTCGTCGGCACGATTGCCGGACAGGCACAGATTCCGGGACGAGCCATCGGCGCGATCACCATTCTGCCGGGCCGTACCTTGATTGATGTCGCCGAGCCATTCGTAGACCAGGTGCTGCAACGCATGATCGGTTGGAAATGGCGCGGTAAAACTGTGGTTTGGGGGCGGGTGGCCTAGCAGTCTGTCGGAGAGACTACTCGTTGCCCCACTTAGAATGTCGGGAGCCCGAACAAGTTCGGGGACCCCACTCAGTGCGCTCTCCGCATTGGGGATTCGCCACCGCTCAGGGATATTTGACAACTTAGATCGCCCGTTTCATTTGACAATTTGACGCTCTTGAAGTACAATCACTTTTGCTTTGGAGCGTGGCGCATTCGTCTAGCGGCCCAGGACGCTGCCCTCTCAAGGCAGAGACCGCGGGTTCGAATCCCGCATGCGCTATACAAAAAACCGCCCATCGTGAGATGGGCGGTTTTTTGTTGTCAGAACATCGGCTCAGGGGATGCGTAGTTTCATACCCACCTGGATCAGGTCGGGGTTTTTGAGTTGATCTTGATTGGCCTCAAAGATCTTTTTCCACAGGGTGGCATCGCCATAGAACTGCTTGGCGATTCGGGCCAGGGTGTCGCCAGATTTGACCTCGTAAATCTGCACAGCGGGCGCAGCCGGGGCCGCCGGAGCCGCCGGGGCCGTCGGGGCAACAGGAGCTTTGGTCGCGCCAAACGTGCCTGAGGTGGTAGAGGCCGCTGCGGGCGCTGCAGGCGCAACTGGAGTTGCAGGCGCAACTGGAGTTGCGCTGCCAAATGTTCCGGTAGCGACCGTCTGTGCGGCGGCCGCAGCCGCGGCGGCTTTGGCTTTGGCCTCGGCTTCTTGACGTTTCTGCTCGGCCAGCACTTTGGCCATGATCTCATCATCGGTTTGACGGTTCATTCGAGTCTCCTTTCGTTTGAAAAAAAATAGAGTCCTGGATTTACCTTGATTTTACTCTGGCCCTGCCGCCACCCATTCACCCAAATCCTCGTGGCACCGTCCGCAGCCGACCATCGGCTCGGCGACGGGGGACTGCGACAGGGTGCAAAACGCGCTCACGCGCACCTGCCGCATCACCAACCAGCGCCGCCCCACCTGGGCAGACAATTTCATGTTAGGGCAGGCATTGGCACGCAAAATGGCTGGAGCAGGGCAGGTCGCGCACAGGCGCGGCTGCCACAACCGCGCCGACGCGGTCTGCTCCAGCAGCCGACACGTCTGGATCGAACGTCCGCGATGAAAATCCTCGTAATAGAAACGACACTCACGACCATCTGGTGTGCGCATAGGCTGGCATCTCGCTTGTCAGTGAACAGAGAGGGTGGCCAGGGTGAAAAAATCTCCTGCGGGCTGCCCGTCTACATAAACGGGCAAGCGTGGCGCGCCACTGACATCATACATGCCGGTCACCAGGCGATACTCGCCGGACGCCGCCGTCTGCGGCAGCAGCACTCCATACCGCTCCACCATCACCCCATTTTCCGGCCGCCATTGGACGGTCGGTCCGGCCTCGCCGCGCGGCTCGCCGTCGAACTGGGCCATAATCTGGCCATCGGCGCCGACCAGGTGGATAAAGACCTTGTAACGTGCCGTCGGAATCCCCATCGCCTCCCAAAACAGGGCAACCTGCACCACATCACCTCGCTGCGGCTCGTTTGGAGCAACTGTATAGCCGCGCAAGGCAATAGCCTCACCCAGACGCACATCGGTTAGAGGATGGATCATCTTGACCGGCTCGCTCAGCGGCGTGGCATAGATGGCCAGGCGCACGTCGCCATACCATGTGTCGGCAGCCTTGAAAGTGTGTGCATCCAGCCATCGCTCGACTATGCCGGTCGGGTCGCTCTGCTCAGCGGCCCAATACAAGACAAACAGGCGTTGATGTCGGGCTGCGATTTGCTCCAGCTCGGCCACCACCTCAGCCTCGACCGGCGGGCGGGCGCGGCACAAGGGATAGATCGGGGCGCGGTTGGGATTTTCGGGATAGTAATAGGTGAACACTTCCCATTGATTGGGCGCATTGAGCAGGATAGCATCGCCGCGCCGCTCGATCTGCGAGATGGCGGTAGCAATGCCGCGATAGTCGCCGCGCGGCTGCACCGGGCTGAAATAATGCTGTTGCAGCGACCGCCCCGCCGCAATGGCGACCAGCCCCAACCCCACCAGCAGCCAGATGCGACTGCCCCAGGTACGCCGCCCATCGGTGGTTTGCTCCAGCACGGCAATGCCGCGCCCCACCAGCACACAAAAAGCCGGGCTGGCCACCAAAAAGAATTTGGGACGATAGGCCGGCCGGCCGATCAGAGCCAGCGTCGCCATCATCACCACAGGGGCCAGGATGGACAGGATCAAGGTCAGCATATGGATGCGCGTTTCACGGCGGCGCGGCTGTGCCCAACCTTCCCACACGCCAAACAGGGCCAGGCCAGTCATGCCCACCGTCAGCCAATTGGTCCACTCGTCGGCAGGAGCCGTCTCACCGATGCTGAGCAATTGCAAGGCTTGCGAGATGATAAAAGCCGGCGAATAGCTCTCGCTGATGGCTCCATACCCCACTGTTTTGGCCCAGGCTGTGGGCAGCCAGGGTGCATACAGAGCCACGACGGCCAGTTGAGTGACGCCCCACTCGATCAGCCAGGCCATAGCCGGACGATGGCGCAGTGGCCCGGCCGACGAACGCACCTGGCGCACCCACCATACCAGCCAGGCGATATTGAGTGAAACAATCACGATGGGAAAGGAATAGTGCGTCCACAAACCGGCGGCCGCTGCCAGCCCATAGACCACCGCCCAGCGAATGCGCTGACGGGGCTGTGTCGCTTCGAGCCACCCCACCAACGCCCAGGTGGCAACAACCGCCTCTAATGCCACCAGGATGTACATGCGCGCCTGCTGCGAGTGGGCAATCTGAAACGGCGAAACGGCGGCGCAAAAAGCGGCCAGCCAGCCAGTGCGCCTGCCGAACAATCGCTGCGCCAGCGCATAAATGGCCCCTACCAGCAGCACGCCCACCAGCGCCGAAAATCCGCGCATGGCCGCCTCGCTTTGCCCAAACAGTTTGGCCCACCCCCATAGCAGCACATAATAGGCCGGCGGATGAATGTCAGCGCGCGCCGCGTCAATGACCAGGTGCAAGGCCCGCTCGGTAACGCGCACACTGTTGCCCTCGTCGGCCCACAGACTGGGCATAGTCAGATGAAAAAGGCGCAGCCCGACCGCCAGAGCCATCAAGGCGGCCAGAAAAATCCACATCCGCACATAAACAGCCTGGCGCGCCGTCATTGCGGTAGAAGGCCGGCCTGTGGCAGACAAAGCAGGTTTGGTTTTGGGGCGTGTTCTGGAGCGTCTCGATTTGCTCATAGTCAATCCATCAATGGCTTTGCTGAAAAAGGGCGTTTGCCCGTCAAATCGCCTGATAGCAGCCTATCCTGAGACTGGAATCGAGGCTGAGCCTGGACTGGAGGCTTGAGCCGGAATGATCCCCGGCTCAAGCCTCCAGTCCGAGATGCCAAGTCTTTAGTCCGAGAAAACCCGGTTTCTCAGCATCCTGAGTGGAGTGTCCCCGAACAAGTTCGGGATCCCGATATCTTTCAGTGGGGCAACGAGTAGTCTCTCCGACAGGCTGCTAGATATTCATAAAAACCTGGTTTCTGACATCCCCTGAGCAGTGACCAGGATATTTGACTGACGTTCCGCTTTTTTCAGCTTGTTCATTCTTGTTTCAGTGAACTCGTCAGTGGCTGGGTCAATATGTCAGCTGGCCAGGACACTTGCAGGCAATCCGGGCAGATGCTGTGACTAAAGATCAAATCCGAATGTTCTTGCACAAATTGCTCCACCTGCTGCCAGTAGCCCCGATCGTCACGCACTTTTTTGCAGCGGGCGCAGATGGGAATGAGTTGACTGAGCTTTTCCACATTGGCCAGGGCTTTGGACAGATCGCGATTGCGCTGCTCCAATTCGGCGTTCAGGCGGCGCAATTCCATCAGATCGCCAAAGCGCGCCTGAGCGATGGCAATGGCCCGCTCCATCTCGCGAGGGTTGCTTGGCTTGACCAGATAACCACTGGCGCCGGCATCGCTGGCCGCCCGGATCAATTCGGGGGTTTCATGGGCGGTCAGGATCACGATGGGTATGGGGCGACGCTCCAAAATCAGGCGGGTCATCTGGATGCCATCCAGGTCGGGCAGGCGGATGTCCATCAAGACCGCGTCGGGTAGCGGCATGTTGGCTTGAGGCTGATCGATCATCTCGAGCGCATCCAGGCCAGTAGTGGCATGCCCAGTCACCACAATGCCAACGCTTTGCAGCGATCCCTGAATCATCTCAAAAACCAGGGGATCATCTTCGACAATCATCACACGGACGGGATCAAGCTTGTTCACAGGCCACTCTTTTTCTCCCCCACATAGATGAGCCACATGCTCAATAATGGGCAGGTTCCACCTGAAATTCAATCGTGATCACGGCGCCGTGATCGTTGTGCAGGCCATAGTCTCCACGCAGGCTGATGCGCACAATGTATTCGAGCAAATCCAACCCCACGCTGCTGCGCTCCAGACGCAAAGCCTCGTCACAAAAACCTGCGCCATAGTCTCGAAACTCGATGCGAACCAGGCCAGTTTCCGACGCCGACTCGATGGAGACCTGGATGTGAACGCATCCGTCCCGCAGGCCGTACTTGAGCGTGTTGGTGGTCAATTCATTGATGATCAAAGCCAGGTGATGAGCCTGATCGGCGTTGACCTTGAGCGGGGAAGGAGTTACCTCAACCTGCGCCGGCAAATCGGCGGGCAGCGCCGAGTAAATGATCTGGCCAATCAAATGATCCAGGCGCAGCGACGCCCAGCCGGATGCCGACAACAGGCTGTGAACGGTGGACAGCCCTTGAATACGGCTGATCATACTTTGCATTACCGGCTGACAGGCCTGTTGATGCGCCTGATCCATGTGCCGCTGCGCTGTATAGATCAGGCCGATAATGGCAGCCAGATTGTTTTTGACGCGATGGTTCACTTCACGCAGCAACACGGCGCGGGTCTCGGCGTCCTGGCGCGCCTGCTCATACAGACGGGCATTTTGGATGGCCGTGGCCGCATGGCTGGCAAATACCGCCAATCGCTGCGCATCCTGGTCTTGAAACTGACCGGCCTGCACACCATTGACGTTCAAAAAGCCCACAGTGGTTTCGGCCACGCGGATCGGTGCACCCACATACGAACGACGCCATTCCACTGCCGCGCCGGGCACCCAAACCACCTCTTGAGATGTGTCGGCAATGACCACCGGGTGGCCGGTTTGAACCATGCGCGCCAACAGAGGGTAACTCGAAACCGGAATGGCGAACCCCGGTGGGGCGGCCTGAAAGGGCAGCGTTTCGTGATATCGCCAACGTACCACGCACGCCTGCCCGTCTTTAATGAGCATCACATTGAACGCATCGCCGGGCACCACCCGCTCCACCTGCTCCAAAATGTGATCCAACACCTGGTCGAGGTCCAGCGTGCTGTTGACGGCCATCGCCGCCTGCGAGAGCGCCTCGGCCAGGGCGCGCTGCTGCTGTTCACGGGCCAGCAGGCGGCGATTTTCGATGGCGATGGCGGCCTGGTCGGCCAGCAGATGCACCAGACGAAGGGCGTTCGGGCCAAATGGCTCAGCGCAGTGAGTGTCGCATACCACAATCACGCCGACCACCCGGTCGCCCACACGCATCGGCACGCCCATGATGCGCCGCAAGGCCAGCGGGCCAAATGACTCGATCTGGCCTTCCCAATGATAATAATCGCTCACCGTCAGCGGCTGCCCGGTTTGCGCCACCCGTCCGGCCACCCCCTCGCCCAAACCGATGCGAACGCCAATATAATGGTCGGGCAGCCCATGCACCACTGCCATTTTCAGCGATTGGCCGTCGGGCTGCAACAGGCTCAAGCCGCCCATCGCCGCATGCACCAGTGCCGTAGCCCGACAGATCACCGCCTGGAGCAAGGTATCCAGGCCGGGTTCGCGGCTGATCTCGACCACTGTTTGATACAGCGCGTTCATTTCGCGGGCATACTGGCGCAGAGCCAGGTCGTTTTCACGCACCCGGCACGCAAGCTGTCCGTACTCACGATGATAGCGCGCCTGCACCTTTTGCTTGAAACGCCTGATATAGGTTTGGTTGAGCTTGCCCGTGTCTGGTTTGCGCATCCTGGCCGTATCCTGAACAGAAAAAATCGTTCTCGGCACACTGCCCGCCAGGAGGCCGCTGAAAAAGTCTATTTTTACCACAAAGGACACCGAGAACACCAGGGTTTGCAATACCTGGTTTTTAGAAATGCTTTGTGTCCTCTGTCTTGATGGTGAGAGGTTTTTTCAGCACGCTCCTGGCCCAAGACATTGCTCTGGTTTGTCGCGCTCAATCGGTATGCGGCCGATCCGGTTCGGAGCTTTCGGCCGGCAGGTCGCCGATCTTGTCGCGCCGGGTCAACCGCACATCGCCGCCTTTGGCAATTTGAAAAGCATCCAGGTCGCGGGCCACAAACGCAGAGGGGAAAATGGCCTGCGCCTCGGCGATCACGTCGCGCTCGTAATACCGCCGCGACAGGTGAGTCAAGATCAGGTGCGCGACGCCGGCATCGCGAGCCAGTTCGGCCGCCTGGCGAGCGGTGAGGTGTCCAAACTGCCGCGCCATGTCCACATCGCGGTGCAAATAGGTGGCTTCGATGACCAGGGCATCGGCCCCGCGCACCACCTCTACCAGGTTGCGGGTGACGCCGGCATCGCCCACAAAAGCCAGTTTGGTGCCTGGTTGGGTCGCTCCCAGCACATCATCGGGATGCACTATCCGACCGTCGGCCAGGCGAACCGATTCGCCGCGCACCAGCCGCGCCCGCTCGGGGCCGCGCGGCACGCCGATGGCGTCGGCTTGATCGGCCAAAAAGGGCCGGCGCGGCTTTTCGGCAAACAAATAACCAAAACAGCCCGGCCCACGGTGAATCACCGGAAACGCGCTGAGCGCAAATGCATCATCTTGCAGCAAAATGCCGGTTTCAACATCGTACAATTCGATTTCGAGCGGCCTTTGCTCTGCCCCAAACACCACGTCGAGCAGCATATCCACCCGATCGATGGCCCACCGCCCGCCCCAAATTTCGATGCGCTCATTCGACTCCCAACGGCTGAATGTCGAGACAATGCCGCCGATGCCCAGGACGTGATCCAGATGGCCGTGCGTGAGCAAGATGCGATCCAGGCGGCGAAAACCCAGCCCGCTGCGCAAAAGCTGTCGCTGCGTCCCCTCACCGCAATCTACCAAAAAGCGATATTCTTTGTGCAACACCACCGCCGCCGACAGGCCGCGATGCACCGACGGCGCAGAGGCCGAAGTCCCCAAAAAAACCAGTTCAAACAAAATTCTACTCCAATCCGCAAATCTTGACCAGACCGGGCTGCCCTTCCTCGCCTTGAATGTCTATTTCGACATTCAAGAACTGCCGGATCACCCAGGCATTGGTCAGCAGGTGGCGGGTGATAGACTCGACGGCGTATTGCGATGCCTGTTTATCCGACGACGGCAGCGCGGCCAGAGCCAGCGGCAAAAGCAATTGGTCAGCCAGGTGTTGGTCAACGGGCTGAGCGCGCTTGTGATAACGGACAAAAGCCTGGCAGGCCTCTTGGGCCACCTGCTCGGCCGGCTTGCCCAGCCGCCCATAAGCGGTAACCCCGGCGCGAGCATGTTGATAATCGGCCAGCACCATCACCATAGTGCCGGGTCCGGCCGACGGCGGCGAGACCAGTTCGATCTGGGGCTTGAGACCCTGTTTGCGCAACAAAAAGTCGGCCTGCTGCGCCTGCCGTTGGTTGACATGTTCCGGCAGATTGGAGGCCGCCGACAGCACCGTCACCCGGCGCAGCGAGCCGCGCTCTGTGGCCGTCAGGCCGCGCAGTCGCCCTTCGCCGCCGATATGGGTGCGAATCAGGCCGCCGCCGCGCGGATACCAGCCCCACGACTCGACTTGCAGCCGCGCCGACAGGCCCAGGTCACTCAGCCAGGGCAAATAGACCCGCTGCACATAATCGGCTGGCGGGCTCCAGGCGGTGTGCGTGCCGCCGCTCAAGGTGACTTGGGATGATCCCACGGCCCCGGCCAGCGGCCACAACACCGCCTGCCAGATCAGCGTCACCGCACCGGCCGTGCCAACCTGCCAGTTATAGTTGCCGGGCTGCGGCGCGCATGCCGGCACAAAGGTCAGGCTGCGCGAACCGATCTCGCCACCCTCCAGGCCGGCAGCGCACAGGTCGGCCAGGGCGCGCACAGCGGTAAGATGCTGGGCTTGCAGGCCGGGTTTTTCGCGTCCGGCGCGGATGCGCTCCAGGCGCACCGGACGGCCGGTCAAAGCCGACAGCGACAGGGCGGTGCGCAGAATCTGGCCGCCGCCTTCGCCAAAAGAGCCGTCCAGACACAGCAGATCAGCGGGCATCGGCCGCTACCTGGTAAATGATCACCTGCTCATTTTGATAGACGATGTTGAGCAGCTTGCGAAAGGCCAGGCTGTCGAATTTGGCCGCAGCCTGGGGATACTCGATCCGTTCCAGCGGGCCGAGATAGATATACTCGACGCCCAATTGCCGGATCAAGTCCATCGTGTAACCTTCATCTACAGCCGTGAACAGGTCGCGGGCCTGGCCGCTGCGCCGCCCCACCTGCCAGTCATAGCGCTGTTCGCTCTGGTGCATGCCGATCAGGGTGGGCAGCCCCACATAGCTAGACACGCGCAGGCCAAACTCGCGGTAATAGCCCAGTGGTGCCTCGGCGATCACCGGCGTGCCGCGCACATGGTCGCGCAGCCAGCGAACGGCCTCGTAATCGCCGCGCAGCAAGATGGGATGTTCATCGTTGGGCCAGTGATAGACACCCACCGTCATAAATGCCATCCCATCCAGCGTGCCGATGGCCGGCCGGTCGCCGGGGAAACGGTCTATGAGACGGGCGGGCGTGCCAAGCGGCAAAAAGAGAACGGCACAGAAAAAGAGCAGCCCCAAAGCCAGTTGCCAGACACGCCGCCAGCCGGGCCGCCATCGCTCCACCGCCTGCCACAATTCCGGCAGCGATGCGCCGGTCGCAATGCCCAGCAGCATCCACACCTGCATGTAAAACTTGAACAGGGTGTTCATGCGCCAGAACCCTTCCAGCCCATCCAGAAAATCTTTGAGGTAAAACAACTCGATGCCCAGCAGCAGCAGCAAGGCCGTAAAGATCAGCGCCAGCCCAAAGCGCAACGTGTCACTCAAACCGGGCTCAATCATCCACAACAGCGTCAAGAGCAGCAGCGGCGTGAGCAGAACCAGCACCCAATAGCCCTTCCAGGCCAAAAAGACCAGCAAGGCCAGCACGCCGAGCAGAGCCAGCAGCGAACGGCGATACCCGGCAGTGGGCCGATGCACAAACAGGCGATAAGCCTGCTCCAGCCGGTGCAGGTGCGGCAGGTATTGCAAGCCCAGCCGCAGCAGCCGCAGCAGCCCCCACCGTGATCGCCCTGTGAACCAGAGAACCACCAAAAACGATAGGGCTACAAAAAGCATCAAGCCCCACACATCCAGAAATTCGCCCAACGGCGTGGCCGTGCGTCCCAGGCTCCAGCCCAGCCCGGCGTACAGCACGGTGTAATACTTGAAAAAGGGTATGCACAACAGCAGCGCGCCGCCGGTAAGAGCCAGGCCGGCCAGCAGCGCCGGGGCTATGCCCTGCCGACCGCGCTGTCGTGTCCACACAAACAGCAAAATCAGGCCGCTGAACCCGGCAAAAGCCGGAAAATCCCAGGTGTTGATCATCGCCAGCGCGCCCAGCGCCAACGGCCAGAGCAGCCAATTCAGCACTTCGCCCCAATCGAGTTGCCGCCAGGCATAGATCAGGCTGACGCGCACCAACTGCCACCCGGTGGAGACATGGGACTCGTCGGTCACATGAATGGTTGCGGCCGGCGCGCGGCGGCGCAACAGCCAGTTCAGCCCAAACGCCACCGCCAGGGCGGTAAAGGGAATGTTCATCATGTGCGGGTGCAGGTCGGCAAACAAAAAGCTCCAGTAAGGAAACTCGTTGATGGTGGTGCCGTTACCCACCACGCGGCTGCGATTCCAATAGTCAAAACCAGGAAACCTGGCCTGATGAAAGACAATCTGGATCACGCCGTCGAGAGCGCGCAGCAGCGGCGACAGGATGGGCAATCGGCCCGGCCACACGCTGTGGCTCAATTTGCCCAATTGCTCGATCACATGTACCGCACTATCCAGATTGCCGATCAGGGCCACGCAAAACACGGCCAACAACCCCGCGCTCACCCCCCACATCACCCGCTTGCGGTTTTCCGGCGAGGCCGCCCCCAACATACCGGCCAGCGAATAGCCCACCGAAAACACATTGCCCACTGTCAGGGCAAAATATAGCGGCACGGCCAGGTTGAACGCCACCGATGTGGTCAGGCCGGTCAACCGCGTGACAATCGAAGCCAGAAATTGCCCATAATAATAGTAATTGAGATAGCCGTCTGAATAATAAGGGTCATACGGCGGAAAATAGGGGCTGCGCATGCAGGCGTTCAAATAAGCAATGTCCATGCCCTTTTCGCCGCCGTTCCACGGCTGCCACAGGTCGGGGTTGAGCAGGCGGATACCCACAAAGAACAGAAACGCCGCGCCAAACACCACCTCGCCTAGCGCGATGATGCGCCATCGCTCACGCACAAAGGCCTTGACCTCATCCAGGTGCCGGCGCAGCAGCAGCGCCGAAACCACCGCCAAAACCGCCATCACCAGCAAGGTCAGCGGCAGGCCGTTGGGCAGCCAGCGCAGGCTGGCCGGCAGCCACACCCCATAGCCCACCACCAGCAGGGCCACCGACCGGGACAACAAATAGCCGCGATCTCGCAGGCCGCGAAAAACGACAAACACCACTGGCCAGGCCAGCCATCCCAGCAACGAGACCACCAGCCACCACACCAATACCGCCCCCACCGTCGAGTTGCTGGCCCAGCGATTCCAGCCAAAATCGGCCACCACCGGCAATTGGCCCACCGGCCGGTCCAACAGCAGGTCTTTTTTGACCTGGCCTTCTTGCAAGGGGCGGCGGTTCAAAAATAAGAACAGCTCTGAAATAGACGCTGTCGGGCTGCTCTGCCATACCGGTTTTTGCGCCAACGCATCGGCAAACAGGTTGTACCACTCGACATCGCTCAAATTGCGGGTCTTGCGCCAGACGATGGCTTTGGGGTGATCATAGACGGTAAAACTCTCGTCAGCGGCATCGTCTACCACCTGCAAACCAAACAGCCCCGGATAAGAAGTAAACTCGGCCTGGCGCACAAAACCCAACTCGCCGGCAAACAGGGCGCGGTAAAATTCGGTGCTGATGGGGTAGCGCTTGGGCAGGCGTGGAATGGTGCGATAGAGCCGGTTGCTCGACAAAACGATATAGTCGGCGGCTTGCAGCCGGCTGCGCAGCAGCGTGTACTTGTCGAGCGTGTCTGGCTCGTACATAGGCAGTTCGATTTGTTGATAGCGATGCGCTCCTGGATTGGCCCGCTCTTGCGGCAGCGACAGCGGCAAATGGTCGTCCCAATGCTCTACGGCGATCACCGCCCCGTCTGGCACATGCGCATAGATCCATTGAGAGGCCTGGATCCAGGTGTGTTCTTGCGCATAGACCCAGATAAAGGCCAGCGACCACAGCGCCGCGCAAACCATCACTCCATAGGGCAGCCAGAAAAGCAGACGGCGTGCCCACTTGCGCCAGCCACCTGAGGTGTGCCAGGCTGTCGCCCATTCGACAATGTGCTGCATCATCGCCGCACCCATCAAGATAAATAGCGGGGTCAGGGGCAGCATATAGCGCATAAATTTGACCATAAACATGCCGGTTAGCAGAAAATAGGGCAACGCCCAACCCAGCAGCACCCATTCCTCCAGGCGAGGGCGGCGAAACTGGCGGACGAACGTCCAGACAAACCCGCCGAATGCAGCCAGGCCCAGCGGCCAGCCCAATCCCCAGCGCACTTGCTGCTCGATCTGATAAATAAAGGGCAGGGTGTTGCGATACTGGCGAGTAAAAGGCCAGTCTGCCGTGCCGCGCACCATGGTGCTTTGCTCGGCAATTTGTTTGGCGTACAGTTTCCAATCGAGGATGGCAAAGGGCGAAGTGATGAAAAAGGCTAGAAACGCTGCCAGCAAACTCAAGCCAATGTCCAGGGCAGCGCGACGCAGAGCTTGCGCCCAGCCCGCCCCTTGACTCATGTCCAGACCGTCGGATGCGCGGGCGATCTGGGCGCCCACCAGCACGGCAATCAGCGGCGCGGCGCTAAACTTGGAGGCCACAGCCAGGCCAGCCGCCGCACCCGACCACAAAGTCGGCCACACGTTCTGACGGTCGGCCTGAATGACGCACACCGACCCATACAGCGAAAGAACGATGAAAAAGGTGGTCATGACATCAAAGGTGGCAAAATGAGCCAGCTGGATGTGCATAACGGCAAACGAAACCAGGATGGCGGCCATAAGACCCACCATCTCACCATAAATGCGCCGCCCCAGCAAATAGATCAGATAAATCGTCCCCAGATCGCCCAACACCGAGAGCAACCGCCCCACCAGGGTAATGCCGCCATACTCACCCAACGAGAGCCAGGTTTGAGCCAGCGGCGTCCAGGCCGGCCCCCATCGCCGCGCCAGCCGGCCCAACCCGGCCAGCGAGTGACCGATCAGCGAGTGCAGGTACAGGGGCAGATGGCCGTAGGCAAAATTGCGCGGCTGCCCGCCACCCTGACCGTCGGGCGTCCACAGCGGGTTGAGCGTCGAGCGACGCGGATCGAGCAAATCGCCGATGCGCTGCGGCCAGGTGATGCTGGGAGCGACCATGGCGATCCACCGCTCATCGGGATGCGCATGTTGGCTGTTGTCCCAGTCCAACTCGTACAGACGCAGCGCCGCCGCAGTCAACAGGATCAATGCCAGAGCCAGTCGGGTCCAGTTTTTTTGTGCGTCCATCCCTTATCCTTGTGCGAAATGTAACGGGTTCAGGTCGGATCTTATTGTATCACTATCGAGTGTTTGGAGCAACCCCGATATTGAAAAAGATGGCAGAGGGCGGATAGAGGATGGCAGAGGGCAAACAATCACTTGCGAAAAAGGCCTATCCATGCTAGAATGAAACCCACATTTTAGTTCGACCAGGGCGGCAAGATGTTCCGGCAGACGCTTGCCCGTGATCCCTGGATATCTTGGGCAAAATTTGGGTTGGGCCTGCCCAAGATCAACCAACCGGAAAGGAGATTTTGATTTCAATGAGTAACGAACCAGCTTCCCCCCCACAAAGCGCATCCAAAAAGAACTGGTTGCAGGGGCGTTTGGGCAGTGTGATCATCAACCTGCTGATCATCCTCGTCGTGGTGATGAGTGCACTCTGGCTGCCGCCGATTTCGTTGAGCAAACGCCTGGCCGAAGGGGGCTATGCCACTCTGGGTGAAAAAGTCTGGACGGTGAGCGACCCCGACGGCACACAATTTACCGTCCTCCCCGAAGGACTGCAAGGCGCCGTCAAGGCCCAGATCAGTTCCATTCCTCGTTCTGAATTTATGAGTGGGCAGGGCAGCACCAATGTGGTGGCCGCTGCCGCCGCCAAACCTTCTTTTGTGGACATTAAAAGCCCGGCCTACTGCGTTTCATTGCGCGGCCAGCCGCCGACTGCCGCCGTCCTCACCATCCCCATCCCCAATGATGCCCTACCCTATGAAACCCTGGACATGTATGTCTGGTCGGACAGCGGGTGGCAATGGATCCCCAGCGAAGTGGTGCCCGAAGAAGATGTGGTGGTGGCCCAACTCGGTCAACTTTCCAACAACATGACCTTTGTGGTGGCGCAGACGCGCATCTTGCCCCCCGTCATTTCGGCCGACACCGACAGCCCCGATGTGCCGGCGGCAGCGCAGGGCGTGGTGGTCGAACTCAGCCCGCGCATCTGGACGTTGGGCGACAATGGGCAAATCGTCAGCGCGTTTGATGCGCCGCGTCCGGCCGGCGATTCTTTTGCCGTCGTGCCGGTTCTGAGCAACGTCAACCCCGATGGCAGCATCCGCAGCGACCTGGTGGATAACCTGTTGGCCAATACCTCTTTGCGCGATGCGCACATCAACGCCATCATGCAGGCCGTTGTGAGCCAGAATTACAGCGGCGTGGTGTTGGATTACCGCGCCGTCAATCTCGGCCTGCGCGGCCCGTTCAGCGATATGGTCGCCGCACTGGCCGATGCCTTGCACCAGCAAGGCAAAATCCTGGTTGTGCGGGTAGAGCATCCGCGTCCGATTGCCTCCAATCAATGGGATACCGGCGTGTTCGATTGGCGCGCCTTGGGTCGCTCGGCCGATGTGATCCAGGTGCCCAGCATCCCCGATCCGCAAGCCTACACGCCCGGCGGGCTGATGGACCGGCTGGTCGCCTGGGGCGCCGCACAGATGCACCGTCACAAGCTGCAATTTGTCCTCTCGACCCGCAGCGTGGACCTGAAAGGACAAAACCCATCCTTTATCACCTTCCAGGAAGCCATGGCTCCCTTTACTCAGGTGATGATCCAGGGCGGGCGCGATACGGTCAATGCCGGCGAAGAGATGGTCTTTTCACTCAGCACCGGTCAAGGCGGGTCGGGGGTGATGTACGATCAAGGCACACACACCTACTGGTTCCGCTATCGCGACGAGCGCAACGAAGAACATACAGTATGGTTGGAAAACGCCGCCAGCATGGCTCACAAGTTGCAAATTTTGGCCCGCTACAATTTGCGCGGCGTGGCATTCCAGTATCTCTTTGATCCGGGCATGGATCCCCAGGTCTGGGCGCCGGTGCGCGAATTCCACACCCTCACCATCCCCACCATGACCGACCAGTTTGCGGTGGTGTGGACGGTGCAGGACAAGGCCGGATCCAAACTGGACAGCCTGACCACTTCGCTGTCTTCGCCCAACCTGCAATGGGCTGCTCCCAAGCAAGAAGGCGAATATCAGATCATTGCCGCCATCTCGTCGGACAACGGACAGTCGGTGGCGGTGCAGGGACAAACCACCTTCCATGTGGGTCAGCATGTACCGCCGGCACCCGAGCCGACCAAAGCAGTCGAGCCGGAAGCCACCCCTACTCCCACTCCCGAACCGACGCCGGAAACCACCCCCGAACCGACCGTCGCGCCCACCGCTACGCCCGAACCCACCCGCGTGGTGGCGCAGGCCGATGGAATGCAAGCCGTTGTTACCAACAATGTGTTGAATGTGCGCAGCGGCCCCGGCACCAATTATACCTTGCAGGGCCAGGTGAGCAGAAACGACAAGCTCAAGGTCTTGGGCAAAAACGCCGAAGGCACCTGGATCAAGGTGGTCACTCCTTCGGGCAGCGAGGGCTGGGTGATCTTGACCTATGTCTCGCTGGGCGTGCCGATTGCCCAGGTGCCGCAGGTCGAAGCGCCGGCCCTGCCGACGGCGGCCCCGCAACCCACCACACCGCCCAACAGCGGTGGCGGCACGGCGCCGGCACCCAGCGCCACCGGCTTTGGCTATGGCATCCAGGTGCATGCCCCCTCTGGTTCCAGCCAGGTGATGCAGTTGGTCAACGGCATGGGCTTTGGCTGGGTCAAGCAGCAGGTGCGCTGGCAAACCACCGAAGCCAGGCAGGGTCAATACGGCTTTGGCGAACTGGACGGCCTGGTCAATCAAGCCAACGCTGCCGGCATCCGCGTGATGTTTAGCGTGGTGGCCGCGCCGCAGTGGGCGCGCGGCGGACGCGGCGGCGATGGCCCGCCGAACAACTATCAAGATTTTTACAACTTTATGGGCGCCATGGCCGCTTATTTCAAGGGCCGCGTGGGCGCCTATGAGATCTGGAACGAGCAAAACTTGCAGCGCGAATGGGAAGGCTCGCCGCTCAGCGCATCTGACTATGTGCGGCTGCTCAAGGGCGCCTACCAGGCCATCAAGGCCGCCGACCCCAACGCCAAAGTGATCAGCGGGGCCATGACCCCCACCGGCATCAACGACGGCAACTGGGCCATTGATGACCGCACTTATTTGCAGCAAATGTACAGCGCCGGGCTGAAATACTATTGCGATGCCATCGGCGCACATCCCAGCGGCTATGCCAACCCACCCGATGTGTATTATCGGGGCGGCGATTTTGATCCCGGCCGCGGCTATGACGATCATCCCAGCTTTTTCTTTAACAACACCATGGTAGACTATTACAATATCATGGCCGCCAACGGCGATGGAAACAAGCGCATTTGGGCCACCGAGTTTGGCTGGCCAACCAATGACGGTATGGGCGTGCCACCCA
Organism: uncultured Anaerolineae bacterium; assembly: GCA_964449465.1. GTDB lineage: Bacteria > Chloroflexota > Anaerolineae > JAFGEY01 > JAFGEY01 > CAYRXM01. The sequence goes on from CAYVBK010000001.1 coordinate 95,898, forward strand.
GCCAGAACTATGAATTTGCCGCCAACCTGACCGAGCAGCAGCAGGCCGATTACATCGTGCGGGCGTACAAATGGGCCAAAAGCTGGGGGCATGCCGGGGTGATGTTCCTGTGGAACCTCAACTTTTGGTCGGTGGTAGGAGCCGAAAACGAAATGGCTAAATATAGCATCGTGCGCGGCGACCTGTCACCTCGTCCAGCATACATCGCTCTGCGAGATATGCCCAAATAAATCAGCCCTTTCCCCACAGATGTCTGCTGTCGGTGCGCCGGCAGCAGACATCCTCAGGCGGCATCCTTATTCCAACCATAAGGATGCCGCCCCTCACAAGGAAATCTATGAAGAACAGCGCAGTTTTTTTGATTTGTATATCTCTGGTTTTTCTCCCTCTGCTCTCCGCCTGCAAGCCGACCTCAAATGTTCCCTCGCCCATTCCTTATGAAACGAAACAATACGCCACTCAAGTAGCCGCTACCGCAGCAGCGGCCACCCTGGCCGCGCAGGGTCAGGCCACGCCCGCCACGCCACTCACCGCTACGGTCGAACTGCCCACACAGCCGCCGACAGCCACCCCTGTAGCTCAACCGGCCACCGCCACGCCGGCACCGGCGCCGCTGATGACCTCACCCGATTACGGCATCCAGGCCTTTATGTGGTGGCGGCCCGAAGTGGCCTCGCGCGACATGGGGCTGATCAAGGACATGGGCTTTCGCTGGGTCAAACAAATTTTCGCCTGGAACGCCATCGAAGGAGCCATCAAGGAACATTTTGACTGGTCGCGCACCGACCCGATTGTTGAAGAAGCCAACAAGCAAGGCCTCAAACTCCTGGTGCGCATGGATCGCGGCCCGGTCTGGGCCGGCGGCAAGGGTGAGAGCGGCCTGCCGACCCATTTTGCCGATTTTGGCGACTTTTGCTTTGCTGTAGCCAGCCGCTACAAAGGGCGCATCCACGCCTATCAAATCTGGAACGAGCCCAACCTGTCGCGCGAGTGGGGCGATCAGCCGCCCAACCCCGAGCAATATGTGCAACTGCTCCAGATGGCCTATGCGCGGATCAAGGAGGCCGACCCCAACGCCCTGGTGATCAGCGCCGGGTTGACCCCCACCGGCACTAACAACGAATTTGCCATGCCCGACGACATGTATCTGGAGCGCATGTATCAGGCCGGCTTTCAAAAATACTGCGACATGGTCGGCCTGCACGGGGCCGGGTTCAAGGCTCCGCCCGAAATGTCGCCCGACGAACTGTTGGCTGCCCCCGGCAAGCCCTACGGCGACCAGCGGTTTTTCTGTTTCCGCCACATCGAAGATATGCGCAAAATAATGGAAAAGTATGACGACGGTAGCCGCCGGGTAGCCATTTTGGAGTTCGGCTGGACCACCGACCCGCGCCCCGGTTCGCCGTACAACTGGCACGCTGTCAGCGAGCAGGAGCAGGCCGATTATATGGTGCGCGCCTATCAGTATGCCCAGCAGCACTGGCAGCCCTGGATCGGCCTGATGAGCCTGATTTACATTGCCGACATTTTCTGGAACGAGGAAAACGAAGAATACTGGTGGGCCATCACCAGGCCGGGCTATCCTGAGGCCATCACCAGGCCGGCCTATGACGCGCTCAAAGCAATGCCCAAAAATTGAAAGGAGAATGATATGTTAGGAAAAGACAGACTGCTCGAAATAGCTCACCGTACACTGGCTTTTTCGCAGGCCGATCAGACCGAAGTGCTGATCATGGGCGGCGATGAAAGCCTGACCCGTTTCGCCAACAACACTATCCACCAAAACGTGGCCGAAACCGATGTCACCGTGCGCGTGCGCGTCATTTTGGGACAGAAAACCGGTGTAGCCTCGGGCAACGACCTGAGCGAGGTAGCCTTGCGCCGCGTGGTCGAATCGGCCGAGACGGTGGCCCGTTTTCAGGAGGACAACCCCGAAACCTGCCCGCTGCCTGTGCCGCAGCCCATCCCTGACGTGCCGGGCTATGCGCCAGCTACGGCCGCCTGCACGCCCGAACAGCGCGCTCGGGGCGTGGCCGTGATCTGCGAGATGGCCGCCCAAAACAGCTTGCAATCGGCTGGAGCCTTTTCCACGGCAGTGCAAGAGATGGGAGTGTTCAACTCGCGCGGCGTGTCGGCCTATCATGTCGGCACATCGGCGCACCTGGTCACGGTGATCATGAGTGATGACAGTTCGGGCTATGCCGAGTTTACGTCTATGAACGTGGACGAGATCGATCCCGAACAGGTGGGTCATACGGCCGTCGAAAAGGCACTGCACAGCCGCAACCCCACCGCCATCGAGCCGGGCGCGTATACGGTGATTTTGGAAGAAGAAGCTGTAGCCGATATGGTGCGCACGCTGGCCTATCTGGGCCTGGGCGCTTTGTCGGTGCAGGAAAAACGCAGCTTTATGCGTCTGGACGAAAAAATCACCGGCGACCTGATCTCGATCTGCGATGATGGGCTGGACCCGGCCGGGCTGCCTATGCCGTTTGACTTTGAAGGTGTGCCGCGCCAGCGCGTGCAGTTGATCGAACAGGGCGTGGCCCGGGCGGTGGTTTATGACACCTTGACCGCCACTCGCGAAGGATGCGCCTCAACCGGGCACGGTCTGCCGGCCCCCAACACGATGGGACCCATCCCCATCCGCCTGGTGATGGCCGAGGGACAGTCTACCAAAGCCGAAATGCTGGCCGCCACTGAACGCGGCATTTGGGTGACGCGCTTTCACTATACCAACCCCGTCCACCCGATCAAAACCGTGCTGACCGGCATGACCCGCGATGGCACCTTTTTGATCGAAAACGGCCAGATCGTCCGTCCGCTGAAAAACCTGCGCTTTACCCAAAGCATTCTGGAGGCCTTTGCGCAGGCCGATATGCTTGGCAACACCACCAAGTTGATCGCCAGCGGTTGGGGCGGGTTTGCCCTGCGCGTCCCGGCGCTGCGCACTCGAGGGTTCAACTTTAGCGGCACGACCGAATTTTAGGAAAGCAAGGAGAATACAATGATGCAAGAATTAACAAATCGTGCGCTCAACCTGGCTCAGGTGCAGGGCGCCTCTTATGCCGATATCCGAATCGTCAACCGCGACCGTCAAGACATCACTGTGAAAAACGGGGTGGTGCAAGAACTGTCGCTGGATGGCACACAGGGCTTTGGCGTGCGCGTGGTGGCCGACGGCGCCTGGGGCTTTGCCAGCAGCCATCTGCTCACCCCTGCCGAGGTGGATCGCGTCACCGCCCTGGCCGTACAAATCGCCCGCGCCAGCGCGCGCACCAAGATCGAGGGTGTGGACCTGGGACCGGCCGAAGTGCATGTAGCGCAGTACAAAACGCCGGTGCAGATCGATCCATTTACCGTCTCGCTCAACGACAAAGTGTCGCTGCTGCTGGCCGCCGACAAGGAAGCGCGGGCGGTGCCGGGCGTGGCTGTGGCCGAGTCATCGCTGACCTTTATCCGCGAGACCAAAACTTTTGCCAGCACCGAAGGCAGCCTGATTGACCAGGAAATTATCGAAAGCGGCTTGGGCGTTGAAGTCATCGCCGTGGCCGAAGGAGAAATGCAAAAACGCTCCTACCCCAACTCGTTTGGTCGGCATCAAGGCACGGCCGGTTATGAACTGGTGCAGCAATGGGACCTGGTAGGTAATGCCCGACGTATGGGCGAAGAAGCGGTGGCCCTACTCAAGGCGCCACAATGTCCTTCTGGCGTAACCACCATCATCCTCGACGGCCCGCAACTGGCCTTGCAGGTACACGAATCGTGCGGACACCCCATCGAACTGGACCGCGTCTTTGGCACCGAAGCAGCTTATGCCGGCACCAGCTTTTTGACGCCAGAAAAATACGGTGTTTTCCGTTACGGCTCGGACCTGGTACACATCACTGCCGACGCCGTGACCCCCACCGGGCTGGGCACCTTTGGCTACGACGACGAAGGAGTGCCGGCGCAAAGCACCGACATTGTCAAAAACGGCATCTTTGTCGGCTATTTGACCTCGCGCGAGACCGCCGCCCGTCTGCACCGCATGAACCCGGCTGCACCCATTCGCAGCAATGGCTGCATGCGCGCCGACGGCTGGAACCGCATCCCCATTATCCGCATGGTCAATGTCAGCCTGCAACCTGGCACCTGGACACTGGGTGATCTGATTGCCGACACCGACGATGGCATTTACATGATCACCAACAAGAGCTGGAGCATTGACGACAAGCGGCTGAATTTCCAGTTTGGCGTCGAGTTGGCGTACGAGATCAAGAACGGTCGGTTGGGTCGAATGCTCAAAAATGCCACCTATACCGGCATCACGCCGCAGTTCTGGGCCGGCTGTGATGCCATCTGCAACGCCGATCACTGGGTGGTGTGGGGCACGCCCAACTGTGGCAAGGGACAGCCCGGTCAGGTAGCACACACCGGTCACGGCGCTGCCCCGGCCCGCTTCCGCAACGTCCAGGTGGGATTGATGAAATAGGGGCCATGTGCCAAACGTTGGTTGAGCTGGCATGTTGAGCCGGTCGAAACTGACCGGGGACCACAAATGTGGCGATCCTCGGCGGAAGCGCGGCACTCCTCATCAGCCACACTGAAATGAAACACAAAAAAAGAGCCTGCCGTCTGGCAGGCTCTTTTTTACATAGACCCTTTCATACGCGGGTCGAGAGCATCGCGCAGGCCGTCGCCCACAAAGGTAAAGGCCATCACAATCAGGCCGACGAAGGCCGAGGGGACGATCAAAATCCAGGGCTGGGTGTTGAGGGCCGAATTGCCATCCAACATCAACACGCCCCAACTGGTGATGAAAAAAGAGCGCGGGTCGGTGGCCGGGCGCAGGCCAATACCCAGATAGCCCAACGTAGCTTCGGCGATGATCATGCGCGGAATGGCAAAGGCAATCCACACCACGATGGGGCTGATGCAGTTGGGCAGCAAATGACGCAGCATAATCCTGAAATTCGACGCACCAATGCAGCGGGCCGCCTCGACAAACTCTTTTTCTTTGAGCGACAGCACTGTGCCGCGAATCAGGCGGGCCACCCCCACCCACGAGACCACTGCCAGGGCCACGAAAAGCAAAAAGAGGCCGTTCAGCAATTGGCCGATGAACGCATCCCGCAAAGTCACCATCAAGATGATATAAAAAAGCAAATCGGGAAAGGCATAGAATACATCGGTGATGCGCATCATGATGTTATCTACCTGGCCGCCGGCATAGCCAGAAACCATACCGATAGTCGCCCCGATCAACAAAATGATCAACACCGGCGTCAAACCCACCAACATCGAAACGCGCGCTCCGTATAACACGCGGCTGAGCAGGTCGCGCCCCAATTGGTCGGTGCCTAAAAGGAATCGCGAATCGGGCGGTTTGCCATTGATGGCGTTGTGATCCCAAACCGGCGGCAAATAGCCCAGGCCGCTGTTCAACTGGAGTGGGTTGTGCGGGGCCAGCACCGAGGCAAACAGAGCCATCAGCACAAAAATCGCCAGGATAACCATCCCGCCGATGGCAGCTTTGTTGCGCCGCAGCCGAAACCAGGCATCTTGCAGCAGACTGCGCGGCGGCTTTTTGAGGTCAAATTGGATGGCATTTGCCGAAGCAGACATACGACTCCTCCTTTACTCCACACGAATGCGCGGGTCGAGAAACCCATAGACAATATCTACGCTTAAATTGGCCATAGCGATCAGCACCGCATAGACCAGCGTAGACCCCAAGATCATGGAATAATCGCGGTTGCTGATGGCCTGCACATACTCGCGGCCGATGCCCGGAAAGGCAAACATGCGCTCGATGATAAACGAGCCGGTTACCAACCCGGCCAGGGCCGGCCCCAGGATGGTCACAACCGGGATCAGGGCATTTTTCAACATGTGCGTGGCAATGACCCGAAATTCGGCCAGGCCTTTGGCCCGTGCCGTACGCACATAGTCCTGGCGGATCACCTCCAGCATGGCCGAACGAGTCAGGCGAGCCGTAAAAGCCATCGTGTTGAACCCCAACACCATCGAAGGCAGTATCCACACGCTCAGATTCGACCAGGAACGCGGCACCACATTGATCAACTTGAGCCATACGGCAAAAATAATGATCAAATAGAGGCCGATCACAAAACCCGGCACCGACACGCCAATGTTGGCGATGAGGGCGCACAAATAGTCAATCCAGGTGTTTTGCTTGAGCGCGGCAGCAATCCCGGCCGGCACACCGACCAAAACGGCAAAAAGCAAGGCCAGCAACCCCAACCGCACCGAATAGCCAAAACGGCTCTCCCAAAACGGCTTGCCTTCGGGAATGGAAAACAAAATTTCCTGCACCGTGCGTCCGCGTTGCCGGTAAGACGGCCCCAGGTTGCCACAGATGGCCCCGCATACAAAACGCCCCTCATCATCCACATCGCCAAATGTATAGGCCATAAACTGCCGCCACATTGGTTTATTCAGGCCATACTGCTTGTTCAACACATTTTGCGTGGCCGGGTCCACCTGCCGACGCTCCAAGTCACGGTCCCACGGCCCCCCCGGCGCAGCGTGCATCAACAAAAAGGTCACTACCGTCACCGTCAGCAACACCGGGATCGTCCACAACAAACGACGTACCACAAACCTCAACATATTCTTCCTCCACGCTCTCTTTTAGAATACAGGTCAAAAGCAAAGCATCCTTTACCTTTGAGCTTTATTCTAAAAGAAAGAGCCGACCGGCTGGCGATCCAACCGGCCGGCTCTTGTTTCAAGGGTCAGACAGCGCTAGGGCAGCTTGGAGGTGTCAATATCAATCCCAGCCGGATCGATATCGCCAGGCCAGCCGGCATCTTGCGGCGTGGTCTTGATGTTCAGCACCCAGGGTTTGACCAGATAGTGGTTGATGGTATTGTACATAAAGGCCACCGGAATGCTTTCCAACAGCACGTCCTGAGCCTCCTGGTACAGTGCCATACGCTTGGCCGGATCGGTAGTGGTGTCGGCCTCGTTGACCAGGGCATCAAACTCGGCGTTCGAGTAGCCGATGCGCTGGCCAAAGCCGCCGGTCTTCCAATACACGCTCAGCCAGTTTTGCGGGTCAGGATAGTCGGCGCACCAACCCAGGCGGTAAACCTGTGGGGCGGTGTTGATATCCTTGGTCAGAGCGGTATAGGTGGTGGACTCGACCGGGTTGAGCGAGATTTTCAGGTCGGGGCCAAAAACTTCTTTCCACTTGGCTGCCAGCCACTCGTGACGAACGCGGTTGCGGGCGCTGTCGCCAAAGGTCAAGACGATCTCGGGCAGGTTAGCCACTGAGCCATAGGTAGATTCGGCGATGGCCTGGAGGGCCTTGGCCGGATCGTAACCCCAACGAGTCTCACCTTCCTTGTAGCCGGGGAAGCCCTTGGGAATCCAGGTCAGGGTAGGGCTGCTCAGGTTCTGATCCACATCCTTCACCCAGCCTTCGCGGTCGAGGGCATAGGCAAACGCGGCGCGGACCTTGATATCCGTAAAGGGTTCCTTTTCTTGATGGAACATGACGGCGATGGTGCAGGAACCGGCATAAACCAGATGTTCGGCCTTGAGCGCGGCATCGGCGTCAATCACGGCCAGATCTTCAGAAGCCGAGGGGATGATGTCGAACTCGTTGTTCTTGTAGGCCTGGAAGGCTACGGCGCTATCAATGATGTACGAGTACTCGATGTCTACCTTGCCCACGCCCTTCCAATAGTTGGAGTTGGGGGTGAAATAGCCACGCACAAACGGCTCCAGGCTCTTGAGCACATAGGGGCCGTTGCCGATCTGGAACTTGGAGCTGTTCCACCAAATGTCGCCACCTTCGGCGATCAGTTCCTCTTTGGCCGGGAAGGTTACCCACAGGCTCATCACAGTGTGGAAATAGGGAGCGGCCTTGGACAGCTTGATCTTGAGCACGCGGCAGTCGGCCTGCTCGTAATCGGTGCAGGGATTGCCCTTCATATCCAGGGCTTGCACGCTCTGACGGGTCAGTTCTTCACCGGCGGCCTTGGCATCGTCGGTCTCGGCATAGCGCCAGTCTTCGGCGCCGAGGATTTCATCGGTGATGGCTGCATATTCGCCAGCAGTATCGGGGTTGATATTACGCAAGATCGAGTACTCGAATCGCTTGGCATTCAACAGGCTGCCATCGCTGTACTTGAGGCCATCGCGCAGGGTAAAGGTCAGCTCGGTGGCGTCGGCGTTATATTCCCACTTTTCGGCCGCGCCGGGGATGGTTTCGAGCTTGTCGTTCAACGTGGTCAGGCCTTCATAGATCAGCTTGAGGTGCGCAATTTCGTTGACGAACGACGACTTTTGCGGGTCAATGATGTCGGGATAGGTGCCCAGGTTGATGCGCAAGACTTTGGGCTTGGCCACTGGGGCCGGCGTAGCGGTGATCACTTTTTCCACCACTTGAGTCTCGACCACTTTTTCGACCACCGGCGTACCGGCGACGATCTTGGTCACTTCTTTTTCCACCTGGACCACTTTGGTCTCGACGATGGTCTTTTCAACAATCACTGTCTGGGGCGTACAGGCAGACAGCACCAGCGTCGCAATGACAATCAGGCCCAAAAAGGCCGTCAGCTTGTTTCGAGAAAACATGTTTCCTCCTCTGTTCTTTTAGTGATATAAATGAATATGTCTGGGTGCGGCCACCCTGCTCAGAACGCATTACTACCGCCGCATCACCTCCTCTCACATTTGTCTTTCAATGTTTATCTTTGTGGATCCGAACATACATCGCCGAACCGATCACGCCCAAAAACAGCCCGGCCACCGAGGCCACAAAAGAGCCAAAGTTGAGCGGCCAGGTAGACGGGAGCAGCCCTAAAACAATCAAAAAAGGCAGCACGGCACCCAACAGCACCAGGACAAATCCGATCAAAATGAGCGTGAGTGGTCGAGAATTGATCATTTGTACAACCAACAGGCCACCCGGTGATCGGGCGCGACCTGAAAACTGGGTGGCATTTCTTCATTGCACAAACCAGCAATCATCTGCGCGCAGCGCGGATGGAAACGGCAGCCATTGGGTGGATTGACCAGGCTGGGCGGTTCGCCGGGCGGTATCTCTTTGATCACGGTAGCATTGTGCGCATCTGGATCCGAGGTCGCCTCCAGCAAAGCCATCGTATAAGGATGACGATGCCGGCGCAACAGATCGTCCACCCGGGCGATCTCGACAATCTGACCGGCATACATCACAAAGATAAATTCTGAAAAATAGCTCACCGTTGACAGGTCGTGAGTGATATAGATCACGGCCAGGTTATGACTCTGTTGCAGGCCGCGCAAGAGCTTGAGAATTTCCACGCGCACCGAGGCATCCAGCATAGATACCGGCTCGTCGGCGATCAACAGCTTGGGCTCCATAATCATGGCGCGAGCGATCACCACGCGCTGCTGCTGCCCACCGCTCAGCATGTGCGGAAACTTGGGTAAAAAGTCGTGGATCGGGCTGAGCGTCACCTCTTCCATCACTTTGTGAATGCGCCGCTCTCGCTCGTCTCTGTCTTTGACGCCGTTGACCAGCAAAGGTTCTTCGAGAATACGCTGCACCGTCATAAAAGGCGCCAGCGCGCCGAACGGGTCTTGTTGGACATAGCCAACCTGAGAGCGATACCAGCGCATTTGCTGCCGACCGAATTCATCCAGCTTCGTTCCATCAAAAACCACGTGCCCTTTGAATGGACGATTGAGACCCAAGATCGTCTTCATCAGGCTGGACTTGCCACACCCACTCTCGCCCACGCAGGCCATCGCCTCGCCGCGCTGCAGGTCGAAATTAACGCCATCTACGGCGCGCACATAACCGGCATGGGCAAACCCCCACTTTTTTAGCTCATACCATACATGCAGGTCTTGAATGGAGAGCAAAGGGCGATTTTGAGTCATAGTATCTTGAGAATCGTGCGCCGTGTCTGTGTCTACTGTCATGCTTTGCTCCTGACCTAAACATACAACCAACATTTAACCTGACGACCATCGCGCTGTACCAGCGGCGGATCTTGAACGCACTGCTTAAAAGCAGACGGGCACCGGTCGGCGAAACGGCACCCTGTCGGCGGCGAGATCAGGCTGGGGGGGCGACCGGTGATAAAATCTGGCTCTACCTGACTGCGCAGGCGCGGCACACTGTCCATCAATTTTTTGGCATAAGGATGCCAGGGTTTGGGAAAGAAATCGGCCGCCTGCCCGATTTCGACAATTTGTCCGGCATACATCACGGCTACCGAATCGGCCAATTCGCTAGATGTGGCAATATCATGGGTGATCAAGATAAAACTGGTGGACAATTCTTTTTTGATCCGCTTGAGCAGATTCATAATGTTGGCCTGAGTCAACACGTCCAACGCCGAAGTCGGCTCATCCAGAATCACCAGGTCGGGGGCCGTGACCAGCGACATAGCCAGAGCCACACGCTGCCGCATGCCGCCACTCAACTCGAACGCATAGCGGTTGACAAAATCGGTCGGCACGCCGACCCGCTCAAACATCCGGCTGGCCTGCTGCAAGGCCGCCTTTTTGTCCGAGCCAAGGTGAATCATCGAAGGCTCGGCCACCTGATCGCCTACTTTGAGTACCGGGTTCAAAGCATTCATTGAGGCCTGCGGCACCATCGAAACTTTGACCCACCGCACCTCGCGGCGAAACTGCTCGTCGGTCAGACGCATGACATCAGAGCCGTTCAAATAGACCTGGCCGGAATAGCCTTGGACGTTGCGCGGCAGCAAACGCAAAATGGCTTTGGCCAGCGAAGTCTTGCCACAGCCCGATTCACCAATGACTACAATGGCATGATTGCGCTCCAAATCCAGATTCACGCCGTCTACGGCCTGCACAGTGCCTTTGGTGGTACGAAAATGCAACTTGAGGTCCTGGATGCTCAACAGTTTATCATCGGCCATAGAGCTATAATCCTCTCAATCGGGGGTTAAAGATGCGGTCCAGAGCAAAGCCAACCATCGCAAAACCCAGGCCGGTCAGCATCAGCAACACAGAAGGCTCCAGGATCCAGTAATATTGCCCATTGAACAATGCACCGTTGACACGGGCGTCGTCAATGATCTTGCCCCAGGTGGGCAACACCGGATCACCCAACCCCAAAACGGCCAGCGAAGCTTCTGTAAAGACATAACCCGGCACCAAAACCACCAACTCGGGCACCAAGAGCGGGATGATGCGCGGAATAAGATACAACAAGATAATCCTAAAGTTACTGGCGCCATAAGCGCGGGCGGCCTCAATATAGGGCGATTCTTTGACCTGGAGAAAAATGGCGCGATAACCTTTGATGCCCTGACCAAAGATTCTCAGCAAGACCAGAATGCCCAGCATCAGCCAGATGCTGCGCGAATAAAATGTGCCGACCATGATCAAGATGGAAAGTGCAGGCAGCAACAAATTGACTTCGGTCACGCGCTGAATCAGATCGTCCACCACACCGCCAAACCAGGTGCTGATGCCGGCAATAAACATCGTGGTCACAGTCGTGCCAAGCGCAGCCAACAACCCAAAAGCCAGGGCAATGGGCGTCCCCCACAAGATGGCGATCATCAAGTCGCGGCGATTGTGATCGGTGCCGGCCAACCCATATACCTGACCATACAATACAAATTTAGCATCCACATCCGAGTCTGGCTCAAACACAATGCTGCTCACCACCAGTTGATAACTCCCTTTGAGCGGTACGGGCGTCTCTTGAGCTGGATCGGCAAACAATCCCCGCTCAGGGACCATCCCGCCCAGCCGACGCTGCAAGCGACTATCTTGAGAGATGCGATAGGACTGAGATTGTTGTGCCGAAAAATCTGCCATATTGATCTCTCGGCCATCGGGCGTGCGCCATATCACTGCAACATGAGGCTGCTTTTCTTTGTATTTCGACGTAAGATAGAGAGACAATTCTTGAGGAAATGTATCAAAAGTATACTCGAAAGGAAATACGATCTCGATGTCGGTCATGTCTTTTGAGACGACCGTGACGCTCTTGCTGACCGCTTTGTCCTGAGGTTTCATAATCAAAGTCTCACACAGCTTGGTTTTGGTCAGCCAGTTTTGCCAGATTGGCGCCGCGTTTCGAGGATAATCCTGCCAGATTTCTTCCCCGCCTCGCCAGAGGCGGATAGCTTCGCGGTAAGGAATGGCGATCACCGCATATATAGCCATAGCCACCAGAAACAAAATAATAGTCAACCCGGCAATAGCTGAAGGATAGCGTAAAACCTCTCTCAGTGTCCGCTGCAAGTTTTTCATAACTTACGCCCTCCTTCTCCAACCTGGACTCTAGGATCGACCAGAGCATAGATAAAATCCAGCAAAAAGACCGTGATTGCCAACAAGTAAGCATAGATCACGGTCGTACCCACAATGACCGGCGTATCATACAGGCCTACTGCGCGATAGGTCGCTCGCCCCAATCCGGGCCAGTTGAACACCGTCTCAAAAATGATCGCGCCGCCCCACAAACTGATCAGCATCATGGCAAAGCTGGTGATGATGGTGGGCAAAGTCGGCCTCAAGATATACCGGCGCTCAATCATGTTGGACGGCAAGCCTTTGGCCCGGGCCATGTCCACATAATCTTCGCTGGAATAGATCAGGAAAAAAGTGCGCCAGTTATAAATGGTCAAAAAGACGGCGCTGATGATGATGGCCGTTACAGGTAACACCATATGCTTGAGTGTACTGAGCGCACGCGCCAATACACCTTCGGGCGGAGGAGCATCCACCATACCGCCATACGGCAAAATGCCCAACAGGGCAGCAAAGAACAGGATCAAGAAAATGCCATAAAACCATCCCGGCGCCGAAGACGTGGGCGCCAGAGTGACCACCAGTTTATCCCAAAAACTGCCATAATGCCTGGATAGAGAAAGCGCGACAAAAATGCTGAGAAAAAAAAGAAACAGGTTCGCGGTAGCAAAAAGCAGTAGCGTAGGCGGCAATCGCTCCAGAATAATCAACCGCACCTGGTTCGAGCCACTGTCACTGACCATTTGCAAGGCACGCCCCAGATTGAGCGAAAGAGCATCTGTTAAAAAGTTAAAACTACGTACGACAAACGGCTTGTCAAGACCCAACTTTTTCTCTTGAAGGGCCACCATATCTTGAATGTATTTGTTTCTCTGTTCAATGGACATCAGCCTGAGCTGCGGATTGGCCCCGACCATAATATCTATTTGCTCACGGATCTGAGAACGCCGAATTTCATCTACGTATCCGCCCATATTGGCGATCAGCACAGTCAGATACACGCCAATGACGACTGTCACCATCAAGGAAAACAATCGAAAAAGCGTATATCGGCCAATTTTCAATAGGGCGCTGAGATTTGCTTGCTCACTCACAGATGAGGCGACCTTGTTCATGGGTACATCTCTCTTTCTTTACGTTTGCCCAATCCTGTTCTCCGTCAAACTGCCCAACCCGGCAGTCCCTAAACTGTTTACTGCTGACGATTGCCCACATCAACAAGTGTTGCCCATGATGCATCATTTGGATGAGCGGTAATGTTTCTTGTCGCAACTTGGGTGGAATAAAAATTCTCGTTTTTGCTGACGACAAAACCAACTTGTTTTGGTATAATAAACAAGATTTGCCAGGAAACCTTGGAGGGAACTGGTTATCCCTCCAAGGTTTACGATCTGCGGCCTGTTTCTCCCATCAAGCAGAACACAAGCCAGGCTGAACAGGATTTAACTCGATACTACGGTACGGTCACAAACTGGAACGAGCCCAGGCTAGGCATAGCCACGAGCTTGGAGACCACCACCACTTCCAGACGGTTCGAGCCGGCTTCGAGCTTGGAGGTGACTTCTTTGCTCAGTGTGACCTGCCACTGCCCATCCTTGACCGCTGTTGCCAGGCCAGAGAAAGCCATCTCGCCCTTGGCATTGAACAGCAGATACTTGACTTCCAGAATGTCCGAGACCGGGTAAGGCTGTTCTTCAAAGTCCACCATCACGTCGAATTTGACTTCCGAGTTGATGGTCACACGGGCCGAGCCAGTCACATCCACTTCGGCGATGGCGGGGGCGGCAAAGCGATCCCACTTGTTCGCCGGATCGGGATAGTCAGCATAGCGCTCCAGAATAGCCATACCCTCGACCGGGAAGGCACGCTGGAGGAAGAAAGGCCCGGTGCCAACCCAGAAATGACCGCGGCGGCGGAAGAACTCAGCGAGGTTCTTGTAACGCGCTTCGGCTTCTTCGGCGGTGACGTACTTGCCCAGGGTTGCGGCATACGGGATGTACTTGTTGGCGGCGGCTTCGGTCAGTTGCTCGTTAAGAATATCCACCGTAGGGCCGGCGATATAGTTGAGTTGATCCACCTCGAGCGCAGCAGCCTTGTCCGGCGAGAACGCGGCCAACTTCTTTTCCTCAGCCATCAGGCCCGGCACCAGAGCGTGCCAGGAAGCCTGACCTTGCGCATAGTTGGGCCACAAGGTCGTAACAGCCAATTCAGCGTCGAGTTGCCAGTTATCCGAGTACCACTCGATCACCAACGGATCCTCAGAGACAATGCGCATGCCCTTAAAGGTAGACATGAACGATTCAAGAGCCGGCACCTGCGCCTCATCATAGTAGGGGCTTTCGGGCTTGGCCTGATCAAACGCAAGAATAAAGAACATTACCACATCAGCGATGTCAAAATTGCTGCCATCATGCCACTTGACGGTCGAGTACAGGTCCTTGGGGTAATAAGCCACCGTCTTGACCAAAGCAGTCTGAGTCTGAGTGTACGCTTCGCCTACGGTGACAAACTTTTGCGTTGCGGCATCCCAGTCGGCCCAGGCATCTGCTGGCACCTGAATCTCTTTGACAAAAGACAGGGTCAGCCAGTCCAGGGTCTTGCCGACCGGCAGGCCTTCCTGCACCACTACTTCGGCCTTTTCGATGCGCTGCGGCCAGGCCAAACCGGTGGCCGGGTCCGGCATCACACCCACATCGCCAGTAGCGCGGATGAGGGCCATGTCATAGATCCAGTTGGTGCCGGCAATGGGGTTCCAGGCTTCGGTGAGGATGCTGGGCATGGCCCACTTGACCGAACCACCCAATTCGCCGGCGCGGCGCAAGGTATACGGCCAGACGCGCGAACCATAGATGCTGCCCGACAGGTCAGCAGACACTTCGATTTCGGGGCGATAAGGGGCCACGCTAGAGCGATCTACCAACCAGACGCGCACCGAGTCTTGCAGAGACAATTCCAGGGCGCGGGCAAACAACTTGGCGCGCTCTTCCAACGTAGTAAAATCGTTGTCATTCAACTTTTGGGCTACTTCTTTGAATTCCGGCGTGGGGTTGTAGGCCTGCCACAACGGACGCGGCAGACCGGACGGGGTATAGAAATAGTTAAAGTTGGTGCCGGCATCGCGTGAAATAGCGGTGCTGACCCAACCGCCGGTATAGATGTGGAACTTGCCATCAGAGGGCTTGCCTGCCAGCCAGATCGGTGAAGCCTCGGCGGCTGTCTTGTAATCACGCACGGCTGTAAAGCCCAAGACCTCGAGTTGATTGGCTACATAGTCGCCGATGGAGCGCCGCTCGTCTTCGGTGCGGATCAAGACAATGATCTCGACCGGCTCGCCGTTGTACTGCCACTTGTTGTTCACCAACTCGGCGCCCAACTCTTTCATCTGAGCGGCAAAGACTTCTTTGGCCTTGTCCAGGTTGTAGGCATACTTGGCCTCGATGGCGCGAATTTCAGCGGCCAGGCGCGCCCGGTCAGCCGAAGCGCCATTGACGGCCACATAGCGGGCTACAGCCATGCCACCCATGATTTCCTGAACGATGTAATCGCGATCGATCAGCCAGTTCACCGCTTCGCGAATCTTGGGGTCCACAAACGGGTTGAGTTTGCCGTTGTCAAAGACCGCCGGGTTGAGCGTTAATTCGTTATAGGAACCGAATGACCCGGCAGCGTTCAGCTTGGCTTCCTGGATTCTTTGGGCGATTTTCTGGCTTGAAATAGTATAGGCATATACATCAATGTCGCCTTGCTTGTCGGCGGTGCCCAAACGAGTCACGCCGGCATCAGCATTCGGCTCTTCGATGACCACAACCGTGTCTACCCACGCGCCTTTGCGATCCACCGGCACGGGGGTCGGCGTCACCACGACTTGCTTTTCCACTTCTTTGGTGACTACCTTTTCCTTCTCGACCACTTTTTCCACTTCTTTGGTCACCACTTTTTCTTTTTCAACTTCTTTGGTGACCACTTTTTCTTTTTCCACAATAACCGTCTGTGGCTGGCAGGCCGCCAGGAACAGAGTGGCAATGACGATCAGGCCAATCAAGGCCATCCAATGCTTGCGAGACATGTTTCCTCCTTTTACAATCCTGAACAAACGACTGGTTTTAATCAACCGGGCGCGGTACCCCTGATCGCTCACCCGCTCTCACCTCCTTTTCCCAAACAACGCAAAACTTGCGCCCAAAACTTGGGCCAATGACCAAGTTTCGCGCTAATGGACCAAAAAGCACGCGCACCAATGTCCGGGCGCAATTTCCTTAAACTCGGGTTCCTGCTCCTGACAGATATCCATCACCTTGGGGCAGCGGGTGCAGAAATGACACCCTCGTGGCGGATTGGCCGGACTTGGCACATCACCCTCCAGAATGATCCGCCGTCGCTGCTCCTCAACATATGGATCGGGGATCGGCACTGCCGACAGCAACGCCTGTGTATAGGGATGCTGCGGAGCGCCATACAACGTGTTACGATCCGTCAATTCGACAATCTTGCCCAAATACATCACAGCCACGCGGTTGCTGATGTGACGCACCATCGAAAGGTCATGGGCAATGAACAAATAGGTCAGAGAGAGTTCTTTTTGCAAATCCTCCAGCAGATTGACCACCTGAGCCTGAATAGACACATCCAAGGCCGAAATCGGCTCGTCGCAGACAATAAACGAAGGATTCAAAGCCAATGCCCGCGCCACACCAATGCGCTGTCGCTGCCCGCCCGAAAATTCGTGCGGATAGCGGTTGATGAAATAGGGGTTCAATCCGACCCGATCCAGCAACTCTTGCACGCGCTCCTGCTGCGCTTTACCGGTAGCAATACCATGCACCTCAAGTGGCTCGCCAACAATATTCCCCACCGTCATACGGGGATTGAGCGATGCATAAGGGTCTTGAAAAATCATTTGCATCTTGCGCCGCTGCCGCCTGAGTTGCTCGCCCTTCATCTCTACCAGATTTTCATCTTCAAAATAGACATTTCCAAATGTAGGACGATACAATTGCAGCACTGTTCGTCCGGTCGTAGATTTGCCACAGCCGCTTTCACCGACCAGACCCAACGTTTCGCCCCGATACACATCAAACGAGACGCCATCTACCGCCTTGATTGCGCCAACCTGCTTTTGAAAGACAATTCCCCGCGTAATCGGAAAGTGCTTTTTAAGGTTTTCCACACGCACGAGCACTTGTTTGTCTGCCATGTCAACTCTGTTCTCCCTTTTTCTCTAACTGTCAGGCGCGCCGATGGCCCTCTGTTTTGGACAAATTCCAACAAGCTGCTTCGTGCGCCATTCCCACCGATGTCAGTTTGGGATTTTCCAGCAGACATTGCTCGCTGACCCACTCACAACGGGGCGCAAAAGGGCAGCCCGGCGGCGGCGAAATCAAATCAGGCGGCAGCCCTTCGATGGATTTGAGCCGATGATACCCCGAATCATCCAGACGCGGCAGAGACCCCAACAGCCCAATGGTATAAGGATGGCGCGGATGCGCGTAAATGTCCTTGACCAGACCCGTTTCGACAATGTACCCGGCATACATCACGTTGACCCGTTTGACCAAACCGGCTACCACGCCCAGATCATGGGTGATCCAGATGATCGCCATACCAATGTCATCACGCAACCGCTTGACCAGATCAATGATCTGAGCCTGAATGGTCACATCCAACGCCGTCGTCGGCTCGTCGGCGATCAGCACACGCGGGTTGCACGACAGCCCCATGGCAATCATAACCCGCTGACGCATCCCGCCGGAAAACTGGTGCGGATAATCATCCACCCGATCTTGAGCACGCGGAATCCCAACCATGTCCAACAACTCGATGGTGCGCTTGCGGGCCATGGCCTTGTCCATCCCCATGTGCAGTTCCAATGCTTCGCTCACCTGCCGCCCAATGGTCAGCACCGGGTTGAGTGAGGTCATCGGGTCTTGAAAGATCATGGCAATTTTATTGCCCCGTACATGGCGAACCTCTTCTGCGCTCATCTTAAGCAGGTCGCGCCCTTCAAAAAGAACCTCACCGCCGACGATCTTGCCCGGCGGGGTAGGGATCAGGCGCATCAGCGACATGACACTGACACTCTTGCCGCAGCCACTTTCACCCACCAAACCCAGCGTTTCACCTTCATTCAATGTATAACTGACGCCGTTAACGGCATTAACTACCCCATCCTGGGTGTAAAATCGCGTTTCGAGGTTTTTGACTTGGAGCAGCGTTGATTCTGCCATGCATCGTTCTCCTTCAATCTGTCAGGGTCGTTCCACTCTGACCTGAGACAAATTCATCATCTCTTGCGCCGTAATGATCATATCTTTGACATACGGCTTGACCAGATAATATCCACCGCTGTGATAAAGAGGAATCCAGGGCGCGTCTTGCACCAACAGTTCTTCGGCCTGCCGATACAACACCATACGTCGGTCGTGATCCTGTTCGATTCGCGCCTGCTCTACCAGAGCGTCCAATTTCTCATTGTTGTATGCGCCGTGATTGTACGCGCTCTCGCTGTGAAAGAGCAGATCCAAAAAATTCTCCGGGTCAGGGTAATCGGCGCCCCATGCCAGCGAAAACATCTGGTACTGTTGAGCATCCAACCCTTGCAAAAATTTGCCCCAACCAACCACCTCAACCTGAACCTGCACGCCCAAAGCCTGTTGATACATCTCGGCCAACATCTCGCCCATACCGGCGCCGGTGATAGTAAGAACAATGGGCGGTAGTTCACTGGCATCACCGTATGTTGAAAGGTTCAACTCTTGCACCGCCCGAGCCTGGTCAAAATCCAGCCCTTGCAGATCGGGGTTATAGCCGGGCATACCGGGCGGCAAAATGCCTTGAGCCGGGATCACCGTCTTGTTAAAGAAAATGTCGGCAATGGCCTTTTTGTTGGTTGCCAGTGCCAAGGCCCGCCGCACATGCACGTCGTCAAAAGGCGGTATCGTACAGTTGAAACCGATATAGCTGATGTTTAGCTGCGGTACAATCCGCAGGTCAGCATGCAATGGGTCCTGTGGATTCAACACCCGGTCAATGTAATCGGCCGACACTTCGATGACATCCAACTCATCTCGCTCATACAGGTTCATGGCCTGCCCGCGATGATACCAGATCACCCGATCCAACGATGGGCGACCAAGGTGATACTGATCAAAAGCCGCCAGAGTCATGCGGTTGGCATTGGCTTCTTGCAGCTTGAACGGCCCACTGCCATTGGGCTGCGTCGTCCAATCAGGCTTGTCAACCTGCTCTCGATCCACGACAAATGAGGTGGGATAAGTCAGTTTGGCCAGGAAATAGGGTTTGGGCGCATCAATGGTGATGCGAATCGTCCAGTCATCCACCACCTGCACCCCGCTAATCGAATCGGCGTCGCCGGCCGTCCGCGCCATCACCCCCACAATGTCGTTGAGATAAGACTGTGCCCGCTGCACCGACCCACGATTGGGATCGCAGGCACGCTCCAGCGAATAGCGCACGTCTTGAGCTGTGACCGGGCGGCCATTGTGAAACCGGGCATTTTTGCGCAAATAAAAAGTGTATACCGTACCTGAGCTATCCACCTCCCACCGTTCGGCCAGGTCGGGCGACACCTCCAGGTTGGCATCCAGCGTCACCAAGCCGCTAAAGATCAGGATCACAAAGCGATGCGAGGTCATGTCCTGGGTGATGGCCGGATCCAGGGTTTCTGGTTGCTGGCTGTACAGGCGCAGTTCATTGCGCCTGCTGCTTTTTTGCGGAGTGGGCGTGGTGGTTCGAGATGTCGCAGTGGCCGTTGGGCGATCTGAAAGGGTCAGGGTTGGACTCGGCAAGGCGGCACGCGTAGGTGTTGGAGTCAACCGGGTCAACCGGCAACCCAATCCCCAGACCCATATCAATGAGGCAAGAACGAGAATGTATTTTGAACGTTTAGACATGCGATCCTCTCACCAATGACCAGTATGTCTGCATATCTCCACGTTGAGAGGCTCCATGGGTGCAGCACAGGCTCTCCCGGCAGCGAGTGAAGGTATTTTATGGCGAATGAACAAAAAAGTCAAGTGAAGTTAAAGATCGGTTATATCGGTACAGGCGATCAAACCGGATTGACATTCATCTTCAATCGGTGTATACACAACTTGCACACAACCGGTTCAAATTCAAATTGATCAAGGAGGTCTCGATGCGCATTTTGTACATTGACATTGATACCCTGCGGCCTGATCACCTGGGCTGCTATGGCTATCACCGCAACACCAGCCCCAACATAGATACCTTGGCGCAAAGTGGAGTGCGCTTTGATCACTGCTACAACACCGACGCTCCCTGCCTGCCTTCGCGCAGTGCCTTGTGGAGTGGTCGCTGTGGTTTTCACACCGGCGTGATCAATCATGGCGGCACAGCCGCCGACCCATTCATTCAGGGTGCAGAGCGCGGCTTTAGAGATGTGTATGATGCCACTGGCTGGATTTCGTGCCTGCGCCGCGCCGGATTGTATCCGGTGACGGTCAGTCCGTTCGGCGAGCGGCACTCGGCCTGGTGGTGGTATGCCGGTTGGCGCGAGGTGTACAACCCCGGCAAGGGCGGCATGGAAGGGGCCGACGATGTCACCCCCTATGCGCTGGATTGGATCAAGCGCAACGCTGCGCAGCGCGACAATTGGTTTTTGCACATCAACTATTGGGACCCGCACACCCCCTACCGCGCCCCGCAATCCTTTGGCAACCCCTTTGAAAATGACCCACTACCCGATTGGCTGACCGAAGAGGTGCGTCAACACGGTTGGGATGGCTATGGCCCGCACAGCCCACAAGAGCCGTATGGCTATGGCGGCGAGCAGTTTTACCGCCACTGGCCCGGCCTGCCCGCCCAACTCGACTCGATGGTGGCAGTGCGCCAATGGATAGACGGCTATGACATCGGCATCCGCTATGCCGATGAGCATGTCGGTCGCCTGCTCAATGCTCTGGCCAACGCCGGCGTGCTGGACGATACGGTGATCATGGTCAGTTCTGATCACGGCGAAAATCAGGGCGAACTGAACGTGTGGGGCGATCATCAAACCGCCGACGAGATCACCTGCCGCGTGCCGCTCATTGTGCGTTGGCCCGGCCTGACCACGCCGCGCGTGGACCGGGGACTGTATCATCAATACGACTGGGCCGCCACGATGATCGAATTGCTCGGCGGCAATGTGCCATCCAACTGGGATGGTCAGCCATTTACCGAATTTTTCCGCCAGAGCCAGGAAGCCGGCCGCCCCTACCTGGTCGTCAGTCAAAACGCCTGGTCGTGTCAGCGCAGCGTGCGTTTTCGGCACGAGGGCAGCGAGTACATTTGCCTGCGCACCTACCACGACGGGTACAAAATGCTCGAGCCGGTGATGCTCTTTAACCTGAGCCTGGACCCACACGAACAGCACAACCTGATCGCCGAACGTCCCGATCTGGTGAATATGGCGATGGGTATGCTGGCCGAGTGGCAACACGAGATGATGACAACCAGCTTCACCGATGTAGACCCGATGATGACTGTGCTACGTGAAGGCGGCGCCTTTCACACCCGCCGCTGCCTGCCAGCCTACCTGGAACATTTGCGTGCGACCGGCCGCGCTCATCACGCCGATCGCCTGGCCCGCCTGCACCCCGGCGAGGTGTGATTTCCCCTACATGATCTCGCTCCGGGATGGAATCGTCCATCACCGGAGCGAGATAGGAGAGAAATTGAACCTGCGCGTGGTTGTATAATACTCTATTCCAGACAACCTGTCCAGTACCCAAATGGGGCATTTTATCGCTGCGACAGAGCCGCCCGCTGATGCATCACCTCAAACGCCAGCACCGCTACCGCCGATGTGGTGCCCAGCGATGGCGTAAAAGGCCGGCCATAGGGGATTTGCAAACGAAGGTCGGCCTGATCTTCAAAGGCACGTGTGATGCCGCGCTTTTCACCGCCGATGACCAGAAACAAGGGAATGGTGAGATCGGCCTGATAAATAGATACCGAATTATTTTTCGCTGCACAGGCTATCGCCAAACCCTGTGATTTGAAGAACAACGCAGCATCTTGCACCGTCTCGGCCACTGCAGTGGGGATCCGCTCTGATGCGCCGCCCGATGAACGGGCCACCACACCGGCCGCCGATGTCCAACTGCGTGGACGTGTCACCAAGCCATGCGCACCGGCGGCATACAGGGCGCGCACCGAGGCCCCCAAATTGAACGGGTCTTCGATGCCGTCCAACAGGGCCACAAACGGACACGGCACATCGGCGATCAGGTCGGCCAAACCGACAAACCTCCGCTCGCCGGCCAGGGCCATCACCCCGCCATGCGAATGGCCGGTAACATAGCCAGCAATGACCGACTCATCCACCCGCTGCACCACAATGCCCTGAGCAGCCGCGGCGCGCTCCAGGCTGCTGATAGCCCGGCTGTGTTTGCCCTGTTGAATCAAAATCGTGTGAATGGGTCGGCTAGAGGCCTGGAGCGCCGCCTGCACCGAGACAATGCCTTCGAGAATGACCGGCTGTTCTGAATCCATATCAGACTCATCCATGCAAACCGCCTGGCCTGGAACACTCCGGGCCAGGCGGACCTGGTTTATTGAGATTGCCCTACATCGCGACTTTGGTCCAGGCTGTACTGTCCGCCCACATCTTGAGCGGGCGGCTCGGCTGCCTTTTGGAAAATGGCCGCGCCCTTGAGAATCAAGACGACCAACGCCAGTGCGCCCGACACGCCCAAACAAGAAACTGCCAGGCCAAAACCACCCAACGGAATCAGCCACATATTCATTTTTCCTCCTGACCGGGGTGAAAAACAGGTGCAAAACTTAGCTGTTCAACAGACTCTTGACCACCCCGCCAATCACTTCGCCGCCGCCGCTCGATCCGCTGCTGCTGCTGCTGTGAGCGGCCACTTTGCGGGCCAGGTTATAGATGGGCATCGTTTGCAGCCATACCCGCCCCGGACCGCGCAACCGGGCCAAAAACAGCCCCTCGCCGCCGAAAAAGATGTTCTTGATTCCGCGCACCATTTCAATGTCAAAATCCACCGTCGGCTCGTACATCGCTACATAGCCGGTATCCACCTTGAGCGTCTGACCGGCCTCCAAAGTGTATTCGACAATTTCGCCGTCCAACTCGACAAAGGCCAGCCCCGGCCCGGTGAGCTTTTGCATAATAAAGCCCTCGCCACCAAAAAAGCCAGCTCCCAGCTTTTTGCGAAAATGGATGGACAGGTCTACCGATTTTTCGGCGCACATGAACGAGTCTTTTTGGGCAACGATAGATTGGCCGGCGGCCAGATCCAACGGCACAATTTTGCCGGGAAACTCGGAGCAAAAGGCCACAATCCCTTGCCCCGAGGTGCAGGTATATTCCACCAGGAACAGCGATTCGCCGGTGAACATACGCCCGATCACCTTGCCCAGCCCGCCGGTGGCTTTGGTTTCCATTTGCACGTTGGCCGACATCCAGGCCATACCGCCACTCTCCGACACTACTGTCTGGCCCGGCTGAAGCTGAATGGTCACAGCCTGCAAGGTCGTACCGATCAATTGATATTGGAGACCCGACTGCCCTCGCCCGTTGTACGAGACGGCCGGATCGGGCAAATCAATCCGCGCGCCGGGTTGAGGCACCACCACTCGGCCGCTCTGATCCACATGCGCTGCCCCTCCAGGTGGCAACGGGCTGCCACAGTTGGGGCAAAATCGCTTTCCATCTTCGATCTGAGATTGACACTCTGGACACCGCATTTTTCGACTCCTTTACAAACAAAACCGGGCGCAAACGCAGCCCGCTAATCACCTTTAATACGTAGAGAGCCGATGGAGCGTTTCCCGTGTGCGTCGGCAAGGGACAATCTGGCCACCCAGATGCCGAACACTACCAGGTTCCGGCGTTTTCTGTGCTTGTGCGGCGGGCCAGGATATCGGAATCCCGAACTTGTTCGGGGACACCCCACTCAGCACGCCAAAATTGCCAGGTTGGGGACTCGTGCCACCGCTCAGGAATCTCTGACAGACTGCTAAGAAACCCAAACCTGAATATTGGCCTGCGCCCACAACTCGGCCACCCACTGCCGAAAGGTCTTTTCCTTGAGTGCCTGCCAGGAATCTTCAGTCAACACCATATCCTGGGCGCGCTCTAGCACCTGCACCACATGGTATCCCATCGCGCTCTGCACCACATCGCTGATCTGCCCAACTCCCAAAGCAAAAGCGGCCTGTTCCACCTCAGAAACCACCAGGGTACCTCTGGGGAAAAAGCCCAGGTCGCCGCCGTTGTCCCGCGTACTGGGATCCAGAGAATACTGAGCGGCCAACACTGCAAAATCGGCGCCGCTTTGCAGTTGCGCCAGAATTTGCCGGGCCTCGGCTTCGGTAGCCGTCAAAATGTGGCGGGCATGCACTTGCTCGGCCTTGATCGGCACCGCCGCAGTGATCCGTTCAAACATGCGAGATGAAATCATCATCGAACGCTGCCGCTCTCGATATTCCTGAAAAGTCCAATGGTTGGCCTGTAGCCAGGCGTCAAACTCAGCCCGCCCACCGTTTTCGTCAATATCCCTGGTGATCACCTTGTCCACTTCGGCGTCGGACACCGACACGCCCTCGGCGGCAGCGGCTTGCTCGATCAAGACCTGCTCGATCATGACATCCAACACCTGCCGCCGCCCCTGAGCGAGCATAGCCTGCCTTTCTTCGCCGCCCAGGTTGGGATTTTGCGCCTCAAAAGCGGCTTCCCACTCGGCCACCTGCTTTTGATAAGCATCCAGATAGATAGGCGTCCCGTTCACCTGCGCGGCCAGAGACTGCCCCGACGGCGATGATCCCCCTTGAGGGGTAGGCGTCGCACCGGCATACGGCACCGGCGGCGGCACGGTGCCGGCCGAAGTGCATCCGACGCCGATCCAAAGCAGGGCCGCCCCTAACAAGATGACGGCTCGACAAGCTCTGAAATTCATCTTTTACTCCTTGTCTGTAGAGACAATGCCATGATAGGCTCCAAACCAGCGTCCCAACTCGGCGTGCTGCCGCTCACTTTCGGCCTGCGCCTTGCGATCGCGAAACGCGGCCAGCCGCTTGAAAATTTCCTGCTGCACCTCTTCGGGGCGCGCCACCGAGTTAAAAGTAAACGCGCCGGCCTTGGCCGCAGTGGAAATTTTGACGTCGCCGATGCGCAGCACACGGGCCAGCCAGTTGGGGCTGCTATACTCGGTGTTTTGAATAATGTCAAACGTGCCTTCGCTGCGGCTCTCTTTGCGCAGATGAAAAGGCGACCCCTCAATGTCAACGATCCGCGAGTCGGTGACAATGTAAATATCATTGCGCCAGCCGTCATATCGCCAGATATACCATGAGAAACTGGTTGCCAGCAAAGCCAGTGGCAAAATCATCGCCAGATACCACAAATCAGGATAAAGAGCGATGGCCAGGATCAACAGCACAAACGAGCCCAATGTGGACAGGGCCGGCAGCCCCACCTCTTTGACCAGAACCAGCCAGTGTTTGCGCCAGATGATCTGGTCGCGCTTGACGATGCGCATGCGCGGGGTAAAGTAATCTATCAGGCCCAACAGCCCTTTACGCTCAGGGGTAATATCCAGCGTTTCGCCGCTGGGCAGCGGGCTGACCGTCTTGACCTGCTGTCCCAGTTCTTTGAGCAGCGTCTGGCGGATGCGGCTGGACGTTTCAACAGTCATGCGCGTCTTGGCCAGGTCGCGCGAGTGGAAAATGGCATCGGCGATGGCTTTCGAGTCGCTCAAATAGGGGAACAAGATGGTGCCGGCGCCCGATGTCTTGATCTCGAGCGTATGCACATCAAACAAAACCGTCCACAAGCCATGATTGCGCGAGACGATGTTTTGCACCTGCTCAATCGGCGCTTCGTGCCGCTCGACCGGAAAGGGCGGCACCAAAAACCGTTCAATGTGAATGATCCGCTTGGAGGTGACGATAAACTCGTCATTGCGCCAGTCCTCAAACATCCAAAAGGCCCACAGCCCCATAAAGATCAACACCGAAGCCACCACACTGACCATAATTTCGGTTAGCAGGTGAGTAAATATCCACAGCATCACCATAATCGCCACCACGATCAGAGCAACGGCAATGGGAACGATGATCTGACGAGCCAACGCCACCCAACTCTTGTGTGCCAAAACCACGGCAATCTCATCCCAATGCTTGCCGCGAAACTCGCGGTTGCTATGCAAAATGCGCGCATGGCTCCAGGTGCGTAGATATTGGTCAATCTGCTCGTGATGGGCGATCATCTCGAACCCTTTTGGGTCAAAACAAAGCAGATCCGCATCATCCACGACATCTACCGTGCCGGCGCGGGGGCGGTTGCTAAGGAAAATCAACTCACCCACAAAATCGCTCGCTTCGTGGTAATTGAGCAGCCGTTTCTGGTCGCCATCTTTTTTCCAGACCCGCAACTGCCCCTTGAGGATGAAATAGAATACCTTGTCGGTGTCGCCTTCGCGGATGATCACATCGCCGCGATCCCGATGAATCAACCGGGCGCTACTCACGATCTCGATCATTTCGGCGTCGCTGAGCGAAGCAAACAAATTGGCTTTGCGCAGTTGAGCGGCAAACAAAGCCAGCCGATCATCCGGCATCCCTTTGAAGGTATCCAGTTGCTTTAGCCTGGCCGCAATTTCTGCTGACATGAGTCACCTCCAACCCGATAGAACGCACACAAGTGATTGTCATTCTATCACAAATCGGCCTGATCGCCAACCTTTGGGCCGACTTGACCATAAACCAATACCGGGATCACCATCGGGCGACGTTTGGTCTCCTGGTAAAAGCAGGCATCCAGAGAACGGCGAATCCGTTCTTCCAGTTTGTCTTTTTCGCCCTCGCCCACGCTGGTTTGGGCCAACGCGGTGCGGATGCGCTGCCCCACCTGGTCGAGCAGATCGGTATTCTGCGGCCTGAAAATAAACCCGCGTGTGATCACCTGCGGCTCGCCGATCAATTGCCCCTGAGCCGACAGCGACGTCACCACAACCACAAAGCCGTCGCGGCCCAACCATTCGCGCTCTTGCATCAGGGCCGGCCCTACATCGCCGATGCCCGAACCATCCACAAACACATAGCCGCCCGGCACCCGCTCGCCGATCTCGGCATGATGCGCATCAAAATGCAAGATATAGCCATTTTCGACCACCAGCACATTTTCGGGCGGCATACCCAACTCGACGGCCAGACGAGCATGCGCGTGCAGGTGACGCAGTTCACCGTGAACCGGCACAAAAAAGCGCGGGCGAATCAAATTCAACAGCAGCTTTTGCTCTTCCTGGCTGGCATGCCCCGACACATGCACCGGGGCGATGGGATCATAGACCACGTGCGCACCGCGTTGATACAGCCGATTGATGATCCGATGCACCATCTCTTCGTTGCCCGGAATGGTGTGCGATGACATAATCACCGTGTCGCCGTGTCGGATGCGCACCTGCTTGTGCTGCTGAGTCGCCATCTTGGCCAGGGCCGAGGCTGGCTCGCCTTGCGTGCCAGTAGCCAGAATCACAATCTTGTCGGGTGGCACATCATCAATCTCGTGCAAGCCGATCAGCGTACCGGGGGCAATGTTGATATAGCCCAACTTTTTAGCCATAGCCACATTTTCCACCATCGTACGCCCGGCAATTGCCACCTGCCGACCGTGCCGCACAGCACAGCGAAAAACCTGCTGGATGCGCGAGATCAGCGAAGCAAATGTGCCGACAATGATCCGCCCTTGCGCTTCGCGAAACACCGCCTCGAACGCCGCTTCGACCTGCCGCTCAGAAGGAGTAAAGCCCGGATGTTCGGCGTTGGTGCTATCGGACAAAAGCACCAACACGCCGCGCCCGCCCAACGCAGCCAGCCGCGCAAAATCGGTGGGCTGGCCGTCTACCGGCGTATAATCGAACTTGAAATCGCCCGAATGGACGATCAGACCCACCGGCGTTTCAATAGCCAGGCCCACGCCATCGGGGATGCTGTGGTTGACGGCAAAGAACTCGACCCCAAACGGGCCGATTTCCACCCGGTCGCCACTTTGGACGGTGTGAAAGACGGTTTGGCTCAAGAGGTGATGCTGCCGCAGCTTGATCTCGGCCAGGCCGCGCGCCAGCCGTGTGGTATAGACGGGGGCTTGAATTTCGCGCAGCACAAAAGGCAGCGCTCCAATATGGTCTTCGTGCCCATGCGTGAGAATGATCGCCCGCACCTGCTCTTTTTTGTCCAGCAAATAGCCAAAATCGGGGATCACCAGATCGATGCCCAGCATGTCATTTTCGGGAAACATCAGCCCGGTATCAATGATTAAAATTTGACGGTCATATTCAATGGCCATCATATTTTTGCCCACTTCACCCAGCCCACCCAGGGGAATCAGACGCAGCACTTGATTACTCATCGCTATGCTCCAACATCTCGACAAATTGACGGTCTTGCACAGACAGGTCGGCACGCGCCAGCAGGTCCGGTCGCCGCTGCCAGGTGCGGCGCAACGACTCGCGTCGCCTCCAGCGAGCCAGCTCGGCGTGATGGCCAGAAAGCAGCACCTCTGGCACGCCCCAGCCGCGAAACTCGGCCGGGCGGGTATAGTGCGGATGCTCCAGCAAGCCAGTAGCGTGTGAATCCTGCCAGGCACCCATCGCATCGCCCAACACGCCCGGCAAAAGACGCACCACTGCATCTACCACCACCATCGCCGCCAACTCGCCGCCCGAAAGCACATAATCGCCAATGCTGATCTCGTCGCTGACCAGATGCGCCCGCACCCGCTCATCTATTCCTTCATAACGCCCGCAAATCAGGGCCAGCCGCTCGTATTGAGCCAATTCTTGCGCCACCCGCTGCGAAAAGAGCCGGCCCTGCGGCGTCATCAAGATCAAGGGGCAGGGCAACGGCTGGCCTGGTTCGATGCCCAAAACGGCTTCGGCAGCATAAAAGATCGGCTCTGGCTTCATCACCATCCCACCGCCGCCGCCAAAAGGCGTATCATCGCACTGATGATGCTTGCCCGGCGCCCAATCGCGGATGTTGTGAATGTGAATGGACACCCGCCCCGACACCTGCGCCCGCTCGAGAATACTGTCATCAAATGGCCCTTGAAACATGGCCGGAAACAAGGTAAGAATATCTATGCGCACGCCTTTAGCCTCCAGTTCCTATTGTATCACAAGTTGAGCAGGATGCAATAAAATCGAAGGTGCCCCGCTCGAGAATGTCGGAACCCCGAACTCGCTCCCAAATTGCATGACACCCGCACACCGGCGATCATTTGACTTTATAGGCATGTTGTGCAAAAATACCTGGTGTGGCATCAAACTGATTAAACGGATTTGCGCCTCACAAGAAAGGGGGAAACGATGCCCAAGATCAAGATCGGTGGAATTATGCAAACCACCAACCTGGCCAAAGTAGGGGTGATGGCGATCCCAGATCGCCCCGGCACGGCCGGCAAAGTTATGCAGGCTTTGGGCTACAAGGGGATCAATGTTCAATTCATCGTCCAGTGCATTGACATCCGTCACAACGATCACGTCATCTTTTGCATTTCTCAAGAAGACCTGGAACGCGCCCGCGAGGTTTTGGAAGAGGTGCGGCGCGAATTGGGCGCCGAGCAGGTCATCCATCGCTCCAATGTCGCCATCGTATCCATCTTTGGCCCAGATTTTCGCGAAAAACCCGGCATCGCCGGCGAAATGTTTGCCGCCCTGGGCAAAAAAGGCATCAACATCCTGGCCATCAGCACCTCGATCTCGACCCTGTCTTGCGTCATTGATGCAGCCAACCTGGAAGCGGCCGTCGCCACCATGCGCGAGACTTTTGACCTGCCATAAAGGAGCAAACTGTGGACCTGGCACAACACATCCGCAACATACCCGATTTTCCGATTCAAGGCATTCAATTCAAAGACATCACCACCCTGCTCAAAAACCCGGCTGCTCTGTCTGCTTCGGTTGAGGCCATGCTCTCTCACTATGCCGACCGTCCCATTGATGTCGTGGTCGGCATCGAGTCGCGCGGCTTTATCTGGGCAGCCATCCTGGCCTATCGCCTGGGCGCCGGTTTTGTGCCGGTGCGCAAACCCGGCAAACTTCCGGCCCAAACCATCCGCGCCGAATACACCCTGGAATACGGCACCAACGCCCTGGAAATGCACCAGGATGCCATCCAACCCGGTCAGCGCGTCTTGATCGTAGACGATCTGCTGGCTACCGGCGGCACAGCCCGCGCCACCTGTGAACTGGTCGAGCGGCTGGGCGGTCAGGTGACTGGCCTGGCATTTGTGATCGAACTGACTTTTTTGCACGGGCGCAAACACCTGGCCGGTTATGATGTCCTATCCCTGGTGCCGATGGACGCCTGATTGACTCTGGAACGGTTGGAAATCCTATGACCCTGAACATGCTCAACCTGCCGCCGCCGCTGCTGGTCGACTCGCCCGCCGACCTTGCATTGATGTGCGGCCGTCTGATGGCTGCTCCGGCAGTGGCTCTGGACACCGAATCGAACAGCCTGTACGCCTACACCGAACGAGTGTGCCTGCTGCAATGCTCCATTCCGGGCCAGGATTATCTGGTAGATACCCTGGCGCTGGCCGACCTGCCGCTGGGCGAGTTGTTTGCCCACCCCGGCATCGTCAAAGTGTTCCATGCCGCCGAATATGATGTGATGGTGCTGCGGCGCGATTATGGTTTCGACTTTGTCAATGTGTTCGACACCATGATCGCCAGCCGCATTGTGGGCTGGCCGCAGTATGGCCTGGGCGTGCTGCTGGAAAAGCACTTTGGCGTGATCACCGACAAACGCATGCAGCGCACCGACTGGGGCAAACGGCCCCTCTCGTCCGACCAACTATGCTATGCCCAACTGGACACGCACTTTTTGCTGCCGCTGCGCGACATGCTGTGGGCCGAAATTCAAGCCCAACATCGCGCTGAAGAGGCGCGGGCAGCTTTTGAGCGCGTAGCCACGAGCTGTTGGAACGGCAAAGGTTTTGACCCAGACGGTTTCTGGCAAGTCAAGGGAGCGTATGATCTGGACGAGCGCAGCCTGTCTGTATTGCGGGCACTGTATGCCTATCGAGATCAATGTGCGCGCGCCCTCGACCGGCCGCCCTTCAAAGTGTGGAATGACGATGTGCTGCTCCAGCTCAGCCAGCAGCCGCCCCAAAGCTGGAGCGAGCTAGATCATATCAAAGGGTTTCCACGCCACCTGCCCAACCGCTATCGCTCGCAACTGATTGACATTGTGCGCCGGGCCGTCAACGAACCACCCCCGCCCCGGCCACCCTACAATCACCGCCGCCCCGATCACGACATTGAAAATCGCTACGAGTCGTTGCGCCAATGGCGCAAACAGCACTGTGCCAGTCGCGGCGTCGAACCCGACGTGATCATGTCGAACCATGCTTTGCGCCAATTAGCTCAACACAATCCCACATCAATGGCCCAACTGGACACCATCTCGACCCTGGGCGAATGGGAACGCAAAACCTATGGACCCGAAATCGTGGCCGTGCTGCGCCAGTTGGACCGCCATCCTCATGATGAACCAGAACGAGGTGATGGATGAATATCCAGGAACAATTGATGGCCGATCTCAAAACGGCCTTACAAGCACACGATGAATTGACCAAAAGCACCATCCGCATGGCTCTGGCCGCCCTGAAAAACGCCCGCGTGGACAAGAGAGCCGACCTGACCCCGGCCGAAATGGCCTCGGTCATTCAAAAGCAGATCAAACAGCGGCAAGACTCGATCTCTGAATATCGGCGCGGAGGTCGCCAGGACTTGGCCGACCAGGAAGCGGCCGAAATCACCATCCTGGAGCGCTATCTGCCCAAGATGTTGGAGCGCGCGGAAATCGAGGCATTGGTGCGCCAGATCATAACCGAAACCGGCGCATCGTCGCCGCAGAGCATGGGCGTGGTGATGAAGGCCTTGATGCCCCATGTACAGGGCCGGGCCGATGGACGGCTGGTCAGCAGCATTGTCAAAGAACTGCTGACCTGAGCCGGCAGCAAAGAGGCAAAGTGTTCACTCGTCGGGTCAGGTCGGGCTGGCAAAGCAAGCTGTGGATCGTCCTTTTTACCCTCTTGTTGACGGCAGGGTTGGTATTTGTCCTATCATCCGAGTTACTCCTGTCACCACGCCTGGCCGTCCAGGAAGGCCAGGCCGCCGGCCAGGACATTGTTGCTCCCACCCGCATCGAATATGTCAGCGACATTGCCACCCAGGCACGCCGTCAAAGCGCGGCCGCGGCGGTGTCTGATATTTACGACCCACTCGACCGCCAGGTAGGGCAGCAGCAGTCTCGCCTGGCCCTGCAAATTTTGTCTTTTATCGAGTCGGTGCGCTCAGACCCTTTTGCCTCCCCCGATTATGCGCGATATTGTTTGGAACAAATTCAAAATATATCGCTCTCTACAAACGCCATCTCGCACACCCTGAACCTGAACGACGAAGAATGGAAGGCCGTACAACTCGAAACGCGTCGGGTGTTGGAAGAGGTTATGCGCCGCGAGATTCGCGAAGGCCAGGAAGAAGTGCGCCGTCGCGAAGTGCGCTCGCTGATTTCGTTCGACCTGAACGAGGCACAAACAACCGTTGTAGAAGACCTGGTCAGCGACCTGGTGAGGGCCAACCGCACCTATAACGCCTCTCAAACCGAGGCCGCCCGCCGCGCCGCGATGGAAAGCATTCCTTTGCAAATCGTGTCGTTGGAACAAAATGAGATCATTGTGCGCAACGGCGAGATTGTCACCCCAGAAAAAATCGAGGCACTGGAAAAACTGGGGCTGCTGGCCCCCCGCGTAGACTGGCTCTCGGTCAGCAGCACAGGGCTGTTTGCCCTGTCCCTATCGGCGGCAACCGCGCTGTATATCTGGCACAACGAACGTGAATTGGTTAATACGCCGCAGCACTTGCTGCTCATCCTGCTGCTCTTGATCTCTTTTGCTTTTATCTTCAAGTCGGGAGCCATACCGCCCATCTCGCAACCGTTTTTGGTGCCCATCGGCACACTGGCCATGCTGGTTACGGCCCTGTTCAACGTGCGCATCGGACTATTGACCCATGCCGTCATTTGCCTGGTGATCGGGTACATTGCCAACGGGCAGCTCGACATTCTCTGGTATGCCCTGTCCGGCGGGCTGATGGGCATCCTGGCCATGCGGCGCATCAACCAGGTCAGCACCTTTATCTGGGCCGGCGGATATGTCACCCTGGCCAATCTGGTCACCATGATCACCTTTGCCGCCCTGACCAGCGGCTATGGCACGCTGCGGCTGGGGCAACTGCTTTTGGCCGGCGCCGCCAACGGCGCCCTCTCAGCCATCCTGACACTGGGCGGATACTATGCGCTGGGCTTTGTCTTTCAAATCACCACCTCGCTTCAGTTGATGGACCTGGCACGCCCCACCCATCCCTTGCTGCGCGCCCTGCTGCTCAAAGCCCCCGGCACCTATCACCACAGCATCATGGTGGGCAATATGGCCGAACAGGCCGCCGAAGCCATCGGCGCCGATGCCTTGCTGTCCCGTGTAGGCGCCTATTATCACGATATCGGCAAGATCGCCCGCCCTTATTTTTTTACCGAAAACCAGATGGACGGCGCCAACCCGCACGACCTGCTCGACCCCGAAACCAGCGCTCAGATCATCCGCAGCCACACTGCCGATGGCCTGGTTCTGGCACAAAAATATCACCTGCCACAAGAGTTAAAATCGTTTATTGCTGAGCATCACGGAACGTCTACAATCTGGTATTTTTACCATAAAGCATCTCAAGAGCAGCGACAGGTTTTGGAAGAGCGGTTCAAATATGACGGCCCCCGGCCGATGCGCCGCGAGACGGCTATCGTCATGATGGCCGACACCTGCGAGGCGGCGGTGCGCAGCGCCCATCCGCACAACGCCCAAGAACTGGAAAAATTGATCCGCCACCTCGTCGCAAAAAAAATCTCTAGCGGCGAATTGGACCAGGCCCCGCTGACTTTGCGCGAGATCGAGACCATCACCCTGTCCTTTATAGACACGCTGCAAGGCGTTTTTCATCCGCGCATCAGCTATCCCCCTGAAAAAGAGCGTACTGATAACAATCCACCGGCTGCACCTCTCGCCCCATCGGCGCCAGAACCAGAACATCCGGCCGTCCTCCCAGAATCTCCCGCCCAGGCCGTTGCTCTGGATGTTGCCGGCGACGGCTCAACGTGCAACCCAACTCAAGAGGCTCAACATGATTGAAATATCTATTGACCCCCAATTTGAAACCGACATTGCCGCTCAGGACATTCTCGCCGTGGCCCGAGCCGTGCTAAAGGCCGAGTCTATGCCCGATCAGGCCGACTTGAGCATCGTCATCACCGACGACACGGAAATCCAATCGCTCAATGCCCAATTTCGGCACATAGACGCCCCCACCGACGTGCTGGCTTTTGTCGAACAAGATACCACCCTGCCTTTTGTGCATGCGCCCGATGAGCTACCTTACCTGGGCGATGTGATCATTTCTTTTCCTCGCGCCCAGGCTCAGGCCCAAGAACAGGGACACAGCGTATGGGACGAGGTCAGTCTGCTGATCGTGCATGGCATGCTACACCTGCTAGGCTATGATCATGACACTCTTGAACAGGAACAACAAATGTGGGCCAGACAAGACCTCATCCTGGCCCACTTGAAAGTGTAAAGGTATGGCAAACTGGTACCACAAACCCGGCTCTAAATGGCAAATGCTGATCAACAGCTTTGGATACGCTTTTGCCGGCGTGCGACACGCTGTCAAGACGCAGCCCAACATGCGCATCCATCTGGGCATGACCGCGATAGTAGTGGCGATGGGGCTTTACCTGCGCCTCACCCCGACGCAGTGGGCCATTCTCGGCCTGACCATCGGTATGGTGCTGGTGACCGAAATGTTTAATACAGTGGCCGAGGCCGCTCTGGACGCCGCCACACCCTATTATCACCCCCTGGTCAAAGCAGCCAAAGACACGGCCGCCGGCGCGGTGTTGATTACCGCCGTGATCGCCGTCTGCGTAGGCCTGCTGGTGATCGGCCCGCCGCTGTGGAACCGCCTCACCGCCTGGTTTTGACAAAACGCCGCCAGGTAGGGGCGAGGCTGGCCCTCGCCCTCTCCTACGATAGGGCCGGCAGGCTGGCTGCGGCAATGGCCTGGCCCACTCGACGGTTGGCCTCGTTGGGCAAATTAACCGATATGCGCTCCAACAGCGTCGAAAATTCGCCTCGCAACACCTCTTGAGCCTGCTCCAGGATGATCTGCCCGCCATCTCCCGAAGTGACCCGCCCTAAAATCAGCACATGCTTGAGGTCATAGATGTCGGCATAGAGGGCGATGGCATAGCCGAGATACACGCCGATGGTTTGATAGATTTTGGCTGCCCGTTCATCGCCGCGTGCCATCAAGGCCTGCACATCCTTGAGCTTTTCGGCAGGCGTCTTGCCGGCGTCTAGCTCGATGCCGGCCGCCGTCGCCAGGCGAATGACCGCCTTTTGCGAAAAATACTCGCCGCCGCAGCCCCGGTCACCCGACCATTCGTTGATCGGCGCGGCGGGGTCAAAATCTACCGGCGCAAAAGCCAGCTCACTCAGCCAGCCGGTCAGGTTGCCATCGGCATTGACATAGCCGCCGGCCTCATCTGAGCCCATGGCGATGCCCAACACACAGCCATCACCCAGCGACATCGAGCCGGCCAGGGCGGTCACATCGCCGTCGTTGACCACCTCCAACGGCACGTTGCCCCAATCTTTTTTAATGCGCCAAAAGATGTCTTGGGCCTTGCTCTTGAACAGATCGGGCGACACGCCGCGAAACAGCGAAGCCACCATCACCCGATTGTTGACAAAAATGCCCGCCGAACTGACGCCGATGGCATCTACACGGGGCATATAGGCCGCCGCATGATGCAGCGCAGCCATAATCTGATGATAGTGATAATCGGGGTTGGGCTGATCGCGGGGATGCCAGATCACCTCTTCGCTGAACACCTGCTGCCCCTCAATCACCGCCGCCACTTTGCGGTCGCTGGCTCCGGCATCAAAGCCGATGCGACAGCCCTCCAGGTGCCGCCCCATCGGAATCGAAGCCTCTCGGGCGGCCGGTGCATGTTCGGCAGCAGCGACCACAACCTGAAAAGGCTGCTCGTACACCTGCTTGCCCATAAATGCGGCGTCAAAGGCGCGCCGGCCGCCCGGCGCAAACGCGCGCTGAATGTGCTCGCCCACCGCCGCCGGCCCGCCGACAGTCAGCTTGAACCCGCCGCGCTGCCACAACAGGGTCTTGACCAGCCGCTCGGCATAAAACAGATTCGCTTCGGCCCAGGGATGATCGGGGGCAAACACCTCGGTCTCAAAAACTGAGATGGCCCCCTGATCGCGCTCTAGCGCCAGGATCAACGGCACAGCCCGTCCAGAGGTGCGGACGGCCTCGCGAAAAGCCCGATTATACAATGCCGCCGGAGCAAAATTTGCATCCAACACCGGCACAAAACGCGGTTTTTCAGGTTTAAACATCCTTGTTTTACCTCCTTATTTTTTCAATGATCGCCGTCGCCATCTCTTGTGTGCCAACGGCGGTTGGATCGTTGCGGTCAGCCTTGAGATCATACGTCACCGTGCCACCCCTGGCAATCACCGCGGCCACGGCCTGCTCCACCTGTTCGGCGGCCTGCTGTTCGCCCAGATAACGCAACATCAACGCGCCGCTGAGGATCATGGCCGTCGGGTTGACTTTGTTCTGACCGGTGTATTTGGGCGCCGAGCCATGCACCGCTTCAAACACAGCCATATCATGGCCGATATTAGCCCCCGGAGCGACGCCCAGTCCACCCACCAGCCCAGAACACAGATCGCTGACAATGTCGCCAAACAGGTTGGGCAGCACCAACACATCATACTCACGCGGACGCTGCACCAACTGCATGCACATATTGTCCACAATGCGGTCCTCAAACTG
The DNA here is from genome assembly GCA_964449465.1 of uncultured Anaerolineae bacterium. GTDB lineage: Bacteria > Chloroflexota > Anaerolineae > JAFGEY01 > JAFGEY01 > CAYRXM01. The sequence goes on from CAYVBK010000001.1 coordinate 133,106, forward strand.
AATTTCGGGATACTGCTGCGCCACCTCGCGAGCTACCTTTAAGAACAGGCCATCGGTCAGCTTGAGGATGTTGGCCTTGTGTACTGCCGTCACCTTGTACCGCCCATTGCGCCGGGCATAGTCAAAGGCAAAACGCACGATGCGCTCGCTGCTTTTCCGGGTGATGATGCGGATGGCTTCGGCGGCCACATCGGGGATCACCTCGTGTTCGATGCCCACATACAGACATTCGGTGTTTTCGCGCACCACCACCAGGTCTACATCGGCATAGGGCGACAGGATGCCGGGCATCCATCGCGCCGGTCGCAAATTGGCATACAGGTCCAGCGCCTTGCGGATGGCGACATTGACACTGCGAAACCCGCTGCCAACCGGGGTGGTGATCGGCCCTTTGAGGGCCACCTTGTTGCGGCGGATCGAATCCAATACGGCGTCGGGCAAAGGCGTGCCATATTTGCCCATCACGTCGGCGCCGGCTTCTTGCACATCCCACTCAAAAGACACACCGGTGGCTTCCAGCACGCGCCGCGCCGCGCCGGTCACTTCGGGGCCGGTGCCGTCGCCGGGAATCAGGGTAATCTGATAGGTCATTTTATCGTCTCCTGGCATCACAAAAGAATAGGGCAGAATTGAATGGTTTCAGAGATTGTACCACAAGAGCATAAAACCGTCATCTATCATAGTCACACAATTGTGATTGTCAAGCCCGAAAATTGATGTTATAATCCATGTAAATTGATGCCCGATCATTCTAAACCCGACACACCGGGTTATGGGGGATAAAGAGAGAGAACCCATGCACAGCCTATGGCGCGACCTTGTCACCACGCGCTCAACCGATGAAACCCTGGCTCGTCGCGAGCAGCTACTCAACATGACCGTTGCCGTCATGGTGGGGCTGTCGCTGCTCAATCTGCTGATCAACGGCGTGGCCGCACTTGTGGGGCAACCGACGGGCACCAGCCTGTTACTCACCGTGTTGACCATCGCCATCTGCCTGTTGGCCTATGGGCTGGGGCGAAGCGGACGGATCATTGCCGGCGGATACGTCATCGCTTTGATGATCTGGCTCACGGCTACCGGGCTGCTGGCATTGGGAGGCTGGTACACTACCGTGCCGGTGGGCTTTATCTTGAGTGTATCGCTGGCTACCATCTTGAGCGGCTGGCAGGCCGGCACGGTGGTGGGATTGCTCAGTGTGGCTTCTTTTACCATGGTGGGCTGGCAGTTGAACGAGGCCGGTTTGCTAAATGAACTGCCCCCCTTTCAAGAAAACCTGGCTGCCAGTCTGACCATTCTGATCACCACGGTGATTGCGGCCTGCGCGTTGTTTTATACACTGGATCGTCAGATTGTCGCCATCACCAACCGACGGGTCAACGAGATGCGCCTCTATGCCGATGAACTGGAGCGCATCGCCCGCGAGCGAGAGCAGTTGGTCTATCAACTGCAAAGCGTCACCCGCCGCCAAGACAACCTGCTGGCCGCCATCCGCGAGGTCTCGGCGCCGGTGCTGCCGCTTTTTGAAGGCCTGATCGTAATGCCCCTGGTAGGTCAGCTTGACGCACAACGCGCCGCCCTGTTGCTGGACGATGTTCTGGAAGGGATCAATCGCCATCAAGCCGACACCGTGCTACTGGATATGACCGGTATGTCGAACATAGACACCGAGTCGGCCCAACGACTGATCGAGACCATTCGCGGCGCACAGATGCTGGGCAGCGAATGTAAATTGGTCGGTGTGCAGCCTGCTGTAGCCCAAGAGTTGATCGCCCTAAACCTGGACCTGGCCCGGCTCAACTGCTACAGCACCCTGCAAGAAGGATTGGCCGACTTGATCCAACACACCACTGGCGCCGCACCGAAATCCAAGCTCGCGTCAGAATCAACCCGGCATCCATAACAGCGACCTGTCACATTGGCGTGTTTCAACGCTGATCAGTTCAAACAATTGGGGGGAGAAAGGATCACCCATGGGCGAATGTGTCCTGGGATCGCCACAAGCTGGCTATGATATTGAACGATTGCTTCAGGTCAGCGGCTGCTTTGCTTTTATGACCGACGAAGAGCAAACGCTGATTGCGGTTCTGCGAGAAATCGGCGACACGGACATTGACCACTGTACCATTGCCGTGTTCGAAGATGTCCAGGATCGCAACCCCGACTGGCTGGACATGGTCGCCATCTATGACCGACAGAGCGGCGAGATGGGCCTGCTGCCCGATCCTCGCCGCTGGACCGTGTCGGACATTCCGGTGGCGCAAATGCTGCTTTACGAAAAAGAACCGATCATCATTTCGGGCCTGACTCGCGGCCCCGACGTGAGCAGTCTGGGACAGCAAAAATTGGGACTGGAACGCCTGGCCGCCATTGCCATCATTCCTCTCATCGTCATGGGCTGGCCGATCGGCATGCTCATCCTCGGCCAATACAGCCCGTTTGAATTTTCACCAGCGCAAATCCAGTTCTACCAGGTGTTGGCCAACCTGACGGCGATGGCCTTGCGCGGCGTACATCTACTCGAAGCCCAAAAACGGCATATGGCCGAGCAAAATGCCGTTCATCGGATCGGTCAGGCCATCAGCAGTGTCATTCAATGGGATGCCCTGCTCCAGGTGGTTTACGATCAGATCAACACCGTCATCCGCGCCCCCAACCTGTTTATCGCCACCTATGACGAATTTCAAAATCAGGTCTCGTTCCCTTTTGCGGTCGAACAGAGCGAGCGAGTGTCCTTTCCGCCGATGCCGGCCCAGCAAGGACTGACCGGTTACATCCTCAGGACCCGGCAGCCGCTCTTGCTGTCCAATCGCGTCCGCGAACGCATGGACAAGATGGGCATCCAGGCCATCGGCAAACCGGCCAGCTCGTGGATGGGCGCACCCATTATCATCGGCGACAAGATCATTGGCGTGATGGGCATCCAGGATCATGACCACGAAAATGCCTACACCCAGGCCGATTTGCGCCTGTTGGCCGCCCTGGCCAATCAAGTGGCTGTGGCGATGGAAAATGCCCGCCTTTACGAGGATGCCCATCGCCAGGCCATCTATCTCAAGCTGAACGCCGAAGTAGGACGGCGCATCATCCTGATCCTGGATATAGACGAATTGCTATCACAGGTCGTTGACCTGATCCGACACAGCTTTGGATATTATCATGTCAACATTGCCCTGCTGGATGAAGACAATGGTCACATCGTCTCGCGCGCCGGCAGCGGCGAACAGGGCGTCCAATGCGCCGAAATACCCCAGCTCCAGGTCGGACAGGAAAGCATCACCAACTGGGTGGTCGAACACGGCAAGCCCCTGCTGGTCAACGATGTACACCAAGAGCCGCTCTATTTGCATGTGGATGCGCTACCCAACACCCGCGCCGAACTGGCTGTACCGATCAAATTCGGCAGCCGGGTCATCGGCGTGCTGGATGTGGAAAGCGATCAGCCCTACGCCTTTCGCCCCGAAGATGTCACCATTATGTATGCCCTGGCCGACCAGGTGGCTGTGGCCGTGCAAAATGCCCGCCTGTTCAGCGAGCAACAGCGGCGCATCCGCGAACTGGATGTGCTGGTGGGCATTGGCCAGGATTTGTGCAATGTCACCAGCCGCGCTCAACTTCTTGAACGAGTGCGCGATCATGTCACCCGGTTGATGGACACCTCTGACTTTTTCGTAGCCCTTTACACCCCGCAAGACGCAACCATTCGCCTGGAACTGGTCTATGATCACGGCGTTCGCCTGGAGCCTTTTACGCTGCATTACGATGCGCAAGAAGGGTTGACCAGTTGGGTCATTGAAACCCAAAAGCCGCTCTTGATCCGCGACTGGAAACAAGACGATCTGGGACTGAGTCACCGGGTGGTCGAACGCGGTGAGACCGACTCGCGCTCGTGGCTGGGGGTGCCCATCTTGCGACATGGCCGGGCCCTGGGCGTCATCGGTGTGCAAAGCGCCGCCTCCAATGCCTATGACGAGCGACACCAAACCATTTTGAGCGTTGTCGCCGCCCAACTGGCGATGGCCCTGGGTAGCCTGCCCTCTACCAGCCATCGGCCCGGCATCGGCAACCTGCTCACCTGACCCGGCGAGACGATAGAAAGGCCAGCCATGAGTTCATCATTTCGCCGTTTATCCTGGTTGAGCCGCTGGATTACCCCGCGCTCAACCGACCCCGACAGAGCCATCCGTGAACGAGCTGTCTATGCGCTGCTGCTGCCTCTGCTGGGTTTGATGATTTTGTTCCTGCTGGGCGACACATTTTTCTGGCTTCAGGGACAGTTAAAAATCCAAGACCCGCTGTTCGACCTGCTCTGGGTGATCTGCCTGAGCGGGTCATGGGCGATGCTGCGGCGAGGGCGTTTGCTGGAAAGCAGCATGCTGCTCTTTGGCTCAACCATCTTGATAGCAGCTTTTTACACTTATCGAGAAGGCTATCACAGCATCAACCCCCTGCTGTTGGTCATATCGGTGATCGGCGCGGGGCTGATTCTCAGCGCGCGGGCCGGTTTCATCGCCGCAACCCTGTCTACTCTGGTCTATGCCATCATGGTCCTGGCCGAAGAACAACGATGGTTCGTCCCTGCCGCCGCCGCTCTGACGCCGTTCAACAGCATAGTGCTATTGGGGATCGCCCTCTATTTGCTGGCCGGGTTGGCCGGCGTCTTTGCGCACTGGACCACCGTTCTGCTGAGAGAGCAAGCCACCTCATTGCGCCGCCAGATGCAGGCTGTTCAGGCCGCAGATCAGGAAAAGGGCGACCTGCTGCGTTCGCTGCAAGAACAAATGGCCGCTCAAGAAAGGCTGCTGGCTCAACTTCGGGCCAGCACGCAGACGCAAACCCAAATGGCACAGTCTTTGCGGCAGTTAGCCAGCCCGGTCATCCCCATCCTGGACCAGGTCATCTTGCTGCCGGTAATCGGGCAGGTCGACGTGCCGCGCCTGGCCCGCATGGCCGACGATCTGCTGGGCGGCATCGAAAGAGCCAATGCCCGCCTGGTCATTCTGGACATCACCGGCGCCGTCGGGTTGGACACCGAGGCCGCGGCCCGGCTGCTCCAGATGATTGATGCAGTCGGGCTGTTGGGTGCTGAATGTGTCATGGTGGGCATTCGCCCGGCCCTGGCGCACACCCTGATCGACCTGAACCTGGACCTGAGTCAGGTCACCAGCCGACGCGACCTGCAAAGCGGGATCGAGTATGCTTTGGAACGCACCGGCAGAAGGATGGTGAGCCTGTGATCCCTCTACGCCAGCTTGTGCAACATTGGATATCCGACCATCTACCCCCGGATCACGACGCCCGCCGCGCCCGGTTGATCAATATGCTGTTGGGCAGTTTTGTGCTGGGGTTGGGCATTTATACCCTCATCGGGCTGATCGGCTGGATCGGTCGCTGGATCGCCGCCGGTCCGATCATTGTATTGATCGGGCTGAGCGGCATATCGCTGGCCAGCCTGATCTATACCCTCAACCGCCGTGGCCAGTTGGAATGGGCCGCCTGGTCGTTTGCCGGCGCGTTGTGCCTGGTTGTCCTGATCCTCCTGCTACTGTATGGGCACCGCGGCGGCGTCACCATGATCATCCCCGTCATCGTTCTGGCCTCGGCCATCTTACTGCGCCGTCAGGCGGCCATCTGGAGCGCGGCCCTGCTCAGCGGGATTTATATCCTGATCGCCTGGCTGGAAATCAGCGGCCGTTGGCAGCCCTGGTTGATGCCCTACTCTACCCCCTTTCCAGCCGACCTGCTCATTTCGGGTCACCTGCTGGGCATCTGGCTGATGGCTCTGCTGGCCTGGCTGTCAGTCGGCAGCCTGCTCGATGCCCTCGAGTCTACACAGGAGCGATTGGCGCAAACACAGCAGCAAAAACAAGAGCTGGAACAAGCACAGGCCCAATTGCAAGATCGGACACAGAATCTCGGCCAGGAACTGAGCCTCACACAAACCCGCCTGGAACGACAGGAACAGGAGCAACAAACCCTGTTGAACACCCTGCGCCGGCAGGCCATTCCAGTCATCCCCATCGTAGATCAACTGGTCACTGTGCCAGTGATCGGCATCATAGACGCCGCCCGCGCCGAACTGCTGCTCACCAGCCTGTTGGAGGGTATCCAGCGATACGACGCCCGTTTTGTTTTGCTCGACATCACCGGCGCCCCGCTGATTGACCAACAGGCTGCGCAAGGGCTGGCTCAGGCCGTGCTGGGAGCGCGCATTGTCGGCGCCGAATGCATTCTGGTGGGCGTCAACCCTCAGGTGGCCGCCCGCCTGGTCGAATTGAACCTTAACCTGAGCGATTTTGTCTCTCGTGTAGACATGCAGGCCGGCATCAGATACGCATTGGGACAACTGAATTACTATCTGATACACAAAACGTCATAGAATGGAGGATATGCGGATGGAATCCTCGCCTCGTCCGGTCATCTTGATCATTGCCGACATTAGCGGCTATACCCGATTTATGATTGCCAACAAGGCCACCCTGGCCCATGCGCAACTGGCAATTACCGAATTGATCCAGGCCCTGATCAAACAGGTCGAAATCCCACTCGAAATTGCCAAACTAGAAGGCGACGCCGTTTTCCTGTATGCCGTCAAAAACCAGGATCAGGCCGCATGGGAGCAGGTGCGACAGAGCATCGGGCAAAAAATGATCGGCTTTTTCCAGGCCTTTTCCGACAAGCTGACAGAACTGATCCATTCCAACCTCTGCAACTGTGATTTTTGCGTCCATCTCGATCAACTGCGTCTCAAGATCATCGCCCACAGCGGCCAGGCCGTATTCTACCGGGTAGGCCGGTTCGATGAGCTGGCCGGCATAGATGTCATTTTAATACACCGATTGCTCAAAAACTCACTCAAATCTCATCAATATATACTCATGACCGACCCAGCCTATCGAGACATTCGATTTCCACACGAGATCGAGGTGGCACCAGGCCAGGAAAATTATGATGAGATAGGGCAGGTCAAAACCTGGGTCTACTATCCGCCGCTGCCCGAACCGGCCCTGGTTCATCTAGAGCCGATCAACAAATCTCTGTCGCTGCCGCAGCAGGTCAAAATCCATCTGCGCAAAGCGTCTCAAACCATTGGGATCATATTGAGGCTCAAACAAGTCGCTACCCTGTCGCCAGAGCAGTAAAAATCCGCCCGGCCTCCCAAGGTCTTGGTCTTGGGGCTTGCGTTTGCCTTATTGCCTCAATGGGATTAAAATAGGGCAAATGCTCAAGTATCCATGCATTCTTTAACCAGACCTTGTATCTCGCAGAAAGCAAAAACTTGGCCGAAAATCCACTCAACCCCATTGTCATTGTTCCCACCTTTAACGAAGTAGACAACATCCGTCTGTTGGTTTCTGACATTCTCATTCTGCCCATCCAGATTGATGTGGTGATCGTAGACGACAACTCGCCCGACGGCACCGGTCAGGTGGCCGATGAGTTGGCCGAACGATACCCCACCATACACATTGTTCACCGCGCCGGCAAATTAGGGCTCGGCACGGCCTATATTGCCGGCTTTAACTATGCCCTGGCCCGTCACTATGACCGTATCCTGACGATGGATGCCGACTTTTCGCATCACCCTCGCTATATTGCCGCCATGCTAGAAGTCAGCCGCCAGGATGGTGATCTGGTGATCGGCTCGAGATATGTACCGGGGGGAGCCACGCAGGGCTGCACATTGCCGCGCAAAATCCTCAGTTGGGGGGCCAATGCCTTTGCCAAAACACTGCTGGGGCTAGAGGCGATGGACTGCACCGCAGGCTTTAGGTGCTATCGCCGCGAGGTGTTGGAATCTATTGACCTGGACGCGATTCGCTCCAACGGCTATTCATTCCTGATCGAGATGCTGTTTCGCTGCACCCGGCAAGGATGGCGAGTGCGCGAGGTGCCGATCTTGTTTGAAAACCGTGTGCGCGGCGCATCCAAAATCTCTCGTCAAGAGATCACCCGCGCCTTGCGCACCGTGCTGCGCCTGTCGGGCGAGCGGATCATCCCGCCGCGACGGATCGAGCCGCCGCGCCCCTGATGATCGGACGGGCTGTGAACGAACGCGCCGTGAGGGTCGGCGTCCTGGCTGACACCCACATTCCACATCAAGTAGAGCGACTGCCCCGCTCGGTCATCGAGGCACTGCAAGGTGTTGACCTGATTCTCCACGCCGGCGACCTGGACGAGCCGTGCGCGCTAGACGATCTCAAGCCGCTGGCGCCGGTCATCGCCGTGCGAGGCAATTTTCACCTGCGCTTTGCCACGCGCAGTTCCCCGCATCTGCCCAAAGCGGTTCACCTGTGGATCGCCGGACAGCACATCGTCCTCAATCACGGCATCCCCTATATGGGACGAGCGATTCTCTTGAAATTGTTGGGATTGCTGGGGCAAAACGACCAACTACTCAATGAATGTCTGATCGGCGGTCAGCAACGCGCCTTTTCCGACGCCGATGTGGTGATCTTTGGACACTCACACCTGGCTCTGGTAGAAAAGCGAGGTCGCACCCTGTTTGTCAACCCCGGTTCACCCATCTGCGAGGCCGCCCACGACAAACCATCCATTGCCATGCTGTACATCCAAAGCAGCCTGGTGCACGCCGACATTGTGCCGCTGCCCTGAAACCGGTTACTTTAATTTGCGTATAGATTAAACAACCCGATTGATTTGGGCCATTCTTGTGATCAGAGAAAGGAAACATCATGGCTGGATTGGAAAATTTTGACGATCAGGAGCCGGTCGAAGGCGAAATCGTTCCCCCAGAACAACCCCAAGATGCCAAATTGAAAAACATTGCCAAAATGATCCTGGTGCTGGGAGGGCTTTATCTGCTCAATCCCATCTTTGGTGTAGACCTGCTGCCCGACAACCTGCCTATCCTGGGCAACCTGGACGAAGTCCTGGCTGTTTTTATGATGATCGGATCGGTGCGCTATCTGGGTATCGAAATGCCCGGTTTTCTTGACCGGATGATGCAAACCCCGCTGGGACTGCCTGCACCTCGCAAGCCCAGAGACACTCACACCCCCTGACTCGACATCGCCGACCTGCTCAACCTGGAACGCCCTGTCAGCCTGCTCTGACAGGGCCATTTTTTGTGCCGGCCCATCTTGTGGTATAATAAAGGTGAGGAGAACATCTGTGCTATGACCCGGCAAAATTCCAATCGCTCTACCAAACAAGGTAGCCGAACATCATCCAATCCAGATCGTCGGCGCACCAACAATCGTCGCAGCAGCGACCGCAACGGCAACCGCAGCGACAACCGCCACTCACCAGAGCGACGTCCGCGCAAAGATGAGCCGTCGCCGGCCTGGCTCATCTTTGCGCGCACCGAAACGCTCGGCATCCTGCTGGTGTTCCTGGGTATTCTCACTTTGATCAGCCTGATTTTACCTGAGCAAGGGCAGTTCACCACAGCCTGGCTTCATCTGCTAAAACAAGGATTCGGTTGGGGGGCCTACCTGTCGCCGCTTGGGTTTGGCGCGCTGGGGCTGGCTTTGCTGATGCACGGCTTTGGCCGCTTGCCGTCGCTCAACTGGGACAAGATCGCCGGCCTGCTGCTGATGATCTTGATGCTACTCGGCCTGACACACCTGTTTTCTCTGGCCACCGCACCCGATGCCTGGACGCTGGTCGTCGAAGGGCGCGCTGGCGGGCTGTTGGGCTGGCTGATCGGCGAAGGAATGGGCTATGCGCTGGGTCCGGTCGGCGCCTATGTCCTGATCATCGCTATGCTGATCGTTGGCCTCATCCTGCTCATCGGCCGCTCGACATCCGAGATCGGAGTTATCCTGTGGAACTGGTGGGGACAAATTCAAGGGCGATGGCAAGACTGGCAGGCCGCTCACCCGCCGGCCGGCAAAACCAAACCCACCTACACCGTCAACGGACGCGCCAATCGTCCGCCAACATCGCCCGAAGCCGAGGTCGAGGCCCCACATGTCGAACCCAAACGGCCACTCACCTCGCCTGCCCCAACAACCAAACCGGTCGAACCTCCCACCATTCCGCTGTCCACACCGTTGCGCCACCGCTCGGCTATGCCCCAATGGCCGCTGCCGCGCCTGCAAGATGTGCTGGAGGCCCTGAGCGATCAAGACATCAGCCAGGCCGAGATCGAAAAGCGAGTTGAGATCATTGAACGCACCATGCAAAGCTTTGGCGTACCGGCGCGGGTGATCGAGGTCAACCAGGGACCGGTAATCACCCAATTTGGCATCGAACCCGGCTTTGTCACCGGACGCGGCGGCAAACAGACCAAAGTCAAAGTCAGTCAGATCAGCGGTCTGGCCGACGACCTGGCCCTGGCCCTGGCCGCTTCACCCATTCGCATCGAGGCACCGGTGCCGGGCCGTTCCATCGTCGGCATCGAAGTGCCAAACCAGGAAATCGCCAAAGTGTCGCTGCGCGGGGTGATGGAGACCGAAGCCTTTGAGAAACTGCGCCACAAGACCCAACTCCCCATCGCCCTGGGCGAAGACGTGTCAGGCGAACCCATCGTAGCCGACCTGCTCTCGATGCCCCATTTGCTGATCGCCGGGGCCACCGGTTCGGGCAAATCGGTATGCATCAATGCCATCATTGCCGGCTTTCTCTGCACCAACTCGCCGGAAATCCTGCGTATGATTATGGTGGACCCCAAGCGAGTTGAATTGACCGGCTATAATGATATTCCTCACCTGCTGGCGCCGGTCATTGTAGACCTGGAGCGCGTCGTCGGCACGCTGAAATGGGTCACGCGAGAAATGGAGCATCGCTACAAACAATTTGCCAAAGTAGGGGCGCGCAACATCGAAGACTTTAACAAGCGGATCACGGCTGGAGGCCCAGAACGCCTGCCCTATATCGTTGTGATCATTGACGAACTGGCCGACCTGATGATGGTGGCCCCAGACGAGGTGGAAAAGCTGATCTGCCGCATCGCCCAGATGGCCCGCGCCACCGGCATCCACCTGATCATTGCCACACAGCGGCCCAGCGTAGATGTCGTCACCGGCCTGATCAAGGCCAACTTTCCGGCCCGTGTCAGCTTTATGGTCACCAGCAGCGTAGACTCGCGAGTGATCATTGACACGGTCGGCGCCGAAAGGCTGCTCGGTCAGGGCGATATGCTCTTTATGTCGCCCAGCGCCAGCCAGGTGATGCGCCTGCAAGGATGTTTTGTCTCAGACAGCGAGATCAATCGCCTGGTAGGATTCTGGAAAAAGGCCGCCCAGGACCATGGCATGCCAGCCAACGCAGCAGATCAAATGGTGCAGGGTCTGCTGCCCAACCTCGGCCAGCCCGGCGAGCCAGAAGTGATCGCTTTGCCCGGCCAGGAAGATGAATTGATCAACAAGGCCATCGAGATCATTCAAACCGAAGGCAAGGCCTCGACCACACTGCTACAGCGTCGTCTACGCATCGGTTATGCTCGCGCTGCGCGGATTATCGAAGTGATGCAAGAACAGGGGTTAATCGGGCCAGATCAAGGCGGCAGCCGCGGCCGCCAGGTGTTGGGAGATTCAAACGGAGAACAAACAGAGTAGAAAAACAGCCGCTCAAGCCAGAGCCTTGAGCAACATGGCTCGCGCCAGAGGAGACAGCGGATAATCGTCCAACTGAGCCGCATCGGCCCAAACGGCATTTCTCAATTCCTGGTTGAGGTGCAGCTCGCCGTCGGCATAATCGGCCAGAAAATCAATGATGGCATAGTGATAGCGCAAACGCCCCGCCTCATCATACTCGATGCGATCCACCACCCCCAGCACATCCCGCACCTCGACCACCAGGCCGCACTCTTCGTAAACCTCTCGCGCCGCGGCCAGCTCCATCCGCTCCCCCAGCTCGACCCCCCCGCCAGGCAACGTCCACTGCCCCTCACCCGGCTGCCGGGCGCGCTGAACCACCAACACCCGGCCATCACGACGCACGGCCACACCCACCGCTACCACCGGCTGGTCTGGATACTCTCTTTTCATCGCCGATATTCCCTCAAATAGATATTTTTACACGATTTGAAACCAACAGGATCAGATTCAACCTGAGTATGATCGCTTTCAAGATCAACCCGATGAGTGTCGGGATGAATGGGCGTTGCGGCCAGCGGCGACATGGGCGAATGGCAACCATCTCGTCGCACCTCGATGATGCCGGACAGATCTTCGATCCGCCCCAACACCCGATTGAGCTGCTTCCAACTGGTCACATCAATACACAGGTGAATCAAGGCATCCTGGGCGCGATTGACCTGCAATTCCAGACCGGCCACGTTAACGCCTTCTTCATAAACAATGTTCAACACATCGTGCAAGAAAAAAGGCCGATCATCCGAGCGAATCGAGGCACACAGCGTATAGGTCTGACCGGTTTTGCCCCAATGCAACGAAATCATACGCGTCCGGTCGCGCACCACCTGCGCCAGAAAATCGGGGCATGTACTGCGATGCACCTGCACCAGGTGACGAGGCAGCAAAATATATCCCACAATATCATCGCCGGGCTGCGGCCGACAACAAGCGGACAGGCAAAGTTCCAGCCCACCTGCGCCCGAGATGGTATCTATAGTCTGCTCTTCATCTGATATCGGCATAGAAACTGTGCTATACAGTTGGACCATTTCCTCAAGCAAATGCTCCACCATAATCTGGCAGCGCCCTACCTCAAGCATCAACTCTTGCTCGGTCTGCAAGCCGCGCCGCCGCGCCAGAGCCGAAAAATCGGTAACCGACAGGGCCAACCGTCTGGCTACGCGCCACAACTGCTGATAGCCCCACTCGATCTGCTCACCCGCCGAACGACGGCGAAACCAGCGACGAATTTTCTCGCGCGTAAGTGAAATGCGAGCATATTTGAGGTCGGGATTGAGCCAGTCATAGTTGGGGTTTTCCTCTTCGCCGGTCAAAATCTGGACATTCTCACCGGTGCGCAACACGTAATTGAGCGGCATCCAATGCCCATCCACCAGAGCGCCGCAGCACTTGTGGCCCACTTCGGTATGGACCTTGTAGGCAAAATCCAGAGGCGTCGAGCCGGCCGGCAGCAAAATCATCTCATTCTTGGGCGTATACACATAGATAAACGTCTCCAATTCGTCGCTGCGCAGACGACTCAACCACTCATCGGGATTTTCCATCTGTGAAACGGCCTCTTGGGCCATCGCCACCAACGCATTCATCGTCTCTTGAATAGAACGATGAGTCTCTTGCCAGCCCTCCTCTTGCATAAAAGCAATCAATCCCCGCTGAGCGGTGTGATGCATCTGCCAGGTGCGAATTTGAAATTTCACCGGCTGGCGATCAATCAAAACGGTGGTATGCAAAGACTGATAGCCATTGTGCAGCGGCATCGAGATATAATCGCGCACTTCGCCGGGAATGGCCGGCCATCGGCTGTGAATGGCCCCCATCGCTGCATAGCAAGACGACACATCTGGCACAAAAACCAAAAAGCGCAGTTGAGGCGGCACTCGCCGTTGGGCATGCAGGCGTGGGTTCGACTCGGCCAGCAGGCGATGATACATATCATAGACCCGACGCGGGTTGATCTGAATTTCGGCATCAGAAATGGCTCGCTCTTGCAACAGATCGATCACGTCGCTCTGAATCCGCTCGACCCGTGCCTGATCCTGATAGGGTTTTTCAATAGACAGCTTGATCCGTTGATAAGTGTCGTGATCCAGATAAGAAAAAGCAATATCCTCGATCTCTTTGCGCAGCATGGCAATACCCAGCCGGTCGGCCACAGGTGCATAGATTTCCAGCGACTCGTGCGCAGTGCGCCATCGGCTGGACGGCTTGCGCTTGAATTCGAGGGTACGCAAATTGTGCAGGCGATCGGCCAGCTTGATAAAAATCACCCGTGCATCGGCCGAGAGCGACATCAACACCCGCAAGATATTGGCCGCATCCTGCTGCTGTTGATTGAATTGTGCCATCTGCCCAAACTTGGTCACGCCATCCACCAGGGCGGCAATCTCCGGGCCAAACTCGTGTGCCAACTCCAGGTCGGTCACCGGCGTATCTTCCACCACATCGTGCAACAAAGCGGCGGCCAACGTTTCCACATCTACCTGAAGATAGGACAAGATCAGAGCGACATGCAAAGGGTGGTTGATGTACGGCTCACCCGAATCGCGCCGCATCCCATCGTGCGCCCCAAGCGCGAACTCGAAAGCGCGCCGCAGCAGAGCCACGTTGACCATACCGCCGATCACAGCCTGCCGCTCTAAAATGGCGTACAACTCGTGGGGGTCTATACACGTGGGGGGATGATGAAAACCCAGACCTGCATCCTGGGCAGGATCGCCGATATTTTTCTCCATCTTGCCCTCCTTACAAAAAACCCTGCCAGTAGACACTAGCAGGGTGAGCAATACATCGCCAGACATACAATGGTGACAAGCCAACAAACGGCTTGCCAGCCGGTAGCTCGTTGACATCCCTTGATCGAAATCTCGAATTTGATCCACAACGTTGCCATTCTTACTCCTTTGAAATGACAACGTTGTCATTTGGCTATCAGGTCAAAAGGTTGTTTGTGCAAAAGGTCAACGATTTAATCGCGATAACAGAGAATCGGGCGATTCATTTTCAGCAGACGGTTCCGAGTTGGCATCCCATGAAGGCTCATCATCTGCTTCTTCGCGCGCATCGAGACCCAGTTCTTCCCATTCCAGTTCCAGCGGTGCAGCAAAACTCTCTGTCGGCGACGATGGAACAGCGTCAATCACCGCTTCATCGGTTGCCGCCTGCCGTTTTGCCATCGGTGAGTTGGGCAATGGCTCAGCCGTCAATTCGGCCATCAACTTGGCAGGCGGCTGCGTCGCCAACTGGAGCGCCGGTTCATCCTCGATGGGCGTGGTCAATTCCAACTCTTTTTCCAGATCCAGCAGCGTCACCCGTGCCGAACGTTCAACCGCCGGCGCCGGCGTCTGCGGCTGAGCGCAGTATGGACACAGACTCCAGCGAGGGTGCATCAACCGCCCGCAATGGATGCACGGCTGCCGCAACCTGGTGTGACACACCGGGCAAAGCACATAGTCGTGTTCGATGGGCTGCTTGCAGGCCGGGCAAACCGTGCGTTCCTCAATGTCCTGAAGCAGGGCTTCTTCTTCCAGCGAACGCTCGTATTTCTCGGCCAGCGTTTCGCGTGGACGCAAAATCAGGTACAGGATGATGCCCATTGGTCCTAAAACCAGCACCATCAAAGCGGCCAGCAATTGAGCAAAGGCATCGCGCGTCCGCGCACGCAGGTCGCGAAACGTCCAGATGGTCAGGCTGAGCCACAAGGCAACCGTAAACGCGCTCAAAAATGCCGCCAGGGCCAAAATAGCCAGGCTCACATTATTCCAGTTCATATTGATCGGCGGCAAGCGTTCTGTCGGGCAAAAACGCTATACCGCGCCTCCTTTCTGCTGATTTAGTGAGCGTGAATTATACCACATAACAAAAAAAACAAACAAATGAGCCAATGTTTTTTCCCAAAATATCCAAGCTATGATATAATCATCTTGGTTCAATCCAGCCAGATAGCTGTCAGATTTTGGCTGGAAAACGGTCTGTTCGGATTTGCTGCCCGACAAGGCGGCGCGTCGCCATGTTGGATTGGGAGTATCTTGATGAGTTCAGCGATCACCATCCGAGGCACTCGTGATGGCCTGCGCATCTCGTTGGGCGCCGGCGAGGTAGGCTCTCTGGCCACCGAACTGCGCGAACTGCTCTTCGAGCGAGCCTCTTTTTTCGGTGGCGGCCAGGTGATTCTGCATCTGCGCGAACATGCATTGACCTGGGCCAACCTGTCGCTCATCTTGCAGGTATTGGCCGAGTATCAGATATCCGTGCGCAGCATCCTCGGCCCAGACGCGCCGCCGGAGACCGCTCCCCAGGCGGCCGCGCCGGTAGTGGAGTCTGTTTCGCCGCCCGCACCGCCATCCACGCCGCCGCCCGATTCCAGCGAGGGGATTTTGGTGCGGCGCACGCTGCGTTCGGGACAGTCGGTGCAGCACGCCGGGCATGTGGTGGTTTTGGGCGATGTCAACCCCGGCGCCGAAATAGTAGCGCAGGGAGATATTGTGGTGTGGGGACATTTGCGTGGCATTGTTCACGCCGGAGCGGGCGGCGACCAGGAACGCTGCATCTGCGCTTTGCGCCTGTCGCCCACCCAACTGCGCATCGGAAGTCACATTGCCCGCCCGCCAGAAAGCCGGGCGCGCCTCAAGCACGGGCAGCCTGAAAAGGCCTTTGTGCTGGATGGACAGATTGTGGTCGAACCGTTTAGCTGATTGATTGTGGGGGGCCGATTTTCGGAGGAAGAAATGCCAGCCAGGATATTGACCGTGACATCTGGAAAAGGAGGGGTGGGCAAAACCACGCTCACTGCCAACCTGAGTGTGGCTTTGGCTATGCGCGGCCAGCGCATAGTGGCCATTGACGCCGACATTGGCCTGCGCAACCTCGACGTGGTGATGGGGCTGGAAAATCGCATCGTCTATGACCTGGTGGATGTGGTTGAGGGCCGCTGTCGTCTGCGCCAGGCGATGGTGCGTGACAAGCGATTCTCCGAGTTGTACCTCTTGCCGGCAGCACAAACCCGCGACAAGGATGCGGTCAACCCTGACCAAATGATCGATCTGTGTGAGTCTTTGCGCCCCGACCTGGACTTTATCATCCTCGATTCGCCGGCCGGCATCGAACAGGGCTTTCGTAACGCCGTAGCCCCGGCCGATCAGGTGATCATTGTCACCACACCCGAAATGTCGGCAGTGCGAGATGCCGACCGCATCATTGGCCTGTTGGAGGCGGCCGAAAAACGCACCATGTCCCTGGTGATCAATCGGATTCGCCCTGAAATGGTGCGCCGCGAGGATATGCTGAGCATGGACGATGTGCTGGATGTGCTGGCCATTGACCTGTTGGGTGTGGTGCCCGAAGATGAAAAAATCATCGTTTCGACCAACCGGGGTCGTCCCCTGGCAATGGACGATCATGCACCGTCGGGACAGGCTTTTAGCAACATTGCCCGCCGCATTATGGGCGAAGAGGTGCCGCTGATGTCCTTTGAAAAGGAAAACCTGTTCGCCCGCCTCAAACGATTTTTTGGCCCAAGCTCGCAAGCCCGACCGTAATTCAAATGGCTGCTGGTATCTTGAGAGGAAAGTGACATGAGCCTGTTCAATCTGTTCAAAGCCAAAGAGCCTTCCAGCCGCCAGGTGGCCAAAGAGCGGCTGCAACTTGTGCTGGTCCACGATCGCACCCAAATTTCGCCGCAACTGCTTGAGACGATCAAGGATGAGATCATTGATGTGATCTCGAAATATGTCGAAATCGAACGGCAGGGAGTCGAGATCACGTTTACGCAAAATCGCCGCGAAAGCCGCTTGCAGGCCGACATTCCCTTACTTCAGGGGCAGCGTCAGCGGGCGGTGCGCTAGGCCCAGGCCAAAATGGATAGACGCGTCTGGCAGCGATATGATTTTGTCTTGACCATCACCACCATGCTGCTGTTGGGCTATGGGGTGATGATGATTTACAGCGCATCGCATGATGTACCAACCATCGCCGATTCGGCTATGCGTCAGGCCATTTTTGCTGCCGGCGGCATCTTGATCGGGCTGGGTGTTACCTGGATTGACTATCGCCTGTACGATTCGCTGGTCATCCCCGGCTATGTGCTGATGATCGTCCTGCTGGTGTTGGTTTTGCTGGTGGGGCAGGTCTCTTTTGGCGCACAGCGATCCATTGATCTCGGCATCATTGACTTGCAGCCCTCAGAATTGAGCAAGCTGTTGATGATTATCTCGCTGGCGGCCTTTTTAGCCCGGCGCGAAGAGCAGGTGGGGCGGCTGTCCACATTGATTTTGTCCATCTTGCTGACGGCTCTGCCTGTTTTTTTGATCTATCGGGAACCCGACCTGGGCACCTCTCTGGTATTGATCTTTATCTGGGTGGTCATGATTTTTGCGTCGGGCATGCCGTTGCTCTATCTGGGCATCCTGGCCGGGGCAGGCGTGGCTGCTGTCCCACTGCTGTGGATGGTGATGCGCGATTATATGCGCAAACGGCTGATCATCTTTTTGAACCCCAAAAGCGACCCACAGGCTTATTACAATATCGAACAGGCCCTCTTTGCCATCGGATCGGGCGGATGGTGGGGCAAGGGGTATATGCAAGGCACGCAGAGCCAGTTGGGTTTTTTGGTGGTGCAGCACACCGACTTTATCTTTTCGGTGATCGGTGAAGAGATGGGTCTGATCGGGGCTCTGCTGCTGTTTGTCTTGTTTGCCGTGCTGCTGTTGCGCATTTTGAGAGCAGCCCACATGGCCCGCGACACTTTTGGACGGCTGATCTGTGTGGGAGTGGCAGCCTGGTTCTTTTTTCAGGCCGGCGTAAACATTGGCATGAACCTCAATCTGTTGCCGGTCACCGGGCTGCCTCTGCCGTTGATCAGCTATGGCGGCAGTTCGTTGGTGCCGATGCTGATCACTCTGGGCATCGTGCAAAGCGTGCTGCTCCGCCACCGCAAGATTGAATTTTGAGGGAGGTTTCACCATGTTGTCATCTTTGAGTCCCAAAATCCGCCTGCTGCTGTCGGTGATGCTGTTTCTACTGGTCAGCATTTTTGGGTTTGTCTGCCTGCTATTGACAGGCAAGATGATACCTTGATCATGTCCCCAAAGCGGCCCGGACATAGTCGGCGCCTCGATACAGGGCGCGTTTATTCGGCTCGATAAACTGCTGTTTGCGCCCTTCCAGGTGCTGATCCAACACCCTTTCGATGGCCTGGAGCGGGACCACCGGTTTTTGCGCCAACATAGCCCCCAGCAGAACCACATTGGCCATCCTGACATTGCCCAATTCGGCCGCCAGGTCATTGGCCGGGGCTGTCACGGCCGTAATGTCATGGCGTTGGGCCGGCTGCCGCACCAGCGACGAGTTGATCACCAGCAGACCATCTGGCCGCACCAATGATTCATATTTGATCATAGATTCTGGATTTAGCACCACCGCCACCGTGGGGTTGCGAATGATCGGCGAACCGATGGGTTGGTCCGACAGAATCACGATGCAATGAGCCGTGCCGCCGCGCATTTCAGGGCCATAAGAAGGAATCCATGTCACCTGCCAGCCGGCATCCATACCGGCGTATGTCAGCAGTTGCCCGGCAAACAGGGCGCCCTGCCCGCCGAAACCGGAAAAAACGATCTCTTCTTGCATTATTTCCCCCTGGATTGGCTCTTGGCCGATTGGCCACCGGACGATAGCTCGTTGACTTCGGGACGGACCTTGTAATCGCCCAACGGGTAATAGGCCAGCATTTTTTCTTCGACAAAGCGCAGCGATTCGGTGGGCGACATGCCCCAGTTGGTGGGACAATTGGAGACGACTTCGACCAGCGAGTAGCCCAGTCCGGCCATTTGAGCTAAAAAAGCAGTGCGGATTGCTGTTTTGAGGCTGCGAATGTGCCTGGGGTGGGTGGCTGTGCGCCGCACCACATAGGCCGCGCCGTCAAGTTGAGAGATCAACTCGCAGACACGAATGGGAAACCCGGCCGTTTGCACATCGCGGCCAAAAGGTGATGAGGTAGTGACCATCCCCGGCAGGGTGGTAGGGGCCATTTGCCCACCGGTCATGCCGTAAACGGCATTGTTGACAAAGATGGTGGTGATCCGCTCGCCGCGCGCCGCCGCATGCACCACCTCGGCCGCGCCGATAGAGGCCAGATCGCCATCGCCTTGATAGGTGAATACCACCCGGTCGGGCAGCACACGCTTGAGGCCGGTAGCCATCGCCGGCGCACGACCATGCGCCGCTTCGGCAAAATCGCAGTTGAAATAATTGTAGGCCAGCACCGCACAGCCTACCGGAGCAATGCCAATGGTTTTTTCACGGATGTGGAGGTCATCCAACACTTCGGCAACCACCCGATGGATGATGCCGTGAATGCATCCGGGGCAGTAATGCGTAGGGGTTTCGGTCAATGAGTGGGGACGCTGAAAGACAATCTGTTCTTCGGTCATTCGTTCTCTCCTTTGAGAACATCTCTTGAAAAATTTTGGCGCAAGTCGCTTGATGGCTCAAATTTATTATACTATAAACCGCTCAGGTGAGCAATCGTTTATTAAGGGGAAGAAGAAATTTTGAACGTCAAACGAAATACTTTAACCAGGATTTACATTTTTTTACATCCAATCTGGACATCACCCTGGTCAGGGTATTTGCTTTGTCTGATCGGCCTGACTGCCATCCTTTACTGGCGCCGACCAGACGCTTTTTACAACCCTCAATTGTGGGCCGAGGATGGCACTCGTTTTTTTCCCAACGCTTTTTTCGCGGGGGTCAGGTCGTTGACCATGCCCTTTGCCGGTTATTTTCACACAGCAGGACGGTTGGTGGCTCTGGTGGGTAGCTGGTTTCCGGTGCGATATGTGCCACATTGGTATGGATTTGCTTCCTGGGCGATATTGGCCGGCATTGTGGGATTGATCTATAGTTCGCGCTTTGCTTTTGGGCCGAGAACCAAGCTACTGTTGGGGCTGGCCCTGGTGGCCAACACAGCAGACAATGAGGTGTTTTTCAACCTGGCCAACTGGGCCACATTGAGCAGCTTTTTCTGGCTGCTGCTGGCTATGGCCGACGAACCTCGCTCGCGCCGCCAGTCTACGGTTGATATTTTGCTCCTGACCT
This sequence comes from uncultured Anaerolineae bacterium, assembly GCA_964449465.1. Lineage (GTDB taxonomy): Bacteria > Chloroflexota > Anaerolineae > JAFGEY01 > JAFGEY01 > CAYRXM01. The sequence goes on from CAYVBK010000001.1 coordinate 153,766, forward strand.
TGATGGGTTTAAATTCGCCATTTGTGATTTCTCTATGGCCGCTGTTTTTGATGCGCTGGCGTGTTCGCCGTACCCGGCACAGCCTGATTTTGTTCCTTTTGAGCCTGACGATTGTCGCCATCCAGGTATGGAACATGATCTCTCGGATCCAAAAAGAAGGACCACTACCCAATACCGGTATGGTTCTGATTGATGGGCTGATCTACCGCTTTGGGTCTATGTTTTTGGGCGAGCAAGTATATAACCTGCACCTGACCAACCCGCTGCGGATTTATGGCCTGGCCCTGATCGGCGTGACCTACGGCAGTCTGCTCTGGTTTGCCATAAAGCAAAAAAACTGGTCGTCGCTGTCCATCACTTTGGGCGGCCTGCTGGCGGCGTTGCTTTCGCTCTATGTCATGCGACACGATTCGGGAGTGATAATCCGTTCTGCCGGGCGGCATTTCTTTATCCCGGCGGTCACAATGATCTGGGCGCTGATTTTGTCCGGTATCAAGCCGGCAGCCTGGCGATGGATACCGCTGGCCATGATCTGGATCGCTTTTGCTTTTTTGACACCCTCTCACAAAAACCAGATCATGCCCGACCTGCATTGGGCCGAACATGTGGCTCAATGCGTAGGCACCAAGCCGGTGTGTAAAATTCCGATCAACCCGGTCTGGGACCCGCCGGTTTGGTTTGCGACCATGAGTTCGCACGTTTTTCAAGTGCCAGAAATCGCCCAGCCTATGTCGGCGCAGTTTGGTGGACAAATTGACTTTTTAGGATATGAAAAACTGGACAACTCGTCCTCGCTCGATCTTAAACTGGTGTGGCGCGCCGCCGCCAGGATGAATGAAAACTATCAATTCTTTGTCCATGTTTTTGCCCGGTATGACCTGACACAGATCGGAATGCAGCGAGACACTATGCCGCTGAACTGGCAGTATCCTACCTCCAAATGGCTAGACCGTGAGATCGTCGTTGATCAGGTTACGCTGGACCTGGCCTCACTCACATCCGGTAATTATCAGGTGGGCATAGGCTGGTATGATCCTGTCGCCCCCAACATGCCTCGCCTGACCGCTGTAGATACGACTACCGGTGAAATATGGGCGCACAATATGGTCATTCTACCGTTCGATTTGGTCATTCCTTGATCCAAGATCGAACACTACATAGTCTGAGGAAACAGTGCGCGTCTTGATGATTTCCAAAGCCTGTATCACCGGCATCTATCAGCGCAAACTGGAAGAAATCGCCAGGTTGGGCATTGATTTAACCGTGATTGTGCCGCCGGGTTGGCGCGATGGGCGACGTTGGTTGCCATTAGAGCGCGCTCGCACACAGGGCTATCGGCTGCAAGTGTTGCCGATGGCCTTGAACGGCTCTTTTCATCTGCATTTTTACCCACATCTCAAATCACTGATCCATGAGACCCGGTCACAGTTGCTGCACATAGACGAAGAGCCGTACAATCTGTCCACCTGGCAGGCCACCCGCCTGGCACAAAAGGCCGGCTGTCCGTCCATCTTTTTCACCTGGCAAAACCTGCTGCGCCGATACCCGCCCCCCTTTAACTGGATTGAGCGCGATGTGTATCATTGCAGTGCGTATGGCATCGCCGGAAACCAGGAAGCAAGCCAGGTCTTGCGCCAAAAAGGCTATGCCGGTCCGCTGCGGGTCATTCCGCAATTTGGCATTGACCCCGACCTGTATCCGCCGGCGTCTGCGCCGACCGATTCATCTTTTCGCATCGGCTATGTGGGCCGCCTAGTGCCAGAAAAAGGAGTAGCCGACCTGCTTCAGGCTGCCGCCGGGCTAACGGGCAACTGGCAACTGGCCTTGTTGGGCGGCGGCCCCGAGCGCAGCCGCTTGCAAACGCTGGCTGATGCGTTGCACATTTCACAGCGAGTGTCGTTTGAAGGACCAATTCCTTCACTCCAGGTGCCGGCATGGATGAGCCGGCTGCACACCCTGGTACTGCCCTCACACACCAGGCCCAACTGGAAAGAGCAGTTCGGTCGCGTGCTGATCGAAGCCATGGCCTGCGGCGTGCCGGTGATTGGTTCAGATTCGGGCGAAATTCCGCATGTCATCGGCCAGGCCGGCCTGATCTTTCCAGAGGGAAAAATCTACGAGTTGATAGCTCACCTGCACAACCTGATGCACGATGGTACATTGTGGAGCGATTTGTCGCAGCGCGGACGAGAGCGGGTATCGGCTCATTTTACCCAGGCGCACATTGCCGATCAGACAGTGCAGGTGTATCGAGAGATATTATCGAGTCCAAGGGGGAAACTATGAGCGTCAAAACCATCGAAATTGAAGCGAGGCTGTACGAGCGCGCCGCGGCGCGAGCCGCTCAGGAAGGCAAAACGCTGGATCAATGGGTCAGAGATTATCTGGTTTCGTGGGTAGGTCCTGAACCTCCGGCAGTGATGATGCGCGAGACCCTCTATACGATCCGCGCCGGCGATACTCTGGCCAAGATCGCTCTGGCCATGTATGGCGATGCCAAAAAATACACCCTGATCGCCGAATACAACAGCATCACCAGCCCCGGCATGATTCGCGTGGGGCAGCAACTACGCATCCCCTTTACCGAGCCGGCCGCGACCAGCACGCCGGTCGGGCGGCGGTTTCGTTTTCCGCTGAACAAGAGCGAAACCAACTATTTCAAGTTCGGCTCACTGTACCCATCGGGCGCGTGGATGGGCAAACCGCACCCCGGCGTAGATTTTCACGAATACGAGGGCGCCAATGTCTATGCCATCGGTGAAGGCACGGTGTTGATCAATCAGCTTGACCCCAACGGATACGGCCATTACCTGATGATCGAACACACTCTCACCAGCGGCGCCAAGGTGTATTCGCTGTATGGGCATCTCCAGTTCGACGATGCCTCGTTCACCTCGCCGCCGGTCAAGAGCCGTATCGTGGGCGAGAATGTGATCATCGGCCGGGAAGGCAAGACCGGCATGGCCAACAACATCCCTCACGTGCATTTTGAGATCAAAAAAACGGCCCAACTGGGCATGTACAGCCTGATCACACCGTACAACCTGAACGAGTATTTTTACGACCCATACGCGTTCATCAACGACCCCAACAACCTGTACCTGCCGGCGACAGCCTGATCACTCGACCCACAAATGCCCCAGGGTGATCCAATCGCCCTGCACATCGCCGTTGGGCAAAACGGCCTGCACCCGCTTGCCGGTGTTAAAGCCATAAATGCCCACCACCAGCGGATATGGTCCCGGCGGCATGGTGGCCGGCAAATCGAGCAGGCGCGTATCGGTGATGCGGGTGCCGCGCCGCCAGCGCGGGAACCACAACCAGGTCGGCGCACTGCCGCTCAACGGCGTCATATCTCGCTGCGCCTGTACGTGCAGATTCATGTCGAGCAATTGCACAAACAGAGTATAATTTTCCTGAATCGGGCGCAGCGATTCCCAGTCTAACTCGACGCGCAGCGTGCAGCCCGGCCGAATGACCAACCGCTGCTCCGAGCCGGGGTGCGCCGCGATGCCATTGATCCGCGCCGCCCGCAACAGCACATCGCCGTGCAGGTTGCCCAGAGCGCGCTCCAATATTGCCGTTGAGGGACGCCAGATCGCATCTTGCACCTGGATTTCCGTCAATGGCGCTAACGTTTCGCCATTTTGCCAGAATAAATCGCGCCCCTGGTTGACCAGGCGCATGCCCACTTGCAACGGATAGACACCGGCAGTCATGTGCCATGGCACCGGCAGTTCAAACCGCTCGACCACAATTTCGCCGGGCTGCCACCAGGGGGTATTAAAACGGCTGTCGGTGGTAAAATAAAAGGTGGTCTCACCCAACCGCGCCCAGGACAGATAATACTGCTGCGCCTCGACCCCCTCCGGCTGCGACATGCGCAAATACAGGTCGAGCAACAGCACATCGCCCGGCTGCGCTGTGGTCTGATTGAGTTGCCAGCCCATCACCTCGATGCGCTCCTGAGCCGTCAGGTGAATCGGCTGCGCTTCGACAGGCAGTTCGTGCAGCCAGGCCGGCAAAGCCTGCCACAGCTCGCCACTGGGCATGAGCCGATAAACCGCCGCCGCTGCAGCGCGATAACTGGTCAGGTACACCGGGCCGCGCTCAATATTTTCGGCGATGCTCTGCACAAACGTCTTGCTGGCTGGAATATGGATCAGTTCGACATCATCGGGCGACCAGCGCCGCCCGCGCACCTGCATATCGTAATAGGCCGGGGTCATACGCTCCCATTCGACCAGCACAACGGCATGTTGACCCTGGCCAACAAACCGTCGCTCAATCATATCCAGCCACTCATTCGCATCGTCAAAATCGCTCAAGTTCATTTTTGTCCAGTTGACGGAGGCCGTTTGCAGGGGTATAATCCCTACAAGAGCAATCATTATTCCGTTCACCCAGACGTAACGCTTGAGCTGCGACAGCCGGCCTGTCCATTCCAACAACACATCAACACCCAAGGCGATCCAGACACCCATCACCGCCAACGGCCCCAGCAAATAGGCCATCGCGTCTTGCAGCACATTGATCGTGATCAAGACGATACACAGGACATAGCTGCCGAGCAGCAGCGCAGAACGCCATCCTTGGCGCCATGACTGCACCAGGCCGATCACTGCCAGCAACAACGCCGGCGGAGCAAACTGTAAACTCGACAGTACGCGCACATCCCACAGCCGATATACCATGTCGCGCCAGGAGAATCCACCGATATTGACGCGCAATCCCTGTGCCGTGATCACCCGCACAAAGCCGACCCAGGTATTCATATCAGAGGGACCGGGCAAAGGTGGCACGCCGATGGCGCAGCGAATGGGATAATAGAGCAGCGCACTCAGGCCGACCAGCCCCCAGCCGAGCATGCGCAGCCAGGTCTTCCATTCCTGCCACAGACGCGGGCGCGCCATCAGAATGAACAGGCCATAGGCCGGCCAGGCAAAGATCAGCAGCGGGTGATGCGCCGGACTGGCCCCGGCAATGACGCACCAGCCAAACAGCCAGGCATCGCGGCCGGTGTGCTGCCAGCGCAGCAGGCAAAACAGGCTCAATACGGCCAGCCAGGCTGTGACAATGTGCGCGTTGGCGTGAATGGCATGCTGCCATACCCCCAGGCCGGCGGCCAGCATCAATGCACCGAGCAGCGCAGGGGCCTGTCCGCGCAGCGACGCTGCCGGTTGGCGGCTCTGCATCCGCCCGATGCCGTAGACCAGTGTGGCTATGGCCGCGCCGCACACCGCCGACAAGAGATTGACCCGCCAGGCCGGCTCACCCCAAAAGATCAGGCGGGTAAACAGGTTGCCGATCAAGGCATACAGACCATAGCCGGGTGGGTGGCCGATGCCCCATTGCGAGGCTACAATCTGATATTCGCCTGGATCGCCTGGCACCAGCGATGGGGCCATCCGGCTGGTATAAACAGCCAGGCATAGAAAAAATAACATCAGGGCAATCCATTTTGAAATATGTTTTTTGACGTTCAATCCGGCTCTCCTTGTTTAGCCAACAGGTCGTGACACCAGCCGCCGATTATAACACGGCATCCAGGCGTTGACAAAACACTTGCGCTCAGTAGTTCAAGGAGCAAGACGATGAAAAAAATTCAACAGCATATTGACAATCAAACCGTTCTGGACACTTTTTGGCAGCGAGCCACCCTCGCCGCCGGCGCCGGGCAAAAAGAGGACGAGCGCGCCTGGCTGGAAGGCATTGTCGAAATAGACCGCACCAATGCACAAGCCTGGCTGCGCCTGGCCGACCTCATTCCCGATCCTCGCGAGCGGATGGACTGTTACGTTCGTGTGTTGGAAATCGAGCCGCGCAATACCGCTGCCAAAAAGGGAATCCGCGAAGCACGGCGATTATTATAATCGGCGGTTGTTGTAACCGGACATTTTGTGCTATAATAGCCGCCAGGCTCGCGTCGTCGCTCGAAACCGAGTTTACGATATTCAAGAGCCGATAAAGGTATTTTATGATTAAAAAAATTTCATCAGGCGTATGGGTCGGTATGATCTTTGCCGTCCTCATCCTGGCGACATGGCTCAATCAAATACAGGCCCAGGCGCGGCAGCTCACGCAAGAGGTGCATTTACAGTCGGCCGGTCCGATGATGTACCGCCCGCCGGCCCAGCCGCCCTGCATGGACCTGCAAATTCAAAGCATCTTTCTCCAACCCAACCCGCCTCTTTCAGAGCAGCCCTATAATGTCGGTGTAACCATTTTGAATGCCGGCACCACCACCAGCACCCAAAAAAGCCTGGTGCACCTCTACCTGGATCGGCTGGCCGTAGACCCGCCCAATTATCAAATGATTGCCAACACCGACAACCTGGCGCCCGGGCAAACAACCGATGTCTTTTTGACCGTCAACGCAGCCGATTCCACCATCGGCTATCACTGGCTGACCATCCGCATTGATGCGACCAACTGGATCAACGAAGATTGCAGCGGCGGCGAGGGCAACAATGACGGCACAGCCAATTATGAGATCATCTCGGGCGTGCCGACACCCACCCCTACCGTCCCGCCCACGCCTACCACACCGCCGACGGCTACCCCATTCCCCAAGCCCCAAATCTATTTTTTCACTCCCGAAACGGCCACCGTCGTGCTGGGCAGTTCGGTCACACTACACTGGCAGGTACACGGGCAGGCTGTCAGTGTCTATCTCGATGGCGAACTGGTATCTATGGAAGACACCCGCATCATCTGGCCCACCATCAACCGTGTCTTCACGTTACGGGCAGAAAATCCGGGCGGCTATGTGGAAAAAACCAGTAATATCATTGTCGTGCCACCTTCGCCCACACCCACCGTCACACCCACTTCTTGTCCGCTGGCCGTGATCCACGACTTTAGCGCGTCCAAAACCTCGATTGTGCTGGGCGAAGAAGTCATCCTCACCTGGAGCCTGTCGGGAGCCACCGAGGCCTATCTGGACGGCAATGGCGTAGTCGGCGTCGGTCAGCTCAAGGTCAAACCCATCGAAACCACCACCTATCGGCTGGTGGCACACAACCGCTGTGGCGATGCCGAGAAAACGGTCACTATTATCGTGCGATATGGCTCACCCACACCCACCCATACACCCACATATACACCGACGCCCACCCGCACGCCGACACCGATCACTTCGCCGACGGCCACGCCCACGCCCAACCGTCTGCCCACGCTGACGCCGACGACCACGGCCACCGCCACGGCTACCAGCAGCAGCCCGCTGCCCACGCCCACGGCCACGCCGACCCAAGTCGTGACGGCTGTCGTCTCGCCCACGTTGACTCTGGAGCCGACCGAGACGCCAACGACCATACCCACCGAGACACCGCTGCCCACACCGACCGAGACGCCGCCCACGCCATCGCCCACCGCCACATGGTCGGTCAACTCACCGCTGCCTTCCGAAATGACAGCAACGCCGGCTATCGAAGCGCCAACAGCCACGCCCGTATGGAGCGAAACGCCAACGCCGGCGGTTCCGCTGAATCAAGTCACGCCCACCCCCATCCCGCCGATCAGCACCGTGCGCATGTACATCTGCCCACTGGCCGTCTTGATCCTGTTCGCCATCGGCGTGCTGACGCTATCTTTTGTGCTGCCGCGCATTCGCAGCCAGCGCGAGGCCATGCCGCCGTTTGGCGCAACGCAAGACGCCCCCTTTACGCCAGACGACGCCATTTTGGAAGGTGTATTAGAGCCAGGCCCGTCTGCCCCCCCTCCCGACCGGGTGACGCGCTTTACGGTCGTCTCGGATGAACCGACCGAATCCCAATTCTACAAAGCTCCAACCCCAACCGATGGCCCGCCATCCGACCGGGATTGAGTCCATGAACCACACGGAGCGCGGTTAATCGCATGCAAACCTGCTTTGTCTGGACCATCGGCTGCCAGATGAATATGGCCGACTCGTGGCGGCTGGAAGAAGAACTGCGCCGCCTGGGCTTGCGCTCCACAGCGCAAGCCGAGCAGGCCGACTTGATCGTCCTCAACACCTGTGTGGTGCGCCAGCATGCCCAAGACAAATGCGCCGGTCGCATTTCGTCGCTCAAACACTGGAAACAAAATCACCCGCAAGGATTTCTGGTCGTGATGGGCTGCCTGGTTGACGATACAGCCTCACTGCGCGCCGCCTATCCCCATGTAGACCTGTTTATCAAGCCATCGGCCTATATCGAGCTGGTTCATTATCTGGTCGAGCACGACCTGGCACCCTGCGCACCGGCCGCACTCCCACCAGAAATACCGCCGGTGTCTGTCCATGTGCCGATCAACTATGGCTGCGATCACCACTGCACCTACTGCATCGTTCGTTTACGTCGAGGAGCAGAGCGCAGCCGACCGGCCAACGAAATTGTGTCCGAAATCGCGGCATTGGTGCAACGGGGCGTGCGCGAAGTAACCCTGTTGGGGCAAAATGTGGATTCTTACGGACATGACCTGCCCGGTGAACCGCCACCCACCCTGGCCGACCTGCTCCGCGCCGTACACGACATTCCCGACCTGAGCCGCATTCGCTTTCTCACCTCGCACCCTGCCGACATGTGCCCTGAGGTCATTCGTGCGGTGGCCGAACTGCCGCGCGTCTGCCCACACTGGGAATTGCCCATTCAAGCCGGCGACGATCAGGTGCTAAAGCGGATGGGACGCGGCTATACGGTGACGCAGTATCGCGAACTGGTCACACACATCCGCCAACAATTCCCACCCGATCCGCTGAACCGGTGCAGCCTGGCCACCGATGTGATTGTCGGCTTTCCCGGCGAGAGCCTGGAACAGTACGAGGCCACCTACCGCCTGCTGGAAGAATTGCGCTTTGACGCCGTACATGTGGCCGCCTATTCCGAGCGACCCGGCACGCCGGCGGCCCTCCTGACCGATGATGTGCCACAAGAGGAAAAAGAGCGTCGTCGGCAGGCCATTGACGCCCTGCAAAATCGTCTTGTCGGCGAGATCAATGCCGAATTGATGGGTCAAACGGTAGAGATTTTGGTAGAAGAGCGGCGCAAAGGTCGCTGGCAGGGGCGCACCCGCACCAACAAGCTGGTCTTTTTCGAGGATACACGCCGCAACTGGCGCGGCCAATTGGTGCAGGTACGCATCACCTGGAGCGGCCCCTGGTCGCTGATCGGCGAGGTCATTTCATAGCCGGGGTCATTTACGGCGACGGCTGGACACCCTCTACCCACTCGGCCCATAGCGACTCGACCGCCTGTGGGTTGAGCGGGTGCAATATGTCATACAGGGTTTGAGGCGTGGCAATGCCATAGACATTCTCTCGCGCATACTGCCGCAACGCGGAAAAAAATGCCTCATCCCCCAATGCACGATGCAACTGTTCGATAAACATCGCGCCATGAGCATACGTAATGGCATAATAGTCCTTGCGATCTGCAAAGACCGTGGTCGGCTGACCGATATGCACACCGTCGGGGCGGTCGGCATACTGGGCAAAGCGATCATAGATAATGGCCTGAATGTAGGCCTCGGCCGAAGCGTCATCCCACAGCCTGCGATAATAGAGCATAGTGGTATACTGCGCCAACGCCTCATCCAGCCACGGGTCGGCCACCGGATCGTTGCCCACCAGGTCATACCACCACAGATGCGACATCTCGTGCGCCACAAACCACTCGCCGCAGGCCGGCTCGTCGCTGCGGTACAACATATCGCCGATGAGAAGCACCCCCGGCCACTCCATGCCCTGGTATTTGTAATCGGCCTCGACCACATCCAACTCGGCCAGATAAACAGGACCAAACAGTTCGCTGTAGAGCTTGAGCGCCGCCTCGGCCGACTCGAGATGCCACCGGGCGCAGCGATCATCGCCTGGCAGATAATACGAGTGAATCGTCGTCCCGCCGACCTGCGCCGTCAACGCCCGATAATGGGTCGAAGCGGCCAGGTAAAATGTGCGTGTTGGCCCGCTGACATATCTCGATATGCGCCAGCCATCCTCAAGTACCTCTTTTTCAGCCAAAACCCCGGTTGCCGCCACCACCAGAGATTGCGGCGTCGTGATCTGGACGGTGTAAAACGCGCTGTCGGCAAACATCGCCTCGCCGATCACGTCCTGCGCATAGTCCAGGTGCCAGCCCAACGGCGTCAGCACGGCCAGCATAGGATACCATCCACCCAACGAAAGCATCTCTTTGCTGTAAACCATCTCGCGCAGGTCACTGCGCTCCAACTGTGGAATTTGCAGGTAAAAGGCCATCTCGATGGTCGCCTGCCGCCCCGGCTCTAGCGGCACATCCAACAGCACACGCAGCGCCCGCCGCTCTTTTTGATAATCCACCACCGCCGGCTGCCCGTTGACAGCCACCGACTCGATGTCCATACTGCCGCCAAAACGCGGGGCGTTGGCATAGAGGTTGAAATAAATCTCGTTCAGGGTGACGGTATAGCGATTGGTAAAAGCCACCTGCTGCCGCCCCTGCAAAGTCAAAGCATCCATGTCCAGCGTGGCCTGAATGTCATAACCGGGCAGGTCGGTCAACCGCTCCAACATGGACTGCCCGGCCTGATTCATCGCCGCCTTCTGTCCTTCCGTCACCAACGGCAGGCGGGTGGGTGTTGCCGTGGGCGTAGATGTGGGCATAGGCAGCGGGCTGCTGGTGGGTGTGGGCGTCAGGGTCGGTAGTGCGGTGAGCGTCGGGGGGGGCGTTAGGGTCAATATAGCTGTAGCGGTGGGCGGCCAGACGGTAGCTGTAGCTGTCAGGGTCGGAGTGGATGTGACCGATACGGTGGGATGGGCGCAGCCAGACAGCAAAACAATACAAAGTAACAATTTAAGAGCTTTCAAGTTAAATCCATCCTTCCCAAAACAGGTTTTGGCGCACCGGCGTGGGTGTGATATAATCAGCGATATTATATCCGATTCCCATTCCAATCCAAGTCCAGCGATTTTTATGATCCCCAACACCTGGAAATCCTGTTTGTCTACCCTGATCGGTCAGCGAGCCTGGAAGCGGCTGGCGCTGGGCGCATCGCTATCCATTTTGATCATCTATGTCCTTGTCCCGCCCCTGGCCCCGCTGGACAAGGCCCGGTTGATCGGATATTCCATCTGTCATCAGATTCCCGAACGCTCCTTTCACATTCACGAACATCAACTCCCCCTCTGCGCCCGCTGCACCGGCACCTATCTGGGCATAGCTATTGGATTTTTGACCCTGGCCCTGCGGCGGCGCTGGCGGGCCGGGCATATGCTGTCGGCGGGCATGCTGGTAATCATGGTGATCATGATCGGCATCATGGGCATAGACGGCGTCAATTCCTACATCGCCTTGCTGCGTGGACAGCCCTTGTTTTACGAGCCGCAAAACTGGCTGCGCGCCATCACCGGCAGTTTGAACGGCCTGGCGCTGAGCATGATCGTCTGGCCGGTGTTCAACATGACTCTGTGGAAGACGCCGCAGCCCGTCCGCCCGCTGGAAACGGCATGGGAACTCGTGTTGATGCTGGCGGTAAACGGCCTGGTCGTCGCCATCACCCTCACCGGCGCCGACTGGTTGCTCTACCCGCTGTCGCTGATCAGTGTGGGCGGCGTTCTGTGGATGCTGACCCTGGTCAACACCATGATTTTGTTGATCTTGTTTCAACAAGACAGCCGCGCCGAAACCCGGCGGCAGGCTGTCCTGCCTTTGCTGGGCGGACTGGTGATCAGTCTGCTAGAGTTGACTGCAATGGGCGTTTTTCGATACGCCCTGACCGGAACATTAAGCTGGCCGATCTAGGACCGGCAGGTGTGGAAACCTGTCCAATATAACCTGCGTATCTTGATGAGGACGCTCTCCCAGGCTGGTGGAAACTGGGTTCGCTTTTCAAAAGGAGGTCAACCATGGACATTGGCAGATCGTTTATGTATGTGACCGAGGATCAGGAATGGTGGAAAAAGGTGCTGATCGGTGGACTGCTGTCTATGATTCCCATCATCGGGCCGTTTTATGTGATGGGGTATATTCTGGAGCAGACGGCCAACGTGATTGCTCAACGCGAAACCCCGCTGCCCAACGTACTGGACAATTTCGGCGGCAGGCTGGTCAAAGGGCTGATGCTGGCCGTCGTCATGTTCATCTATTTCTTGCCGCTGATCATCATCGGGACATGCTCTGGCGCCAGCAGCTTTATCCCGGCGATCATTCAAGATGAAGATGTGGCCATGCCGGTCATGATCGCCTGGTCAAGCTGCTTTGGCTGCCTCTCGCTGATTTTTGGCATCGCCATCGGGCTGATGATGCCCTTTGTGTGGGGAATCTATGCCGAAACGGGCAGTTTTGGCGCAGCATTGCAGATAGGCAAGGTTTTTGGCATGCTCAAGAGCCAGATCGGCCCGGCGTTTCTGGTCTTGCTGATCAATGGGCTGGCGACATTTCTGGCCTCGCTGGTCGGCTCGATCCTCTGCGGCATTGGTCTGATCTTTGCCGCGTTCTATGCCCAACTCATCGCCGCTTTTCTTTTTGGCACCGTCTATCGCCAGGCCAAATACGCCACACTGTAACCATCCCATCAACCAGCTTCCACCAGCCGGGTTGGCGTCTGCTACAAGGCGAGTGCTATTGAAAGGATGGGTACATGACCGCTCTGGTTGTCACTGCCGTCACCAATTTCATTCTGGCCGGACAGGTGTTGTTTTTTGCCGGCTGGCTGTTAGGCCGCAAACAAACCATCGGCTCGGCGGCCTGGCTGTGGGGATTGACTATGGCCTTGCTTGGCCTCAGCGCGCTGCTGGGCGGCATTGACCATGGCTTTGTCGAGCCGCAAGGTGACACAGCCGGGCGGCTCATTTTTCAACGGTCTTATTGGGGCGTGCTGGGGTTGATGACCTTTTGCCTCTTGTTGACCATCTCGCGGCAGTTTTTCCCCACCTCGATGCAAACGCCGGTCTTGATTTTTGGCATCGTCCAGTTGATCGTCTTTTTGATCCTCGAAATTGCTCTGGGACAATTCCTCGTCATTATTCTCAACTATGCGCCGATTATGCTCCTGTTCCTGATCATGCACTTCATCGGCTTGAAGAGCGGCAGCGGCTCGTGGCAGATGATCGTCGGCATTGTGGTCATGTTTGTCGCGTCGGCACTGCAAGCCCTGGGCATAGACACATTCAGCCCGCTGGATCGCAACGGTCTCTACCACATTGTGGCGATGGTGGGAGCAACGTTCCTCTTTTGGGGCGGGCTGCTGCTCAAGACAGGCTAAAGCGATGCCGGTATTGTCCGAACAACTCAGGGCGCTGGGCATCAAACTGGGAGCTAGCGAGTTACCCCCGCCGCGCCCGCACCATCCCTATGCCATCGAACATGTGCTGTCTGGCCAGGCCATAGATACCCGCTGCGGCCAGGCCTGGGCGGTGCAGACGCGCTACCCCCCCGATCAGCCGCACGGATGTGGCTCTTTGCGCATTGACACCCCACTCGACTCGATTGCCCGCTGGGCTGACGAGCCGCGCCTGTCTACCACTCCGCTTTCCACCTGGACCTTTCTGGACACCGAAACCACCGGTCTGGCCGGCGGTAGCGGTGTGTATGCGTTCATGGTCGGCGTGGGCGGCTATGAAGCAGACCATTCGTTCTGGCTGACCCAGTTCTTTATGCGCGATCCGGCCCAAGAGCCGGCTTTGCTGGCCGCGCTGAGCGACCTGCTGCGCCCTCGCCAGGTGTTGGTGACGTTCAATGGGCGGGGGTTTGACGTGCCGCTGCTCAACACCCGCTATGTCGTCAACGGTGGGCAATTGCCCTCTAACCATTCACCGCTGAGCGAGCTGATGCACCTTGACCTGCTGCCGTTGGCCCGCCGCCTGTGGCGCGACCGCCTGCCCAGTCGTTCGCTGCACTCACTCGAAGAAAATATCTTGCACCTGCCACGCACCCAAGAAGATGTGCCGGGCTGGATGATCCCCGACATGTATTTTGACTATTTGCGCAGCGGCGACGCCCGACCGCTCAAGAGCGTATTTTATCACAATGCTATGGATATTTTGTCTATGGCCGCACTGTTGGGTCACATGGCCCACAAGATGAGCGGGCCGCTAAACGATACATTGCTCGACGACGACGCCCACTGCCTGGACCTGATGGCGTTGGGCAAGCTATACGAGAGCATGGGCGATGCGCCGATGGCCGAACAGGTCTATCGCGCCGGGCTGGAGCGCCACCTGCCCGATCCATTCTATGTCGAGACGGCGCAACGATTATCGGCGTTGTACAAGCATCAGGGCCGAATGGAGCAGGCCGCCGCCCTATGGGAACAATTGGCACAGCACGAGCCGCCCGTCGCCGACGCCACCACGCTGCGACATCGGGTAGAGGCCTGCATCGAGCTGGCAAAACTCTACGAACACCATCGGCGCGAGAGTGCGCCGGCCATCCGCTGGACCCAAATGGCCCTGACCCTCATCGAACACCCAGCCTGGCCTGCTTTTGAACGCAACCTCCGGCGCAGCGAGCTGGAACACCGCCTGAACCGCCTGCAACGCCGGACTGTGCCGGCACAAAATAGCAAAGCTCAGGCCCCGCGCTGAGAAAGCAGCAGATCAAGCCGCTGCCCGGCTCAAACTCACTTGCCAAAAACGCAAAAATCTTTATAATCACGTTGTAAATGGAGTTTCTAACGCTGCCCCAACCGTCGAGATCGGTCGGGGCAGTCTTGTGAGTCAAAAGAGGAGGCTTTATGGCAAAACAATGGGTTTATCTGGTGCATAATGGTCGAAGCGAATACGCCAAAGTGCTGGGACATACCCCCAATCTGAACGAGATGAAGGCGATGTTTGGAGGCAAAGGGGCTGGCTTGATGGAAATGACCGAAGCCGGCGCCCCGGTGCCGCCCACCTTTACGATCACCACCGAGGCCTGCGTCGAATACATGAACACCGACGAATTTCCCCAAGGACTGTGGGGACAGGTATTGGAGGCAATGAAAGACCTGGAGGCTCATTCGGGCAAAAAATTCGGCGACGCAGCCAACCCGCTGCTGGTTTCCGTCCGCTCGGGCGCCCGTGTTTCGATGCCAGGCATGATGGATACCGTGTTAAACCTGGGCATGAATGACGAGGCGCGCGCCGGGCTGGCCGCCCTCACCGGCAACGAGTGGTTTTCGTATGACGCCTATCGCCGCTTTATCACCATGTTCTCTGACATTGTGATGGGCTTTTCGCGCGATCATTTTGAAGAAAAGCTCGATCAGGTCAAGGCGCGTGAGGGCGTGTCCAGCGACCCCGAAGTCAGCCTGGAAGGGTTGAAAGGTCTGGTGACCGAGTACAAGCAAATGTACCAGGATCACTTTGGGGTTCAATTCCCCACCGATCCCTATCAGCAACTCGAATTGTCGATCAAGGCCGTGTTCAACTCGTGGAACGGCGCCCGCGCCGTGGCCTATCGCAACTTTGAAGGCATCCCGCACGACTGGGGCACCGCCGTCAATGTGGTGATGATGGTCTTTGGCAACATGGGCTGGGACAGCGGCACCGGCGTGGCCTTTACCCGCGACCCGGCTACTGGCGAAAAGAGATTCTATGGCGACTATTTGCTCAACGCGCAGGGCGAAGATGTGGTAGCCGGCATCCGCAACACCAAACCGGTGGTCAGCCTGGGCGAAGATATGCCGGTCATTTACGAACAGCTCTTGGAAATCACCCAAAAGCTGGAAAAGCACTATCGAGATATGCAAGACACTGAATTCACCATCGAGCGCGGCCGCCTGTGGATGCTGCAAACCCGCAACGGCAAGCGCACCGCTCGCTCCGCCGTCAAGATTGCTGTGGATATGGTCAACGAAGGGCTGATCAGCAAACAAGAAGCCCTGATGCGCGTCACCCCCAAAGATGTGGACTTTTTCCTGCATCCTCAGTTTATCGAAGCTGAGATCAAAAAAGCCCGCGCCGAAGGACGACTGCTGGCCAAGGGCGTCAACGCCTCGCCGGGCGCCGCCGTGGGTATGCTGGCCTTTGACGCCGACACGGCCGAAGCCTGGGGCAAAGAAAACAAGCCGGTGATCATGATTCGCCCCGAAACCAAACCAGAAGACGTGCATGGTATGATTATGGCACAGGGCATCCTCACCAGCCGCGGCGGTGCCACCGCACACGCTGCTGTAGTAGCCCGTCAATTTGGCAAGCCCGCCGTGGTGGGCGCCCACGATCTGGATATTGATGTCGAAGACCGCGAAGTGCGCGTCAACGGCCAGGTACTTAAAGAAGGCGATTACGCCTCGCTTGACGGTGCCACCGGCGAAGTGTTTGCCGGCCAGATTCACAAAGAAACCCCCGATTACAGCAAAGAAGTCGAACTGCAAACCCTGCTCCAGTGGGCCGACGAGATCGCCGCCCGCCCCGACGCCCGTCAGTGGCCGGCCGATTATACCGGATTCCCCACACGCGGCCTGCAAGTGTGGACCAACGCCGACTATCCGCGCGACGCCCGCCGCGCCCGCCAATACGGCGCGATGGGCATCGGCCTCTGTCGCACCGAACACATGTTCTTTGAGCAAGAACGCCTGCCCTTTGTCCAGGCCATGATCCTCAACGCCGACGAGGCGCAGGTGCTGTTGGACCGTCAGACGCGCATCCAGAATGTGCTGGTCGCCGGAAAAGAAGAAGGCAAGCGGCTGGATGCGGCTCGCCGCGCCGAATTGGAGCAAGACCTGGCTGCCGTTCAAGCCGAAATCGCCGAATCGCCGGCGGTGCAGACCTATTTGAACGCCCTGGCCAAACTGCTGCCCTATCAGCGATCCGACTTTTATGGCATATTTGAGGCGATGGACGGCCTGCCGGTGATCATTCGCCTGATTGACCCGCCGCTGCACGAATTTTTGCCCAGCGCCGAAGAGTTGTTGGTGCAGGTCACCGAGCTCAAAGCGGAAGTGGGGCGGATGCGCACCGAAACGGCCAAAAAACTGCTCCATGACACCCTCCAGGCCAAAGAAACGATGCTGGCCGCGGTAAACAAGATGCACGAAGCCAACCCCATGATGGGTCTGCGCGGTATCCGCCTGGGCATCACCTACCCCGATATTACCAAGATGCAAGTGCGCGCCATTTTGGAAGCGGCCTGCCAGGCAGCCCAAAAGGGCATCGTGGTCAAGCCCGAAATCATGATCCCGCTAACCGGTCACATCAACGAACTCAAAGTGACCCAGGCCGAGTTGGAGCAGGTGGCACAGTATGTGGTGCAAGAGCAAGGCTTGAAAATCGAGTACAAATTTGGCACCATGATTGAAATCCCGCGCGCGGCCGTCACCGCCGACGAGATTGCCAGCATGGCCGAGTTTTTCTCCTTTGGCACCAACGACCTGACTCAAATGACCTTTGGCTATAGCCGCGACGATGCCGAACGTCGCTTCCTGGTCAAATACATCGAAAGCGGCATCCTGACCGAGAACCCCTTCCAAACGCTGGACCGTGGTGGCGTGGGCAAGTTGATTCAGATGGCTGCTCGTCTGGGCCGTCAGACCCGCCCCGAACTGGAAGTGGGCATCTGCGGCGAGCACGGCGGCGACCCGTCATCCATCGAATTCTGCCACATCGCCGGCCTGAATTACGTGAGCTGCTCCCCCTTCCGCGTGCCGGTGGCACGGTTGGCCGCAGCGCAGGCCGTGTTGAAAAACGCCCGCTAAGCAGGCTGCTGAACAAAAAAACCAGGATTCGATGAATCCTGGTTTTTTTGTTTCAGACTTTTGACAACCTGTCTTGACCTGTGTATAATGATCCAGGTATTGGTGAGGGGTTGAGTTTTTTGAGTTATTGAGTGGTGAATCTATGGTATGGAGCAAAATCAGGAAAACCGGTCGTCGTTTGCGCCTGCAAACGGCTTGACCGGTTCTTTGTTATGGAAGGATGAAAGGTATGAGCGAGGTAACGCAAGAATTGAAACCCTGGGAAGTGCCGCCGGATGAATGGTACTGGCAGGCTCTTTTGGAAGAAGGAGAATGTGCGCGCATAGACATCCTCGCTACTCCTCAGGCTGCGCCTCAATATGAACAGCCAACCCTACAACCCGACATCGCGCCGACAACGGCCGAGTCGGGCAACGGTCATTCGGCGCAGTGGCAAATTGTGATGCAGCACCAAAAGAGTGGCGAGCCGGTGCAGTTGAGTGTGATCAACTATAACCGAGGCGGCTTGCTAGTCAACTGGGATGGCTTGACCGGCTTTGTGCCGGCTTCGCAGATCAGCGCGCGGCTGCCGCACGGCAACGAGCAACAGCGACGCGACGCCCTGGCTGCCCGCATCGGCGAAACGCTCACTCTGCGGGTGATCGAAAGCGACCCGGCCAACAATCGGCTGATCATGGCCGAGTGTGCTTCTGCCGAGTCGGACGTCAACGCAGCTTTACTCAACAGCCTGCGGCCCGGCAGCGTGATCCGCGGACAGGTCACCAACCTGTGTTCGTTTGGCGCATTTGTAGACCTGGGCGGGTTGGAGGGATTGATCCATATCTCCGAGTTGTCTTGGGGCCGCGTCTCGCACCCAGACGACATCCTTCAGGTCGGTCAAGACCTGGATGTCTATGTTCTCAACGTCTCTCCCGATCAGGAACGAGTCGCATTGAGCCTCAAACGCCTGCATCCCGACCCATGGATAAATGTCGAAAGCCGCTACGCGGTAGGGCAAATTGTCGCCGGCACTGTGACCAGCATAGTCAATTTTGGGGTATTTGTGCGTCTGGAAGAGGGGCTGGAGGGATTGATCCACGCTTCAGAACTGGACGAAAACAACTCATCGGGCCATGCTTTGCGCGAAAATGACACCGTTCAGGTGCAAATCTTGAGTATTGATGGAGAACGACATCGCTTGAGCCTGGCACTCCAAACCCAAGATGTGGACAGTTCGCCGGCCGAGTAGTCAATAGGCTATCGCCAACATCCGACACATAAAACGCCGAATCGGGTCGGACACAAATTCTATGTCTGACCCGGTCCGGCGTTTTTAGGACCGATCCCCCAATTACCGCCCGCGTTTAGACAGGTAGGTAGGCATACCGGTCAACAACCCTTGCAAATTCTCAAACTGCTCGGTCACGACCAGACCCTCTTTGCGAATTTCAAAGCGGTGAATTCCTTTGGCATGCTCGCTGCCGCGCATTTTGAGGATCAACATCGCCCGCTGCATAGCGCTGTTGATTTCCACATAACGCAGCATCATGATCGCATCTACCACATAAGCCAGGCGTCCCTTGTCCGGGTAGATGGTAGACGACTTGGCTTCACTGAGCAGCAATGAAGTAATGTCTTCGCGTTTGAAGGCATTGATCACCACATTATAAATGTCACGCAACTCGGTCTCCGCCCGGGTCATGCGCGTAAAGTGAGTAATGCTGTCCAATACCACACGTCGCACCCCCCATTCGATAATCGTGCGACTGAGCGGACTGGAAGGAGACTGTAAACTGGAGAGCAGAATTTCGGGCGAGGTAAAAATGATGCGCAGCTTGTTCGCCTCTTCCAGCGCACGCAGGTCCCAGCCGTGAGATTGAGCATCACGATACAGAGAATAGGGAAACTCTTCAAACGTCACCAGCAGACCAGGCTCATCATCCTGAACAATGCCGCTGTGCAAAAATTGGATGCCCAATGTCGTTTTGCCAGTGCCGGGCGCGCCTTGAACCAACACGGCCGACCCCTCAAGAAATCCCCCCGAAAGCATTTTGTCCAGACCCGATATGCCGGTGCGAACGCGATTGGACGCTGTCGTCATTCTTGACCTCCTGCTCGTAGGATGTGATAGACCAGTTTCATGCGAAATGTCCGCTCACGGGCTGTTGTCACCAGATCGGCCACGATGTGACGGATTGTTTGATCATCAGTCATGGCATAAATCATATGATTGCCGGTAGGAATGGCTTTGAGAATGCCCTCCTGGACCAATCCATCGGCCTCTCGCTGCACCAATTCTGGCATGCGCCCAATGTAACGGGCCAGGTCGGCAGCCGTGCCATGTGTGTTGATATTCTCGTGAAAAAATTTAATCATGTCCCAACGTGTAAAAGTGGTCACGTGCTTTTTAATGAACCCTAACACGGTGGGATTCATCTCTTCCATAATATCGGAAACCAATGTATTTGGCGATTCAACCCGCTCTGTCCTCATTCTCACCCCTACCCCTGGGACAAAACATCAAAATATGGATTTCGATGGGCTGCTTGTGGCCGGGCTTACCAGTTTTTTTGGAAATGCACCAGGATCAGGTTCTTTTGGCAATTGCCTGTCGTGGTGAGGTCTATGACCGGCGAAACGCCGACGCCATTCTGGATCACCTGGACATGCACCGGAAAAGAATCCTGGCAGCTACACGGACTGACTACCTCTGGACTGCCCTGACACACAAACTGCTCCCACCAGGCATAGGTACCCCGGTTGCCAAATGCCTTGGTGTAAGCATTGGTATAGGCAGATGCATCACCCGGATTAGTTTGCCACACATGGCCGCGATCATCCCATACTTTGATGATGACATTGGTAACCGGCTTGCCAGCCTTGTCCGTCACCTCGCCGGCCAGACCGGTCCACCACATTGACACACTTTGACCCTGATATAGCTTTTGTGCGGTATAGATGGGGTCCATGTACAGGGAAAACTGCGTTGACGCCGATGATGACCCGCCCCCCGAACCTGAGGAAGGCTTTTTAGTCGGCGTGACCGTTGGACGCGGCGTCCGTGTTGGCGTCGCCGTGCGCGTCGGCGTCGGTGTCCATGTTGGAGGGTAGGTCATTGTGGGCGTAGCCTGGACGCGAGCGGCAGAGGTCGCAGTGGGCAAAGATTGAGACACCGCCTGCGTAGGAGGCAGTTTGATCGAGGGCGGTGGAAATGGATTGAATAAAATCTGCGGATTGATAAAAATCGTCAAATAACACAGCGAGACGATAACTGTGAGTATCACAAACAAAACAGCACCAATCTCGCTTGCCCCCATACTTTTCTTTTTTTCTTCAGCCGGTTCTCCCCACTCCATGGACATTCCTCCAATCCCCCAAAGGTAAAACATGGGTCACAGTGCATCACTAGTATACCATAACCAGAATCACTTGTCTAGCTTGTTATGACTTGTGGTTCGCTCATTTTTTTCGAGTTCTTGAAATTGCCCGATCATATTTGACCATAGATTTTTATGCCAACATAGCTTTTTATGTCAAGGGGCCAGCCCCTTGACAAACCCCGTCGGGGGTGCTTTGCCCCCCGAAAACCGGGGTGTTTTCTGTCGTCGCAGACCAGGCAAGGGCCATAGCCAGACATAAGAACGACTTGGGCCTGGTTTTCAGCCTCTGCCGACAGAATGTGGGCGGCTTTTGGGGCGTCGTAACAGTGAAATGGGCATCAGTCCTTTTTCAGACGGCAGTTCGTAAAACATCGTTTTTAATCTAAAATGTTTTTATATGTCCATCAAAAAATGAACGAACCAAAAGTTATGAGGTTCAAAAGTATCAGAACTGCTCAGGACAGGCTAAAAATGCTGTGCCGTGCCGGCCGGGGGCCGCGAGTCAAGGCCTGATCATACACGGACAAGAGTTGTCGGGTGGCTGAAGAGATAGAATAAACCTGCGCCGCCGCATGCGCCGCCTGCCCCATCTCGATCAAGCGCGCCGAATCGGACAAGAGGGCGAGAACAGCCTGGGCAAATTGTTGCTCGTCATTTTCCACCAGAATACCACCCTGTCCTCCGGCCAAAATATCGTCGCTGCCCAACCCATGCACAGCCACCACCGGCGTGCCGGCGGCCATAGCTTCGATCAACACCAAACCCTGCGTTTCAAACTCGGACGGAAAAACAAACACATCGGCAGCCGCCATATAGTCTGGCACCTGTTCGTGTGCGACGGCGCCAGTAAAAATAACGTGCGATTCGATGTTCAGTGACCGGGCCAGCTCCTCCAACGCATCTGTAGCGATGCCCTTGCCCACCAGCATCAAGACAGCCTGAGGACACTGCGGCAAGATGATGGCCAGTGACCGCAGCAACAGATCCAGGCACTTTTCTTGAGCGATACGCCCCAGATACAACAGCACTTTTTTGTCTTCCAATTGATAACGGCGACGCACAGAATCGGGATTGAGGCGGTTGTACTGACTCAAATCAATTGGAGTGGGCAGCACCGTTACCGGCACATCTATGCCATAATCATCGTAAATCATCGCTTTAATGCCCAGAGTAGGCGCAATCACCCAGGTACATCGCTCCAGGTAATCGCGCACAATGTCGCGCGCCACCTGTTCGGCCCAATCGGAAATCAGCGGCACATTCTGGCTGGCAAACTTGTCGTATCGGGTGTGATAGGTAAATACCACAGGCAGCCCCATTTCCTCGGCATACATCACCGCCAGGTCGCCCACCATCACCGGGTGCTGACTGTGGATCAGGTGCGGCTTGATGCCTCGAATCGTGGGGCGCATAGGGCGGCGCAGCGGCAACGCCAAAGAAATATCATAGGTTTTGTTCAGATCGATCAATGCCGGGATGCGGAAAATATAAGGCTCTTGATCCTCAAAGTCTTCGACTTCGGGCGCAAAAATGTGGACATCGTGTCCCTGATCGATCAACCCTTGCCGAAACAGCGAGATCGAAGTCACAACGCCGCTGATGGTCGGTTTGTAAAAGTTGGTCAAAATGGCAATACGTAACTTGTCGTGAGGCATAGTCAAAACAATGGGTCAGGTTTTCAAATGGTCACTTGTTGACCTAACTCGGGAACCACAACGGGCAAATGATCCTGCTGCGCCAGAACATCGGCCAAAGCGTTCGAGGCTTCGGGGTCGCCATGCACCACAAATACCGACTCGATGCCCGGATTTTGCACCTGTTTGAACCAACCCAACAATTCATCGCGGTCGGCGTGCGCACTATAGCCGTTGATCATTCGCACCTCGGCCCGCCGCTCATATTCCTGGCCGAAAATTTTCACCCGCGCTGCCCGGTCGGCCAACCGCCGGCCCAACGTATCGGGAGCCTGCCAGCCCACAATGATCACGGTGTTCCGCTCGTCCTGAATGTTGTTTTTGAGGTGATGCAAAATGCGCCCCGACTCGCACATGCCCGACGCACTGATGATGATGCAAGGACGATCCTGGTCATTCAGGGCTTTGGATTCCTCTACTTCGCGAATGTAATAGAGATTGCTGAAACTAAAGGGGCTGCGACTGGCGCTGGAAATCAAAAACTGACGGGTCTCCTGGTCGTAACAATCCGAATGGAGCAAAAAGACCTCGGTGGCATTGACGGCCAATGGGCTGTCTACATAGACCGGCAGAGCCGGAATCTGGCCTTGATCGAGCAATTGATGCAGCGAATAGACAATATCCTGCGTGCGCCCCAGCGCAAAAGAGGGAACAATCACCTTGCCGCCGCGTCGAACGGTCTCGTTGACGATCTCGGCCAGCTTGAGCATGCGGTCATCGGGCGAGCCGTGTAAACGACCGCCATACGTGCTTTCCATGATCAACACATTGACATCGGATGGCGTAGCCGGGTCGCGCAGCAGCGAGGCACCGGGCCGCCCAATGTCGCCGCTGAACAACAACCGCCGTCGCTGTCCATTCTCGCTCACATCCAGGCAGACCATCGCCGAGCCGAGAATGTGTCCGGCCTCATAAAAAGTCAGGCGCACGCCCGGCGCCACCGGAAAGGATCGCCCATAGCCAATGCTGACAAACTGCCCCAGACAATTCTCTACATCGTTCGCCGTGTACAACGGCTGCACCGGAGGCTGCTGCCCGCGCCGCTGTTTGTTGACAAAAGCAGCATCGGCCTCTTGAATGTTGGCCGAATCGCGCAGCATCACCGCACACAGATCGCGCGTAGCCGGCGTAGAAAAAATAAAGCCGTTAAAACCGTTTTTCACCAGCGAGGGGATATTGCCAGCATGGTCAATGTGCGCATGCGACAAGATCAAGACATCAATCTCGGCAGGATTAAAAGGCAAATTGCGGTTGCGCTCGAAACTCTCTTCGCGACGGCCCTGATACAGGCCACAATCCAGCAAGATACGCGTGTCGTTGATGGTCAACAAATGCATCGAGCCGGTGACGGTGCGTACTGCGCCCAAGAATTCGATCTTCATCGTCCTTCTCCTTTTGCGCGATCTAACATAATGCCTTCATGGTATCACATTTACAGCCAAAGATCAATTGAGGCCTGGGCCGGGGTGCATTTCAGGCTGGGGGCAATATCCCTGGACAAGAGAAGTCAGGCACGCCCTCATGCTCACTCATCATACGGTTCCCCCCAGATAGAAATACGCCCCTCGACCGCGATCCGATCTCGCCGAACGAACCCCCTTTGCCCTCATGCTCAACCTATGATATACTTGGCTCAAATGTAACCCGTTTCCATTTGCAAAGGACAAAGTAATGGTCAACTCGATGCCCCGCTCCAAATGGACACCTCCACCTGGTTTTATTCCGGCAGCCTCTCAAGTGACCGGCATCACCGTCTATGCTCCGGCGCCGCCCCCTGAATCGCAGCCCGAATCGCAATCCGAAACCCAAACTTTTCGCTGCCCTCAGTGCAACGGCATCACCGCCTATGACGCCGGGGCCAAACAACTGGCCTGCCCATACTGCGGCTATACGCGGCAGGTTGACGGCAAGATGGTGGGGCTAGCCGCCGACCGTTTTGAATTCACCCTCGACGCCCTCGATCAATCGGAACGGGGTTGGGGCATCGAACGGCGCGAAATCCAATGTGAAGCCTGCCAGGCCGTTTTTAGCGTCGGCAGCGGCGACCTCTCGGCCACATGCCCGTTCTGCGGCTCGAACCGCGTCGCCGGTCACGCGGCCCTGCACGAGTTTATCCGCCCTGGCTATTTGATCCCCTTTTTGGTAGACGCCAAACAATGCCGGGCAGCTGTCCAACAATGGCTGGGCAAAGGCTGGATGCACCCCGCGGAGCTGAGCAAAGTAGATTCGGTAAGCCGTTTTACCGGCATCTATATCCCCTTTTGGGTCTTTGATGCGCACATTCACGCCCAATGGAAGGCCGAAGTAGGCCACGAGCACCGCAAAAGCCGCCATCGCAACGGCAAATGGGAGTCTTATACCGAGATCGAATGGCGATGGGAAAGCGGCCAGGTGCACGTGCCGGTTTCCAATATGTTGATCTATGGCACCGACAAGATCAGCACCGTACTGCTGGAGCGACTGTATCCCTACAATTTGGAACAACTCACCGTCTATGAAGCGAGCTACCTGGCCGGCTGGCAGGCCCAGGCCTATGACATTCAACTCAAGCCGGCCTGGGAGATCGGCAAGCAGCGCATGCGCGAGCAGACCAAAGATGCCTGCTACAGCGACACCCATTCATCTCATGTGCGCAATTTTAGCATGGCGGCACAGTTTCAAGATGAGCGATGGCGATATGTGCTTTTGCCCGTCTATCTGTCCACCTATGCCTTTGAAAACAAGACCTTTCACATTATGGTCAACGGACAAACCGCACTCGTGACCGGCCAAAAACCGGTCTCCTGGCTGCGCGTCTGGCTGGTCATCGCCCTGGCGCTGATCCCCGGCGTTTTGGGCGGCATCTTGGGGCTGCTGCTCAGCATCGTGGGCATTGGGCTGTTTGTGCTGCCCATCGCCTTTATCTTGTTTATGGTGGGGCTGATCGCCGCCATCTGGATCTTTAACCAGGCCCGCTCATCCGAAGCCATTTGATCCCGACGGAAGGAAAACTATGTACCAGGATGTGCAATCTGCATGGGGTATGCCGCTCCAGGTTTCTTATTGCGCTCAATGTCACAGCGCGCACCTGACCCCCGCCGACGTATCGCTGGCCGTTTGCCCGGCCTGCCTGCGCCCCGGATTGACGGCGCAGCCAGAGCAGATGCGTCGCGAACCGCCCGAACTGATGATCCCCTTTGCGGTAGGCGAACAGCGTGCCGCCGCTATGCTGGATCAATGGGCCAAAGGGATATGGTTTCGCCCCTCGGACCTCCGTGCCGACCTGCTGCGGCAGCGCATGCGCCGCTATTTTTTCCCGCTCTGGCTGGTAGATGTTCACGTCCAGGCCTCCTGGCAGGCCGAGATGGGCTTTGATTATCAGGCAGCCTCGTTCCGCGAAAAATTTGCTGGCGGACAGTGGGTATCGGAACAGATCACCGAGACGCGGGCTCGCTGGGAGCCGCGCCTTGGCACGCTGGATCGCCGCTATGAAAATGTGGCCGTGCCGGCGATGGAAACACATCAACAATGGATGACCCGTTTGGGTGGCTATGACTTTCGCACCCGCCAGGATTACTCGCCGCGCGCCATCGTCCAAAGCGTGGTGCGCGTGCCAGACCATGCCCCCGATGCCGCCTGGATGGATGCCGAAACGGCCATCGGCCATGTGGCCCAGCAAGAATGTCAAACCGCCGCCGCCGCCGACCATGCGCGCAACTGGAGCATGCGCGCCGAATACCGCGATCTGAATTGGACACAAATGCTGACCCCGGCCTATATCACCTTTTACCAGGAGGGCGATCAAACCTGCCCGATCTGGATCAACGGCCAGAGCGGGCAGATTTACGGCGTCAAGCTCTTGTCTATGCAAAAAGCCCTGATCGTCTCGCTGATCATCGGCGTGCTGGCCGTGCTGTGCTTTTTGCTGGGGCTCATCCTCACCCTGATCGGCATCGGCATCCTGCTCATCTTGCTCAGCCTGCTGATCGGCCTGGCCGCCCCCGTGCCGGCAGCCTGGGTGTGGATACACAATCGCCAGGCGGCTCGTACAGGTTGAGAGGCCAATGTCCAAAGAAATTCCCCAAATGACCGCTCAAGACGTGGTGGAAATCGTCCAACTCTTGGCCCAACATAGCATCGAACTGTGCATAGACGGGGGTTGGGGCGTAGATGCCCTGCTGGGCGAACAAACCCGCCCCCACTCAGACCTGGACATTGCCGTGCCGCATCATCACGTCGAGCAGATTCGCGCCCTGCTCCAGGCCAGAGGATACCGCGATGTGCCACGTGACGACACCTGGGAATGTAATTTTGTCTTGGGAGACGAGCAGGGGCGTCAAATAGACATCCATTCCTACACGTTCGACGACCAGGGCCGCTGCGTTCACGGCGTGCCATACCCCGCCGATTCACTCACCGGCAGCGGCCTGATCGCAGGGTACCCGGTCCGCTGCGTCCCGCCAGCCTGGATGGTGCAATTCCACACCGGCTATCCGCTAGACGAAAATGACTATCACGACGTGCGGTTGCTCTGCAAGCGGTTCAACATTCCTTTACCGAAAGAGTATCATAAATTTTTATAAAAATCTTTATAAAGCCCGGCGGATCAGGTCGTCATTCTGAAATTTTTGCACCAGAGCGCGCCGCAGCAAATCGGCCAGCGCCGTCTCGTCAGGCGGAATCTCGGCAGCCTCGATTTGATTGCCAAACACCCCTACCATCTCTTCTGTGTGCGCATCCGAATTGTACAGAGCGACCCAGTCCATATTTGCCCGCCATTTTTCATAGAGATTCAGACGGGCAATTTCGATCTGGCCGGAAGACGATGGAACATGACACAGCGTATTGTAACTGCCTATCTCGATGCCATCCAACCGACGATGCTCCAGATCGCCCTCATCGGTCGAAAAGCGGAAACAATGCGCCACAAACACAAACGCTTGCGGGCGGGCACGCAGCAGAGCATCCAGCGCCGACCAGGTCGTTGGCACAGGCAGTTGATCCACCTCCTCTGCCTCCAACCCCAACACCACATAATCCCGCCCATCCGTGCAAGAAATCTCGACACCGGCATACACCTGGAGCGACGAGCAAAACATGGCCTGCAATTCGGCCAACTCGTTGCGCCGCCACTGCGTGCCATGCTCGGTGATCGCCAGAGCATTCAAGCCACGTTCGATAGCCAGATAACATAAACGCTGCGGCGATAGCCTCGAGCATCGAGAATAACGCAGTGTATGAGTATGCAAATCAATAATCAAATCATTCCTCCAGGTTGAAATATGCTACGCCGATGGCTGCCCATTTGGACACTCACTCTAATCGTTCTCGCCTTCTCGCTCTTTCCGTGCGACCACCAGGTGACCATAGCCGTGCACCAGGGCGATGTTCAGGCGCAGCAAATGAAATACAGCCAGGCCCTCCAGTCTTTTGGAGTGGCATCGGCGCGATGTCCGGTTTGCCCGCAACCCTACCTGCGCCAGGCCGACATCCTGCTCACACAACGCCGGTTTGCCGCCGCCCAAACCGCCAGCCTGTCGGCGGCGCGAGTCGGCGGCCTGAGCGCCCCGCTGGCTCTGATGCTGGCGCGTTTGTACCGCGAACAAAATGCCCCCAACCTGTCCATCCTCTATCTGCAACGAGTCCTGACGCATCGCCCGGCCCGCCCCGACCTGTGGGTGGCATTGGGCGAGGCCTGCCTTCTCGACGCCTGCCCCGACACCGCCCGGCAGGCCGGGTATGAAGCGCTGGGATGGGGCGCCGACCCGGCACAACGGCAGATCATCTATGACCATCTCAGCCTGCTCAGCCTGCCCGCCGACCCGGCGCGCGCCCTGATCCTGGCCGGGCAAGGCGTTGACGGCCCCGATGCCGCTCGGAGCGATCAGATGGCCGGGCTGATCCTGTCGCTGCGTCAGGTGGTTCAGGACGAACAGTCGGCCACGAACTGGGCTACACTGGGCGAAGCCCTGTTCCGGCGCGGCGAACTGGAACTGGCGCGACAGGGCTTTGAGCAGGCCTTGCTGCGTGACCCGGCCTATGCGCAGGCGCATGCCTATCTGGGCTATACCCTCAGCTTGCTCGGCCAACCGCAGACCGCCGAACAACACCTGGAGCAGGCCATCGCACTCTACCCCGACGACCCGCTGGTTCTCTATTTTCTAGGCATGCATCACGCCCGGCGCGGCCGCTGGTTGACAGCGCGTCGTCTCCTGGAACAGGCCTATGACCTCGACCCCACCAACCCGGCCCTCTGCGCCGCCATCGCCGACACCTATCTCCGCTCCAACGACCTGAACTATGCCGCCGCCGAACGCTGGCTGCACACAGCCACCCTATTGGCTCCTGACGACGTCGGTTTTCATCTCTTGCTGGCCCGCTTTTACATCAATCTGCGGGTTGACCCGACCGGGCGCGGCCTCAGCAGCGCGCAGCGGGCCGCCGAACTGACCCCCCAAGACGCCGAGGCGCACGAATTGTCAGGACAGGCCTATCTGCTGGCCGCCCGCCCCGACCTGGCCCTACCGCACCTGTTGCAAGCGCAAACCCTGTCGCCCGACCGGGTGCAAATTTATTACCGGCTGGGCCAGGCCTGGAGCGCATTGGGGCAGGTCGCCCACGCCCAAGAGGCCTATCAGCAGGCCGTAGACCTGGACTGGAACGGCCCCATTGGCGCATTAGCACGAAATGCATTGGCACAATAAGAGCCAGTGATTTGACCTTTTGGGGTTTCCGAGTATAATTCTTTTTGTTCTGCCCCCGTCGTCTAGTGGCCCAGGACACCGCCCTTTCAAGGCGGCGACGCGGATTCGATTTCCGCCGGGGGCACCAAACCTGTCCGATACTGATTGGACAGGTTTTTTGTTACCCCGACACGTTCTTGTACCACTCGATCTGCGCCTCGGCGCCGGCGCGCACGGCCACCACATCCAGCCGCCACGGACCATCCCAGTCTTGCTCATAGACAAACGTCTCGGCCACGGCGGCCATGTGCGCCAGCTTGCGTGGGGTGATGGACTCTTCGGGGGTACCCAATTGATCGCCGCGCCGCGTGCGCACTTCGACAAAAGCCAGCCACTCTCCATCGCGTCCCACCAGGTCTACCTCGCCGGCGGGACAATGCCAGTTAGCAGCAATCAGAGCCACGCCCTGCGCCCGCAAATAATCGGCCGCCCGCTCCTGGCCCCAACGCCCCAATTCCAACCGTCTACTGCTGTGCGAGTGTTGCATAAAGACCTGCCCTGTGATAGAATACCCGGCAAAATTTCTGCACGGGAGGCACTGTGAACGCTGAAATCGTCACCACCGGCACCGAGCTGCTGCTCGGCGTCATTTCGGATACCAATTCCACCTATATTGCGCGCCAATTGTGTCAAATCGGCCTCAACCTGTATTTTATCACTTCAGCAGGCGATAATCAAGAACGCATCGCTCAGGTCATTGACGCCGCCCTGAACCGCTCCGATGTGGTCATCACCACTGGCGGCCTGGGGCCCACCGTAGATGATGTGACCCGCGAGGCCGTGGCCCAGGCCACCAGTCGGCCGCTGGTGCTGGACGAAACACTGCTGGCCTCGATAGAAGCATTTTTTGCCCGACGCGGTTTCAAAATGTCCGACAACAACCGCCGCCAGGCGCAAATTCCCCAGGGCGCCATCCCACTGGAAAACCCGGTCGGCACGGCGCCATGCTTTATCGTCGAAGACGAGCGCGGCGTGGTGATCAGCCTGCCCGGCGTGCCGCGCGAGATGGAATACATGATGACCCGGGTGGTCATTCCCTATTTGCGCCAGAAATTCAACCTGACCCAGGTGATCAAAATGCGCACGCTCAAAACGGCCGGCATCGGCGAGAGCGCGGTAGACGCCCAGATCGGCGACCTGGAAACGTGGACCAACCCCACGGTAGGGCTGGCCGCCCATCCGGGTCGGGTGGATATTCGGCTCACCGCCAAAGCCGACGATGAAGCGCAGGCCGACGCAATGCTGGCCGATCTGGAAGCACGCGTGCGCGACAAGGTGGGAATGTATATCTTTGGCGCAGACGACGACACGCTGGAATCGGCAGTGATAGACATGTTGCGCGCCCGCAACCTCACCCTGGCCGTGACCGAAGTCAATACCGCCGGGCGGCTGTCGGGCCATCTCAACCGCGCCGAATCGCAAGGACAGGTCTTTGCCGGCGGGCGCGTTCTGTCGGCCGACTATGCCGGGCATCTGATAGGACAAGAACTGGCCCAAGAGGCTGCGGCGTTGGTGCAAGAGACGCACATCCTGACTCATGCGAATGTCGGTCTGGTGGCGATCAACCGCGGCCCCGATCAGGTCTACCTGCTGGCCGAGTATGGGCGGCTCAAGTGCGACAAGACATTACGTTATCGCGGCCTGGACGATCAGTCTGTGCAATGGATCGCTTCGTACGCGCTGGATCTGATTCGCCAGATGCTCCTGGCTTGACCGTTTTGCAAGAGGAGGGACAATGCTCTACGCGCTCAAAGAATCCGAGATTTTTTACGGTTTGCGCCCCGAACACATGGCTCAAATTGAGGCTATCTGCCGCCAGGTGATCTTGGACGAAGGCACAGTCATCTTTGAAGAAAACAGCCGTGGTGATGAAATCTATGTGGTGGCGCGCGGCAAAGTAGATGTGCAGGTCAGTCCGCAGGTGCTGGGGCTGGAGACCGACGCCGGACCGACCACCATTGCCACTTTGCGGCAAGGCCAAACGCTCGGCGAGGTAGTGCTGGTAGATCAAGGCCTGCGCTCTGCATCGGCTCGCGTGGCCCAAAATAACACTCATCTGCTGGTGATCAAGCGCGATGATCTGATCAACCTTTGCGAGAAAAATTTCGAGTTGGGCTATCTCTTGATGCGCAACATTGCCGCCGAAATGGCTTTCAAGATCAGAGGCACCGACCTGATGGTGCGCGAGCAACTTCTCTGGCGGCCTACGCCAACCGAATAAAAACAGACAGTCGAACCCCATATCATTCCACAGGCCGCTCCGATCATCATCAGACCGACCTGCCTCCCCTATGCTCGCCGGCACCAGATCGGCGAGCATTTTTGTACCTGCGGCCAATTCATATTGATCCTCAGGCTCTTTTCTATTCGCTCAGATCCAAGTATCATGAGAACAGATTGATCGCTGGCAAAACGAGATTGTATCCTCTCAAAAGAGAAACGCCGTCAAGATGATGGCATTCCTCCAGACAAGGATACAAACACAATGATCAGAGGAGGTCTCTCATGTTGACTAGGAGCGAAGAATTGTTCTTGTTGGCTATTCAAGATGCTCAAGGCACGCTGATGGGCTCGGTATCGGGCCATTTGCGCTATGGGCTGGCCGGAGCCATCCTGGCCGACCTGGCTTTGCGGGAAAAGATCGGCCTAGATGAGAAAAAGCACATCTCGCTGCGCCAGGGGCCGTTGACCGGAGAGTCGCTGTTGGATGAAGCAATCGAGCAGATTCGCGCTTCAAACCAGGAACACAAGGCTGCCGGCTGGATCAACCGGCTTGGCACCGCCAAATTGATGAATCGCGTGGCCGACCGACTGATCGAGCGCGGGGTATTGACCCGTGAAAAAAAGCATTTCCTATGGGTCATTCCTTACAGCACCTACCCCCAGCAAGATGCCGCCGGTCGCCCTTCGACAGCCAAATACCAGGTCAAACAGCACCTCCGCGCGGTGACGCTGGGCGACGAGTCGCCGGACGCCCGCTCTATCGCCTTGTTGAGCCTGGTGCGGGCCACCCGTATGCTCAACCTGGTTTACACGCCAGACGAGCGAAAAGCGGCGTTTCGCCAGGTTGAGACCCTGGTCAAAGGTGATGCTTTTGGACAGGCCGTGGCCGAGGTGCTGGAGGCCATTGACACCGCCGCGGCTGCGGCCGTGATGGCGGCTGCGTCTGCATCATAATCAGCGAGTAATTGCCTACCCACTATCATTCTGAGTGCCGTCAGGCGCAAAGAATCTCTCTTTGCAGTGTATAACGGGATTCTTTGTCGCGGCGAACAAAAAACGTTCGCTTCGATCCCTTTGCTCCGCTCAGGACAAGCTCTCAGAATGACACTCCAAAAAGATGATTTTCGGCCTAAAGTAGGTAGTTATATCAGCGACAAAAAACAGCTATATCTTGCACCCTCTTTTGCCTTTGCCGGGATTGCTAAATCTTTGCAAGGGCAAAATGTTTAATATCTTGCGATATGTCCATCAAAAATGAACGAACCAAAAGTAATATGATGCTCTGGGCTGAAAATAGCTCCCGAAGAGGAGTGT
The DNA here is from genome assembly GCA_964449465.1 of uncultured Anaerolineae bacterium. Lineage (GTDB taxonomy): Bacteria > Chloroflexota > Anaerolineae > JAFGEY01 > JAFGEY01 > CAYRXM01. The sequence goes on from CAYVBK010000001.1 coordinate 186,691, forward strand.
GACAAGCCGCGCTGCATATTCAATCCTCCTCTCGCTTGTGGTTTCTGTTGCCCACCCTGTCAAAATACAGTATAATACACCCCAAATCATTCTGGCGTCAGCCTACAGCGGAGATGTTGCGTGATCGGCGCGATCTTGGGGAATCGCTATAAAATTTTACGAGAAATCGGTGCAGGAGGCATGGCCTGGGTGTACCTGGCCCAAGACCTGACCGAGCAAATTCAGGTTGCGGTCAAGGTGCTGTATCCCCATTACAGCCAGGACATTTCTTATGTACAGCGATTCATCCGCGAAGCCCAGTTGGCCACCCAGATCGCCAGCGACCACATTGTGCGCATCTTGAACTATGGCTCGGATCGAGATGTCCACTATTTGGTGATGGAGCATATCGAAGGCCAGGACCTGTCGGCTGTTTTGGAGAAACGTGGCCGATTGTCGTGGCAAGAGACGCTGGAAATCGTGGCCCAGGTGACACTGGCCCTTGAGGCTGCCAACTCGCACGGCATCGTTCACCGCGATATCAAACCGCAAAACATCATGATCACCTCTGAAGGCCAGGTCAAAGTATTGGACTTTGGCATCGCCCGCGCCCGCGCCCTTCCTTCACTCACCCAATCGGGCTTTCTCGGCTCACCCTATTACATCTCGCCGGAACAGGCGATGGGCGAGAATGTAGATGTTCGCTCGGACATTTATTCGTTGGGCATCGCCATGTACGAGATGTTGAGCGGCAAATTACCCTTTGACGCATCCAGCCCGTGGTCCATCATCAGCCAGCACATTGCCAACGAACCGCCCAAACTCAACATCCAGGACATTGACGCACCGCCTTTTGTCGAATCTTTGTTGACGCGGATGCTGACCAAGGACCCGGCCGACCGGTACCAGACACCCGGTGAATTGCTGGCGGCCATCGAGTCGGCCATGCGCGGGCGCGTGACACCCAAATCATTGTCCAAACAGACGCCGGCTCATTCAGATCGAGCACACCGGCTTTTGCTCAGCAGCCTGTATCAACGCGCCGTCGAAGCCGAACAGGCCGAAGAGTGGCCGCGCGCCGTCAACCTGTTTTATCAGGTAGTCAAGGTAGACCCGCAATATCAAGACGCCTCGCAACGCCTGGTGCGCGCCGGTCTACAGGCCCGCCTGGCCGCCCTCTACTCGGCGGCACAGGCTGCCTGGCAAGAACAGCGCTGGCGCGAAGCCATTGATGTGCTGCGCGAAATTGTCACCGGCGACCCCAATTATCGGGACGCCGCCGATATGCTCTCCCAGGCCAGCATCGCCCTGGCCGAGGCGCATCAGCAAGAAAACATGGCCCGGCTGTACCGCGAAGGCCAGGAATGTCTGGAAAGCAAAGACTGGCCACAAGCCCTGGACTGCCTGAGCCAGGTCTATGAAGCCAGCCCGGCTTACAAAGATGTGGCTCGCCTCTATGCCGAAGCCAAACGGCAAACACGCTGGTCTCGTTCGTTTTTGGGCAAATTGCAGCAAAAGTTGCGGCCGCAATAGTTGCGGCCGCAACAAGCCCAAATCATTTTTATGCAAGGGGGTGAATAATGAGTGAAGCACCCAAACCCAAACTGGATGATATTCGTCAGCAAACCAACAATTTGCGCACCAGCCTGAGCGAGTTCTCGCGGGCTGTCGAAGTGCAACGACGCGCACTGCGTCAGTTACAAATGTCACTGGGCACATCTCCACAGGCGCAGGTTGTCCAACAGGCCTTGACCAGCAGCACTCAACTCACCAACATCGCCCAGCAAATTGCCGGGCAAATGCCCATCTTTGAAAATATGTTGGTTCGCCTGCGCACCGACATGGAAGCCACCGAAAAGGAGCACTCGCAACTGCGCGCCCTGTCTGAGGTGGGCGCCGTGATCAACTCGACCCTTGACCCGGATGTGGTTCTCAACCACGTGATGGACAAAATTATCGAGATCACCGGCGCCGAACGCGGATACCTGGTGCTGCGCAACGACGAAACCGGCGAACTGGAATTCAAAGTGGCGCGCAACCTCGACAAAGAGACGCTGAACAAACAATCTTTTGAGGTCAGCCGCACCATTGTCAACACGGTGGCTGAAACGGGAGAGCCGGTCGTCACCACCAATGCCCAATCAGACCCGCGCTTTCAATCCCAAGAAAGCGTCATCGGCTATAGCCTGCGCTCTATTCTCTGCGTGCCGCTCAGCGTCAAAGGCAAGATCATCGGCGTGGTCTATGCCGACAACCGCATCCGCGCCGGGCTGTTTGGCGAACGCGAGTTGAACCTGCTGATCGCCTTTGCCAACCAGGCCGCCGTGGCCATTGACAATGCTCGTCTGTTTGCCAGCGTAGCCAGCCAAAAGAAGCTAATGGACGATATTTTACGTTCTATCACTAGTGGAGTGATCACTACCGACACCGCCGACAAGATTACCCTGTTCAACCGTGCCGCGGCCATCATCTTGGGCGCACAAACCGAAGCATGTGTGGGTGCTTTTTACCAGGATGCGCTATCACCGCTCAAATCGATGCTGCCTTCTCTGGTATACGAAGTCAAAGAAGCGAATCGCGTCATCCTGGATTATGAGGCCGAACCCAATGTGCCGGGGCGAGGCAAGATCAACCTGAGCATCAACCTGTCACCGCTCAAGGATGTCAGCGAAATCACTCAGGGAGTGGCCATTGTGGTCAACGACGTAACCGAGCGCAAGCGGTTTGAGCGAGAACGCTCGATGGTCAAACGCTATTTGCCATCTGAACTGGTAGATTCGCTGGCCGACCTGCAAGAGCTGCACCTGGGTGGCACGCGCGAGATGGTGACGATCATTTTTGCAGATATACGCGGATTTACATCATACAGCGAAAGGCACGCCCCCGAGCAGGTGGTTGAGATGATCAACCGCTATTACAATCACGTGGCGCGCATCATCCGTGAAAACGATGGGATCGTGGACAAGTACGAGGGCGATGCGGTGATGGCGCATTTCGGCACACCTTTGCACCCGGTCAAAGACCACGCCTGGAAGGCCGTGTTGGCGGTCTGGCAGATTCAACAGATCATCAGCCAGTATCACGAAACGATGCCGCCCGAAGACCGTCTTTACTTTGGCATTGGCATCAACACCGGCGAAGCAGTTGCCGGCAATGTGGGTGGCGAAGATCAAATGGACTATACCCTGATCGGCGACGCTGTCAACCTGTCGCGGCGACTGCAAGAAAACGCCGGCAAGGGGCAGGTTTTGCTTGGCGAAAACACCTATCGCCTGGTGGCCGACCGGGTGCAGGTACGACGATTAGAGCCGATCCAGGTCAAAGGACGGCAGGCTTTTGAGCAAGTCTATGAGGTGATCGGGCTGGCCTGAAAATACGCCGGTTGGTTTCGACAGGCTCAACCAACGGGCAGTGGGTTTTACACGAGGGCATCCCCACGCCTTGATAGGCATTTTTATGGAGGCCGCTGAAAAAGTCTATTTTTGCCACAAAGGACACCGAGAACACAAAGGTTTACGATACTTTTGAGTGGCTAAAAATGCTTTGTGCTCTTTGTGTCTTGATGGTGAGGGGGGTTTTCAGCATGCTCTATGTGGGGTGATGCGCAACTAGTGTACATAAAAACGGCTTGAGGGAAACCAGGTTTTACCCAAAACCTGGTTTCTTTTGTGGAGGACCGATATGGGTTGGAAGGATTGGAAAAAATGGCCCTTGTGGCCGATCATCGGGATGATGGGCATGGCGACCGTGCTGCGCCTGTACAATCTCAACTTTCACAGCCTGGACCTGGACGAGTCGGTCAGCGTGTGGCTGGCGCACAAGCCGGCTCTGGAATTGATCCGCAACACCCTCAACCTGGCCTGGGATCCGCACCCGCCGGCCTATTATTTGATGCTCAAAGGCTGGATGGCGGTGTGGGGCAGCGGAGAGGTGTCGGTGCGACTGCTGTCGGCCCTGTTCGGCATTGCTTTTGTCGGGCTGGTCTACCTGGTGGGGCGGCGGCTGTTTGATGCATGGACGGGCAGGATCGCCGCTGCGCTGTGCGCCATCAACCCACTGCTGATCTGGCTGTCGCAAGAAGTGCGCATGTATATGCCTGCGGCCACCCTGTCGCTGGGCAGCCTGTACTGCCTGCTGCGCGCCTGCGATCCCAATTCAGATTCGCCGGGCGGCTGGTGGGTGGGCTATGCGGTACTAGCCTTGCTGGCCTGCTATAGCCACCTGTTTGCTGTGCTGCTCTTGCCGGTTGCCGCCTTGTATGTGCTAACGGTCAGCGTCGGCGCAGCGCGGCGACGCCGCGCCATGTGGTGGGGTTGGGGAAGCATCGCGCTGGTAGGGCTGGCCTATCTGCCATTTGCCTGGAATGCCTGGCAGGCCGGGCAGGTGGCGCCAGACATCAATGTCTACCCACGCCTGGATTTTATTGGGCAGGTCTACCATTTGCTGCTGGCCTTTGCGGCGCGCTATGTGCCGCAGCCCTCGCCCTGGCTGTGGGTGGGATTTGTCTTGCTGGGTGGGCTGATGGCGCTGGGGCTGTGGCCTGAACGTCCGCCCCATCCTATGCGGTCGCGCCTGTTGTTGGCGATGGGTCTCTTGCTGCCGTTGACAGCTTTTTTCTGGATCATCGCCCGCCGGCCGGCTTTTAACCCCAAATACATGGTCAACATCCTCCCGCTGTTCTGGCTGGCTGTGGCCGCCGGCATCCGGCGATTGAGCCGATACAAGGTTTGGCCGGCCGCCCCTGCGCTGCTGGTGCCGCTGATCCTGGCCGGATTGGGCTGGCCTTATGTGTGGAGCACGCAAGCCCTGCGCGAAGATTGGCGCACTGCCGCACAGTACGTGTCGCAGCGGGCCACCTCTGAAGACACGGTCTTTGTGCATCTTCATTATGCACATATTCCCTTTGATTACTATTATCGCGGCCAGGCCGAGGTGGTGGCGCCACTGGGCAGCCGCCCGCCGGCGGTGCAAGACCTGGACGGATTGCTGTCGCCGTTTGGCGGAGCCGGCGTGCTGTGGCTGGTGCAGTCACAAGAGTGGAACACCGACCCGCAGCACGTGGTGGAGCGCTGGTTTTTCGACCGGGGGCCGATTGTCACCGAACAGTACCCGGTGGGCATGTCGGTCAAGGCGTTTGCTCTGCGCTATCGCCTGGGCCGCCTGCCCGACACCGCACAGCCGGCGCAGATTGCCTTTGGCTCATCGCTGCGCCTGGCCGGATACGAGCTGGATCAAACATGCCTGCGCCCCAACTCGGATCGTCTGCACCCGCCCAGCAACTGGATTCATCTGACCCTGTACTGGCAGGTAGATTGGCCGTTGGAGAGCGATTTTTCGACCACAGTGGAAATGACCGACGATGGTGGCGGTGTGTGGGGCGGCAAACTGGACCAGGGGCGCAACGTGCTGGCCTATTATCGCCCCTCGCAGTGGCAGCCCGGCGAACTGGTGCGCGATGACTATGACTTGAACCTCAACCCGGTCACGCCAGCAGGCATGTACCACATCCGCGTCGGCGTCCAGGGGACCCAAGACGGCCTGTTCTGGCCGGTGTCGGGCGCAGCCGTTCAAGGCGAGCGTGCCGTGATCACGATGGTATCTATCGAGCCGCGCTGATCTTTGACAAGCCTCTGGTTATGTGGTATGCTCAACCCGATCAAAATTTGGACCTGCGCGAGCCGGCTCTATGCAAGACTTGATTCGCCCCAAAATTTTGTACATTGATGATACCCCAACCGCCCGCCTGCTGGTGCGGCGATTGTTGTCACCTCATTACGACGTGGTCGAAGCCGACGACGGCCTGAAGGGGATTGACCTGGCCCATCAAATCCGCCCCGATTTGATCCTGGTAGACCTGCATATGCCACACCTGGATGGCTATGAGGTAGCCACACGCATCAAATCGCTGACCCCAACCGTGCCGATCATTGCCCTGACCGCCGATGTCACCCCGTATGTGCGCGAGCGCGTGCTGGCCTCAGGCTGCGACGGATATCTGGCCAAGCCCATTGAGCCGGATACGTTTGTGGACAAAATTCACGCTTTTTTGAGCGGAGCGCGTGAGCAACTCCAAGACGACCGTTTCCGGCTGGAATATCAGCAGCGGTTGGTGGCCCGCCTGGAAGAAAAAGTGCGCGAGTTGACCCACGCGCTGCAAGATAACGCGCAATTGTACGAGCAAAATCTCGATTTGCTGCACCAGGCTCAACGGCTGGCCCGCCTGCTTCAGGTCAGCGCCCGGATCAGCCGCAACATTACCTCGATCCTCGACCTGGATGCATTGCTGGCCGCCACCGTAGACACGCTCTGCGATGAGTTTGGTTTTGATTTTGCCGCCGTTTTTTTGTTGGACTCGGAGCAGCGCCATGCCATTCTGCGCGCCGGGCGCGGCGAGGTAGGACGGCAACTCTTGGCCCAATCCTTTCACCTGTCGCTCGACAGCTCCTCGCTGGTCGGCATTGCCATCCTGCAAAGGCAGGCGCGCCTGGCCGAACCAGAGTCGTTTGCCGGCGATTCCTTTCCGCTGCCCGGCATGCGCTCTGAAGCCGCCTTGCCCCTGCAAGCCGGGGCCAATGTGATCGGCGCGCTGGATGTGCAAAGCGCACAGGCCAATGCCTTTACCCAAGACGATCTGACCGCCCTGCAGACCCTGGCCGATCAGCTCACCGTAGCCATTCAAAATGCCCTCTTGCTGCGGCGGTTTGAAGAAACCCACCGCGAGTTGGTGCGCACCAAGACGTATGAGGCCATCGCCACCGCCACCGGCGAAGCCATCCATTGGGTGGGCAACAAGGCCGCTCCGGTGCCGGGTAGCGTGGCGCGCATCCGCCAGGATTTGACCCGCTATTGGGCCATCATTGCGGCGACACTGGCCGCCGCGCCGCCCGATTGGCCGCAGCAGCCGCTCACAGCAGTGCTGGGGCAGGCGGTACAAGACCTGGTCGGGCTGGGCGTTGACCTGCCGACAGCGCAAGCCGAGATGAGCGCGTGGACGCCCAAACAACTGCGCCGCATGCTCAGCATCGAATCTATTTTTGAAGATTTGCAGATTATCGAGGGCAGCGCGCGGGCTATCCTCAACATTAAAGAAGACCTGATCGGGCCGGCACGTCAGCGCAAGGTTGAACAGGTGGATATTCCCGGTTTGCTGATCGAGATCACGACCTCGATGGGCATTCCCAAAGACATTGTGCGCGCCGTCTTTGTAGGCGACGATCTCGCCGTCCAGGCCGACCGGGTGCAGTTGGGACGTGTTTTTATCAACCTGATCAAAAACGCCATGGAAGCTATGCATCGGGTCGGCGACAAGACACTGCTCTTGTGGGTGCGCCGCTCTGAGGATAACGCCTGGGTCATTGTAGACGTGACCGATAACGGCGAAGGCATCCCTCCAGAGCAAATGGAAAAAATCTGGATGGCCTTTTATACCACCAAAGGAGATCGCGGCGGCACCGGATTGGGGCTGCCGGCCTGTGCGCAGATCATCGGCGAACTGGGCGGTAAGATCACCGTCGAGAGCGATGTCGGCCTGGGCACTACGTTCAGCGTCTCGCTGCCGGTGTCAACAGACACATCGGCCTGATGCCGATCATGTCGTAAGAAAAACCTCTGTCAGCAATTTTTCAAGAGTTGATGTATCAGTTGAAAGGACCGCTATGCAAGACGTAAAAATCTTGTTGGTAGATGACGAACCTCTGGTTTTGCGCAGCATGGAGAAAACGCTGCTGCGCGCCGGATTTGATGTAGAAACGGCAGCCGATGCCCGCGACGGACTGATCACATTTCAGGCCGCTCACAAAACCACGGCCCCCTTTCAGGTGGCCGTGCTAGACCTGAACATGCCCGACCTGGAAGGACAGATTGACTCGAATGCAGGCTTGAAACTGCTGGATCGACTGCTGGAACTGGACGCCAACCTGCCGGTGGTGGTGTTGACGGCCTTTGATCAGGTGGCGCGGGCCAAAGACGCCATCGCGCGGGGGGCGCGGGCCTATTTTGTCAAAGGGCGTGAAGCCGGACTGGTCGAGATCATTCAAGAGATTCTATCTCTATAAAAACCTGCTTAAAAAAGGGAGAAACTATGACGCACGATAACCTTTCTCTGGCAGAACGCCGAGCCACACAACTGTATGCGGCCGCACAGGTCGCCCATCACATCACCTCGATCATGCGGCTGGATGAAACGCTGGCCCGCACAGTAGATGTCATCTGTGACGAATTTGGTTTTTACTATGCCGGCATTTTCATGCTGGACGAGAGCGGTCAATGGGCCGTGCTGCGTGCCGGACGGGGGCAGGCCGGCGCCCGTTTGCTGACGCAGGGACACAAACTGGCAGTCGGCGGACAGTCCATGATCGGCACGGCGATTGCCCAGGGACAGGCACGCATCGCCCTTGATGTCGGCCAGGACCCGGTGCGGTTTGACAACCCCCTGCTGCCGCTCACCCGCTCCGAAATGGCCCTGCCCTTGCGCGTCGGGCAGACGGTCATCGGCGCGCTGACCGTGCAAAGCACCCAAGCAGCGGCTTTTACCCACGACGATATTATGTCGTTGCAGACAGTGGCCGATCAACTGGCCATCGCCATCCAAAATGCCCGCATGCACGAGCAAAACCAGACCTTGTTGGCGCAGATTGAGCGCCGCGCCCGCTTGCTCTCGGCGGCAGCGCAGGTAGGACAGGGCGTCACGGCATTGCTGGATATGGACGAACTGCTGCGTAAAACGGTAGACATTATTTGCGAGGCCTATCAATTTTACTTTTCTTGCGTGTATCTGTTGGATGAATCCAGAGAATGGTTGGTGTTGAGCGCGGCGCACGGCGAGGCCGGCGAGAAAATGCTGGCGGCCGGGCACCGACTGCCGGTTGGCGGCAAATCTATGAACGGCACCGTCGCCATCACCGGGCGGGCGCGCATTACCCTGAATGTGGACCAGGACCCGGTACACATGAAAAACCCCCTGCTGCCGCAGACCCGCTCCGAGATGGTGCTGCCGCTGTTGATCAATGGCGTGGTCATCGGCACGCTGGCCGTGCAAAGCATCCAGGAGAACGCTTTTAACGACGATGACATCACCACCCTGCAAACAATGGCCGATCAACTGGCGATTGCCATCAACAATGCCCGTCTGCTGCGCGACCTCAAGGCCGCGCACCAGGAATTGGTGCGCACCAAGACCTTTGAGGCACTGGCTACCAGCACCATCGAAGCCATCCATTGGATCGGCAACAAAGCCCTGCCCATCTCTACCAGTGTGCGGCGGCTGATTCAAGACGTGGACGACCTGGACATTCCTGCCGAGGCGCGCGACTCGATGCAAGAAGACCTGTCTTTGATCGAACACGGCGTGCGTATGATCATCTCGGTGCAAGAGCATCTGATCGGCCCGGCGCGCGAACACAAACCGCAGCCCACCATGCTAGATGACCTGGTTTACCACGCCGCCGTGGAAATGGACATTCCCGACGACGAAATCACCTATCACATTGCGCCACGTTTGCCCCTCATCCTGGCCGATCCCACCCAGGTCAGCCGGGCGTTGCGCTATGTGCTGCAAAACGCCCTGGAAGCGCAGACCGCCGAACGACACATCACTGTCAAGGTGATGCCCACGCCAGATGAGCAATCGGTTGTCGTACGCATCGCCGACCGGGGGCCAGGCATTCCTGCCGACCAGTTGGACAAAATTTGGGCCACCTTTTACACCACCAAAGGAGGCGATCATGCCGGCCTGGGGCTGGCAGCCACCCTGCAAATCGTGCGACAGTTGGGTGGGCAGGTATCGGCGGGCAATGCGCCAGAGGGTGGCGCCCAAATCGAGTTGTGCATCCCGGCCTTTCAAGATGCGCTGCCGCCGCCGGTGCGCGGGCGTGCACAGGCCATCTTGTTGGTTGACGATACAGACTCGTGGAGCCAATGGGCCCGCTCGGTGTGGGGCGATCTCGGTCATACGGTGATGGTGTCAGACCAAATACCGGCCAACCCGGAGCGGTTTGACTGGATCGTGATCGATCAGGTTTTGAACCATCAAGACGCGCTCAAACAGTTCAAGCAGGCCGAGCGATTGGCCAGCAAAACAGTGGTGGTGGCCTCTAACCTGCGGGTCGAAAAGGCCATGCAATGGATGCAGTTTGGAGTGCGAGATGTGATCATCAAACCCTACACACCCGCCGGCCTGGCGGCGATGGTTCAAGCCATCGAGCGATAAAATCTCGCCAGACAAGGATCCCCCGCACAGGCGCTGCTACGCGGCGTTGAACGATAAAAAACGAGCAGGTTATCGGCAACCTGCTCGTTTTTTGTTCGCATGTGATATTTTCTGCCCATACTCAAGACTGCGGGCCGAGCAGCCCGGCGCCGGCAGCCAGCTCTTGCATTTCGCGCGTGATCGCATACTTGCGCGCCGACTGTACCAACAGGGTCAGTTCTTCGATCAGCCGATTGGCATTCTGAGTCGCCGCTTCCATCAGTTGAAAGCGAGCCGAATGTTCTGCCGCCGCCGATTCCAGCAAGACTTGATACAGGCGCGTCAACACAAGTTGTTCAATCAGGCGCACCGCCATACCTTGCGGATCGGTTTCAATGATCGGCGGAGGCCAAGTTTCCTGTCGCCGCGCGGCAGGCGGCAAGGTTGGCGGCAGCAGGCGGGTGACGGTGGGCGCATAGACGCCTGGTCGGAGATATGTGTTGTAAATCAGGTCTACGGCATCAATCTGCCGGGCCTGATACGCCGCCAGCCACCGCTCTGCCAGTTGACGCGCCATATCAAAGGGCGGCAACGCCGTCACCGAGAGCGGCCCACTCCAGGTCAGCGACCAGTTTCGCCGCTGCAACAGACGCACCAGCCGGGCGCCCAAAGCTAGAAACTCGACCGTGTGAGCTTGTTGCGCTTGCGCCTGCCGATAAGCGACAGCGTGTTCGGCGATGGCGATATTGAACCGCCCACACAGGCCGCGCTCACTGCCGATCACCAACGCATCTATCCGTTGTGGCGTCGCCGCGTCCGGATGATTCTCGCGCTCGGGTCGCAGACACGGCGCCAACACGGCCAGAATGGCATGGACACGCCCGACATAATCACGCAGACGCCCCTGCTGCCGCAATGCCAGCTGCCAGTTGCCAATCGAGATGGTGCGCAAGGCATCCAGGATGGGTTCAACCGTGCGGATATTGTCCAGGCGGCCTTGAATGTGCTCGTTATCTTGCATGCCCTAATACGTTTCTATCCGATTCACATCCCAAACAAAGACCACCGTGCCGCCTGCGCCGGCCGTCACCGGCATCACGCTGCCAGATGTCATGCTGCGTGCGTCGCCCTCGGTTTCCACCTCAACCTGGGTGCGGCAGTATTCGCGGATAATGCGCAGCGCATCTTCCAGCAAGTCGGCATCTACGCATGTGTACAGCGCATACTGAGCCTGACGCAGCACACCGCCACGACTTTCCAAAAAAGTCACCGGATAGCCCGCCGTCACCAACATGTCCAACACCAGGCGCGCATCGTCGCGCGGGATGACGGCCATGATCATTTTTTTACTGCTCGGTTCCATAATTGTTCCTTGATTTTGCCCGGCTCATCGCCCGACCGAATCGGCGGACCGGGTTGCAGCGCCACGAATGAGGTTAAGCCAGGTGTTCCGATAGCTGTCCAAAGTCTCACGCAGCAATTCGCCGGCCTCTTGATCAATCTCGCCGGTGCGGTCAATTTCCAGCAACAGACCAGGATGAACCGCCTGGACGTGCTGTCGCAGATCATGCTCAAAAGCAGTCACCTGATCGAGAGGAATATCGTCCAGGTAGCCTTCGGTAGCGGCCAGCAAGATCAGCACTTGCTCGGATAGAGAGAGCGGTCGGTGCGTCGGCTGTTGAAGGGCGGCCTGCAACCGCTCGCCGCGCCAGATCTGACGGCGGGTTGCCTCGTCCACCTCGGTGCCCATACGCGCAAAACGCGCCACTTCTTCAAACTGGGCCAGCATCAGGCGCAGATTGCCCGTCACAGCGCGCATGGCGCGAGTTTGTGCCGCGCCGCCCACGCGCGAGACCGATTTGCCCGCATCTACCGCCGGGCGGACGCTGCGATTGAACAGGTCGCTGCTGAGAACAATCTGCCCGTCGGTGATCGAAATCAGGTTGGTGGGAATATAGGCCGACATGTTGCCCATCTGAGTTTCCACAATGGGCAGCGCGGTGAGCGAACTGCCGCCGGTCTCTGCGCTCAATTTGCAGGCGCGCTCCAGCAGGCGCGAGTGCAGGTAAAAAATGTCGCCCGGATAGGCCTCCCGTCCGGGTGGGCGGCGCAACAGCAGACTCAACTCGCGATATGCGTCGGCGTGGCGGGTGAGGTCGTCATAGACGATCAACACATCGCGTCCTTCATACATGAGAAATTCGGCCATTGTGCAGCCGGCATAAGGGGCCAGATAGCGCAACGCCGGCGGGTCATCGGGGCTGGACACCACCACAGTGGTATAGCTCATCGCTCCGCCCTGCCGCAGCGTCTCGATCACCGACAGGGTAGTGGACTTTTTCTGGCCGATAGCGACATAGATGCACTCGACGCTGTTATCCATTTGATTCAAGATCGCGTCTACGGCTAGCGACGTTTTGCCGGTTTGCCGGTCGCCCACGATCAACTCGCGCTGCCCCATGCCGATCGGCACCAGGGCATCTATGGCTTTGAGGCCGGTGTGCAGCGGCGTGTTGACAGGGCCGCGCTGCACGATACCTGGCGCGCTGCGCTCCAGGTAATGATGAGTGGTCGCTTCGATGGGGCCACGGTCGTCCAACGGCTGCCCCAGCGGGTTGACCACCCGCCCCAAGAGTTGATTGCCCACCGGCACCTTGAGCCGCTCTTGCGTGCGTGTCACCAGGTCGCCGCCCTGAATACCCTCATCCGGGCCGAGCAAGATCACATCCACATGGCCGCGCTCCAGGTTCAACACCATACCCTGCACGCCGGTAGGAAACGTAACCAGTTCGTCGGTGCAGGCACGAGGCAGGCCCGAAATGGTGGCAATGCCATGGCCGATGTATTGAACCGTGCCGACATCCTGAATGGACACGTGCAGTTCCACCTGAGCGGCCCGGTTGCGCAAGTGATCGAGCAGTTGAGCGACGCGCGGGCGGGGCGGGGGCAAATGCGGCAGGTCGGCCAGGCAGGTTTTGATCTGAGGCACCAGGTCAGAAGAAGCAAACTGTCGCAGATCGCACAATTCATCCACATGTTTGCGCAGCGATTGCAAAAGCAACGCCACGTCTGGACGTTCACTCATTTTTGAGCTGCTCCCTGAGGTCTTGCGACACCTGCTCACGCATCTCAGCCAATTGCCCGGCAATCGAGTTGTCAATCATAATGTCGCCCACACGCACCCTGATGCCCAACGACAGGGTCGGGTCCAGTCGCAGTTCCAGTCGCGGCGTGCGGTCGGCCAATGCCGAAAAAGTGCGCACCAGCAGGCTTTGCATATCTGGCGAGAGCGGCAGTGCCGAATTGACCGTCACCGTCGGCGTGCGCTCGCCCAACGAACGACGAAACGCATCCACTCGGGCAATCTCGCGCCGGCCCAGGTCCCACACGTGATCGCAGAGCTGCTTGACCATCCGCTCGTGCAGATCGGGCGGTGCAGCGCGACCGATGATCTGGGCGCTGATGCTCAAAACGGCGTCCAAAATCTGGTCATGAAATTCTTGCACCGCCTGTTCGCGGATGCGATAGCTGTCCATTTCGGCCTCGACCAAAATGTGTTCAACTTCGTCTTGGGCCTGGCGCAGCACGGCGATCCGCTCCGTTTCGGCGCGCTCGCGGGCAAACGAGATGATCTGGGCTGTCTCGTCGTCCAGATCGGCCATGCGCTTTTCCAACTCGACGCGCAAACGGGTCGCTTCGGCCTGATCGCGAGCCAGTTGCGCCATCATGCGCTCCTTGGTTTCAATGCGTGTGCGCACCTGCTTCATCACCGGCTTGAAGAACAGCAGATAGAGCAGCCCGCTGAGAACAACAAAGTTGACGATTTGCAAGATCACCGTCGTCAGATTGGGATACAACATGAGATGCCCCTATTTCAACAAACGGTCGAGCAGCGGGTTGGCAAACAGCAAGATCAATACCACCAACAGCACATAAATGGCCGTTGATTCCAGCAGCGCCATCGAAATCAGCAGTGTCGTGCGCAGATTGCCGGCAGCGTTCGGCTGTCGAGCGATGCCTTCCAGTGCTTTGACGGCCGCCCGCCCTTCTACCAGAGCCGGGATAGCTGTCCCCAATACGATGCTGGCCCCGGCAACAATGATGGTGACCAGCGTGATCAATGTACCTGAATCCAGATTGGACATGTATCAACTCCTTGATTTGATGAATAATTTTCAGCTAGCCGGCGGCCTCGACGCCGGCGGCGATATAGACGGCGGCCAGCGAGGTAAAGATGAACGCCTGCAAGATGCCGGTAAACAGGCCAAAACCGGCCATCGGGACAGGCACAAACAATGGCGCCAGGGCAAACAACACCGCAACCACCATTTCGCCGCTAATGATGTTGCCAAACAGACGCAATGTCAACGCCATGGTACGGCTCAATTGACCAATGATCTCCAGGGGCAGGGTAAAGATGGGTGTGGCCATATCTTTGATGTATCGCCACAGCCCCTTTTCCTGGATGCCAAAATAGTGGACAGAAAAAAAGACGAGCAGGGCCAGAGCCAGCGGCGTGCTAATGTCGCGTGTGGGCGCCGTGATGAACGGCACGGCGCTGAATGTATTGGCAGCGGCGATAAAGATGGCCAGCGTGCCGAGAAACGGCAAAAAAGGCTCTACCGGGCGTCCCATCACATCGGACAGCAGATCGTTAATCAGGTCCAAAAACAGTTCCAACACCATCGGTCGGTATTTGCCCATCACAGCCGCCAATGCCACAATCAGGATCATGATGATCCAGGTAGACACCACTGTGTCGGTGATGGCAATGCCACCAATGGTAAAAACTGTATAAGGTTGAATCGTCTCCATACGCCGATTTCCTTTAATTTTCATTGTGACGCTGGGACCACCACAAAATGGCCGCCCAGCGCGCCAACCAAAACCCGCCCAGAGCCAGCAGCCCGGCGGTCGCACTGCATTTGAACGCCAGCGCCAGCGCCGCAGCCACCAACAGCCAGCGACCTACCGCTCCCCCGACCAGCCCGGTCCAACTGCCTTTTTCCGAATGTGTCCCAATTCGCTGCACCGACAGAGACAACGACCAGGCATAAAGCAATCCAATGACCAAGCCGCCCAAAGCGCCCAGCCAGATCATGACTGCTCCAGGTCCAGGAAATCTGAATCTGACACATCGAGTTCGGCAAAATCTGCCGGCGGTGACTGTTTGTTTCGGGCATCAAGACGTTGGATGGCATGCCAGATGTTGTACGCGCTGATTCCCAAACCGGCCACCAGCAGCCCCAGCGTGTAGGTAGGGGCAGAATCCAGCCAGAGGTCCAGATAATAGCCGGCCAGCACGCCTCCAAAGATCGGCAGGGCCAACTCCCAGCCCAGCGTGGTATAGCGCAAAGCCTCATACCAAAAACCCGACAAAGGCCGGTCAGGTTTTTCGTTGCCCATCAGTATCCTCAAAAGCGGTCGGGGGTGTCTGTAGAGCAGCCCACAGCGCCGCAGCCAGGCGGTCAGACGGCAAGGCTTCTTCTGAAGCAGAATCGGACTGCCCGGCCTGGATTTCATCATCTATCGGGCCACCGGTCAAGAGCTGCACCTGATTGTTGTGAATGTCCAACACGCCGGCAGCCAACGGCGCCGTTTGCTGGGCCTGCCCGCCAATGGCATAGCGCAACACGCCCGGCCATGTTTCGGCTAGCAAGGGCGCGTGACCCGGATAGATGCCCAACCCACCGCCGTCGGCCAACACCACCTGCACCCAATCCAGACCATCCATGTCCAACAAGGAGCTTGCCGGCGTCAGGACAATCAGACGCAGCCGTTCATCTGCCATCTTGATTCTCTTGGGCTATCTGCTGGGCTTTGGCCTGCACATCGTCTATGCCGCCGACCATATAAAAGGCCTGTTCGGGCAAATGATCGTGCCGCCCCTGGATGATCTCTTGAAAACCGCGCAGCGTTTCTTCCAGCGGCACATAGCGGCCGGGCATACCGGTAAACGGCTCTGAGGCGAAAAAGGGTTGAGTGAGGAATCGCTGCAAACGACGCGCCCGATTGACCGTCTGCCGGTCGGCATCGCTCAACTCTTCGATGCCCAAAATGGCAATGACATCCTGGAGTTCTTGATAGCGGGCCAACAGTGCGCGTACCTGGTTGGCGATGAGGGTATGTTCGGCACCCACGCCCGACGGGGTAAGCAGGGTGCTGCTGGAGGCCAGTGGGTCTATGGCCGGGTAAAGCCCCAGGCTGACCTGCCGCCTTGAGAGGACAGTCGCAGCATCGAGGTGAGCAAAGGTGGCCACCACCGCCGGGTCGGTCAGGTCGTCGGCGGGCACATAGATGGCCTGGATAGAAGTGATGCTGCCCCGTGAGGTGGTAGTGATGCGCTCTTGCAAACGCCCCATCTCGGTTTCGAGGGTAGGTTGATAGCCCACTGCGCTGGGCAGCCGTCCCAGCAGGGCCGACACTTCGGAGCCGGCCTGGATGTAACGAAAGATATTGTCGAGGAAAAGAAGCACCTGCCGTCGCTCAGATTCGCGAAAATATTCGGCCATGGTCAGGGCGGTGAGCGGCGCACGCAGGCGAGCACCGGGCGGCTCGTTCATCTGTCCAAACACCAACACTGTGCTGGGCAGCACGCCGCTGCGTTGCATTTCCAGCCACAGTTCGTTGCCCTCGCGGCTGCGCTCGCCCACGCCGGCAAACAAGACGATGCCCGAATGTTCGCGGATGGTATGGCGCATCAACTCGATCATGAGCATCGTCTTGCCGACGCCGGCGCCGCCAAACAGCCCGATCTTGCCGCCCTGAGGGTAGGGTGTGAGCAGGTCAATGGCTTTGATGCCGGTGACAAACGGGCGCGTCACCACACGCTGATCGCGCAGTGGGGGCGAAGCAGCGTGAATGGGCCGCCGTTCTTGCACCATCGGAGGCGGCTGCTCGTCAATGACCTCACCCAACACATTGAACATACGTCCCAGCGTGGCCTGGCCGACCGGCACCTGGATGGACCGACCGGTATCTCGCACGGTCAGACCGCGCCGCAGACCGGCTGTGGCGCTCATGGCAATGCCACGCACGGTGCGAGGATCAATGTGTTCCTGCACTTCGATCATCAACGTCGAGCCATCATCCGGCTGGATCGAGAGAGCGTTGTTGATGCTGGGCAAATCGCCGGTAGGAAATTCGGCATCCACCACCACGCCGGCCACCCGCACCACGATACCGGTTCGTTCCAATCCACTGCTCCTTGAAAAGGCCACTGAAAAAGTCTATTTTTACCACAAAGGACACCGAGAACACAAAGGTTT
>CAYVBK010000002.1:0-8305 GCA_964449465.1 uncultured Anaerolineae bacterium
GTTGCCAAATTCCAGTTATATCATTTTTAACGAGCGTTTCAGGGTAATGCTAGCGAACAATTGATCGAGGTGCACCCGCGTCTGACGCGTGAGGCCATTCACGCAGCACTCGAATTCGCCACGCAAGCGTTACACGCCAATGTGATTTATCCCGTTGCCGAGGCTGCATAAACCTGTGTGCGGATAAAAGCATAGATGATAACCAATCAAGTAAAACAACAAGAATGCCCCAATTGTGGAACCCTGGTGCCGGTTGATTTTGGATATGTTCCCTGGTGTGATCACTGTGGATGGAATGTCAAGCCCCACGAGTCGGAGGAACCCCAAGATATTTGGGAGATGATGTACAGCAAGCTAGGGCAGACCAGAAGCCAGGCACTCTTTGAAAAGCTCCAGGATCGACAATCATTGATGCCAACGGCAACATGGTCCCAAGTCGCAGGAAATACGCTTGCGATTCTGGTTCATTGTCTGACTATTGTCTCGGCATTGACAGGATTGGCGTTATTGATCCTGGGCTGGCCCAAATTTTTCGCCATTCTGAGCGGCGTTATTTTAATAGGTATTGCCTGGATCATGTTTCCGCGATTTTCCAAAACACCCTATGATGCTCTACCGAAAGACGAATTCCCAATGCTGTATGCGCTTGCAGATCGCATTTCGGACGCACTGCACGCTCCGCCAATGGATACAATTCAAATAAACTCACAGTTTAACGCATCTATAACACAGGTAGGATGGAAACGTGAATGGGTGCTTGAGATTGGGCTGCCGCTGTGGGAGATTTTGGACAATCGAGAAAAACTGGCTTTGCTTGCTCACGAAGTTGCCCACAGCGTCAACCAGGATCCAAGTCGGGGATTCCTGGTTGGGACTGCCATCAATGCCTTGCTCAATTGGTATGTGCTGCTGCATCCTGGACAAATTTGGGCCTCACAGAAAGGTTTTTGGAGCCTATTTATGATCCCTATCAATCTTGTGATGTGGGGGGTGGCAGGTCTGGCCTGGCTCAATTTGTTTGTACTATGCCATCTTTTCTGGCGCGACTCGCAGCGCGCCGAGTATTATGCAGATTACCTCGCTGCCACGATCAGTGGAACTGCCGCGGTAACAAGTTGTTTACGAAAATGCTGCTTTGACCCCACTTTCCGTTTAGCTGTACAACGGTCAAGATACAATCACGAAGAAAAAACCGATTTTTTTGACACCCTTCGTCAATGTATTGTCCAGGTGCCAGAGCGAGAACTGGAACGCAAAAAACGAGTCGAACTGTTGAAAAATTCTCGGCTTGATGCAACACACCCACCTACACCATACCGCATCCAACTCTTGCAATCGGAAGCAGAATTGCCTGCACAAGACCTGTTTTCAGATCACGAATTTGAGTTGTTGCACCGAGAACTCAAATCGGTGCGGTCTCGAATTCAGCGCGAATTAGTGAGAAAATAAGGATGCTCGACGTCTAAACGCAAGGCCCCCTTGTTACAAGCACTCCAGGAAGGCCGCTCTTATACCTGGACAGTGCTCGATAGCGGCGACCTGGCCTCGATGCGCGCGGTGATCAAACACGGGCAGACGCTGACCATTCGGTTGTTGATGATCTGCGCTGGTACGCCGCCCGCATCGGTGAGGAATGTTGGGATCGGCAGCCCCGGCAGAACAAGTAGCGTTTTGCGCAAAATACGTAGCGATTGAGCAGGCAAGCCAACCAGGCCTTGAGCGAAGCGGTCCGGCCGATTTGCTATTGGACTGACCGTGGCAAAGCGTGCGTGGGTCTGGCAGCCGAAATAGTGGCATTATTCGAGGATGATCAGGGATGCTCTTGAAAAAAAGCCATTTTCACCCCGGATAGCAAAACCCCCTGGTTTCTTGAAAACCAGGGGGTTGGTTTTTTATTCCGTTCTCAGCACCCGATTTTCGGGGTGCAATACAATATCGGCCACCTGCCCATCGCCCAAGTAATAAACAATCGAGGCATATTCCTCGATGATCGGGTCGTGCGTGACCATGATGATGGTGACGTTTTCCTGGATCGAAATTTGTTGAAACAGAGCCATAATCTGGCGTCCAGTCGAGCTATCCAACTCGCCGGTGGGTTCATCGGCCAGGATCACTTCGGGCATCGTCACCAGGGCGCGGGCCACCGCCACACGCTGCTGCTGTCCACCCGACATTTCATAGGGACGATGCTTGGCCCACTTGCTCAGGCCCACCACACCAAGACAGCGCATGGTGCGCTCGCGCCGCTCACGCCGACGCATGCTTTGGATGCGCAGCGGCAGTTCAATGTTCTCGTATGCCGAAAAGGTAGGCAGCAGGGCAAACGACTGGAACACAAAACTAAATTCTTTGCGCCGCAATCTGGTGATCTGGCCGTCCGACAGTTTGGACATGGGCTGGTCTTTGAAAAACACCTCGCCACCGGTCGGACGATCCAACCCGCTGATGCAGTTGATCAGAGTGGTTTTGCCCGATCCTGAGCGACCGCGAAAGGCCACATAGCTTCCCATCGGAATATAAATATCCAGATCGCGCAGCGCATGCACTTCGCGGCCACGCGAATGATAGACCCGCTGCAATTTTTCGGTGCGGATGATCGGATTTTCAGTCAATTCTGGGGGGAGTATCACAGCTTTTCCTTCCTTTGCTTACCGGTTGCGGCCTTATTTTGAGCGGTCCGGCAGTTTGAGTTGACGGCGCAGCCAGTTCAACGCAGTCTTGTGCGGCGGCGGCGGAGCATCCTGGCGCACATACAGCCCGCTGACCTGGGCTTCCCAACTGTCGTGTTCGGAAGCGGCACGGGCAGCCACTTCACGCCCCTCAACCGGGAGAATCAAGATGCCCTCATCGGTCATTTCCACACGAGCACGGTCGCCGATGCCAAAAGTCTCCAGATATTCACGCGGCACCTGGAGGCGACCGGCGGTATCCAATACCACCAACTCTTCATATGTCACCTCATGCCCGGCAGACTGCCCTTCGTCAGCATGCTCATCGGGCAGCGGCAGCGAGGTCAATACCTGGCGCGTCGTCTCGGTGCTGGTGCGACCATCGCGGATGGCGATCACCCGGTCCACTTCGCTGGCGATGCGCGGATCGTGGGTGACAATGATGATGGTGACGCCCAATTCCTTGTTCAATTTGCGCAGCGTGCCCAGAATTTCTTGGGCCATTTGCGAGTCCACTTCGCCGGTGGGTTCATCGGCCAAAAGCAAGCGAGGATAGTTGGCCAGAGACACGGCAATAGCCACCCGCTGCTGCTCACCACCCGACATTTCGGTCAGATGATGTTTTTTTCGATGGCCCAAACTGACCATCTCAAGCAGTTCGTTGGAGCGGCGTTTCTTTTCACGCGGATTGACCCCCGATACGGTCATCGGCAGCATGACATTTTCGATGGCCGTCATATACGAAATCAAATTGCGCGAAGGTTGTTGCCACACAAAACCCACCTCTTCGCGGCGATATTTGTTCAAACGCACATCGCTCATCTTGAGCAGGTCTTGTCCATCAACAATGACTCGCCCGGCCGATGGCCGGTCGAGGCCACCCAGGATGTTCATCAGGGTGCTTTTGCCCGATCCCGACGGGCCGACCAGGGCCATCAACTCCCCTTCTTGAACGACCAGATCGAGCCCCTGAAGAGCCACCAGTTCCAGTTCGGCCATTTTATAGATTTTGACCAGGTTGTCACAGACGATCAAAGGTTGTTCATTCACGGTCAGTTTCCTTTTTAGATGGTTTCTCCCAGCTTGATAGCCTGGAAAATGCGCATACGGCGCAAAATGATGACCAGTATGGTAATGATCACCAACAGCATGCCGGCCAGAATCGCATAGATATAGAGGATTTCATGCCAGGCCACCTGCACAATGAACGGCGGAGTGAGTGGATAGCGTCCACCCTGCACCTGCAAAAAGGGAATGAACTGTCGGCTGGTCAAAACGCCCAACCCAGTGCCGATACCCACGCCGCTCAAAATAATAATAGACTGTTCAATGATCAGCACGGCACTCATCTGCCACACCGAGAGGCCTACCGCGCGCAGAATGCCCAACTCGATGTATCTTTGCGAAAAAGAAACGACAGAATAGATTAAAAAACCCAGTGCAGTAATTGCGGCCGAAATGACAAAACCAATAGTCAACAAACCAAAGGCACCTTGCCGCTCTGGACGAAGCTGAATCCGATCAATTTCATCCTGCGCGCTGTAAATGCCCATCACCGGAATGCCCATCTGCCGAATCTCGTTTTCCAGCGATGTTGTGGCCAATCCGGTGTCTGTTTTGAGCCACACATCATAGGGCTGCATAGCCCCGATGGTGTCAAATATAAAATCCAGGTTAGCCACAAAAAAAGGGCCATCTTGCGGATAAATGCCCGGAAACAGATCCACCACCCCCATCACCAGCAGGTTAGTCGCCGGAACCACCGCGTTGGGAATCGAGATGTTGACCCTGTCGCCGATTTCCAGACTGAACTCTTGCATCACATCCCGGCTGACCAGCGCCGCGTCATTGCGAAGAGCCAGGGCGTTCATCAAAGCACCCAGACTGGCCCGTACACCGGGTTGAATTTCGTCTGGCCGGACAAAATCGCTCCGAAAAAAGACTGTCTCGGCAAAATCCACCCGATCAATGCCCACCAAACGGGCCTTGAGCGACTGGCTGGACAGTCGGGCGGTGATCTGGCTGCTCCAAATCCGGGCGGCAGCCTGGACACCGGGAATGTTGCGATGCTCCGAGACGGGCAAGAACAACCACACAGGGGTCTGGCTGCTCGGCTGGGCGGCAGACAGCCCTGCACCCGGTGCGGTATCGGCCTCTGGCTCGTTTTGCCCCATCTCAATCACCCGCACATCGGCGCCGATCTCGTAATAGACCCGGTCGGCGATCTGACTGTCCAATGTCAGAGCCATCGAGGCTGTAAACACGGCTAGACTGACTGTCAAGATGAGCAAGAGCAGTGGGCCGGCATAGTGCCGGGTGGTGCGCGACAGGTGGCGAAAGGTCAATGGCAACACCACTCCCCGCCAGACGTTGGACATCCAGGCCAGCAAACGCATCAGCCAGGGCCACACCCGGATGGACAGCAAGGTCAACGCCATCACAAACAGCACCGGGGCCATAAACAATAACGGGTCGCCCAGCGGCGCGCCCGATGCCGCGCCAGAAACAGCCGGCGTTTGTACACTCAAAATGCTACCGCGCTGCTTGAGCAGGCGATGCCCGTACCAGGCCGGGATGAGCAAGAGAAAATCCAGGCCGGCACGCTGCCACCAGGGTGACTTGAGCGAGCGGGCCAGCTCTTGCTTGTACGTGACAATGGTGGCCTGCGATGCACCGATGGCCGGCGCGATGCTGGCCGCCAGAGCCACGACCAGGGTGATCAGCCCCGGCCAGGCAGTTGTCGGCGACAGGGTGGTGGGCGGCAACGGCTGCGGCGTCCATTGCAAGAACGAACGGGTCAGCCCCATCACCTGAGCAAACCGCTCACCCAGAAATGTTCCGCCCAACAGGGCCGCACTGCCGACAGTCAGCCCTTCCAACGCATAAATGCCGATCACCTGGGCAGTAGCCGCGCCGCGGCTGCGCAGCATGGCAATCTCGTTGCGCTGCCGTTGGACGATCAAACCGCCCATCATGTTGACAAAGTACAGCACCAAACCCAATGTGGGCAGGCTAAAAATGTACAACGACAGAGTCAGCAGCCGCACCGTGTCCAGGCATTGGGTCAGCGACTCGCGAGGCGAGCGGGCCATTTCGATCTTGTTCAGCAGGGTGTTGGCCTGGCTGTGCAGGCGGGTGAGTTGCCTGACCAGCGGCTCGATGTCTTGGGTGCGAATGTTGCGCCCATCCAACACCAGCGACCAGACGGCCAGACCCACTTCGCCTTTCATCGCCTGTGACATTTGAGCATAGCTGGCCTCGGGCATCAACAGCACATCTTCAAAGGCCGACTGTGGGTAGAACCAGAAAGGATCCTGCGCATCCCGCGCCTGCCAGATGCCGGCAATGCGCACGGTGTGCTGAAAGACGGTCTGCACCTGCGCGCCGGCCGGCAGCGGCTCTTCATAGTACACTCGATAGTCTTCGCCGGGCTGGATGCCCAACTCGGCCATCAACCTGGCCGGGGCCAGCACGCTAATGGGCTCGCTATTGTTGGTAATAGCAGCGGGCCAACTCCCCTGCAAAATGTCAATGTGCGATTCCAGATCGCTGACAAACCCCAGCGACAGAAAAGCCAGCGGCTTGTTTGAATCGGTATATGCACTGCCCGACAGAGGCAGCAGACGCATTTTATCGGTCTTGAAATAACGGGCCTGGCCGACCACCTCCAGTCCCAGCACACTACCGGTCTGAGCAGAGAGAAATGTATCGGCCTGACGACAGTCTTCCCACTCCAGGTAGCCGTTCCAACTGCCCACATAACGAAAGAGCATCGAAAAGGGCGATGTCGAATTTTGTTGATACAGCGTCTCATTCAAGATGCGATAGCTGATGGCATCGGCATAGACGGGGATACAAACCGTCAGAGCCACAGCCGCCGTCAGGCCGATCAGCATAGACAACGCCAGTCCGCGTTGGTGCCACAGCCTTTGTGTCGCAACCCGAAAAACGGACAGAAACTGCTGTATCAGCTTCATAGTCCTTCGATAATCTGGCCTTCCTCCAAACCCTGCAAAATCTCGACATAGTCTTCGCCCTGGACGCCCAGCTTGACATCCACTTTTTGCAGCCGCTCACCCACGCGCACCATCACAAACTTGCGCCCTTCAAAGGTGCGGATGGCTGCCGGCGGCAGGAACAAGGTGTCCTCGCTTCTTTCAACCAACACGGTCACTTTGACCAGATCGCCCACGCGCAGTTCCAGTTCTTCGGGGTTGACCAGGACGATATGGGTGCGCTTGTCCATATCCTCGACCTTGACCGAGCCGCCGCCAGTGCCGTAGGGATAGGGCATCGTTTGGATGATGGCCTTGAAGACCTGACCGGGCGCCCGGCTGGAAGTAACCTCGGCCTCCATGCCCTCTTGCAGCAGGTCCATCTGGTTGGTTGGCACGTCGGCGGTAATGTCTACGATGTTCGGGTCGGCAATGACAGCGACCGGCTTGCGCGCCTCGACAGCCTTGCCGGGCGTGGCCGTGATCGAGGTGATTTCGCCTGAAAACGGGGCAATGAGCTGCGAATTCTCCAGTTCAACCTTGATGCGATTGACCTTGATTTGAGCAGCCTCTACCTGCTGCGTCAGAGCTGGATCTACGCCTCTTTGCAGCCAGGCCAGTTCTTGTTCGGCACGCAGGATGTCTTTTTCCATCAACTGAAGGTCAAGAGCGTGCAACTGCTGCGACCGGCTATACTGCAACACCTCAAAGTTGTAGCGCGCCTCGATCTCATCATAGGCGCGTTGGGCGCTGGTGATGTTTTTGTACAGGCCATCGCGAACGGCCTGTGGTTCCCAGGGGCGATCCAGCGCACTCTTGTAAGCCGCTTTGGCTTCGTTGAGAGACTCGGCAGCCCGCTCTTTGGACAATTTCAGCGAGGTAAAATCAACCAGCGGGGCTTGCAATTTGAGACGTTCCATACGCAGCTTGAGAACGTCCAGGTTGAGCTGGGCGTTAAAGATGGTGCGCTCATTGCTTTCCATCGCTGCATTATAGGCTTTTTGCACACCTTGCAGGTCCAGTTCGGCCAGCGAGAGTTGGTTCAAGATGGCATCTATTTCCAACTCGGCCAGGATCGTGCCGACCTCGACCCAATCGCCCTTGCTGACGTATACTTTGCTCACATATCCGCCATTTTTGAAAAAAAGGTCCTTTTCATTGATCGGCGAGATACGAGCTGTAAACTGGACCTTTTTCTCAACAGTGCCTCGTTGCACCACATAAGTGGGCTTTTCAGGCACGACCGAGGTGGGCATTGGTGTGGGAGTTGGTTGAGTTTTGGCGCCGGTCTGACACCCACCGATGAGCAGGGGAATCAGGCAGATCAGCGCAAGCCAGAATTTACACTTCATCTTTTCTCTCCTTGTCACCCTGTGCAGGGTAAAATCTCGATAGACTGCTTGCGGGTTGAAAGCGGGATGTGGCAGCAAGGGGCAATTTTACTCCAAACCTGCATTTCTGGCAAGACCATCATTAAACCTGTTCTTTTCATTTGACAAAAATCGGGTTTGGGTATAAAATGCTGTCCAGTGTGCAAGCCGCGGTAGCTCAGTTGGTAGAGCATTTGACTGAAAATCAAAGAGTCCCCAGTTCAAGTCTGGGCTGCGGCACTGGTAGTTCAATTGCGGGCTTGGCTCAGTG
>CAYVBK010000002.1:8405-199719 GCA_964449465.1 uncultured Anaerolineae bacterium
GTAGAGCATCTCCTTGCCAAGGAGAGAGTCACGGGTTCAAATCCCGTAGCCCGCTCTGATTGAGCAGGCATTTTATCTGAATC
This sequence comes from uncultured Anaerolineae bacterium, assembly GCA_964449465.1. Classification (GTDB taxonomy): domain Bacteria; phylum Chloroflexota; class Anaerolineae; order JAFGEY01; family JAFGEY01; genus CAYRXM01. The sequence goes on from CAYVBK010000002.1 coordinate 8,489, forward strand.
AACGCGGGCTTGGCTCAGTGGTAGAGCATCTCCTTGCCAAGGAGAGAGTCACGGGTTCAAATCCCGTAGCCCGCTTTGAACCAAAAACAGGCGTCACCTTGAGGTGACGCCTGTTTTGTTTTGTGGGCAGGCCGCCCGACGCTAAAGCGTCGGCCTGAAAGAGCAGGGTTTCGACAGACCACCGCTCTCTCAGCGCGAGGCTTGAGCCTCGCGCCCTTCAAAGGAGGGTTTCGAGGTATGGCTGCACTTGCCAGGCTGTTTTGAGAGCCTGGTACTCAGCCCAGGCGCGTTTGTCCTGGCCTTGATGGGTGTGGACAGCCCGGATCATCAGATTTTTGCCGGTATGCTCGGCCGAGATGAATTCGATGATCTGGGCGCGATAGCCGTGCGCCTGCAAGATCAGCGTCCGCAGGGTATCGGTGAGCAGATCGCCCAGCCGTTCTTTAACGATGCCGTGCCGCAGCAGAGGGCGCATAAAAGCTGGCGCGACATCGGCGTCGAGTTGGGCTTGCAGATGATGGTGACAGCATGGCACACTGAAAATCATGTGGCTTTGCCAGCGAATGGCCTGCGCCAAAGCTTCGTCGGTGGCCGTGTCACAGGCATGCAAAGCCAGCACGATGTCGGGGGTAACGGCGGGTTTATAGTCCAGGATTCGCATACTTGCAAAGGACAGGTTTGACCATCCCAACGCATCGCGCAATGCCGATTTGGACAGTTCGGGGTTGATATCTATGCCGACCAGGTGAGCCGGGCGGCCCAGGGTGTGGTTCAGATAATCATAGACGGCAAAGGTCAGGTGCGCGCTGCCGCAGCCGCAGTCAATGACCTGGATCGGTGAGCGTTCCAGCCGTTCCAGCTCACCGGTATCGGCGATGAGCTGCAAAAACTGGTTGATCTGGTAAAATTTGGAGCGCATATCGGCGCGGATGCGACCATCCTGGGTCATCAGGCCGATGGCTTGCAAAAACGGGTTGGGTTGGCCTTCGGGCAGCAAGAGATTTTTGGCGCGGTCGTGACGGGTATCGGCCGGAGAACGAGCCGGGGCTTTGTGATGATGCAAAATGATTCGCCCTTTGGCCGTAACCTGCGCCTGAATGTCTCCGGCGGTCGTCTGAACGAGGATGTTTTGAAAAGGTAGGGCCAGCAATTCAAGTAAACGAGGTTCGATTTCGTCGCCGGCGTAATTTTTCGAGATGTCTTTTTTTGAGTCAAAGTATGAAAATTGAAGGTGCCTGACATTCTTGATTTGCACCGGGCGAACCATCACTTTATTCCAGGGAGCGGCCTGCCCTTTCAGGCAGCCGCTCCAGGTAGCCCGGATCAGGGTATCCTCCTCTAAAATGTGCCGGATGATGAGTTGACGTGGATCGTCCATCTCTAATTGAGGTACTGGGTAATGTCAAACATCTGGATCGGCGTAAACATGTCTTGCACCGTAATAGCCAGGAATAGAACCAGCAGCACGATCAGCCCGATGCCATGCACCAGCCCTTCTTTTTCCGGCGAGATGGGCTTGCCGCGAATCCATTCGATCAGAATGAAAATCAACCGCCCGCCGTCCATCGCCGGGATGGGCAGGATATTGGTGATGGCGATGGCGACATTGAGCAGGCCAGCCAGATGCAGAATGGGATAGGCCCACCCCGAATCGAGGCTTTGCTGTGTGGCCTGACCGGTCATGGCCGCAATGCCCACCGGTCCAACCGGCCGGGCCATTTCCATCGAGATCAGCCCACGCAGCATTTGCACCGGCACGATAAAGGTCAACTGAACGGTGTAAATGATCTCTTGGGCGCTGTAGCGAATGGCATCCCACAGAGAAGCGTGTATTTTGGTGATGCGCACCGGTATGGCTGTGATCACGGTGCCAATCTTGCCTTCACCCTGATCGTTCAAACGCGGAGTGACGGTCAGGTCAAGCTGCTGCGCTTGCTGGCCGATGCCGCGCTGGATGGTGATAGGGATGGGCTGACCGGGCCGTTCAGCGATGTAACCAACCATACCGGTCACCATCGCCTGGCTGACCTGCTCGGCATTGGCTGAGGGGGTCAGGGACAGGTCGCCAATTTGCAGCACAATGTCTTGGGCCTGGATGCCGGCTTGCATGGCCGGCGAATCTTCCAAGACCTGATCAATGCCGACACCCCAGATGGCCTGAGGATAGCCGCTGAACGCCGTCAATATAAAGATAAAAAAAGCAGTGACAATGTTCATAGATGGGCCGGCCATCAAAGTAGCCAGGCGCACCCGCTTGGGAAAATGGGCCAGGCTGTGCGGGTCGTTGGGATCGTTTTCTCCCAGATTGACAAAGCCGCCAAACGGAATCAGACTGATGCTATAGACAGTGCCGCTCCTGTCCTGGGCTATTTTCCAGGATAGCGGGCGTTTTTCAATGGGGCGTTCGGCGGCCAGAGGAAACCCAAACCCAAACTCACGCACACGCACGCCAGAGCGTTTGGCCACCACAAAATGTCCGAATTCATGGACAAAAACCATCAGGCTAAAGACAATTAAAAACGAAACCAGCGAAATGATAAAATTCACTCCAAATTCCTTTCACATATCCTGCTCGATCACCGTGCCGGCCGTTGATGCCGGATCGAGCAAGGCCTGCTGCAACGCTCCCTGACGCAGACCCGAAATCAGACGCACCTGCCCCGTATGTCCTTGCGCCACCAGGTCCATCATCATCCGCACTTTGGTCAGCATGCCGCCGGTCACATCCAGGCCGTGCGAGCCGCCCAATTGGGCCTGAATCTGCGGCCAATCTTGAGGCAAAAGGCGGGCAATCGGTCGGGCCAGTGCATCCTGGAGCGGGTCGCGCTCATAAACGCCATCTACCTGGCCGACCAGGATGATGCGCTGCGGGCGCAAGGTGCGGGCCAAAAAGGCAAAAATGGTTTCGGTGGAAATGATGGTGCAACCTTGAAGGTCGTCAAAAGCCACATCGCCATAGACCAGCGGCATCAGGCGGTGACGCAGTGCCTCACTCAGCGGCCAGGTGTTCATTTCAATCAGGGCGCCGGCACGGCAGCGCGCCATCGCCGAAGGTTGCAATGTCAGAACGGCCAGGCCAGCCTGTTCACACCCATCGGCGACGATGCGGTTCAGGCGGGCGGCGGCGGTGCCGGTTTGAGCATAGCCATGCCAGGGACCATCGTCGGCCATACCGCGATGCACCTGATAGCGATGCCCTACCACATGCCCAAACGAGCCGCTGCCGTGTCCCAAGACCAGGTTCAGGTCCGGGCAGGCATCAAGAGCGGCACGTGTTTGCATCGCCAGTGAGCGAATCACCTCCAGACGCGGCGTGGCCGTTTGCTGCTTGTCGGTGATCACCGAGCCGCCCCATTTGACAAAGACCAGCTCAGCCAACCGTCACCACTCCATCCTCAACCGTCACCGTATCGCCGTTGTGAATCTGCGAGAGGTCAACCTGGTCTACCATCGGAATGTCGGCAATGATGGCGCCGACGGCGACAATGGCCTCGCTTTGCGCATTGATGATCGCCGCCGGAGCCAACCCGTTTTTAGCCAGACGGTACAGGGTATACGAACTGACCGTGCTGCCCTTGCCAGTAGGAAAGACCAGCACTCGCCCGGCCACCGACTGCCCATACAACGGATGACCAGCCTCGACCACGAGGCCGGTCTCCGGGTCTACCCCGCCCAAAAAGCCAATCGGCTCGGTGGAAACCAGGGCCAATCCGTGACCTCGCCCCTTTTTAATTGTCCGACCCTGCCAGGTTTGCATCCGGTCTCCTTTATGCCGGGAGTGGACTCACATCAAAGGCTTCCCAACCCTTGTCGGTCTGGTGAATCTGAAATTCGACCTGTTGACCATCGTAGAGTTGCGTCGTTTTGCCTGAAATGCCAGCACGATGAAAGAAAATGTCCAGGTGATTGGCTGTGGTGACAAAACCGTACCCCTTGTGAGCGTTGTACCATTTGATCTGACCGATCAGTTTCACCTGAAAGCCTTCATCGGAACGGGCCAGCTCGTACATTTCACGCAGCAGGGCATCATCCTGTTCTGCCGTTGATTCTACCTTGACCGACTCGATGGCGGCCGACACGGCGGCCGACACGACAGCCGGCTTGACGGCAGAGCTGGGATGAGTTGTTAGAACCGGCTGAGCCGGGCGACACTGCGAACACAGTGTGGGCAAGATCACCGCCTCGATGCCTTGCTGTTCGGCCAGTTGGCGCTGTTCGCTGACGGTAAAGAAAAATGGACGGCCACAGTTGGAACATGTCAATCGTTGATCGCGAAAAACCATACCCTCTCCTTACATTTTGAATTGAGGGGTATTGTACTCGAAATAGGGGCGAGGCGCAAACGAGGAGGAGGCAATTAGCCGGCAAAGTTTGAGGTTTCGACAGCGTCCTGCCGAACACGCTCAACCCACAACAGGCTCAGATATCAATGCCGAACACCTGGCGCATCAGCAGGCCGATGCCAAAGCTCAGAGCGGCCACGCTCAGGCTCAGGCCGACCATTTCCAGAAATCGCTGTCGGAATGGCTCATCTTGGGCCACCGAGATATAATAGTTGAACAGGCCGATGATGGACACCGCAGCGATCATGGTCAGTACCAGGCACAAATAATAGTTGGCAAACAGCAGAAACGGCAGGATCAGAATCAAAACGGTGGCCACGTATGCCACACCGGTATAGACCGAAGCGCGCAGAGGGTTTTGAGCCGTTTTTTCCGACTTGGTAGACAGATACTCGGATGCGGCCATAGACAGGGCCGCCGCCAGGCCGGTAATGGCCCCAGTCATAGCAATCAGGCGAGTGTTTTGCAGGGCAAAGGTCAAGCCGGCCAAGGCGCCGGTCAGTTCGACCAGGGCATCGTTGAGTCCTAACACAATCGAGCCGGTGTAACGCAGCCGCTCCTCATCCAACAAGGCAATCAAGGCAGTTTCGTGCTCCTGCTCTTCGCGGGCAATCGCCTCTGCCCCTGAGATGGCCTCGCTCAGACGGGTATAGTTGTCCTGGGCGCCCTGCTCGCCGCGCTCCATCAACTTGACACCAAAAGTCAGCCCCAAAACCTGCCCAACCAGCACATACCCGATCACCGCCTCCCGGTCTGGGCCGACCTCCTGACCGGTATAACTGCGCCATCGCTCATAGTGACGCAGCTAGTCGGCGGCGATGCGCTCCAACACGCGGCGATTTTCGGGCGACTTGAGACGGGCGGCCAGGCGGGTATAGATATGGTATTCGGTGATCTCTGCTTTCTGATGGGCCAGCAGCCGACAGCGGACGGGTTCATCGAGTTGTGCCGGTGTGTTCATGCGCACCTCTTTCAAACACCGGCAGCCTGAAACGCCGCACCGACCATCGCCTGCGCCTCGACCTGAATCTGGCGGAGGTGATCGGCGTCCTTGAAACTCTCGGCATAGATTTTGTACACGTTTTCGGTGCCAGAGGGCCGGGCAGCAAACCAACCGTTGGCGGCGATCACCTTGATTCCACCGATGGGCGCCTCGTTAGCCGGAGCGCGGGTCAGTTTGGCAAGGATGGGCTCGCCGGCCAGGGTAGTTGCCGTCACCTGATCGGGTGAGAGAGCCTGAAGGACAGCCTTTTGCTGCCGGGTGGCCGGGGCGTCAATGCGCTCATAGACCGGACAACCAAAAAGGGCTTCCAGGTGACGATATTGCTCGTCGGGAGCGCGCCCGCTGCGGGCCATCATTTCGGCAGCCAGCAGGTCCAGGATAAAACCATCCTTGTCGGTAGTCCAAACCGTGCCATCCTGTCGCAAGAACGAAGCCCCGGCGCTTTCTTCGCCACCAAACCCATAGCTGCCGTTCAACAGCCCTTCGACAAACCACTTGAACCCTACCGGCACCTCGGCCAGACGGCGCCCTAAATGAGCGGCCACGCGGTCAATCATCGAGCTGGAGACCAGAGTTTTGCCGATGGCAGCGTCGGCGCGCCAGCCGGGCCGGTTTTGAAAGAGATAGGCAATGGCCGCCGCCAGATAATGGTTGGGCGGCAGCAGCCCACCGTCGGGGGTGACAATGCCGTGTCGGTCATAGTCGGTATCGTTGCCAAAAGCAATGTCAAATCGGTCTTTGAGCTGCACCAGACCGGCCATTGCATAGGGCGAAGAACAATCCATGCGGATTTGCCCGTCCCAGTCTACCGACATAAAGGAAAAAGTGGGGTCTATGTCGGGGTTAACCAGTTCGATATTCAGGCCATAGGTTTCGGCGATGGGCTGCCAAAAAGCAAGGCCGGCACCGCCCAGCGGGTCCACGCCGATGTGCAGCCCGGCGGCGCGGATGGCCTGCATATCAATGACCGTCTTCAGGTCTTGCACATACGGGGCAATATAGTCGTGCAGATGCGTGGTTTCGGCCTTGAGCGCGCGTTCCAACGGTATGCGCCGGACGGCCCCGGACTCGTTGGTCAGGATGGCATTGGCGCGATCCTGAATCCAGCGGGTGATCTGGGTGTCGGCGGGGCCGCCCGACGGGGGATTGTACTTGAAACCACCATCCTGGGGAGGATTATGCGAAGGCGTGATCACCACTCCATCGGCCCGCCCGGCCGTGCGCCGGGCATTGTAGGTGAGAATGGCATGCGAAATGACCGGCGTAGGGGTATAGCCGCCCTCTGGCTGAATCATCAGTGTGACCTCGTTGGCGGCAAACACCTCGATGGCCGTGTTCATCGCCGCTTGAGAGAGGGCATGCGTGTCCATACCCAGGTACAGTGGCCCGTCAATGCCTTGCGCGCGGCGCAGCTCGCAAATGGCCTGGCTGATCGCCAGGATGTGCGCTTCGGTAAAGCTGCTGTTGAGCGATGTGCCGCGATGCCCCGACGTGCCAAACGACACGCGTTGCTCCGGCGCACCCATGTCAGGGCGACCGGTGTAATAGGCCTCCATCAATTTGGACACATCAATCAAGAGAGAACGCGGGGCCGGCTGCCCGGCCAGTGCATGCAGTGCCATATTTTTCTCCCCAAGTTCCAGGCCGAGTAGAGTCGGATCAGAAGGGTCAGATCAGAAAGGTCGGATCAGAAAGGTCGGATCAGAAATCAACCATGTCCACAAAGACCGGGCGGTCATCCATTTTTAGAGATGGTTTGAGCGGCTTGACGTGCAAATTGACCGCGCTGCGGATGCTGATCAAGCCGCCCAGCCCCGACCAGAGTGGCTGATTGCGCTCGCCCATCGCCACGACAATCTGGCCGATGCCGCTGCGACAGGCACGGTTGTTGATCTCGCGCAACAAGACGTTCAGATGTGCCGGTTGCTTGAAGGCCAGGGGGGTCAAGGCCCACTGCTTGAACTGCTCGCCGGCATGGGGAATGTGGGGCATCGGGCGGATCAGGCGGGCCAGGTCGAGCAGCCAACCGGTAAAGCTCAGTGTGGAGTTCAGGGCATTCACTGTGACCTGGATCACCTGGCTCATGTCCCACACACCGGCGCAGGCCAACAGTTCGCCTTGCTCTTCCAGCAACAGCAGGTTATCCAGGCTGTAGGCTGGCACGCGAGCAATAAACTGGCGCAGACTGTCGGCGGTGGCCGGGGCATAAAAGGCGTGATCGGCCCAGGTTTCGTTCATCAGCCGGGCCACAGCCGGCAGATCGTCCGGCGTGGCCGCTCGGATTTGCCCGCCGCCGGTCAGCCGCACCTGTTGATAGACCAGAATCACGGCGGCCATCAGGTTGCGGTGCAGATAAAATCCCTGCCCTTCAAAGAGCCGGGTCGAGGCCACGTTGCCCGGCACGATGAGCAGCGAGGACCATTCGGCCTGCTGCTCGCGCAGGTAGGCCTCAATGTGCTGATGCAAACAGGCGGCCACGCCTTGCCGCCGATAGGCCGGGGCGGTGAAATACTGAAATTCATAGCCCACGCGGGCCGACGCGCCGTTGAGTTGCACCTGGCGCACGGCGCAGGCAGCTGATCCCATAATCGCTGCCCCGTCTTGGGCCACAAAAACCCGATATGTTTCATAGGCCTGGGCGCGGGCGAAAAAGTTGGGCGTGTTGACCAGGGTGATGATCAGACTGCTGCCCTGTGGGCATTGAGCCATCAGATGTTGCAGCGTCTCGTTATCGTTGGAGGTAGCCTGACGAATATCCATATTTTCCTGGATAACCCTGCTATTCTTTGACAACAACCACGACGCGCAGCAGTTGATTGGCCGCGGTGGGCATGTTGAAGGATTCGCTCAAGACCAGTGTTTTCTCGCCGCGATAGACCACCCAGCGAAAAGGCCCTTTGCCAAACAGTTCGGGGGTGACATACCAGATCACGCGGTTGTTTTCCACTTGGCCGCGCCAGGTCTCCACGTTGTGCCAGCCACCCAGCCCATCTTGCCACTGGACAATGGCATAGCAGGGCGATTTGGCGCCGCTGACCGATAACTCGATGCCGGCGCCTGGATCCGTGCGAGGCGCCGGCGTGGAGGTGGGTTCAGGGCGCGGCGGCAACGCCTCGGCGTTGGGCGGCAGAGTGAACAGCATGGTCGAAAATAAAATAATCGAAATAAAGGCAATTTTTTTGATCATTTTTCTCTCTCCGCAAGTCTGGTGTCCGTGCCAAGACAAGCCTTGGCACGGACACCTGGAATGAAACCTAACGTCTGGACGAACGGGTACGCGTGGGAGCTGTCGCCGACAGGACGGTCGGCCCCATGATGTTATTCAGGTACGGCGCACCGATGATCTCGTGATTCTCCAGGATGGCCCCATACGCGGTGGCCGAGTGCGCCGAGTCGGCCTGGGCATAGATGCGCGCTCCGGCAGAAAGCGGCCAGGCCACGCTGCTCAGGTCGGCGCGGTAATAGAGGCCGCCGGCCGGAGTGACAGTCAGAGTGATCGCCTGACCGGGCGCCAGGGGCAGGGCATCTTGGGTGACGCCCCACACAATGCCCGAACTGCCCACATGCCGCCAGGTCTGGTTGACGGTGGCAGGCGGCGTGTTGGGATTGATGTACACGTCCACCCAAAACTCGTTGGCCAGAGTTTTGTCAATGGGCGTGTCGCCTACGTTGCGCACCACCACCTGGATGCTGTTGGCCGTGACCGCAATCTGCTCGACGGCCAGGTCGGGGGCAGAGGCATAGTTGCGCATGACGATGGGCAGATAGATAGTCATCGTGGGGAATTCGGTGATCGAAATCAGCGTGGTGGCGGTGATGCTGCCCACACCATTGGCGGCGGTGACAGTGGCCGTGTACCAGCCCTCGGCGGCATAGACATGGGTGACGCTGATGCCGCTGCCGATTTGCCCATCGCCAAAAGCCCATTGATAGGTGATGTTGGTGCCGGTGACGACGGTGGCCCACAGGTGGGTGGTCTGCCCCAGAAAAGTGGGGCTGTCGTTAAAAGCCTGCAAGCCGACGATGGGCCGGTCGCCGACAGTGACCACCACCTCATCCGGCGTGGGATCGGGCATACCAAACGAATCGGTCACGCGCAGGGTAAAAGTTAGCATGGCGGGCGTGGCCGGAGCCGTAAAAGTGGGGCTGACGACAGTGGCGCTGCTCAGTATGACGGCCGGTCCGCCGGTCTGCGTCCAACTGTAGGTCAGCGGCAGGTCGCCGTCGGGATCGCTACTGCCGCCGCCGTTCAGCATGACCGGGGCAGCGACATACACAGCCTGGTCCGCACCGGCGTCGGCCACCGGCGGCCGGTTGGTCACGGTGATCACCACCACGTCCGGCACCAGGCAAGGCGCGCCCAGCGAGTCGGTCACGCGCAAGGACAGGGTGATCACGGCAGGCACAGCCGGGGCCGTAAAAGTGAGACTGACGGCGGTGGCGCTGCTCAGGGTGATGGCCGGGCCGCCGGTTTGCGTCCAGCCGTAGGCCAGCGGCAGATTGTTGTCGGGATCATAGCTGCCACTGCCGTTCAACGTCACGGTGGCCAGCGGACGCAAGGTCTGATCTGCACCGGCATTGGCGACCGGGCGTTGGGTGACGGGCAGGGTGGATGTATAGGTGTTATTCCCCGGTTGCAAATCCTCGATGCCTGACGTAACCCAGGCGGTGTTGGTGATCAGGCCATTGCTGGCCGGCGCCGTGGCCGTGACCACAATGGTGGTCATAGACAGCGGGTTGAGGGCGGCGATAGTGCAGGTGAATGTGTTACCCGCCTGCATACAGGTGCCACCGGATGGCTGGCTCAGAGTGGCGTTTTGTATCCGGTCGGTGAGAGTGACATAGACGGCCGCGCTGGGGCCATAGTTGGTGACGATCACGGTATAGGTGAGCAGGTCACCGGGCAGAGCCAGGGCCGGCTCGACCATTTTGATCACGCCCAGATTGGCCTGCGGCGCCACCGTGAGGGTGATCAGCGAAGTGTTGTTGGCGGTGATGGGATCAAAGGATGCCCCCGACACGCCGGCGGTGTTGGTCAGGACCAGGCCCGACGTGAGCGGCGCGGTGGCTCTCAGGGTCAGCACAGAAACGCCATTCACCGATAGGTCGCTGCTGCGGGTGCAGGTCAGCACGGGCAAGGCGGTCAGATCGCAACTCCAGCCTGCGCCGCCGGTGATCACTGTGGTCAGTTCGATGGGCAGGTAATCGGTGACGACGATGGGAGCAACAGCCAGGCCCGGCCCCAGGTTGGTGATGGTCAGAGTGTAGGTGAGCGGCGCACCCTGCCCCACCCGACCGGTCGGCATAACAGTTTTGACGATTTGGATGTCGGCGACGGGAATCACCGTTGCCGTGACCCAGGCCGTGTTGGTGGTGGTGATCGGATCCAGTGTGGTCGAGGTAATGATGGCTGTGTTGGTGATCACACCGGGGGTGATCGGCGCGGTGGCGGTGAGAGTGATCACGGTAACGGCGCCCACCGGCAGACGGTCAAACTCGCAGGCCACATTTTGGCTGGACACGGCGCAGTCCCAGTCGGCAGGCCGGCCGGTCAGTCTGACATCGCTCAGGCCGGCGGGCAAAATGTCCTTCAGGGTGACGGTATCGGTGGTGCGGGTGGTGAGGGTCAGCGTCCAGTATTCCAGAAAGCCGCCCGCGTCGGCGACGGCATTATAGACATAGAGCCGCCATTGTCCATTGGGGCTGCTGCCCACAAAGGCACCCAGGCTGCTGCCATAGGGTCCGGCCGGGGCCGGCAGGGGCAGGTCGCCGCCAAAGCCATGATTGGTGGGTCGGTAGACCACAGTTGAAGTCAGCGTGTCGCTGATCGGCATCAACTGCCCGGCATCGTTCAAGGTCAACATCAGGTATTCGATGTCGGTTCCGCCGCCGGCGTTGGCCATGAGCAGCACGGCCTGGCCGTTCGGCCCCACCAGCAGCAGGCGCAGGTCGGCCGGGTACGGATCGTCAACATAGCCCAGGGTGACGGTAATGTTTTCGATCCGCCCTTCAAACCCGCGCACATGGATCATCGAGTGATATGGCACGGCGCGGTTGCGACCCTGCCAGTCCTGACCGTGCAGACTCTGGAGTTCAAGCGTGTGGTGGGCGGCGCCGGCATCCACCGGCCCGGCATTGCGGATGGTGATGGTATAGGTCAGCGGCGCGCCGGCCACCACCGTGTCGGAAACCACCGTCTTGGTCACCACCAGGTCAGCCGTGGGCAGCACGGCGGTGTGCAGATAAACCAGGTTGTTGTCCCAATCGGGATCGGTGGTGTTGCCAAGCCAGTCTGCCGCAAGCGCCCGGTTGTCCACCACGCCGGTCAGCGGCGCGGTAGTGGTGATTTGCAGACTGATGCTGCTGCCGGCGGCCAGCGTGCCGGAGTAGGCACACTCGATCCGGCTGAGTGTGCTTGTCATGCACATCCAACCCGGCAAGATGGGAACATAGGCCTGCTCGCCGGAGAGGAACTCGTCAACCACCACCGGGGTCGGCACATCTGACGGGCCGACGTTGGTGATGGTAAGCGTATAGGTGATGGTTTCGCCGGGATAAGCCGGACTGGGCTCGGCGGTTTTGCCGATGATCAGATCGGCCAGCGGCCAGATCGTCGTCACCTCGGTGTCGCTAAAGCGCGAGGTGGCGGTGAGAGCCAGACTCGACTCGACCGTGATCCAGGCTGTGTTGGTGATCGTGCCGGTCACCAATGGCGCAATGGCCTCGACCACGATCCGCCGCCAGGCTTCATAGGGCAGATGCGGCGCGGTGCAGGTAAGAGTGTGAGTGGTCCACTCACAGACGGCCCAGCCGCCGGGGGTGATCACATTGGTGATCGTCACCGGCAGGGTGTCGGTGATGGTCACGTCCCAGGCGTCGCTGGGGCCGCGGTTATAGGCCACCAGCGTATAGGTGATCGGATAGTCGGGGTTGACCGGATCGCCGCCGACCAGGGTCTGGTCGTTGACCCAATATTCATCGTATTTATACACGCGGATGCCCACGTGCGACTCGACGGTGCTGGTGACCTGGGCGGTGTTGTTGGTGACGCTGATGTCGCCGGCGGCGGTGACCCAGACCGTGTTGGTGATCGTACCGGTAAAATCGCGGGCAATGTCTACCCAGGCGGTGACGGTGACCGCCTCGCCGGGGGCCAGCGTGCCCAGTGTGCAGGTAAAGGCCTTGCCATCGACAGCGGTGGTATAGCTGCCCTGGGTGGTGACAATGACATAGTGTGCCGGGGCCACCTGCACCCACTCGATCTGCGGGCGATAGTCGGGCTGGTCGGTTCCCAGGGTGGCGCGGTACTGGAAATAGCGGTTGGCCGGCGCCGAGATGTTGACCCACGGCGTGGTGAGGCTGGTGTTGGTTTGCTCGGAATAGTAGGCGCCGACCCATGCGCCGTCCGAGCAGTCTGGCTGGGCGCAGGAGCGCACCTCAAACCAGACCTGCTGCGCGCCGCGCACATAGTGCGCCAGCACCTCGGAGGAGGCCAGCGTGCGCGTGTAGACGGCCACCTCGTCGATGTGCCCGGCGTAAAAGCCGGTGCCGGTGAGGCCATAGCTGGAGCCGAGGCGATACTCGTCGCCGCCGGCCCACAGTGCGCCCAGGTCGGCCACGTGCGCCTCTTCCACGCCGTTGACGTACAGGCGCAGGTCGCCGCCGCTCTCGGCGGTGCCCACCACGTGGTACCAGGTGTTGGGCTGCACGGTGGTGGTGCCGATCGCCCACCGTTCCTGGCCATCGTTGACCATGTGGAAGAATTTATCGCCCACGATGCCCAGCATGTGCGAATAGTGATATGCGGTGCCGCTGAGCGTATCGGTGCGCAAGATCATGCTGGAGGTAGTGACGGCGGTGGGATAGACCCACAATTCCACGGCATAGCGGGCGGGGCTGTGGGTGTCCGAGATGACCAGCACGTCGTCGACGCCGTCAAAAAAGGCGCCCTGGGTGAACCATCCGCTGCCGGACTGCGGGCAGTCGCCGCCGCAGGTCACGGTCAGCCCACTGCCAGAAGAATCGGCAAAGGGCGCACCAGGCTCGTCGAGGTGCAGCAGCAGGCGGTTGCCCCACATGTCCACATTGCCATCGTCATAGCCCCACTCGGCGCCGTTGTTGTCCGGCAGGGGCTTGCCATAGGGCCGGCGAGGCAGCCAGGAGAGGGTGTCCCAAATGGCGCCGTCTTGCCCGGCGTCAAAGACGCGCGAGGTATAATTGCCGAGCAGGGCGGGGTTGATCTGTTCCAGCCACTCGTCATATTGCGGGCGGTCGTCGTTCCAGCGGGTGTTGGTGTGCGTGCCGAGGGCAAAATCGGCGGCGTCATCGTCGCGCTGATCCATGGTCTGCAGGGTGGTGGAGGGGTGCAGGGTGTCGGTGAGGGTGACGCCGGTGGCGATGCCCGCGCCGATGTTGGAAATGACGATCGTATAGGTGATGCTCTCGCCGGCCACCCCCGGCTCAGGGTCGGCATATTTGACCACAGCCAGGTCCGCGCAGTCGTCGTTGCGATAGACGCGGGCGATGGGGCCGGAGTCGGCCCATCCTGTGAGCAGGATGTCCAGGTCGCCGTCGCCGTCATAGTCGCCCCAGGCAACGCTGCCGGATGTAACGCCGGGCAAGCCGGCCCCGATGTCGGTAAAGACGCCGCCATCGTTGCGATAGACGCGGGTGATGCGGGCGGAACCGTCATAGCCCGTGAGCAGGATGTCCAGGTCGCCGTCGTTGTCATAGTCGCCCCAGGCGGCACTGCCCACGTAGACGCCGGGCAGGCCGGCCCCGATGTCGGTAAAGGTACCGCCATCGTTGCGATAGACGCGGGCGATGGGGCCGGAACCGGTATCGCCCGTGAGCAGGATGTCCAGGTCGCCGTCGCCGTCATAGTCCCCCCAGGCAACGCTGCTTCTGTAGACGCCGGGCAGGCCGGCCCCGATGTCGGTAAAGGTACCGTCGCCGTTGTTGCGATAGACGCGGGCGATGTAGATGTAGCCGGAACCGTCATAGCCCGTGAGCAGGATGTCCATGTCGCCATCGCCGTCATAGTCGCCCCAGGCGGCGCTGCCCGAGTGGACGCCGGGCAGGTTGGCCGCAATGTCGGTAAAGACGCCGCCGTTGTTGCGATAGACGCGGGCGATGTAGCCGGAACCGGTATCGCCCGCCAGCAGGATGTCCAGATCGCCGTCGTTGTCATAGTCGCCCCAGGCGGCGCTGCTATTGTAGACGCCGTGCAGGCCGGCCCCGATGTCGGTAAAGACACCGCCATCGTTGCGATAGACGCGGGCGATGGGGGCGGAGCCGGCCCATCCTGTGAGCAGGATGTCCAGGTCGCCGTCATTGTCATAGTCACCCCAGGCGGCGCTGCTATTGTAGACGCCGGGCAGGCCGGCCCCGATGTCGGTAAAGACACCGCCATCGTTGCGATAGACGCGGGCGATGCGGGCGGAACCGTCATAGCCCGTGAGCAGGATGTCCAGGTCGCCGTCGCGGTCATAGTCGCCCCAGGCGGCGCTGCTATTGTAGACGCCGGGCAGGCCAGCCGCGATGTCGGCAAAGCCGTCCACACAGCGCGAGAACACCGCCCCGGCGTTGAACTGCCATTGGTAGCCCCAGGTGGGGGCGATCGGCGCGTCTTGGAGGGTGCGCGTGGTGACCACGGCATAGATCAGCTCGCCCTGGTGGAAGGGCCGGGTGGGGGTAACAAAAATCGTGTTGCCGCTCACCCCGTAGGCGGCCTCGGCCAGCCCGCTCTGCATGCCGTGCACGGCCAGGGTGAGGCTGCTGACCGCCGTGGCGCTGATCGCCTGGTGGGAGGTGATGGTCAGGGTGGCGGTGGGCGGCGCGGCGACGGCGTTGACCGCCGGGCTGACCCCGACGACAAAGGAGGATCGCCGCCCCGGCGTGCCGTTGTTGGGGCGCACGACAAAATCGCGGGCGATATCGTTGGTGTCCCAGTTGGCCGGGGCGCGTTCCATGCTTTGGCCGTTGCCAACAGTGATATTATTCGAGACGCCCGGCCAACTGCCGGCTTCATAGGTCACCACATCAATCACTGTGTCCGAACCATCGAGCAAAAGCACTTCGTCGCCGGTATTGCCCAATGTGACGCTTGACAGAGGATCCGAATCCCAATTGCTATAAAGAATCATATCAGGCACATCGGGCCGCTGAGAAGTGAATTCAAAATCGGGCAAAAAACCAAAGGTGGCCAGAAATGCCGTGCTGTTGCGGGCAACAACGATGACTCCGCCGAAGGGAATCTGATATCCTGCCGGAAATGCGCCCATCGAATCTTGAGGCGCTCCTGTTTGATCGATGGTCTCTTCATCTCCTACTTTGTACCCGTCGAGATCGATAGCGATCGGGCTGATATTGATAATCTCGATAAATTCATCATTTTCGGTGGTGCCATCTGGATCGTACAGCACCTCCGAGACCAGCAGCGGCGGGTACACGTCGCCGTCCGGCTCGAAAAAGAGGTCGAAATAATAGTTCACCACGCCGTCGGATACTTCGCTCCAGGTGTTGGCGGTGCTGCCGGGGTCGCCATAGTTGGTGATGGCGTCTACGGCGTCGCTGTTGCCGCTGCTGTCCCAGGTTTCATCGCTGGCATTGGCGCGAAAGGTGGCCACCGTCAAGCGCAGCGGCAGCGTGGGCGGTGCACTCATCTCCAAGGCCGCCCAGGGCACGGAAAATTCGATGGTATTGATCGTGTCGCTGATTGCTGCGGTGCCGGTGAAAATCTGGGTGACATACCCGTTCTGCCAGACGACCAGGTTCGAGTACCCACTGCCAAAGCGGGTGATCAGCAGATATTCCCACTCGGCGTTGGGACTGACTTGAGTGTCGCTCAGGCTACCTAGCCAGGGTTCGCCAGAGCCGCTCACCCGGTCGGTATCAATGGCGACCTGGATCTGCGGCACGCCGTTGCCGCCGAGTTGGGTAATGTCGCTCATCACGGCCATGAAATAGAGGTTGGCCGAGTCGGCGGTGACGCGAAACTCGAGCAGGTCGGCCTGCTCATTGCCGCCCCAATCGGTACGCTGATCGTTGGGATTGTCCCGCCAGATGTACTCACCCTGGTGGGTGGCGTTGCGGCCAATGTGGCCCAGGTTGACCTGCCCCGGCGCGGCCATGGGCCAGTCGGCAGGGTTGGCGTTTACAGTCACGGTGTGGGCCAGCGCAGGTGGATCGAGAGAGAGGAAAAGCAGACTGAGTGCAATGAAAGCAATAAGAACAGGAACGATGAATAAAAATTTTCGAGAATACATCGTGTGCCCCCTTTCTTAGAAAACATCGATCAAGACGCTCTCATTGTACCATAAATTGGGGCGGAGAACAACACAGGAAGGAGAACGAGTGTCCTTCAATTTGGGAGCAAGTTTGGACGTTCTACGAACGCGCTCAATCTGCATTTTCCTCAGAAATGAAGGACACCCCGGAGAACAACACCGCCCCCCAACCACCCACCTGCCCGGTCGAGTGGACAAACAAAAAATGCTCTGATACATAGTCCGTATCAGAGCAAAACTAGTCGGGGCGGACGGATTTGAACCGTCGACCACTTGAACCCCATTCAAGTGCGCTCCCAAGCTGCGCTACGCCCCGCCGAGAACGATGGAAATTATATCTCTTTTGACAACTCTTGTCAAATAATGATGTTTCACCCCTGCCCCAAACCTTGCTCGTAACCGTTCAAATGGATGTATTTTTCACCACAAAGAACAAAGTTCTTCTACTCTTTTGTGCCTTTGCCCTTTGTCCTTTGTGGTAAGAATACGCGACATCACCTGAACGCTTACCCTTGCCCGTTCTATCTGTTTTGCGTATAATCAACGTAACAAGAGATGCCGCTTGCCGGCAAAGGAGGAACAGATGGAACATTTTTTAGACCTGCCGATTCGTACACGCCGACCGCGCGAATATGGCCTGACCCATGTGCTGGACAAAGGATTGGGTATGCGGGCGGTTCGCGATGTGCTAGAAGTGGCAGCCGAATACATTGACATTGTCAAACTGGGCTGGGGCACCGGCTATGTCACCGGCAATCTGCGCGAAAAGGTGCGGCTGTACCAGGATTTTGACATTGTGCTGTGCTTTGGCGGCACCTTGATGGAGATCGCCATCGCCCAAAGGCGGCTGGAGGCTTTTCGCGATTTCTTGCTTGAATTGGGCATCACCCATGTCGAACTGTCGGACGGCGTGATGGACCTGGCCGCCCAAGACAAGGCCCGCTACATTCGCCAGCTCTGCCGCGACTTTACCGTGCTATCCGAAGTAGGCAGCAAAGACCCTCTGGTGCAACGTTCGCCGTTCAAATGGGTCGAGTTGATCGAGCAAGACCTGGAAGCCGGCTCGTGGAAGGTGATCATCGAGGCGCGCGAGAGCGGCACTGTAGGACTGTTTCGCCACGACAAGTCGGTGCGACAGGGCATGCTCGACGTGATCGCCGAGCGCATCCCCCCAGAAAAATTGATCCTGGAGGCACCCGACAAGGGTCAGCAGGTCTATTTGATCAAGCGGTTTGGCAGCAATGTCAACCTGGGTAACATCGCCCCCGATGAAGTGATTCCGCTCGAGACGCTGCGTTTGGGGCTGCGCGGCGACACCATGCCCAAGTTTATCCTGGGGCAAAATTAGGCGCGCAACGGGGGGCCAAGACGGAGAATCAAGCCAATGTGTGCGTTCAATCCTTTGCCATTTCTCAATGCCTACACCGCTTCAAATGCCCCAATTTTTCTGGGACGCGAAACCGAGGCCGCCCGCCTGGCCAACTTGCTGGCCGATCACCGGCATGTGGTGTTGTATGGCCCGGCCGGCGCCGGCAAAACCTC
Source organism: uncultured Anaerolineae bacterium (assembly GCA_964449465.1). Lineage (GTDB taxonomy): Bacteria > Chloroflexota > Anaerolineae > JAFGEY01 > JAFGEY01 > CAYRXM01. Next base: position 26,665 of record CAYVBK010000002.1, read on the forward strand.
GCTGATCCAGGCCGGGTTGACCCCCTACCTGGCCGGACAAGGCATCCAGGTGCACACGTTTTGGCTGCACGGCGATCAGGCCTGCCTGGTTCATACGTCCGCCGGCCCCCACCAGCCCACTCTCCTGCCCTTGAGCGACTGGCTGGCCGAATATGCCCAAACCAACCAACCGGTCGTGTGGGCGCTGGACCAACTCGATAGCCTGATGCGGCAATCGTCGAACGACGTGATCGGCCACATTGCCCGCACTCTGACCGATGGCCTGGCGCAGCATCCTACTCTCAAACTGATCTGGGTCATTCGCGACCGCAACCTGTACACCCTCGACCGGTTGATCCCGCCGCTGACCGACATCTTGAGCGCACGGCTGGCCTTGCGCCGCCTCTCCATTGACGCAGCCCGCCGGGCCATCGTCGAGCCGATCCAATCGGCCGGCCTGGCCTGGTCTCCGGCCCTGCTCACCACTCTGCTGATTGACCTTGGCCCCGACGAGATCGCACCGCCCGCGCTTCAAGTGGTCTGTGCTACGTTGATCGAGCGACTGCCCCAGCATACTGCGCAAATCGAGTTGGAGCATTACCGCCAATTGGGCGGTGCGCGCGGCATCCTCAGCAGCTATCTGGACGATCACCTCGGCGAACTGCCCGATGAAGAAGAGCAGAACCTGGCCCGCGCCCTGCTCAAAGAGATGGTGGTATTGGCCGACCCCGGGCTGGCCTGGGAACGATACGTCCCCTCGCCAGCCGACCTGGATCGGCTGACCGGCGACAATCAGACGCGATTGAATCGGCTGACCGGTTTTTGGCAAAAACACGGCATCATCCACGAGTTGCCCATCGGAGGACACACGCTGACCCACGCTTTTTTGGTGCACCGCGTGTCCGAGTGGGCGCAAGAGGATCGTTGGGCCACCAAAGATGTGCGCGATATGCTGCAACGGGCTTTGCTGGCCTATTGGCGCACCGGCAAACTGATTGACAAGCAAGGCCTGGGACGGCTGCGCCAATCTTTTGCCCGCATGCGCTTGAGCGACGAAGAACTGTCGCTGATCTTGCATTCGGCTCTGGCGCAAAATTTTCAATGGTCATTCTGGGTAGACTATTCGGCCGGGGCCGGCGTCTCGGCATGGGAAATCGTCCGCCAAACCCTGCAAAGCCCCGACCCGCGCAGCCGCAGCAGCGCGGTGCAGGCCATCAGCGCGCTGCGCGGCCCCGAAGTGGTGTCTCTTTTGACCCAGGTTTTGAATGACCCTTATCCCAACGTGCGCGGGTTGGCGCGCAGCACCCTGGCCGCCCTCGGCGGCCCCAAAGCCATTGCCGCCCTGCGCCAAATCCCGCAGCCCGGTATGATCTTGATCCCGGCCGGCCCCTTTATCATAGGCAGCGACGCCGGCCCCGACGAGCAGCCGGTGCACCAGGTCTACCTGGACGCATTTTACCTCGACCGCTACCCGGTGACCAATGCCGAATATGCCAAGTTCATCCAGGATACCGGTTATCCCCCGCCGGCGCATTGGGCCTCCTCCGATGGCATCTTTCCACCCGGCAAAGGCCATCATCCGGTGGCTTATGTCTGTTGGTTCGATGCCCGCGATTATGCCGCGTGGGCCGGCAAACGCCTGCCCACCGAAGCCGAGTGGGAAAAAGCCGCCCGCGGGCCATATGGCCGACAGTATCCCTGGGGCGATCAGTTCAACTCGCTCTATTGCAACACCGATGAATCGGAATTTGACGACACCACGCCAGTAGATGCCTTTTCACCTGAGGGCGACAGTTTTTACGGTGTCGCCGATATGTCGGGCAATGTGTGGGAATGGGTGGCCGATTGGTATGATCGAGACTATTACCGCTATGCGCCCGACCGCAACCCACCAGGACCGGAAAAAGGCGCCACCAAAGTGGTGCGCGGTGGCGCATGGGATTTTAGCGCGCACGAAAGCCGCTGTGCGATGCGCAACCACGAATACCCCGGCCCGCGTCACGGCTTGATCGGCTTTCGCTGCGCAGCCGACCCGGCGCCTGGCGAGCTGGATCCCTGACCCCGATGTAACACCATTCGCTTTACAACGCCAGTTTGGCACGAGAGCGCGCCAAACTCCTCGCTAGATATTTTCATGTTTGGTGGTGTGCGATTCTCGCACATGATGACTCCTCAACCGACGTTTTCATACCCGGCGGTGTGCGAGCAGCGCGCAGAAAACCGAGCGGTCTTTTCTTTTCAGGCAATCTATGTTATAATAGTCCCTCTTGAAAGAGCATCGAGAAACCAGGTTGAAACGGCTGGCCTCAACCTGGTTTTTGCTGAATTTTACAGGAAAGGAACCAACGTTGAAAGTCACAACCGAGCGTCTGGAGAATTGTATTGTCAACCTCGCCATCGAGATTGAAGAGCAAGAGACCGAAAAATATATGCGCAGCGCGGCCCGCGCCCTCTCTGGCAAATACCGCGTGCCGGGGTTTCGCCCGGGCAAAGCCCCCTATAACGCCGTTGTGCGGCAGTTTGGGATTGACGGCATTCGCCACCAGGTAGTAGACCAGTTTGGCGACGACATTTTCAAGCAAGGGCTGGAGCAAAGCAGGCTAGAGCCGGTAGACCAGTCAAACCTGGTCAATGTCACCTGGGAGCCTTTAACCTTCCATGTGCAGGTGCCGGTGGGCCCCCTGGTCGAATTGGGCGATTATCGCAGCATGCGCATCCCCCTGAACGAACCCGTCATCACCGACGAGGCCCTTCAAGAGGCCATCGAGCGGCTGCGCCACGAACGCGGCGAGTGGCAAGATGCGGATCGCGGCGCCGAATTGGGCGATCAGGTCGTGCTGGACATCAGCGGCACCATTGAAGACCGCGTAGTGCTGGGCAACACCGCCCGCGAAATGATATTGAATGCCGAATCACCTTACCCGGTGCCGGGCTTTGCTCAACAGGTCGCAGGTATGACCGCCGGCGAACAACGCGAGTTCGACCTGCCCTTCCCGCCCGATCACTATAACCCCGACACCGCCGGCAAGATGGCGCACTGGCAGGTCTCGCTGCACCAGATTCGCACCGAAAAGCTGCCGCCACTGGACGACGATTTTGCCGTCCTGGTCGGCGACTATGAGAATCTGGCCGATCTTGAAACCAAACTGCGCCAGAAACTGCTTCAGGATGCCCAAAAACAGGCCCGCGACGACTATTTGGAGCAGATTTGGGATCATCTCTTTGCCACAGCGCACATTGAATATCCCAAGATTTACGTGGATCAAGAGATCGAGATGTTTGAACAAGATCTTGAGAACAATCTCAAATCACGCAACATCAGCCTGGAAGACTTTTTCAAACTCACCAACACCACTCAAGAAGCCTGGCGAGAAAGAATTCGCCCGCAGGCCGAGACACGCCTCAAACAGCGATTGATTTTGAGCCAGGTAATCGCCCAGGAACAGATCCAAATCTCCGAGTCGGACATTCTGGACCAAATCGAGAAATTGGTCGAGCCGTTGGGTGAGCAAGCCGATTCGGTTCGCTCAAGGCTCACCACGCCCAACGGAATGGTCATGATCAGCATGGATATGGCCAACGACGCCGCAGTTGAGCGACTGATTGCCATTGCCCGCGGTGAGGCCCCCGAACTGCCCCCCGCAGAGGCCGACACGGGTGTAGACGCAAAAGCTGAGGCGGGCGCTGAGGCGGATGTCTCAGAAGGAACAGGCGATGTCGAACCGACCGCCGAACCAACCCTGGAAGGTGAGGAATAAAGAATGGATATTCAAAACTTGATCCCTATGGTGATTGAAACGTCGGGGCGCGGCGAGCGCGCCTATGACATTTATTCGCTGCTACTCAAGCAGCGCATCATCTTTTTGGGCACGCCGATCAATGACCAGATCGCCAACCTGATCGTGGCCCAACTGCTGTACCTGGAATACGAAGACCGCGACCGCGAAATCCAGTTTTACATCAATTCGCCGGGCGGACAGATTACCTCTGGAATGGCCATCTATGACACCATGCAGGCCATCACCGCGCCCGTGTCCACCATCGCACTGGGCATGGCCGCCAGCATGGGCACCATTCTGCTCACCGCCGGGGCCAAAGGACGCCGCTATGCGTTGCCCAATGCCACCATCCACCTGCACCAGCCGTTGGGCGGCGTGCAGGGCCAGGCCGCCGATATCGAGATCGAAGCCCGCGAAATTTTGCGGGTGCGCGACCTGCTGAATAGCATCCTCAAAAAACACACCGGCCTGAACGACGAGGAAATCTCCCGCTACACCGACCGCAATTTCTACATGACGGCGCGTCAGGCCAAAGAACTGGGCATCATTGACGATGTGTTGACAGCCAATCAGCTCAAAGAAAAAACCGCAGGTTAATCTATGCCGCAGAAAAACGACCCTAAATGTTCATTTTGTCGTCGCAGCGGCGAAGAAGTGGAACGGCTGATCGCCGGGCCACCAGGCGTATATATCTGCAACGAGTGCATCGAAACCTGCGCCGAGATTTTGCAAGAAGAAGCGCAGCAGAAAAAACAGACTGGCGCCTTTAAGCTGGAACGCATCCCGCCACCTCAAGAGATCGCCGCCTATCTTGACCAATATGTCATCGGCCAGACGCAGGCCAAGCGCGTGCTGGCCGTGGCCGTGTACAACCATTACAAGCGCATCATGTCGGGACAAAATACCAGCGATGTCGAGTTGACCAAAAGCAACATTCTGCTGATCGGCCCCACCGGCAGCGGCAAAACCCTGTTAGCGCAAAGCCTGGCCCGCTTTTTGGATGTGCCTTTTTCCATTTCGGATGCCACCACGCTGACCGAGGCCGGCTATGTGGGTGAGGATGTGGAAAATATTTTGCTGCGGCTGATCCAGGCAGCCAACTATGACATTGCTCGCGCCGAAAAGGGCATCATCTATATTGACGAGATTGACAAGATCGCCCGCAAAACCGGCGACAATCCAGCCATCTCGCGCGACGTGTCGGGCGAGGGCGTGCAGCAAGGCTTGCTCAAAATTCTCGAAGGCACCATAGCCAATGTGCCACCGCAGGGTGGGCGCAAACATCCCCAGCAAGAGTTTATCCAGATCAACACCACCGACATTCTCTTTATCTGCGGCGGCATGTTTGACGGCCTGGAAAAGTTTGTTGGCGAACGGGTAGAGAGTGGCTCGCGCGTGGGTTTTGTCCGCGATGAGGAACCGATGCAGCACCAGGAAGACCTGGCCCGCTTTTTGCCCGCCGACCTCAAATTGCCGGCTCGCGAGGAGCGCGAGTTGCGTCGCGCCGCCCGCGACATGGATTCCAAAGCGCGCCTGCTGCGCCAGGTGATCCCTGATGATCTGCTCAAGTTTGGCCTGATTCCCGAATTTGTCGGCCGCGTGCCGGTCGTTGTCAGTGTAGACCCGATTGACGAAGAACTGATGATGCGCATCCTGGTCGAGCCGAAAAACGCCCTGGTGCGACAGTATCAAAAACTGTTCGAGTTGGAAGGCGTCTCGCTGACCTTTAGTGAGGATGCCTTGCGCGCCACCGCCCGCCAGGCCTTGCGCCGACGCATCGGCGCACGCGGCCTGCGCGCCATCATCGAAGAACGGCTGCTCGATGTGATGTTTGAGCTGCCCTCGCGCAAGGATGTCAAACGCTGCGAGATCACCGCCGAAACGATCATGGATCGCGCTGCGCCGCTGCTCTACGACGAAAAGGACAAGCTCATCGGTTTTGTCGAATTGGACAAAGCGGCATAAATATTTGAAAATTCTCAGCACAAAAACCAGGTTTTTGATAAAAACCTGGTTTTTGGTTTTTGGTCCGCTTTATGCTAGAATAATCTCGATTTGATTGAAAATGTCTCACTTGGTGCTTGAAAATTATCCTTAAGGTTTTGAGAAACCCATCCAGTATCAATATGTCTCAAGACAAGATCATCGTGCGCGGCGCGCGCGAACACAATCTCAAAAACATCACCGTCGAAATCCCCCGCGACAGGCTGGTGGTGATCACCGGGCTGTCGGGCAGCGGCAAATCGAGCCTGGCCTTTGACACCATCTATGCCGAAGGTCAACGCCGCTATGTTGAGTCGCTCTCGGCCTATGCCCGCCAGTTTTTAGGCCAGATGGACAAGCCCGATGTAGACCAGATCGAAGGCCTCAGCCCGGCCATCTCGATTGACCAAAAAGGGGCCAGCCGCAACCCTCGCTCCACCGTCGGCACCGTAACCGAAATCTATGACTATTTGCGGTTGTTATACGCCCGCATCGGCATCCCTCACTGCCCGCAATGCGGACGACCCATTCAACGGCAGAGCGCGCAACAGATCGTCGAAGCCATCGCCAACCGGCCCGCCAACAGTCGGGTGATGGTGCTGGCCCCGCTGATCAAGGATCGCAAGGGACACCATCAATCGGTGTTTGAAGATGTGCGCAAAGAAGGCTTTGTGCGGGTGCGCGTGGATGGGCGCATCTATGACCTGGATCAAGAGATCGAACTGGATCGCTACAAGATGCACACCATCGAAGCGGTAATAGATCGACTGATTTTGCCAGAAAAGGTAGACAAGGACCAAGTAGACGAGGCTGCCGGGCCTGCTATAGACTCTTTTCTTTCCCGCCTGACCGACTCGGTGGAAACGGCCCTGCGCCTGGGAGAAGGCACACTCATCTTGACTCAGATCAGCGCAGAACAGTCTCAAGATACGCTGTTCTCAGAACATTTTGCCTGCCCTGACTGCGGCCTTTCTTTTGCCGAGATCGAGCCACGCACGTTTTCGTTCAACTCGCCGCACGGCGCCTGCCCCGACTGTCAGGGTTTGGGCAGCCGCCTGGAAATAGACCCTGATCTGGTGATTCCCAACCGCGACCTGTCTCTATCCGAAGGGGCCATCGCCCCCTGGAAGATCGAAGACGAGGACGACCGCGGCTTTTACGCCCAACTGGTGCGCGGTGTGTGCAAAGCCTGGGACATTCCCTGGCGCGCCCCCGTCCACGAACTGACCCCGCAGCAGTTGGATATTTTGCTGTATGGCAGCAGCGACAAGCAGTTGATGATAGATTATGTATCATTCGAGGGGCAGCGGCGGCAATACCTTTCTACATTTGAGGGCGTGATCCCCAACTTGCAGCGACGCTACCGCGAAACCTCGTCCGAATATCAACAGGCGCGCATCCAGGAATTTATGACCACCCGCCCCTGCCCCACCTGCAACGGCAAACGGCTGGCCCCGCACAGCCTGGCCGTCACCATCGCCGGCATGGGCATTGACCAAGTGACGGCCATTCCGGTGGCCGACCTGTTCAAATGGGTGGCCGCCCTCACCGGTGAAGCAAATGATTGGCCACAGGTGCGCGGCAATGGCAGTGAGCCACGTTTTCCCGCCGAAGTGCGCCCACTCAAATCACGCGAGCAGCTCATCGGCGAACGCATCCTCAAAGAAATCCGCGACCGGCTAACTTTTCTGGTCAACGTCGGACTGGATTATCTGACCCTCGACCGGGCTGCCGGCACCCTGTCGGGCGGCGAAGCGCAGCGCATTCGCCTGGCCACGCAAATCGGCTCGCGGCTGATGGGCGTGCTATATGTGCTGGACGAGCCTTCTATCGGCCTGCATCAGCGCGACAATGAACGCCTGATCCGTACCTTGCTCGAAATGCGCAACCTGGGCAACACTTTGCTGGTAGTCGAACACGACGAAGAAACCATGCGCGCCGCCGATTGGATCATTGACCTGGGGCCCGGCGCAGGCGAACAGGGCGGCTATGTGGTAGCCGCCGGCACACCCGCCGAGGTTATGCGTCACCCCGATTCGATCACCGGCGCCTACCTGTCGGGGCGCAAACACATCCCCACGCCGGCAAAACGCCGCCCCGGCAACGGCCAATGGCTGACCATTCTGGGCGCATGCGAGAACAATCTCAAGAACATTGATGTGCGCATCCCGCTGGGCAAACTGGTCTGCATCACCGGCGTGTCGGGTTCGGGTAAAAGCACGCTGCTGGTCGAAGTTTTGTACAAACGAATGGCACAAATCGTCTACAAATCCAAAGAGCGGCCCGGCGCGCATCGCGTCATCCAGGGCGGCGAAGCCATTGACAAGATCATCAACATTGACCAAAGCCCCATCGGCCGCACGCCGCGCTCCAACCCGGCCACCTATGTGCAGCTTTTTGGCCCCATTCGCGACCTGTTTGCCCAACTGCCCGAAGCCAAAGCGCGCGGCTATCAATCGGGGCGATTTTCCTTTAATGTCAAAGGCGGCCGCTGCGAGGCCTGTCAGGGCGAAGGTCAACTTCAAATTGAAATGCAGTTCTTGCCCGACGTATACGTGCCTTGCGATGTGTGTCATGGACGACGCTACAACCGCGAGACCTTGCAGGTGCGTTACAAAGGCAAAAACATTGCCGAGACGCTGGACCTGACGGTAGACGAAGCCTTGGACTTTTTTGCCACCCACTCGGCCATCGTCGGCAAACTCAAAACGCTGCAATCGGTGGGGCTGGGCTATATTCGACTGGGCCAGCCTGCCACCACCCTATCGGGCGGCGAAGCGCAACGCATCAAACTGAGCCGTGAACTGAGCAAGCGCGCCACCGACCACACCCTCTATGTGCTAGACGAACCCAGTGTCGGCCTGCACACCGCCGATGTGGCCCACCTGCTCCAGGTGCTAAACCGGCTGGTAGACCGGGGTAACACAGTGGTGATCATTGAACATCAGCCCGATATGGTCAAATCGGCCGACTGGATCATTGACCTGGGGCCAGAGGGCGGCGACGACGGCGGATACATTGTAGCTCAAGGCAGCCCCGAACAGGTGGCCCAGGTTCCCAAGAGTTATACCGGGCAATTCTTAGCCAAGTTGACAGCCCGTTCAAGTTGAGTATAATGAATTGAACTGCCCCGGTGGCGGAATGGCATACGCGGCAGGTTGAGGACCTGTGCCGAAAGGCGTGGAGGTTCGAGTCCTCTCCGGGGCAAAGAAAGCTATCGCCGGTTTCGGGCTGACCGAGACCGGCGATTTTTGATCAGCGAGCAAACAAAAAAAGAGGGTCAGCGTCCGGGATTCGCTGACCCTCGTCGAGAAAGAAAGGAGGTGGACAATGAAACACTGTCTACAGTATAGCACAAGCGGGTGTAAAAAGGTGTAAACAAAGCGTAAATTTTGAGGAGGAACACATGAGCGAAAAACTGGCAATTGAGGGCGGGCAGCCCGTGCGCACGCTGCCATTTCCCGACTGGCCGGTGTGGGGCCGGCGCGAAGAAGAGCTGCTGCTCCAGGTGCTTCATTCGGGGCGATGGGGCGTCTTGAACGGCTCTTGTGTACACGAATTTGAGCGCAAATTTGCCGAATTTCAAGGGGTGCAGCACGCCCTGTGCGTCACCAGCGGCACCACCGCGCTCGAAGTCACCTTGCGCGCCTGCGGCATCGGGCCGGGCGACGAGGTGATCACCTCTCCTTATACCTTTGTGGCTACACCCAGCGCAGCCTTTTTGGTCGGCGCGCGGCCGGTGTTTGCCGACATTGACCCGGAAACCTATCTGCTAGACCCGGCTCTGGTAGAAGCAGCAATCACTCCGCGCACGCGGGCAATCATACCGGTTCACATTGCCGGCTGCCCGGCCAACATGGACGGCATCATGGACATTGCCCGACGGCACAACCTGTATGTGATCGAAGATGCCTGTCAGGCCTGGGGAGCAACCTGGCGCAACCATCCAGTGGGCGGCATCGGCGATATGGGCTGCTTTAGCTTTCAAGCCAGCAAAAACATCAATGCTGGTGAGGGCGGCGCCATCGTCTCCAACAACCCCGAATGGATCGAACGCTGCTGGTCATTGCACAATGTCGGGCGCACCCGCACCGGCGACTGGTATCAACACGAGGTGTTGGGCTGGAATTACCGCCTCACCGAGTGGCAGGGAGCCATCTTGTTGGCCCAGTTGGAACGGCTGCCCGATCACATGCAGCGGCGCACCGACAATGCCGCCTATCTCACCACCCGCTTGAACAAAATCCCCGGCATCCGCCCGGCCCGCATAGATGAACGCGTGACCCGTCACGCCTGGCATTTGTATATGGCCGCTTTTGAGCCGCAGGCCTTTGGTGGTCATTCCTGCCGCGAATTTTTGGCCGCCTTGAACGCCGAAGGCATCCCCTGTTCGCCGGGTTATAGCCCCTTGAATCACGCGCCGTCCATTCGCCGAGCCCTGGCCGAACAAGAGGGTCGGATCAAGCCGTGGGATGCCGCCGAGGCCGATCTGCCTGTGCTGCCGCCCTGCCCGGTGACCGAAGACCTGTGTCAGCGCACCATCTGGTTCAAACAGAGCATGCTGCTGGGCGACCATGAAGATATGGACGATATTGCCGCCGCTATCGGCAAAATTCAGGCCCGCTGGAGCTAACCCATGTCGCAGCCGCCATCCCAACCCCTGGTTGACCGACAACGCTGCACCCAATGCCGGCGATGCGTGCAGGTTTGCCCGATGGGTGCCGTGACATTTGACGAGCAGGGGCCGGTTTTCAATTGCCCGCCCGACTGTCAGCTCGATCTAGCAAGCTGTTTTTTGTGCTTGTGCGAAGAAATGTGTCCTCAACATGCCATCTCGTGGGCATTTGAAATCTGTTGCGCCGATTCAGAGATTGCCTTGTAACTGGAGATGTGCTAGAATCTCTCCAAACAAGGGTGGGGACAGATTGCGAGGCCGATCATGTTTTCACATTGGATTGAACGTGGAGCAGGACAAAACATCGAATTGCTGCCGACTATGGACCCCGATCGGTTGGCCGAGTTGTTGATCTCGTTCGCCAACAGCGATGGCGGCACCATTGTCGTTGGCGCATCGCCCAACGGAGACATTGATCGTGACTTGATGCTGGAAGATGTCCAGGATGCCCTGCGCCTGGCCCTGGGCCGCTGCCGCCCGCTGGTGCGCACCGAATGGCAATCTGCCGAGAGCGACGAGGGGCAGGTGATCGCCATTGCCGTGCCGCGCAGCAGTGAACTGCACTCGCTCGACGATGGGCGGGTGCTGATCCGCTCCGGCACAGAAAACCGGCCGCTGGGCGGCAGCGAGATTCGTCACCTGGCAGCCACCAAATCCAGCGGCGATGTCGAGATTGAGCCGGTGCGCGGTGCGACGCTCAAAGACCTGGACCCGGCGGTTATGGCCGAATATCGCGCCAAACGCGCTGAACGTCAACGCCGCCCGATCCTGGAGGATGACCAAACGCTGCTGCTTCAGGCCGGGGCCATCACCGCCGACGGCGCGCCCACCGTGGCCGGCATCTTGCTGTTTGGCCGCGAGCCACACACCTTTTTGTCTCAAGCGGGCCTGGTCTTTGTCCGTTTCGACGGCAGCGAACTGCGCGGACCAGGCGGGCTGCCTGGCTATTCGCGACGACAAGAGATCGCCGGGCCGCTGCCGCGCCTGATCGAAGAAACCTGGAATGTGGTTTGGGAAGAAATGCGCGTGGCGGCAGTGGTCAAAGGACTGGTGCGTGAAGAAAAAGGCGAGTATCCTCAATTTGCTGTCCGCGAAGCCCTGGTCAATGCCGTCTGCCACCGCGATTATCGCCTCACCGGCAAGCGCATCGAAGTGCGCATGTTTGACGACCGCCTTGAGGTGATCAGCCCTGGCGGACTGCCGGGATACATTACGGTGGACAACATTGTCGAAGAGCATTTTTCGCGCAACCCCCGCCTGGTGCATGCCCTGTTTCAATGGGGATTTATCGAAGAGCTAGGACTAGGCATTGACCGGATGATCGAAGACATGGTCAACGCCGGCCATCCGGCCCCCGAGTTCAAAGACACACCCTATTCCTTTATGGTGACACTGCGCAGCAACCGGGTGCGTCGCGCCGTCACCACGTGGGAATCGAACATGAACGAACGTCAGCTTCAGGCTCTGTCTTTTGTGCAGGAGCATGGCAGCATTACCAACCGCGACTATCGCCAGCTTTGCCCCGACATGTCGGCCGAAACGCTGCGCCTCGACCTGGTAGACCTGGTGGATCGCGGCTTTTTGCTCAAGATCGGGGCCAAAAAAGGCACGTATTATATTTTGAAAAAAGGGTCTTGATCCTATCTATCCATCTTGAAGGAGTTTACCGCTAAATGACAATCAAATACGACGTTAAAGACATTTCACTGGCGGCGCAAGGCAAGCTGCGCATCGAATGGGCCGAGCAAGACATGCCCGTACTGCGGCAGATCCGCGAGCGATTTGCGCAGGAAAAACCGCTGCAAGGCGTGCGCCTGTCGGCCTGCCTGCACATTACCACCGAAACGGCCAACCTGGCCCGCACGCTTCAGGCCGGCGGCGCCGATGTGGTACTGTGCGCCTCCAACCCGCTGTCTACCCAAGACGATGTGGCCGCCTCACTGGTGGCCGATTATGGCATCCCCACCTTTGCCATCAAGGGCGAAGACCACGACACCTATTACGCCCATCTCAAGGCCGCCCTCGATCACAACCCGCAAATCACGATGGACGACGGGGCCGACCTGGTGACCGGCCTGCTCAAAACCCGCTCCGACCTGATTGCCAGTATGTACGGCTCGACCGAAGAGACCACTACCGGAGTCATTCGCCTGCGCGCGATGGCCGCCGACGGGGTGATCCAGTTCCCGGTGATCGCCGTCAACGATGCCATCACCAAGCACTTTTTTGACAACCGCTATGGCACCGGCCAATCTACCCTCGACGGCATCTTGCGCGCCACCAACCGCCTCATCGCCGGCAGCACCTTTGTAGTGGGCGGCTATGGCTGGTGTTCCAAAGGCATCGCCATGCGCGCCGAAGGGCTGGGCGCCAATGTCATCGTCACCGAAGTAGACCCCTTTCGCGCCCTGGAGGCGGTGATGGACGGGTTCAGGGTAATGCCCATGCGTCAGGCCGCCCAGATCGCCCATTTTATCGTCACCTCGACCGGAGACAAGAATGTGGTGGATCGCGGTGATTTTGAGGTGATGAAAGATGGCTGTATCGTTGCCAATTCGGGCCACTTTAACGTCGAGATCAACATCCCGGCGCTGGAGCAAATGGCCGTCAGCCACCGCGAAATTCGCTGGCAAACCCACGAATATGTCCTGCCTGACGGACGGCGCATTTACCTGTTGGGCGAAGGGCGGCTGATCAACCTGGCCTCTGCCGAAGGCCACCCGGCCAGCGTGATGGACATGTCTTTTGCCAACCAGGCCCTCGCCGCCGAATACCTGGTACAGCATAGCAGTGAGCTAAAGCACCAGGTCTACCCGGTGCCGGCCGAGTTGGATCGCCAGATTGCCACCCTCAAGCTCAAAGCATTGGGCGTTGAAATTGACACCCTGACCGAAGAACAGCAAGACTATCTCGCCAGTTGGGAAGCGGGCACCTAGGTTCCACATACGTCGCGCAACACAAATCACCTTGTTTGTGCTTTGTGTTGCGCGTTTCTTTTTGGAGAGTCCAAGATGGCCCAATGTATTCATCACCCAGACTATCCGGCAATTGAATTTTGCGAGAGTTGTCGCGTGCCGCTGTGCGGGCAATGCCTGTGGTATGCCGAAAGCGGTCAACGGCTCTGTGAACGTTGCGCCCGCGCCTGGCAGGAGGCCGGACACACCGTCTATGAGCCGGAACAGTTTGCCGCCGGCATCCAACCTACCCTGACTCCGCCTACCACCAAACCTGAGCCGCGCGGCGCCTATTCGGGCAATACCGCCGACCTGGTCGGACTGATTGCAGCGTGTCTGGGTGGAGTGGTGTTTTTATACTGTGTGCCTTGCCTGAGCGCACTGGCGCCGCTGCTGGGGCTGATCTTGGGACTCTATGCGTTGAGCGAAGCCAAACACGCCGTCAATCCCGGCCGCACCCAGGTGTTGGGCGGCATCGGCATCATCGGTGGCCTGCTGGTTCTCGTGTTGGGCATGATGTGGCTGGGCATCACCGTGTTCATGCCGCTGATGCTGGCCTTGTTTGCTTCAATCAACCCCTAACCGGCGCGTATGCCGGCGAGTACACTCTGGAAATCCGTTTCGGCAGACTTGCCGATATTTTTACATAAAGGAGTTTAACAAAAAAATGACAACCACTTTGATGACCTCACCTCAATACTTTTTCACTTCCGAGTCGGTCACCGAGGGACACCCCGACAAGATCTGTGATCAGATTTCAGACGCCGTGCTGGATGCCATCCTGGCCGATGACCCCGATGCGCGCGTGGCCTGCGACTGTTTTGTGACCACTGGTCTGGTGTTGGTTGGCGGCGAGATCACCACCAGCACCTATGTCGAAATTGACGACCTGGCCCGCCAGACCATCCTCAACATTGGCTATGACCGCGCCAAATACGGCTTTGACGGCGAGACCTGCGGCGTAATCGTCTCGATCAAGGGGCAAAGCGCCGATATTGCCCTCGGCGTAGACAAAGCCCTGGAGGCCAAACTCGGTGAGATGAACAACGGCGAAAAGCCCGTCTTGGGTGCCGGCGATCAGGGTATGATGATCGGTTTTGCCTGCAACGAGACGCCCGAATATATGCCCCTGTCCATCTCGCTGGCGCACAAGCTTTGTCACCGCCTGGCCCAGGTGCGCAAAACCGGCATTTTGCCCTACCTGCGCCCCGACGGCAAAAGCCAGGTCACGGTAGAGTATAGCTATGGCAAACCTGTACGCGTGGATACCATTGTCGTCTCGACCCAGCACAGCCCCGACGTCACACACGACCAGATCGAGGCCGATGTGATCGAACATGTGATCAAGGCCGTCGTGCCGGCTCACCTGCTGCAAAACACCCACTATTTCATCAACCCCACCGGGCGGTTTGTCACCGGCGGGCCGCAGGGCGACGCCGGTCTGACCGGTCGCAAGATCATCGTAGACACCTATGGTGGCGTGGCCCGGCACGGCGGCGGCGCATTTTCGGGCAAAGACCCCACCAAAGTAGACCGTTCGGCAGCCTATATGCTACGCTATGTCGCCAAAAACCTGGTGGCCGCCGACGTGGCCGAACGACTGGAAATCCAGGCCAGCTATGCCATCGGCGTGGCCCACCCCACCAGCATCGCCGTAGAAACGTTCGGCACCGGCAAAGTCCCCGATGCCCAGATCGAGGCCCTGATCCGCAACAACTTTGATCTGCGCCCCGGCAAGATCATCGAGCATCTTGACCTGCTGCGCCCCATTTACAAACAAACCGCCGCCTATGGTCACATGGGCCGTGACGACCTCGACCTGCCCTGGGAAAAACTGGACAAGGTAGAGACGCTTCGACAGCAAGCCGGGCTGGCCTGATCTACCAGACCCCCAACATTGGTTGAGCCTGTCGAAACCAGTACCGATTTTGACAGGCTCAATCGGCATAACAGGCTCACCCTCCACAAGCATGATATTTGACAGCAAAATTAAAACGTGCTAAGATCACTTTCGATTTTAACCTTCTGACTTGCACTTCAACCCGGTTTACACCTTGATTCACTCTTGTGCGCACTCAACCAGTCTCAAAAATCTCTCCGCGTGTTGTCAGGGCATGTTGTTGTGTCGCCCTCAAGCCAATAATTTCGATTCGCTTTCAAAAAGGAGGAAATGATGACAAGACCCAAGATTTCTCGTCGCGAGTTCCTGCGCCTATCAACTATTGCCGCGGCGGGGGCCGTTGTGGTGGCCTGCACCAAGCCCACCGAGGCGCCCAAGACAACGCCCAAGCCCGGCGAGCCAACTGCCACTCCCAAAGCTGGCGAAACTCCGGCTCCGGCCAAGTGGCCGCGCGGTGAAGTGCCACGCAATCGCACGGTGATCTTTATGAACGGCGGCGGCGGCGGCGAATTTGGCAACGTCGGCATCCAAAACGGCTATGCCACCGGCTTTTCACATCAGCAGGGCCATGCCACCCACTATGAAGCCATGTTCTATTATGCCGCTCTGGCCGACAAGACCTACTCACACCTGGCCGAGAGCTTTGAGTACAATGCCGATGCCACCGAACTGACCATCCATGTGCGCAAGGGCATCGAGTGGAGCGATGGCAAGCCCTTTACGGCCAAAGACATTGCCTTTACCTTTAATCAGATGATCGCCAAATCCCCCGACCTGCGCGACTCGGCCCGTGTGAAAACCCTGACCAAAGAAGTCGTTGCCCCGGATGACTATACCGTCAAGTTCATCCTCACCGCCCCCAACTGGCGCTATCACGACACCGAATGCACCGCCCGCTTTGACCGCGGCCCCTATATCGTCCCAGAGCACATTTACAAGGACGTGCAGGGTGACTGGCGCGAATTCAAATTCAACAAGGACGAGAACCCCGACTGGCCCGTCGTCACCGGCGCATGGAAGATTTCGGTGGATGAGATCACGCACCGCTACTTTGATCTGCGCGACGACTGGTGGGCAGTCAAGACCGGCTTTATGGCCAAGCCTCAGGTTGAGCGGTTCATTGACATCCCCTTTACCGATGACACCAAGGCCGCCCAACTGGTGATCAACAACGAGATTGACTATTGCCTGGACCTGCGCCCCCGCACCATCGAAAGCATCCTGACCCAGGCCCCGCACACCATCTCCCACACCTTCAAAGACAAGCCCTACGGTTATGTGGACTGGTGGCCCATTTCGGCGTTCTTTAACTGCCAGGAACCGCCCTACAATGATGTCCGCTTCCGCTGGGCCATCGCCTACTGCGTGGATCAGCAGCAACTGGTGGATGTCGGCTGGGACGGCGCAGGCAAGGTCACGGCGCACCCCTTCCCCGAATACCCCGGCTTGATGAAGTATGTCAATGCCAGCAAAGCCGTTTTTGACAAGCACAATGCCCTCGAAGTCAACCTGGAAAAATCAGCCCAGTTGATGACCGAGATGGGCTTTACCAAAGACAGCGAAGGATTCTGGGTAGATAAAGAAGGCAAGCGCCCCGACACCGACATCTGGGCTGGCGTGCCGCTGTTCGGCGACATTGCCCCGGTTTTGGCCGAGCAACTGCGCAAAGGTGGCTTTTTCTCCACGCACGTCACCCCGCCCGATGTGTGGACCGGCAAGGGCGACGGCCGCGCCCGCATCCACCTGTTTGGGCATGGCGGCAGCGTCAAAGAGCCATTCACCACCCTGGACATGTACCACATCCGCGAAGTCAAACCCACCGGCCAGGACTGCGGCCCCAACCGCGCTCGCTGGAGCACCGAAGAGTACAGCGCGCTGGTAGATGAACTGAGCAAGACCTCGCCCGAAGCCAACGAAGCCAAGTGCATAGAATTGTTCGGCAAGGCTATGGAGATATGGCTGCGCGAGATGCCCGAAGTGCCGTTGGTGCAGTGGTTCCATCGCATTCCTCAAAACACCACCTACTGGGACAACTGGCCAACCAAAGACAATCCTTACAACTCGGCTCTGTGGCACCTCACCGCACCCATCACACTGTGGTTCCTCAAAGCCAAGCAATAAAATCTGCCTGATCAGGAGAGAGGCGTCACCTCGACGCCTCTCTCTAGTCTGCCTCCAGACTCGATCTATGTGCGATGTACAAGATGGACCTCCCCAAAAGCTCTACCTCAAAACTATGCTCAACCAGACATCAACATAGAGCTTTTGGGGAGGTTTTCATTGTCCTCTTTGTAGATAGAGGTGAATTATGCGACTTGGATACTTTGTCAGGCGAATCTTGTTCTTGATCGGCGTGATCTGGACCTCGGCCACCTTGACCTTTATCCTGCCGCACCTGACCCCCCGCGATCCAGTCACCGAATTGATCACTCAGCAAGTGGCGGCGCAGGGCTTGAGTGCGGACAAACTGGCCGAGCAGATCGCTTCGCGCAAGAAACTGTTTGGCCTGGACAAGCCCCTATGGGAGCAGTATCTCAACTATATGTGGAAGCTGTTGCATTTTGATCTTGGTTATTCAATCGTCAACTATCCTAAAACGGTCAATGAGTTGATCGGACAATCGGTATGGTGGACGATTGGCTTTGTGGGTATCTCCACCATCCTGGCCTTTTTAATCGGCACCCTGGTGGGTGCCTTGATCGGCTGGAACAAATCGCCTCGTTTTATGAGTTGGTTCATCCCACCTCTGATGATCTTTTCGGCCACCCCATCCTTTATCGTTGCCCTGGTCTTGATCTATTTCCTGGCCTTCAGGGCCAAGCTCTTTCCATTGGGCCGCCCCTATGGCCTGATGACCAAGCCCGACTGGGCCAGCCTCAAGTTTTGGGGTGAGGTAATCTATCACGGCACCCTGCCGGCCCTCTCGCTGATCCTGGTCTCGCTGGGCAGTTGGGGACTGGGCATGCGTGCAATGATGATCACAGTCGAGGGTGACGATTACATGACGTTTGCCGAAGCCAAAGGCCTCAAAGGAGCGCGGCTGTTCTTGCAATATGCACTGCGCAATGCCTTGCTGCCGCAAATCACTGGCATCGCCATCCAGTTAGGCGGCATTGTTTCCGGCTCAACCCTGGTCGAGGTGTATTTCCAATATCCAGGGTTGGGCAACCGACTGGCCGGGGCCATCGCCTCATTTGACTATTACCTGGTCTCCGGCATTGTCTTGTTCCTGGTAGCCGGCATTGCCCTGGCCACCTTTATGGTAGATATGCTTTATCCCTTGCTGGATCCGCGCATTTCCTATCAGAGGGGAGCGTAACGATGAACTCTTTTCTTCGCTATGTCAAACGCAACCCCAGCCTGGGTTGGGGATTGGGCATCTTGCTGGCCCTGATCTTGTTCAGCGTGGTGGGGCGACTGTTTGTGGACACCAAGCTGGCCTATGCCCTGGCCACCAAAGCCGATCAGCCCCCCTCGCGCGAACACCCCTTTGGCACCGACAGCCAGGGCAAAGACTTGCTGGTCTGTATGATTATGGGTACCGGCATGACCCTGCAAATCGGAGCCATCGCCGGCGCAGTAGGCATCAGCATCGGCACGGTATTGGGCTTTGTCACCGGCTATTATGCCGGCAGTATGTTCGATACCATTGTCACCTCGATTGTAGACATTGTCCTGACCATCCCCGGCTTTTTGATCCTGATCCTGATTGCTTCAACCCTGCAAAAAGGCTCTGAATTGTCTGTCCTTCAAATGGGGCTGATCGTATCGGTCACTTCGTGGGCCTTTCCCACCCGCGCCATCCGCGCTCAGGTGTTGAGCATGCGCCAACGCCCCTTTGTGATGATGGCCAAACTGTCGGGCATGAGCGGCGCCGAAATCATCCTCAAAGAATTGATGCCCAACCTGCTGCCCTACCTGGTGATGAGCCTGGCCAACTCGGTCTATGGCGGCGTGATGGGATCGCTGGGACTGCAAGGTCTGGGCATCGGCGACCGCCGCCAACCCTACCTGGGCATGATCATCTATTGGGTCAACTATTACTCGGCCTTTTTGCGCGGCATGTGGTGGTGGATCATGGAACCGGTGATCTTTATCGTCTTGCTGCTCACCTCGCTGACCCTGATCTCGTTTGGCCTGGACGAGATCGCCAACCCACGAGTGCGGAGGGAAGCATGAGCACTCCAATTCTCGAACTCCAAGACTTGCGTGTGTATTACTATGTGGATGCCGGTGCCGTCAAGGCTGTAGACGGTGTCAGTTTGAGCCTGGAACGAGGCAGCAAGCTGGGACTGGTCGGCGAATCAGGATCGGGCAAATCTACGATGGCTCTGGCCCTGATGCGTATGATCAAGAAACCCGGTCGAATCCAGAGCGGCAAAATGCTGCTGGACGGCACCGACCTGATCCGACTCTCGGAAGAGGAAATGCGCCAGGTGCGGCTGAGCCGTCTGAGCATGATTCCACAAGGGGCGATGAACTCGCTGCATCCGCTCAAGCGCATCAAAGAACAGATCATTGATGGCATCAAAGACCACGACTCGGCCATGACCAAGACCGAACTGATCGAACGAGTCTATCAACTGCTCGATTCGGTAGAACTGGATCGGTCGGTAGCCAACATGTATCCGCACGAATTGAGCGGCGGTATGAAGCAGCGAGCCTGTATGGCCATCGCCATCTCGATGCACCCTCAGGTGATCATTGCCGACGAACCCACCAGTGCCCTGGACGTAGTCATCCAACGCCAGGTAATGGAGACGCTGGACCGTCTGCAAGAAGAACTCAACCTGTCCATCATCCTGATCGGCCACGATATGGGCCTGATGGCTCAATTTGTAGACCGGCTGGCCGTAATGTATGCCGGCAAATTGATGGAGTTGAGCGGGATCAAAGACATCTTTGCTGAACCCCTGCACCCTTATACACAACTGCTGATCCAAAGCCTGCCGGTGCTGGAAAACAAGGGCGTCTTTACCGGCATTCCCGGCATCCCGCCATCGCTGCTCAATGTGCCGACCGGCTGCGGTTTTCATAACCGCTGTCCTCAGGCTATAGAAATCTGCTCCCAACAAACACCGGCTTTTCGCGAGGTCAAACCGGGGCGATGGGTCGCCTGTCATCTCTGTGGGGTGGAAAAATGACACCAATACTGGAACTCAAAAACATCACCAAAATTTTCGGCGGGGGCGGCATGTTGCAAAAAAAGCAAGTCACCGTCGCCCTGGAAGACATGTCATTGGCCATCCAACCCGACTTTCCATACATCATCACCATCGCCGGCGAAAGCGGCAGCGGCAAGACCACCATTGGCATGCTCTCGTTGGGCTTTTACATCCCCACCAGTGGGCAGGTTTTGTACAACGGCAAAGACATTCACACCCTCTCGCACAGCGAAATGTTTGATTTTCGCAAAGACGTGCAGGCCGTGTTCCAGGACCCTTTTGCTGTGTACAACCCCTTTTACAAAGTGGACAACCTGCTGAGCATCCCGATCAAAAACTTTGGCCTGGCCCGCACCACCAAAGACGCCTATGAACTGATGGAGGCAGCCATGAACCGCGTGGGGTTGCGCCCCGAAGAGACCCTGGGTCGTTATCCTCACCAACTCAGCGGCGGGCAGCGACAGCGCATTGCCGTGGCCCGCGCCCTGCTCTTGCAGCCCAAGCTGCTCATCGCCGACGAGCCAGTTTCGATGGTAGATGCTTCGCTGCGCGCCACCATCCTCAAAGCGCTGCGCGCCCTCAACCAGGACCTGGGCATCCCCATCCTCTATATCACGCACGACCTGACCACGGCCTACCATGTCAGCGATTACATCGTCATCCTCTATCACGGTTCGGTGATGGAGGCCGGCAATGTGGATTCGATCATCCGCAATCCCAAGCACCCCTACACCCAATTGCTGGTCGGCTCGATCCCCTGGCCCGATCCCAATCGCACCTGGGGCGAGGTGCTGTCGGCCTTTGCCAAAGTCAAGGGCGCGCCGCGCACCGAGCGAGGCTGCAAATTTGCGCCGCGTTGCCCCTTTGTCTTTGAGCCGTGCACCCAAGACCGCCCCGAACTGTTTCAGGTAGACCCCGGTCGTGCCGCCGCCTGCTATTTGTATCGCGACGGCCCGGTTGTCGAGCGGCAAAACCTGGGCGAGTTGTTCATCTCCAAATAATTGTTCAAATGACCCTCATACCGCAAAGCAGCGGCGTTGCCCGGCAATGCCGCTGCCTTGTTTTGCACAGATAACCTATGAAAACACCACAGCGTCCCAAACCTGCCCGCCCCACCCGCCCGCCTGCCGGTGCCTCTGTGTTATACATCCATCCGGCCAAACAAGGTGCCGACTGGCAACCTTCTGCTGCCGCCGGCCGGCCCTATGGCCTGATTCCGGTGGGCGTAGCCGCCCTGGTCAATACCTTGCGACAGAACGGCATCGCCGTGCGCGGCCTCAACCTGCCCCTGGAAAAACAGATCAACCCGGCTTTTCGCCTCATTGACTGGCTGAGCGCACACGATCAGGCCCAGGTTGTTTTGATTGACATGCACTGGTACGAACACACCTTTGGCGCCACCAGCGTGGCGCAGGCGTGCAAGCAAGCCCTGCCCAACGCCCATGTCGTCATCGGCGGGCTGACGGCCTCGGCCTTTGCCGGTGACATTTTGCGCCATACTGCAGCGGTAGATTTTGTCATTCGCGGCGACGCCGAAAAACCCTTGCTCGACCTGACCCGAATGTTGCTGCACAGCCGCCCGCTTGACCTCGGTGCGGTGCCCAATCTGGCTTACCGCCAGGATGGGCAGGTCGTCGAAAATGCCCTTACCTATTGCGCCACCGACCAGGACCTCGACCGCCTCAATTTCACCGACCTGGATTTTCTGGAACACGCCGACGAGTATCACCTGCACGAGTACATTGTCACCGACCTGCAAGCAGCCCGCAACTCGCCCGACCGCCTGAAACTGCGCGGGCGATGGCTGTGCAACGCGCGAGGCTGCAAATACAACTGCTCTTATTGCGGCGGCTGCAAATCGGCGCACCGCACCCTGGCCGGGCGAAACGGCATCGTGCCGCGCTCGCCGGCCAAAATGGTGCAAGACCTGGCCCGCCTGAGCCGTCAGCGAGTCATCCAGGCGTCTCTCACCTATGACCTGGCCGAACTGGGTGAGCCTTATTGGCGCGAATTTTTCGACCGTTTGCGCCGCAGCGGGGTGAGCATCGGCCTGTACAACGAGTTGTTTCAACTGCCCCCACCCGAATTCATCACCGACTTGGCCCGCAGCGTAGACATGGCCCAATCGTGCCTGGCCTTTAGCCCGCTGTCCGGCGCGGAGCGGGTGCGCCGCTTGAACGGCAAATACTTTGCCAACCGCGACCTGTTTGCTGCGCTCGATGTGGCCCGCGCACACAATTTTTACATTTTTGTCTATTTTTCGCTCAACCTGCCCGGCGAAGACGAGGACACCCTCATCGAAAGCATTGACCTGGCGCGAGATATTTACAATCTGTATCCTTCTTCGCGCTTGAAAATCATCACCTCCAACCATACCCTTGACCCGCTCAGCCCGATGAGCCTGGAACCGGAAAAATATGGCGTTTCCGTCACCATGACCTCGTTCGCCGATTTTTATGCCTATTGTCGCGACACCGGGACGCTTTCCCCCCAGGCGCGCAGCGAAGCGCACCGTGGATTTGCCGCACCCTCCCGCTCGCTGCCGCACATGGCCGATCTGTGGGATGCCGCCCGTGTGGGCCGCGAATCATGTTGGTGGCCGGTGCCGCCGGGGTGGTGAAACGATGATCCGTTTTGGCTCTTTATCGCTGTCTCGTCAAACACTCATTTGCTACACATTGCTGATCTTGCTCATCCTGGCGGCCTGGAGTTATTGGCTGCCCTGGGTGGATCATGCAACGGCAGCCCTCAAGCTGAGCGGGCAAGATTTGGGCGAATTTGTCAAATTCATCCCGGCCATCCGACATGGCGAGGTGCGCCTGCCCCGCCAGATTTTCTACCTGCCGCCGCTGATGAGCATCTGCGCCCTGACCCTGCTGGGCATCAACCGACACATGCCATTTCCCCGCTGGCTGCGCGTGTTGCTGCTGGCTCTGACCGCTCTGCTCTTGCCCGGCCTCTTGCCGCCGGTTTGGGGATCGCCCCGCGACTGGTTCACTGCCGAATTTCGGCTGCAAGGCCTTGCTCTGATATGGGGCGCAGGGTTCATCCTGGCACACGGCCTCTGGCGGCGCATCCCGGCGACGGCTTTGGGCTGGAGCCTGGCCGGCCTGTCTCTGATCGGCCTGCTCCCTATGCTGTGGGGCTGGCTGAGCGCCCGTCCACTGATTTGGGCCGTCTACAACACACCCACCATCCACCTGGGCTGCGGGCTGTGGCTGCACATCCTGGCCTGGAGCGGCACCGCCGTTCTGGCTGCCTTGTTGATCTCAACCTCTCACACCTCAAAGCATTGACATGACCTATGACTCTTCAAACTATACCTGACCTGATCGGCATTGACATTGGCTCGACCACCGTCAAAGTGGTGGTGTTGGATGCGCACAGACAGCTCATCGCCGGCCGCTATGTGCCATCCAGCGGTCGCCCGCGCCAGACACTGACGCAAACACTGCTGTCCCTGCAAAGCGAGATGGACCTCTCAACCGCCCGCGCCGCACTCACCGGATCGGGTGGCGGCCCCATCGCCCGGCAGATCGGCCTGCCGCACATCAACGAGTTGATCGCCCAAACTCGCGCCGTCGGCGAGTATCACCCCGACGCCCGCACCGTGATCGAGATGGGCGGTCAGGACAGCAAATTGCTCTTGCTGGATCGCGATCCGCGCAGCGGGCAACTGCTCCTGGTAGATTTTGGTATGAATGCCCTGTGCGCCGCCGGCACCGGCTCGTTCCTCGATCAACAGGCCGAGCGATTGGGCATCCGCATCGAAAACGAGTTTGCCGCCCTGGCCCTGCAATCGCAAAAACCGGCGCGCGTGGCCGGCCGCTGCACCGTCTTTGCCAAATCCGACATGATTCACTTGCAGCAACGCGGCGTGCCAGTTTGCGATATTTTGGCCGGGCTGTGTTATGCCCTGACCCGCAATTTCAAGAGTGTGATCGGGCGCGGCAAACGGTTCATCCACCCCATCCTGTTTCAGGGCGGCGTAGCCAGCAACCTGGCCGTGGTGCGGGCGTTCGAGGACGTGCTGGGGCTGGCCCCCGGCGAGTTGATCATCCCGCAGCACTATCGCCTGATGGCCGCCCTGGGCGCCGCTCTCGCCCTGATGGACAACGATCTACAGCCCCCGCCGTTCGACCTCGAATCTACCCTGGCCGCGTTGGGGCAGGAGACGCCGCCACCCAGTTCGCTCAAGCCGCTGCGTCGCCCTATCGCACCCTTTCACTGGCAGCGGCCCTCCTTCAACGGCGGCCCACCGCTGCCCGTCTACCTGGGCATTGACGTGGGATCGATCAGCACCAACGTGGTGTTGATTGACGAGCAACACGGCGTGGTGGCCCGTCGCTACCTGCGCACTGCCGGCCGCCCGCTAGAGGCCGTGCGACAGGGATTGGCCGAAATCGGCACCGATTTCGGCCAAATGGGTGGGCGGGTGCGGGTGCGCGGCGTGGGCGTCACCGGTTCGGGCCGCTATTTGATCGGCGAGTATGTGGGCGCCGATGTCGTACGCAACGAGATCACCGCCCAGGCCCGTGCCGCCGTGTCCATTGACCCTACCATAGATACCCTGTTCGAGATCGGCGGGCAAGACAGCAAATACATCCGCCTGGAAAACGGCCGGGTAATAGATTTTACCATGAACAAAGCCTGCGCCGCCGGCACCGGCTCTTTTTTGGAAGAGCAGGCCGACCGGCTGGGTCTGGACATTGCCCGTGATTTTGGTCGGCTGGCTTTGCAGGCACAATGCCCGGCCCCGCTGGGCGAACGCTGCACCGTGTTTATGGAATCCGACCTGGTTCACTGTCAACAACAAGGCGCCGGCGTATCGGACCTGACCGCCGGCCTGGCCTATTCCATCGCCCAAAACTATATCAATCGGGTGGTCAATGGACGGCCTATCGGTCAGCGCATCTTTTTTCAGGGCGGCGTGGCCAGCAATCCGGCAGTGGTGGCCGCTTTTGAGCAATGGCTCGGCCAGAGCATCACCGTGCCGCCACATCACGATGTCACCGGAGCCATCGGTGCGGCCATCCTGGCCCAAGAAGACATGGGTGACCGTCCTACCCGCTTTCGCGGCCTGGATTTGACCGCCCGCCCCTACCAATCGAGCAGTTTCGAGTGTGCCGGCTGTGTCAATCACTGCGAGATCACCCGCATTGTCTTTGGCGATGACCACCCCTTGTTCTACGGGGCGCGCTGCGAACGTTATGAGCAGGCCGCCCATAGCACCGCCGCCATCCCCGACCTGTTTGCCCGTCGCCAGGAGTTGCTTTTGCGCGGATACGAGCCGCCTGCCTCAGGCCGATCGCGCCCGCGCGTCGGCATCCCTCGAACGCTGTTGTTTTACGACATGTTTCCCTACTGGCATCGTTTTTTGAGCGAACTGGGCTGTGATGTAGTACTGTCATCGCCGACCAACCCGCGCCTGGTGCAAGATACGTGGGAAAACACGCCCGCCGAAACCTGTTTTCCGGTCAAACTGATGCAGGGTCACACCCTCGACCTGCTACGTCAGGGCGTGGATTGGCTCTTTTTACCGTCGGTGGTTAGCCGCGAAAACCCTGCGCCGGGCCAGCAGCACAACACCTACTGTCCATTCATCCAGGCAGCCCCACAACTGGTCATCAACAGCCTGCTGCGTCAATCCAACGTGCCGGCGCTGAGCGGCCCGGTCTATTTGCTCAACCCACACTATATTCACCGTTCTCTGGCCGATCTGATGCGTCCGTTGGGGGTCTCGCTGAAACAGGTGCGCCGCGCCGCCGACGCCGCCGGGCAGGCGCAGCGCGATTTTTACGCCGACCTGCGTCGGTTGGGGCAGGAATACCTGCCTCACCTGGAGGCCTGGCCCTGGGGGGTGGTGTTGGTGGGGCGGCCCTATAACACCTGCGATGACGGAGTGAGTATGGCTTTGCCGCTCAAGCTGCGCAAGCTGGGCGTGCTGCCCCTGCCCATTGACTGCCTGCCTGTTGAGCAAACCGATGTGTCGAGCCGCTTTGATAATCTGTATTGGCGCTGCGGGCAAGATATTCTGGCGGCGGCGCAGATCATCCGCTCCAACCCGCGCTTACAGGCCATCTATGTCACCAACTTTGGCTGCGGCCCCGATTCGTTCCTGCTCAGTTTCTTTCGGCGGGCGATGGACGACAAGCTGTACCTGGAGCTGGAAATTGACGATCACTCGGCCGACGCCGGCGTCACCACCCGCTGCGAGGCCTTTTTGGACAGCCTCAACAGCCGCCCTGGTTGATCAGCGGAGAACAAGATGATTAAAAAAGTCTACATTCCCTACATGTGCGATCACGCGCTGGCCCTGGAGGCCGCTTTGCGCGCCCTCGGCACCCCCGCCGAGACGCTGCCCCCGCCCGATGATGAGACGTTGGCCCTGGGACGCCAGTTGTGCCTGGGGCGCGAGTGCCTGCCGCTCTTTGTCGTAGTTGGCGACATTTTGCGCCGCGCCCGCCAACCCGACTTTGATCCGGCCCGGTCGGTTTATCTGATGCCCACCACCTGCGGCCCGTGTCGTATGGGACAATACCGCACCATACTGCGCCTGCTGCTCGATGAGGCCGGCCTGAGCGAACTGGACATCCTCTCGCCCAATGCCGACAACGGCTATCAGGGACTGGGCAACGACCCGCTGCGCCTACGCCTGCTGGCCTGGCAGGGCATGGTCGGCATAGACCTGCTGCTCAAGCTGCGGCACGATCACCGCCCCTATGAGCGCGTCGCCGGACAGGTGAACGAGATTTATCAAGACAGCCTGAGGCAGTTTTGCGCGGCCCTGGCCGGCGGACACACCCGCCCGGTGATCGAGGCACTGCGCGCCGCCGGAAACCGCCTGGCCGCGCTGGGGCTGGATCGCCGCCCGCCTCGCCCCACCATCGGCATTGTCGGCGAGATTTACCTGCGCGCCAACGCCTTTACCAACCAAAACGTCGTCCGTCAGGTTGAGGCTTTGGGTGGACAGGTGTGGGTTGCCCCGATGATGGAATGGTTCTATTTCACCATTTGGGGTACGCAGACGCGAGCGCGGATGGCCCGCCAATACGTGGCCTGGCTCAAAGCGTTTTTGATCGATCTGGGGCAGCGATACTATGAGGAACAACTGACCCGTCCGGTGCGCCATCTGCTGGCCTGGCCGCACGAGCCGACGGTGGAAACATTGATGCGGCACACCCGCCGCTATTATCACCCGCTGATCGGCACCGAGGCCGCCCTCAGCATCGGCAAAGCGGTAGATTTTGCCCGGCTGGGGCTGGCCGGCGTGCTGAACATTTTGCCGTTTACCTGTATGCCCGGCCTGGTCGTCACCGGCCTGGCCGAAACCATCCGTGCCGACCACGATCACATCCCCTGGTTGGATGTGGTCTATGACGCCCAGGGCGGCACCAACCTGCACACCCGCCTGGAAGCATTTATGTATCAGGCCCGCCAACGCGTCAGGCCATCTTGACATCAAAATGTCCATCAAGAAGCGCGCTGAAAAACCTTCTCACCATCAGGACACAAAGCATCTCTAAAGACGCAAGATTGTTGCAAACTCTGGTGTTCTCTGTGTCCTTTGTGGTAAAAATAGACTGTCTCAGCGGCCTCCAGGGCAAGGATGGCACGCTTTCAGGCCTTGTTGGTTGAGCCTGTCGAAACCATCAAGGCAACGAAACATCTTGGGTCTCATATCCCCACTCTATGTCAGCATCAATTTGCGGATTATGCTTTTTGAACCAGGCTCTCAGCGCAGATTCCAGATCAGCGGCACCAAAAGCACGGCCAGACCATAGATCAATACAGTCAGCGGCAGGCCGACGCGCACAAAATCGGTAAATTTATAGCGGCCGGGGCCATACACGATCAGGCTGGCCGGCTCTAGCGGGGTGATAAAAGAGCAACTGGCACCCAAAGCAATCATCACAGCAAATGCGCGTGGATTGAGGCCGATCTGCATAGCCGTTTGCAGGGCCACCGGCAGCACCACCACCGCCGCAGCCTGATTTGACATCGGCTGAGTCAGCAGCATGGTCAGGGCAAAAAACGCGCTGAGCAGCCACACCGGCGAGAGGCTGGATGATATGGCGACAATCTGCGCGGCCAGAAATCGCGCCGTGCCGGTTTGCTCCATCGCCTGCCCCAGAGCCAGCATACTGCCCATCACGATGATGGCCTTCCATTCCACCTCACGATAGGCCGCCGTTGGCGTGATGCAGCGGGTGATAAAGGCCAGCAACACGCCCAGGCTCACCGCCACCGGCAAAGGCAAAACGTTCAGCGCGGCCAGCAGCAAGGCGCCGACAAACAAGGCAACAGCCCAAGGCGCACGCGATGTGTCGTACTGTCGCCGGGCAATGGTGCCGATCACCTGAAAGACATGCTCGCGCTCGCGGGCAGCCAACTCGGTGGGCGTGCCTTGCAGCAAAAGTTGATCGCCCACATGAAAGGGAATCTGGCTCAATTTGCGATAGATGTTTTGCCCATGCCGATTGATGCCCAACACCTGAATGTTGTAACGCCGGCGAAAATCGAGCGATTTGAGCGTGCGCCCCACAATCGGCGAGTTGGGCAACACCAACCCCTCAACCAACTGCTCCACCTGATCTGGACGAGACAGGTCGGCCAATGTCACATCCGATTTGATGGCAATGCCCACCGTGTCCTTGATCTTGAGAATGTCGTCGTGCTGCCCCTTGACCATCAACTCATCCCCCTCGCTCAGGGGCAGGTCGGGGCGCGGGGCCAAATAGTGATTGCCATCGCGCAGCACCCGCAGCACGGTCAGATCGAGGCGGCGGCCCAGGTCCGACTCGGCCAGGGTCTTGCCGATCAGCGGCGATCCGGCCAAAACAATCACCTCGGCGGTATACGGGCGCACGCCGAACGGCTGCATGTCTTGCTGCAAGCCAGAACGGTCGGGGATCAGGCGTTGGCCGATCAGCAGCATATAAAAGATGCCGATCGCGGCAATGGGCAACCCCACCAGAGTCAACTCAAACATGCCCAGCGGCGGCAGACCCACCTGAGCCATCAACCCGCTGATCACCAGATTGGTGGAAGAGCTGATCAATGTCACCGAACTGCTGAGAATCGAGGCAAAGGCCAGGGGCATCAACAGCAGCGAGACCGAGCGGCGCGTGCGTCGGGCCAGGGTAATCACCACCGGCGCCAACAGGGCAGTAGTAGCCGTATTGCTGATAAACGCACTCAATACCGCTGCGACCAGCATGATCATTACCACGAAAAACTGAGGTCGCCCCCCACCCAGTCGCAGCATCCAGTTGACGGCCATCTCGGCTACACCGGTGCGCACCAGAGCCGCCGTCAGCACCAGCAGGCCAAAGGTCATAACCACCGTGCCGCTGCCAAACCCGGCAAAGGCCTGCTCCGGCGTCAACAACCTGCTCAAAATCAAGAACAGCAGCAACCCCATGCTGATCACATCGGCGGGTAGATGCTCCAGCGAAAACAGCACCACCGCCAGACCGATCACGATCAAGAGCAGCGCGATAGACAGAGTCATACGCCCCCCTTATAAACCGAATTCGGTCAAATACATGGCCCTCGTCGGCTCAAAGCCTAGCCGCCGATAGCACATCTGCGCCGCCTGGTTTGATTGAAAAACGTGCAAAATGACCGTCAGCTCTCTGGACAACAGGTCGCCCGTCACCGCCGACACCGTTTGCAAGGCCAGCCCTTGCCGACGGTAATCGGGGTCTGTGACCACATTGCCGATTTCGGCCACATGGCCCACCTGCAATCGCGTGCCAGCCATCGAGACCAGGCGACCATCACGCCAGACGCCCCAATAGGGGCCGTGTCGCAGGGCATGTTCTTCCAGAGCATAGACGCCGCCCCGTCCGGCCAAAGCCAACATATCCGGCCAGTCTTGATCGGCCAGCGGCACAGCACCACCTGCATCCAGCATAGCCGCCCGCCCCGTAAAGGCCATTTGCCACTCGGACGTCACGCTGCGCAATTGGGCCACCGCTTGCAGCAGGGCCAGTTGCGCCTGGCCGATCAAGGCGTATGCTGTCTCGTCAGGAGCGATCAAACCGATCAACGCCGCCCGCAAATCACCGCCCTGGCCGTAAAACGAAACTGCGGCAAAAGGCAGGTCCAGGTAGCGGGCTACCAGGGCCTCGCCGCACACCTGCAACCGACAGCGCGGCCGCAGGTCGGTCAGATCGGCGATCAGGGTGAAAAAAGCCAGGTCATGCCCCACCAGAGCCAAAACCTGCCCAACCCGGTCCTGCTGATCGGCCATGATGGTCAGTCCAGCCAATCCATAAGGATCATCTGATCGCGCTCCGGCCCCACCGAAATTATACGGATGGGCGCGCCGGCGAACTCCTGGATGCGCAAGAGATACCTTTGAGCATTGACGGGCAAATCTTGCCACCGCCGCGCCCCGCTGGTGTCGGTCTGCCAGCCCGGCCACGTCTCGTAAACCGGCTGCACCTGCTCTTGCAGGGCAGTTTCGGGCGGATAATCCAACACCTGATCGCCCAGGCGATAACCCACGCACAGCAAAATTTCGTCGAACTTATCCAGCACATCCAGTTTGGTGATGGCAATGCCGGTAAAGCCGTTGAGCCAGCCCGAAAAAGCCACTGCCACCCCGTCAAACCAACCGCAGCGGCGCGGCCGACCGGTGGTGGCGCCATACTCGCCACCGCGCTCGCGCAGAGTCACGCCGACCTCATCGTGCAGTTCGGTGGGAAATGGCCCCCCCCCCACCGAGGTGGAATAGGCCTTGACGATGCCCAACACCTCATCTATGGCTCGCGGCGGGATACCAGCGCCCTCACAGGCCCCGCCGGCCGAGGGCGACGAGGAGGTGACATAGGGATAAATACCCCAGTCCAAGCCGCGCATCACCCCCAACTGCCCCTCCAGCAAGACATTTTTGCCACCCAACACCGCATCGCGCACCAGCGGGATCGAGTCCACAATGCGATGCCCCAGCCGTTCCCGCCACCCGTCGGCCAGTGCCATCAACTCGTCTACACTGACCGGCGGCAAATCATAAAAAGCCAGTTCGCGGTTCTTGATCGGCATCAACATCTCGAGCCGCGCCCGCAGCCGGTCGGGATACAACAGATCACCCACCCGGGCGCCCTGCCGGGCGGCTTTGTCGGCATAGGCCGGCCCGATGCCGCGTTGCGTGGTGCCCACCTCCCAGCCCTTTGTGCGATGGCCTTCCTGGGCACCGTCCAGCAAGCGATGAAACGGCCAGATCAGATGCGCCCGCTTTTCAATCAGCACCTGGTCGGTGCAGATGCCGGCCGCCTCGATACCGGCCAATTCGTCCAGCACCACATTGCAGTTCACCACCGTCCCCGCGCCGATCAGACAGATGGCGTTGGGATTAAAAACGCCTGACGGGATGATGTGAAAGGCAAATTTGCCCCACCGATTGATCACCGTGTGGCCGGCATTATCGCCACCCTGATAGCGAATGACTAGATCTGCCTCTTGAGCCAGATAATCTACGATACGCCCCTTGCCCTCATCACCCCACTGAGCACCCACAATCGCCGTGACTGTCATATTGCCTCCTTGTCAAAGATCAACGCGGCGTTGAGCCAGTCTCCGCCGCGTTGATCAAGGGATGAACGAGAAAACTGCTTAACTGAACAATACTTCTTGAGTGTCGCGGGCAATAACCAGCTCTTCGTTGGTCTCGATCACCAACACTTTGGTGCGTCCCGAGCTGATGTGCGATGTGTTGGCGCGCTTGCCGCGGTTGAAAATCTCATTGATCCGCTGACATTCCTCATCCATCTCGATGCCAAGAAACTCCATATCCTGGCAAACCCTGGAGCGGATGATCGGTGCATTCTCGCCAACCCCGCCGGTAAAGACCACAGCATCCAGGCCGCCCATCACCGCCGCATACGCGCCAATGTATTTCTTGATGCGATGGCAATAAATGTCCAAAGCCGTGTCGGCGCGCTGGTCGCCTTGTGACTGCCGTTCCTCAATATCGCGCATATCCTGCATGCCGGTCAACCCCAGCATGCCACTTTTGGTATTCAACACGCTGTCCATCTCTTCGGGGGAGAGATCTTTGATGTTCATCAAATACAACACCAGCGCCGGGTCAATATCGCCGCAGCGTGTGCCCATCACCAGCCCTTCCAGCGGCGTAAAGCCCATGCTGGTATCTACCGATTTGCCGTGCTTGACAGCGGCAATGCTGGCCCCGTTGCCCAGGTGACAGGTAACGATCTTGAGTTCGCTGATCGGCCGGCCCAAGATGTGCGCCGCCCGCCCGGCCACATAGCGGTGCGATGTGCCGTGAAACCCATAGCGACGTACCTTGAACTGTTCGTAAAACTCGTAGGGCAGGGCATACAGATACGATGAAGCCGGCATGGTCTGATGAAAAGCCGTATCAAAAACGGCCACCTGGGGCGTCTGCGGTAACAACTGCATACAAACCTGAATGCCCTTCAGGTTGTGCGGATTGTGCAGCGGCGCAAACATTTCACAGTCGCGGATGGTCTGAATCACCTCAGCGTCTATTTTGACCGACTGAGAAAATGATTCGCCGCCATGCACCACACGGTGTCCCACGGCGGCGATCTCGCTCTTGTCCTTTAATACGCCAATGTGCGGATCCAGCAAGTCGGCAATCACCGAGTCAACAGCCTGCACATGATCGGCCACCGGACGCACCTCGCGCTTTTCTGGCCGGTCGGTTGGCCGATAGCGGACAATGGCATCCTCCGCGCCAATCCGCTCCACAATTCCCTTACAAATGACACTTTCATTATCCATCTCGATAAGCTGGTACTTGACCGACGAACTGCCACAGTTGAGAACCAGGATTTTCATCTCTCTACAAGCCCTTTCAGATAGCTAGAACACCCAAAATAGAACAACATGGTTATTATACCACAACATTTTCTGGGTTCAACTTTGGCGTTCTCAATGTTGTGTAGTATAATACCAACTCATTCACCTATACGCCAACGATGCCATCCAACAGATCATCCTTTACACTCAATTGCCGAGAAACACCTTAAAGGAACTTGCTTTGAATCACAGACCCAAACTTTTCCCGGTGGTCGCGATCATCGCCTTGCTGTTGATCCTGACGATCATTCCGGTCTCTGCACAAAACAACACCCCGCCGGCCATTGTGCAGGGCTATTTGTTCTACTCGCCCACCTGCCCAGATTGTCAGCAGGTGCGCACCGATGTGATTCCCCTGCTATACAAAACATACACCGACCAACTGCAAATCCTGGCGATTGACATCTCTCATCCGGCCAACTATCAGTGGTGGGAGACCTGCGAGAAAAAATACGGCCTGGATTCCAGCACCTCAGACGTGCCAGAGCTGTTCATCGGCGATGATGCTCTGGTCGGCCTGGAAGCGATCAAGAGCCAACTGCCGGGCCTGATCGAAAAATATAGGGGGCGCGGCGGCGTATCCTACCCCGATGTGCCGCGCCCTGAACAGTCGCCGCTGCCTACGGTGCGGTTCATGTTTTTTTACCTGCCCTCCTGTCAGCACTGCCACTATGTGCAGGAAAATGTATTTCCTCAATTCCAGGCCCAATACGGCGAGCGAGTCACCTGGGAATCGCTAAATACCCAGGAACTGGAAAACTATCAGGCCTTGCTGATTCTGGAAGAGATGGCTGGCATGCCTGAAGCGCAGCGCGGCGGCGTGCCGGTGGTTTTTATCGGCGATGAGTACAGCGCGTATGCCCTCTATACCGGCTCGTACGAGATTCCCACATTTTTGGGGCCGCTGATTGACTGGTATATGGGCATCGGCGGCGTAGGCTTGCCTGCCTGGAAAGACGAACTGTTTCGGGTCGCTCAAGGCACGCCGATTCCAGAGGCTACGGCACCGGCCGGTGCTACGGCACCGGCTGATGCTACCGCAACGCCGACATCCGCCGACAAACCGGCCATCCACATGGCCTACTTTGCCGAACTGGGATGCAGTGAGTGTGACCGGGTGTCGCTGGCCCTGCGGCAGGCGCAAAAGCAATACCCCAATCTGGTCATCCACGAGTTTGATATTATGAATGACCTGGCCCTGAACCTGTGCCTGTCGCAAAAGCTAAACGTCCCGGCCGAACAGCAGCACGACGCCCCGGCCATCTTTGTAGGCCAGGATTTTCTGGTAGACAAAAATATCTCGTACCAGGCCTTGCTAGATATGCTGTCTCGCTATGCCGAAACCGGCGCATCGCCCACCTGGGAGTCTTGCAGCAGCGAGACCCGACTGCCGCCGCCGCCACCCTGGTGGGCGGTCATCCTGCCCGGCCTGCTCGACGGCATCAACCCATGCGCGTTTGCCACCATCATCTTTTTTGTCTCGTACCTGGCCGTGATCGAGCGGCGCGGCCGCGACGTGATCATGGTCGGCATCTCGTTTATCCTGGCCGTCTTTTTGTCCTACCTGGCCTTTGGCATGATTCTGCGCGAGGTGCTGGCCGGCTTGATCCACCTGGTGGGGCCGGTGCTGCGCCCCATCTTGAACAGCCTGATGGCCGCTGCCTGCCTGGTGTTGGCCTGGTTCAGCCTGGCCGATGCCCTCAAGGCCCGGCGCGGGCAAAGCAAAGATATGACCCTGCGCCTGCCCGACCGTCTGCGCAAGTGGATCAATACCACCATCCGCCAGGGTATGAAGGCCGAAAGGCTAGTGGTGGCCGCGTTTGTTTCGGGGGTCATTGTCTCATTCATCGAACTGGCCTGTACCGGCCAGGTCTATGTGCCGATCATTCAAGGCCTGAGCAATCCCGACTATCGCCTGCAATCCACCCTCGACCTGATTGTGTACTGCCTGGCCTTTACCGTGCCATTGATCGTGGTCTTTGTGATCTCGTATCTGGGCACCAGCACCCAAAAGCTAATCGCTCTGATGAACCGCTACACGCCCACCATCAAAGCTCTGACCGCCCTGCTCTTTTTGGGCATCGGCCTGTGGCTGATCTATGACATGCTGCGCATCTGGGGCATATTCCGATAATTTGAGGCAAAAAGCATTGACCGAACGCTTGTACGACCGAGACCCATATCTGCGCACTTTTGACGCCGCGGTAATCAAACGGTGCGAGGTGGATGGACACCCTGCCGTCGTGCTGGATCGCACAGCTTTTTATCCCACCGGCGGCGGCCAACCCAACGACACCGGCACACTCAACGGCATCGCCGTCATAGACGTGCAGTTGCTCGATAACGGCGATCTGGCACATATTTTAGAGCAGCCATTGATGCAAGACGGTCTACAAGGTGAAATTAACTGGCCGCGACGATTTGACCATATGCAACAACACACCGGTCAGCACATTCTCTCGCAGGCCTTTATTCAGGCGGCGCAGGCCGAGACGGTCAGCTTTCATCTGGGCAGCCGGTTTTGCACCATTGACCTGAACCAGGCCGCTCTGAGTGCGACGCAGGTCGCTCAGGCCATCCGCATCGCCAACCAGGTGGTGATGGATGCCCTGCCTGTCTACATCCGCCTGGTCGGGCCAGACGAACTACCCTCGATCCCCTTGCGCAAGCCTCCTGCCGTGACCCACGACATTCGCGTGGTGCAGGTGGGCCAATTCGACTGGTCGGCATGCGGCGGCACCCATGTATGCCACAGCGGGCAGGTGGGCGCTGTGCAGGTTGTGCGAACCGAGCGACGCAAACAGCAGACGCGCATCTATTTTATGTGTGGCTGGCGCGCCCTGGCCGACTATGCGCATAAACAAGAGGTCGTTCAAACCCTGGCCGCCCATCTAACCACCTCAGAAGACGAGTTGATGGCCTCAGTGCAGCGCATCGAGGCAGAGAGCCAGGACCTGCGCAAAAAGCTCATCCAGGCGCAAAAATCGCTGCTGAATTACGAACTGCCGGTGTGGTTGAACCAGGCAAACATCGTTGGCGGGGTGTGCCTGATACAACTGGAATTGGAGCGCGACCTGAACCAGGTTCAAGATATAGCCCAACGATTGACCGAACAGCCCCTCACCGTGGCCTTGCTGGCCGCCGGCGGCAGCGAAACACACCTGATTTTTGCCTGTTCACCTGATGTCCAGGCGCACATGGGCCGCCTGATGCAAAACATCTGCGCACAGATTGGCGGGCGCGGCGGCGGACGCCCCCAGTTTGCCCAGGGCCGCCTGGAGCGGCGCGAGCAGGCCGCCCCGGCTTTGCATCAAGCCGCCATTGAAATGACCCAGAGTTTGGAGAAATGAAAGAAATCGTTCCTAATGTCTATGTCGAAACCAAATACGCCAGCGGCAATGTCGGTTTTGTGGTCACTCAAACCGGCGCGATCTGTATTGACATGCCCGCCGCCCTCGAAGATGCTCAACAATGGTACGGCAAAATCCGCAGCATCACCGATCTGCCTGTTTTATTCCTCATTCAAACAGATTACGACCAGCAGCGTGCCGCCGGTCAAACCCTACTCGATGTGCCGGTGATCGCTCACAGCGCGGCCTGGGAACGGTTGCGCGTGTACAAAAACGAGAAAAAATCGTCGTCGGGCCGCGAGGCCGCCGGGCAGGCCGGAGATGGCGACGAAGGTACTATGCGCATGCCCGACATTACCTTTTCCGAGCGGCTGATCCTGGCCAAAGGCGAGCAAGAACTGCACATCATCCACTGCGGCGGACATTCGCCGGCCACTTGTATGGTGCATCTCCCCGAACACCGCCTGGTTTTTACCGGCGACCTGGTGTACAACAACATGCATCCCTTGATGACCCATGCCATGACCAAAGAATGGCTGCTGGCGTTGAACCAACTGCGCAAGATGATGGTGGACCTGGTGGTGCCGGGCCACGGCACCGTCTGCGACAAAGAAGCCACCTATCCTCTGTCCGACTATATCCGAGACATACGCGCCAAAGTGCGCCGGCACTTTCAGGCCGAACGATCCAAGTCGGAAACCGCCGCCACCCTGATCACCGAGTTTATGGATGCCTTTCCCTACAAAGAAAGCGAGCGGGAGCGCGTGCGCCGCTATATCAAGAGCGGCAGCGACCGCATTTATGACGAATATCGCGTGGCTGTCAAAACCACACCCCTGTTGGGCGAAGGCGAAGAAGATGTCTCCGAGGCCCAGTCATCCGGTCGCAAGCGGCGTAAACGCACAGCCTGACCCGGTGGAGTGATCCGATGCCAACTCAAATCCTATCTCCCATCTTGATCGCCCTGATCGTTGTGACGCTGGCCCTGCTAGCCTGGATCATCGTTCTCCAGGTGCGCCTGGTCCGCATCGAACGACGTTATCGCCGGATGATGGGCGAGCAAGATCATGACAACCTGGAACAAATGCTCAACCAACACCTCGGTGCGGTGCGCGGAACCGTCTCTCAGGTGTCCGAGCTGCAAGCCAAAACGCGCCAGCTCGAACGCACCCTCAAAAACGCCATACAGCACATGGGGTTGGTGCGCTTTAACCCGTTTCGAGACACCGGAGGCAATCAAAGTTTCACCTGGGCCATCTCGGACGGGCATGGAGATGGCATTGTCGTATCCAGCCTGCACTCGCGCGAAGGGACACGGATCTATGCCAAACCCCTCACCGGCTGGGAATCGCCCTATCCTCTCACCGATGAAGAAAAACAAGCTGTAGAAAGAGCCAACCAACAACCTTCATAACCATCATCAATCAGGAGGTGATCTATGATTTTTGGCAGTAAGGACAAAAAAGCAGCGCCCCCGGCCGCCGGAGGTCGTTCGCCGGTCGAGATCGAAACCATCTTGGGACCCAACACCAGCGTACGCGGCGACATTCGCAGCAGCGGCGGAGTGCGCATTGATGGAGACTTTGGCGGCACCATCGAGATCGCCGGCAACCTGATCATCGGCGAAAACGCCAAAGTCATTGCCGACATTTCGGCGCACAATGTGCAGGTGCAGGGCATCGTTCAGGGCGACATTACGGCCAAACGCCTGGAAATTCTGGACACCGGCAAGTTGTGGGGCGATATTGCCGTAGATTCGTTCGTACTGGACGACGGAGGATTCTTTAGAGGTCAAAGCAAGATGCAGAGCGACATCGAGCCGCCTTTGCTCGAAGCGCCACGTCCCGTCTCCGGGCAGGTGGTTGACGTACGCCCCACCATGCCCGAATAAACACCAACGCCCGCCGATGAATGGTCGGCGGGCGTTTTCATTTCTACCCTGAAAATCGCCATACGGTACGCTCAACCCTCTCACGGGGTCGAAAGCCTGTGAAGAGGTAGATCGTTACAATTTAGCCGATTTCCTTGCTGCGCTCGGCCATTTGTGCGCGCAGGCGGGCCGCATCGCGAGGATAGGCCCAATAGAAACCGGTGAAAAAGATCAGGCACAAGACCCAAGGACCAGGAATCGTCCACACCATCGCCCGGGTAAATTCTTGCACCGTGCTGCCGGCCAGCCCGCCGGCCACAATGCTGATCAGAGCCGCAAAACCTCGCTCGATAAAATCGTTCATGGCATAAGCCGTCGCCCGCAATTCGGGCGGCACCGCTCCCTGCATCATTGGCTCTTTGGCCCCGCGCCCGGCCCAACTGATCAACAACGCCGTGACAAAACAAAGCAGCAAAAAAGCCCACAGCGGCCAGCGGTCGGTCTGGGTGAGCATGACCCAGCTCAACGGGATACCGCAAAACACCGACACCTGCCCGACAACGGTACGGCCATATTGAGGACTGAGCCGGTCGGCCCAATCGCCAATCACCCCGCCAACCACGTTGCTGACCACTGTGCCGACAAGGATGGTGGCAAAAACAATCGGTGCGCTGCCCTGCGAATTGTCAAATACAATGTCCGCGCTCATCCCTTTGGCCTCTACCAGCCAGGTGGGCAAAAACTGCCCCAACACCACCCAGGGCATCGAGCCGGCCATGCCTTGCAAGATAGCCACCCAGATGGTGGGGATGCGCACCACCCTGGGCAGGTCCGACCATTTGATGCTGTACTGCTCGGCAGCTTGCGCCGTGATCTTGCCGGCCAGCTCCGGCTCGGCCTCGCCACGCACCGGCTCACGCACCAGCACGGCGATCAGCAGCCCCGACAGGATGCTCATACCTCCCAGGATGAAAAAGCCCCACCGCCACTTTTCCATGCCCCACAGCAGATCATTGCTTGCCAGCATGCCCATCGAAAGCACACCACCGATCACCCCCAACGCCCCCACACCGCCCAAAATGCCCAGAGCGCGGCCGCGTTGGTGCGGCGGAAAAGTATCGCTCAGCAGAGAAAAAGTAGCCGGCATCAGGCAGCCCAGCCCAATCCCCGAAATGGTGCGAATCCACAACATAGCTCCAAAACTAGGCATAAAGGCGCACAACAACGTCCAAATGCCCCAGATGCCGGTGCCGAAAAAAAGCACCCATTTGCGATTCCACTTGTCGGCGGCATAGCCCCACAGCGGCGATGTGACCGCCGCCACCAGCCGCCGCACCGTGCCGACCAGCCCCAGATCGAGGTTGCTCAACCCCCACAATGCCTTGATCGCCGGAAAAAGCACCCCCATGGCCTGCTCTTCGCCGTTGTCTATAAAATAGCCAAACCCCAGAGCGACCAGCGTGGCCCAACTGCTTTTTTTGTCCGTTTTTGCCGTTGACGCGGACACTGCCATAGTGACTCCTTGCTTTTGAACGCACAGGCGGATAAAAAGACAGGCCGATTCTATCACGGCTTGGGTGGGCTGTCAAAGTTTTGCACTACCAGAGACGCATCGTTCCGCCGAATAAAAAACGCCCCAACCTGTGTTGGGGCGTTCAAATCCGCAACAGACCGGGCGATCTATTTTTTCAAGATGGTGCCCAGCACGGTGTCCTTGGCCAGCTTTTTGGTGCAAAAGAACCAGTCATAGCAGGTCATGTCTTCTTTGCCTTCCATACGATCCTTAGCCACACCGCACGAGCCAGCCGGCGGCACGATCACATCGTCGCCAGGACGCCAATCGGCCGGGGTGGCCACCGAAAACGCATCGGCGGTCTGCAAAGCCAGCAAGACGCGGTACAGTTCATCAAAGTTTCGTCCCAAACTGAGGGGGTAATAGATGATGGTGCGGATGATCCCTTTGGGGTCAATAAAAAAGACAGCACGCACGGCCTTGGTAGAGCTCTCGCCAGGCTGAATCATGCCATACATCTTGGCCACGTTCATGGTAATGTCTTCGATCAGGGGGAATTTGACCTCGACATTTTTCATACCGCGATATTCAATTTTTTCCTTGATCGTGCGCAGCCAGGCAATGTGGCTATACAGGCCATCTACCGACAGCCCCACCAGCTTGCAGTTGGCCTGGGCAAACTGCTCTTCCATCGAGGCAAAGGTCATAAACTCGGATGTGCAAACCGGAGTAAAATCGGCCGGGTGGCTGAACAGAATCACCCAGCTTCCCGCATACTGATCGGGAAAGTTGATCTCGCCCTGTGTGGTCACGGCCTTGAACGCCGGAGCCTTGTCGCCAATGCGCGGCATCGAGATGGCATGTGTTTCTTGCGATTCCATTTGTTTTTCTCCTTTTCTCTGATTTTATCTAAACGACTAACTTTCCGATGATTCCAAATCTGTTTGAGGATCGCGCCGCAGCCGATCTACCATCTGACGGGTCAGCGTTTTGAGCGACAAAATATGGATCGTCACTCCCACAGCCACCAGCCCCAACAACGCTCGCCCCCACCACAGCGTCAACCCTTGCCAGGCCGTATAGCCGATCACTCCCCACAAGAAACTCAGGGTAATGACTTTGGCTTGCCAGGTGATCGCCCGATGTTCTCGATAGTGCCGGATATAATCGCCTAGCCAGCGATGGCCGATCAGCCAGGCATAGAGCCGATCTGAACTGCGGAAAAAGCATGCTGCCGCCAGCAGCAAAAACGGTGTTGTCGGCAAGACGGGGACAAAAACGCCCACAATGCCCAGACTTAGCGAGACGATGCCTGTACCAATCAACAAAATCCGGCGCAACGAGATTCCGGTCAACTTGCTTACCTCAACCCAAATTAGAATAATTATAACTTAAAATCTAGTCTTTGTCAAGAGGCTATCAAATTATCTCGCAAGAACGAATAGGCGCACCGTCCACTGATTTGATGTCGTCCCTCGAACCAGTCACCTTGCACCTGCTGCGCCGCCCCCCACAGGCCATACACCTCTTGAGCGCGCTCAAAACTGGCCCGCGTGGCCTGCGTAGGAAAGATGGGGTCTTTGCTACCCGACTCGATCAAGAGTGGGCGCGGGGCAATCAGCCCGACCAGGTCATACATCTCACCAAAGCGATGCAGCCCCGGCACAAAATTGCAGGTGCAGTGATGCATCGCCAAAATGCTATCGCGAAACGTGCAATAATATCCGCTGATCACACAGGCGCGAATGCGCTCATCCAGGCAGGCCGAGAAAAAGGTGTGCATACCGCCGCCCGAAATGCCCATTGCACCCAGCCGCTGCACATCCAGCTCGGGGCGAGTCTGCAAGTAATCTACCAGCCGCTTGCCATCCCACACCCGCAGCCCCACCACCGAACCGCCCAGATGAAAGGCCAGCTTGGCTGTGTGATCGCAGGTGCCAGGGTCGCTGCCGCTGATGGGACCTTGCAGGTAGGAAAAATCGGTGCGCCGCTCGCCAAAGCACGAAATTTCTGGCGCAGCTACGGCCAAGCCGTGCCGACACAGAGCCACCCCAAAGTCCTTGTGATAGCCGTCCGGCGTCTCGCGCTCCTCGCCATCTTCCCACAGTCCCACAATGTCCTTGACGCCATATCCGTGTCCGTGCAAAGCCAGCACCACCGGCAACGGTCGCGGCCCGGTTTTGGGAATCAAGAGATAAACCGGCATCAGGGTGCAAGGCGACGTGCGCAACAGCACTTTTTCGCGCACATAATCGCCCTTGTCCACCACCTCGATGGTCTGCGGTTGAGGGTCTACCACCGGCCCATCTTGAAAGCCCACCGCCTCGTTGAGCACGGCGCGCGTCTCGGCCTGCCAGCGCTGCGCCTCAGACACGGTGCACGCTGCAAAGCGATAGGGCGCGTCTTGAGGGCGATAGAGTTGCCACAAGGCATGCGCCGGTTGCAGCGGCTTGAGCGATTTGTAATCGAGTATCGTTGTGCTCATCCAGATTCTCCTTTTCCAATCAGGCCGCCAGCCAGCCGCCATCTACGGCCAGCACGTGCCCGTTGACAAAGTTCGACGCCTCGGAGGCCAGAAATACCACCGGCCCAAACAGGTCATCCAACTCGCCTACCCGCTGCATGGGGATGCGGCTCAGTACCCAATCGCGTTTTTGCGGGTCA
Source organism: uncultured Anaerolineae bacterium (assembly GCA_964449465.1). GTDB lineage: Bacteria > Chloroflexota > Anaerolineae > JAFGEY01 > JAFGEY01 > CAYRXM01. The sequence continues at coordinate 69,352 of CAYVBK010000002.1, forward strand.
TCGAGAAAGGGCGCCGACATGGTCGTGCGGGTGAACACCGGGGCGATGGCGTTGACCTGGATGCCGCGCGGGCCCCATTCGATGGCCAGCGAATGAGTGAGCTGATTGATCGCCCCCTTGCTGGTAGCATAGGCCGGGTCTTGGGCGCGCCCCTGAAACCCGCGCACCGACGAAATGTTGATGATCTTGCCGTGCCCCTGCGCCAGCATCACCCGCCCCACGTGCTTGCAGCACAAAAAAACCGACTTGACGTTGACATCCATCACCTGCTCCCACGTGAGGGTGTCAAACTCGGCGATGGGCTGCAAGGCCACAATACCTTGACTGTTGACCAAAATGTCTATGCGACCGAACGTATCGTGTACAAACTGCACCAGGGCCTGCACCTGCACCTCGTTGGTGGCATCAAAGGCAAACCAGACCCCGCGGCGTCCCAACTGCTCGACCGCCGCGGCCGTCTCGGTCAGACCATCAGGGCCGCGGCTGGCGATACACACATCGGCGCCGGCGGCGGCCAGAGCTAGAGCCATCGCCATCCCCAACCCCTTGCTGCCGCCCACCACCACAGCCACCTTACCATCCAGCCGAAATCGCTCCAATGTGGATGGCGCCAGACTCAAGACCTTGTCAATATCCGACACATTCTCCTCCTGCCCCTTGTCTACTCTGACACAATATCGGTCAGGCCGGTCTGCGGGTCTGTCACCCGCCTGGTTTTGACGCCGTCCAGCACAATCAGGCCCAACTCGGCGCGAAAGCATACTCGCGTGCCTTCTTCCAGATGGCCGATATAGGTTTGATCGTGCACCACATCGTGAACCACCACATGAATGTGCGGCTCGCCGCCGGCCACCGAGCCTTGCAGCGATCCCACCTCGACGGGGCCGCTGAGGCTGAAATATCGCTCCTCTGGCGGCAGGCCGGTGTTGAGGATGGTGTGCAACCGGCACACGTCAAACGAGCCAATGCCAGAGGTGATCAGGGCCGCATCAATGCTCTCTTGTTGGAAAAAACGACGCAGCTCTTCAATCAAATAATCGCCGCGCCGAAACGAAACCATCATCGTGCGCGCCGCTCCCGGCGCCGGAATGACCAACATAAGCCTGCTCCTTATAGCACCGTCTCATCCAGTTCTCGTCCCATCGCCTCATACAGCTTGCGACGGCCGATCTTGTCATTGTCCAATTCGTGGCGAGCATATTGAGCTACATCGAACGCCATCCGCCGCGGCACCACAATCACCCCGTCGCCATCGGCCACCACCACATCGCCGGGATAGACCGCCACCCCGCCCACCGCCACCGGCACGTCCATCGCCTCAAACTGCAAACGCCCCTGCACCATGCCTTGAGAGATGAATTTGGACCAGAACGGGATCTGCTGCAAGATCAGTTCATCGGTATCGCGCATGCCTCCGTTGGTCACATAACCCACTGCGCCGTCGCGCGCGCCGGCCAGCGAGTTGTTCGATCCCATCAATCCCACATCCACGCCACTCTGGTCAATGATGCAAAAATCGCCGGAGCGAATTTCCTTCATCCAGGGATACGTGCAAACGTGACCGTAATACCAGCCCGACCACTCGGTGTATTCAGCAGCGGTCATGGCCAGCAGCGGCCCCTGAAAGGGCAAATAGCGCGCCGTGCGAGCAATGCCTACCGCCCGGGTGCGCCACAGCGGGCGGATGTCGGGCGACATGGAGCCATAATGATGCATCATCAGCCAATCCATGCCGTCGCGCACGTCGGCCACCCGCAACGGGGCATACAGGTCCAACAATTCCTGGCGTTCTCGTTCTTCTGACATGGCTCTCCTTTTTGACACGTGAGCGTGCCAAACCCTATCCATTCAACTGAAATGAAACATACCCATCTGAATTGTACCTGAAATGCCGCCGCAATGCAATCTCGCCACGCAATCGGATATCCTTCAATTTGAGGGCGAGTTTGGTTTCGACAGGCTCAACCAACAAACTCGCCCCTGTGACCGGGAAAATATCGGATTCCGATGACATTCTACAAACGCGCTCAATCCGCGTTTTCCCCCAAATAAAAGGACATTCACGACATCTCGCCACCCTTTGCCTTGATCAACTCGACGCGCTGCTGTATCGCCGCAGCCCGGCCTGAAACAGCACTGTCGCCCCGGCCAGCAGCAGCGCGGCCAGCCCCAGCCCCCCCAGCAACAACAGCGGCGGCAGGTCGCTGGCCAGAGCTTGCGCCGGCAGCGTAGTCATCACCCCCACCGGCACCACCCAGGTCAACACCAGCCGCAGCCAGCCCGGATACAGCCCCACCGGATAGCGCGCCATCTGGAAAAAGGCGTTGAACAACCAGGTAAACAAAAAGCCCGGACTCCACAGCACCAGCGCGCTGAACGCCAGCAAGATGGAATACAGAATCACCATCCCGGCCAGCAGCGACAGCATAAAAACGGCCAGGCGCGCCGGCGTCAGGGCCACGCTCAGCCGCATAGTGGCCAGCACCAACACCCCCACCCCCAGAGCCAGATCGAGCAGAGCCAGCGGCCGCCAATAGCGAAAACTGGCTAAAAACTGCACCCCGGCCGGGCGCAGCAGGGTAAAATCGAACGTCCCCTGCCACACCTCACCGTCCATCCCCACCAGCGACTCCAGGCTGGGGCCGATAAACAGGTCGCGCAGGGCATCCAGCGTCAGATACACGCCCAACAGCGCCAGCGCCGACGCCAATGTCCACCCCTGAATCACCTCGATCTGCTCAAACAACACCATCACGCCCAAAATGCCCGTGCCTATGTTGAGCAAGGAATACAGCAGGCCGATCCCCAGGTTGGCGCGGTAGGCTGCCTGGTTTTGAAATGACACCTGAGCAAACCGACGTATCAATTTGACATAGTACATTTTGCCCCCTCCCAGGTTGTCACTCGATAGCGCAGCCAGACTGTCTGCCCTGGCATCGTCTCGACATAGGCCAACTCCAGGTCAATCAGGCCTTGCTCTGAGGTCAAGTCGTCGGCGACAAACCACGAACGCGGCGACGTGCCGCCGGTCAGACAAGGATGCAGCAGCACGCTGATCTCGCTGACCAGCCCGGCCCGCAACAAGGCCCCGTTGAGCCGCCCGCCGCTATCCACTCGAATCACCCGCAGATTGAACCGATCGTGCAATATCTCGAGCGCGGCACGCAGATCCACCTGCTCCTGGCCGGTCACCACCGTGTCAATGCATCGGCGCGCCAGAGCATCCAGATAGGCGCGCGGCGTGCCAGCCGAACACAATACAATGGGCTGACGCCAGTAGGGTTGGGCGCAAATCTGCCCCCAATTACCAATCCGCCCCCGACTGTCCACCACCACCAGTCGTTGCCGCTTATCTTGCGGGTCGGCCGGGTCATCGGCCGGGTCATCGGCCGGGTCATCGACCGGGTCATCGGCCACAAACTGTCCTGCAAAAGCTGTCGTCATGGTCTCGCTGCCGCTCAACATCGCATCAGCGTGAAAACGAGCCGCCAGATCATAATACAACCCCAGATCGGCGCGCACAAAATCAATCCGCCCATCCAGACTGACCGCATTGTGAATAATGATTTGGGGTAACATAAAACATCCTTTCTTTTCAAATATACTATCCACCTATGGCGGCATACCGCCTGATACCTCGGCGCCACAGCAGCGCATACAGCACCAGAGCCGTCGCCAGCCAGCCCGCTTGAAACAAGAACCCCTGTCCGATCTCGACCGCGCGCAACTGCCCCGCCAAAATTTCCACCGGAAAGCCAAGCATGTAGCGAAACGGCAACACGTTGGCCAGCCCCCGCATCCACACCGGCAACAGCACAGTCGGCGCCACCTGCCCGGCCAGCAAAAACACCAAAGCATCCTGTAAGGCCAGCAAAGCGTCGGCGCGAGTGGCCCAAAAAGCCAGCAGAGCCAGCCAGTATCCCCAGAAAAAGCGCAGCGCCCAGGCCAACAGTAGCGCCGGCACAAACAACAGCCCGTTGATCGGCTCAATGTGCCAGACCGGGCAATAGATCAGCATCAGCAGGCCCGCCACCGGAACGATAAAGGCCATATACACCACCGTGCCAGCCACCTGCGTCGAGACGGTGTCCCAAAAAGGATGCAGCGGTCGCAAAAGCAGACGGTTCATACCGCCATAACGAATCACGTCGCCCACCGTCCAGTTGGTCTGCGAATAGGTGAGCTGATTGACCACGATCAGCACCAGGTAATACATCACAAAATCGTCCCGCGTCATGCCGCCCAGTGACCGCCCGGTCGCCGCCGTAGACCAGACCAGCAAATAGATCAACGGCGGGATCATCCAGCCGAACGCCAATAGCCAGAAAAAGCTGCGCGCCGCCATCCACATCAGCCAGGTGCGGCGGATCAGCGCCCACGCCCCTCTCAAGTTGATCTCTGGCATCATACCACCCCCTCTTGATACACCTGATCAATCACCGACTCGATGGGCGGGTCCTCTACGGTGAGGTCTACCACCGGCAGGTCGTTCAGCAGCCGCGCTGTGATCGCCGCCGCCTGCGCACGGGCCACCCGCAGGGTCAACCGCCCATTCTCCTGCCCGGTCAGGCTGCCCTCGATCACATCTACCCCTGCCGGCAGTGACCCGTTGGCCGGACCGCTCAGGTTGATGTGAATCAGCTTGAACGGAGCCAGCCTGTCGGCCAGACCGCTCAGCGCACCATCATAGATCAATTCGCCGTGATGGATCAAGACCACGCGCGGACAGAGCGCCACCACATCGGCCATGTAATGGCTGGTCAGCAGCACGGTAACGCCGCTGCGTCGGTTATACTCAGCCAGAAACCGCCGCACCCGCCCTTGCATCGAAACGTCCAGCCCCAGCGTCGGCTCGTCCAGAAACAGCACCGCCGGACGATGCAGCAACCCGGCCACCAACTCGCATTTCATCCGCTCGCCCAGCGACAGGTTGCGCACCGGCTTGAGCAGCAGTTCTTGCATGTCCAGCAGAGCGATCAACTCATCCAGCGTTTGCCGAAACTGCGCCGACGGCAGCCGGTAAATCTCGGCCAGCACCCGCCAGCTATCCATCGGCGGAATGTCCCACATCATCTGGCTCTTGTTGCCCAGCACCATGCTGATCTGGCGCAGATAATCGGGCCGGCGCTGCCATGGCACAAACCCCAACACCCGCGCCTCGCCGGCCGTAGGGTATAGCAGCCCTGCCAGCATCTTGAGTGTGGTCGTCTTGCCGGCTCCGTTCGGCCCGATCAGCCCCACCATCTCGCCGGCCTGTACTTCCAGGTCAATCTGCCGCACCGCTTCCACATCGGCATAGACCCGCCGAAACAGGCTTTTGACCGCCGCCCGCAGCCCTTCGGCCCGCTCTGGCACGCGATAGGTCTTGGATAAACCACGAGTCCAAATTTGCGCTTGCATCATCATCCCTCCTCTCGAATTTGTTCTTTTTCATGATACAACCCTGGTGTGCAAGTGGAGGGTTGGTAAACAAAATGCCCGCCGCCTGGCGGTGTAGCAATTGCTTCACCGCCGGCAACGGGCATCCAATTAAGCCTGCCGCGCCGATGCCGATTTCGACAGGCTCAATCGGCATCGGTTTCGGCAGGCTCAACCTGCCAGCTCAACCAACGCACTCAACCAACACCATCAGAACGGGCTTGCAGCATTTCGATCAGGCGACAGGCGCGCTGCTCCTGGACGGATAGTGTGGTCAGCCAGTGATCAAAGGCCATATACACCTCATCATCGGGGCGCGGCGTGTCCAGCACTTGCCGCAGATCCTCACGTCGCCCGCGATCAAACTCGATCAGCATGCGCAAGATTGCCATCATACTATAGCCGGCGCGCAACAGTATGCGGATCAGCCGCAGCCGCCCGATCTCGGCGCTGCCGTAACGCCGATAGCCGCTCTTTGGATGGCGCGGCACGTGAATCAGACCATTGCGCTCCCAGTTGCGCAACATGTCCACCGACAGCCCCAACAGCCGCGCCGCCTGGCTGGTAGACAGATCGGCCATCTCTTCGCTGTCTTGGTCGGTATCGCCGCGCGCCCATCGCTGCAAAAACTGCGCCGCCGCCTCGGCCTGCGCCTGCTCTTGCTGCACCAGCCCTAGATGAGCCTGCGCCTGCGCCAGAGCCGCCTCCAGGTCGCCGGCGGCAGCCAGCCGCACCAGTGTCAGCGCTGATTGGCGAATGTACGCCCCCGGCCAGGCGCCGTGCAGGGCCAGGCGCGCCAGACGCATCTGAGTGACGTGCGTCGGGGTGTAGAGGCGATAGCCGTTGGGGGCACGCGACACCGGCGGCAAAAAGCCCCATTCCTCATACAGCCGCACCGTGTTGGGATGAACACCAACCGCCCGCGCCACATCTATGGTGCGCAAAAACGAGACATCCTGACTCATTCACCGCCTCGCGCCCATTGCTCGATACAAGCCACCTGCACCGCCGTCGGCTTGACAAAAGGCCGCGCCCGCCGCAAAGTCGCCCACGCCTGCTCCGGCGACAACCCCGTGCTGACCAGACAAGCCGCCGCCATAGTGGCCGCCCGGCCCACGCCGGCGCCGCAGTGAATGTACACGCCACGCCCGGCCGCCGTCTGCTCGCCGATAAAGGCCACGCCCTGTCGCAATTGCTCCATCGTAGGCGCCTCGTCATCCACCGTCGGCAGGTGCAAATAATGCGGTGGGGCAATGCCGGCAGCACGATCATCAAACTCGATGCGCATGTTGACCACGGCACCAACGCCCCGCGCCACCAGCCGCTTCCAGCCGCGCCGCCGATACTGCCCGCCTACATGCAACAGCGGGGCAATCTGGCTGAGACGGCGGACCGGCGCGCCGCTCACTCGCCGCACCAAATGGTCAACCGCCCACCAAAATGTCGTCCGCCAGCCCTGATGGGTCAGACGGTAATAAAGAATGGCAAAACCCTTTTTCAGCACATTCACCACCTTGCAAATAGTAGACAGGGAATAAGCAGCCGGCCCGATGCTCAAGCATCAGGCTGAAAGAACCAGGCAGCGGCTTGGGCTGCTCTGAACCACCGCCCTCTCAGCGAGGAGCTTTAGCTCCGCCTGCTTTAGCCTCGCCAGCTTCCACCTCGCCCAACCCCGCCCGCATCACACATTGTGGGCAGCCTGGGCAGCCAGCTTTTTCACCTGGATCATTTCGGCAGTAAGACCGTCGACGTGCGTCACATGCCAGCGCACATCGCGCCGACGAGACAGGTCGGCCAGTTGCTCCCACAGGTCGCGGTGGCTGACCGGCTCACCATCGCGGGTGAGCCAACCGCCGGCAGCCCAGGCCAGCACCCATGTGGTGGCACCGTTTTTCACATAATCCGAGACCGTGTACAGGTGAATGAGCAGCGCATCGCCGACCGCCTGCAACCCCTGCAACGCCGAGAAGATATGCAGGCGATTGGCCGACGTATTGCGCTCGCCGCCGCTAAACGTCTCGACCCGGCCACCGCAGCGCACCAAAACCGCCCAGCCACCCTTGTTCTCCTTGCCCAAATACGACGCGGCCACAAACACATGCACCGCTGCTGGATCGTCCAGCGGCAAAGCCGCCGCAGGGATGGCCGAACGCGCCAGGGCGTCGGCACGCTCGTTCCACACCTGCCCGGCGTGACCGCGCGTCCAATGCCACACAACGCGATGACGACGCGCCTCGGCCAACAGCCTGTCCCACAAGTCGCGGTTCTTGATCGCCGTTTCGTCTCGAGTCTGCCAGCCACGCTCCTGCCACAGCGGTATCCATTGGGTGATGCCACGCCGCAAGTACTGCGAGTCGGTGTACAAATCCACCTGGTGCGCCGATGACAGCGCCCGCAGCCCTTCGCAGGCCGCCCGCAATTCCATGCGATTGTTGGTCGCATCGGCTTCGCTGCCCACCCGCTCCTCGACCGGCCGGTCGCTCCAAACCAGCACCGCGGCCCAACCGCCGGGACCGGGGTTGGGATTGCAAGAGCCGTCGGTATAAATTGTCACTTGAGGCAAAGGTTCGTTCATCGCGCGGCCAGTCTATCGGCCAGAGCCGCCAGGCGTGGAGCATCCCACATTTGCCCGCTGTGCAACGGCCACTCGCCGCGCAGCGCGCCCACCCAATCGGCCGGGATGCCGCTCAACCCATAAGCGGCGCCGGCCAACGCGCCCATCACCGCTCCGGCCGAGTCGGCGTCGTTGCCCAGATTGACTACCTGCACCACCGCTTCTTCAAACGAGTGGGTAGACAACAGCCCCCAGGTCGCGCTTTCTAGCGTGTGATTGACCCATCCACTGTTGCTCAGTTCATCGCGCCGACGGTGCGGCGCCGCCTCGATCATATCGCGCTGCGTCCCCGACACACCGGCCAGGTCAAGAGCCTGCCGCAAGGCCTGGTCGGGCGCTTCGCCGCGACACAGCAACAACAGAGCCGCATTGAGCCAGGCGCAGCCACTCAGACAATCGGCGTGATCGTGCGTTACCCGGCTTTGCAGGCGACTGTCGGCCAATGCCTGCTCCAGGTTGTCCCACCAGACCAGAGCCACGGGCCAGCAGCGCATCACCGAGCCGTTGCCGGCCGAGCCGGGACTGTTGCGCTGCACGGCCTGTGTCGCCGCCAGCCAGTCCTGGCCGTTCGCCACGCGCCGAAGCACCTGCGCCGTGTGGATGCCCACATCGGGCGGGTTGGCATGCAGCCAATCCACAAACCGCCGCGCCAAGTCGGCCGGATCGAGCGGCCGGCAAACCAGCAGGCTGTCGGCCAGAGCCAGGGCCATCTCGGTATCGTCGGTAAATGTGCCGGCCGGCAGCCGTGCTGGACGCATCTCGCGCACCAGGGCATGCACCGGCTGCCGCGGACCAAACTCTAACGGCATACCCAGCGCGTCGCCCACCGCCGAGCCCACCGCCACGCCACAAATTCGATCTCGAATATCTTGATCCATCCTGTTTATCCTTTGGATAAAAAAAGCAGATGTTTCTTAACCCTGCCTCACAAAAAACCCCCAGCAAGCTGGGGGCTGATGCCTGACGGAGAGCGGCTACCAAGACATACCACACACCGTGCGCAGCCAGGCCTGGGCGATCAGGGCGTGGCCGGCCGGGCTGGGATGCACCCCATCGGCGGCCCAAAAAGCCGGCTCGCGGCGGGCGGCGGCCTGCGCAAACAGGCCATCCAGCGGGAGCAGTATCGCCCCAAACTCACAGGCCAACTGCCGCACCACAGCGATTTTGGGGTCCAGGTCTACCCGCCAGGCCCGCCGATCCTCCGGCACGGGCAGCACAAACGGCTCGCCCAACACCAGGCGCGCCGTCGTGTGCTGGCGTACATCGCTCAAAATGGCGCGATAATCGGCCTCAAAAGACTCGGCCGATGTCGGATCGCCACTATCATAGCGACGCCAGGTGTCATTGATGCCGATCAAGATGGACACCAGGGCAGGTTGAAGGTCGAGACAATCGGCCTGCCAACGCGCCCTCAAATCCTTGACGCGATGGCCGCTGATGCCACGATTGACAAAACGCGCCTTTTTTTCCGGCCAGGCCGCCGAAAACCAGGCAGCGATGAGGGAAGCATAGCCGCGCCCCAGATCGGCATCGCTCTCGCGGCTGCGCCCGCAGTCGGTGATGCTATCCCCCTGAAACAAGACCAACGCATTGGATTCAATCATCATATCATCCTTTCATCATGGGCCGACGCAAGGCCTGCCCCTACTGGCCGACCTGCCAGACCCAATTATTCATCCAGGCACGGCTTGAACGGACGCCGCACCTCGTCAATGGTCGCCCCCACCACGTCAATCTCGTCCAGGCGATTGGTGCCCAGGCCCAACTGCCGGGCCAGGTTGAGGTGATTGTCGGCGCGCAGGAACGGTGAGGTGGTACGCTCGGCCGTCGGATCAAAGCCCATCACCGCCGTGGCGACGGCATCGGTGGCCAGGGCGTTCTTGCCTGCCACCAGTACCCCCGCCTCGACGGCGGCCATCGTCTTGATCCAGGGACCCTCGCCGCCCTCGGTCGTCTTGACCCCCTCGGCCAGGGCGAAATGGATCGGGCGGGCGCGCACCAGGTCCATAATCACACGGGGCAAGCGGGTGGCAAAGGCATCACCTTCGCCGTGAAAGGCCGAGCGGTAGCCATCCTCTTTTTTCAGACTGTAAAAGCGAAACGGCACCAGCCCTACCAGATTCTTGATCGTATGCGTCACCCCGCAGCACCAGTGACATTTGATCTTGGAGACCGAAATGAACCGATCTACTTCGTTGAGAATGCGGTTAAAGGTAAAATCTCGATAGATGAACCAGCCTTCGCCAACCGGTGTTTTGGCAAAATCGGCATAAGGTTGGGTATCGTTCAGGTCAATCAGGGTGGCGCCCAGGTCTTGGGCCACCTCTTCATAGCCCCAATCGCGAAAAGAATCCCACTCGTAAGCCGCCTCGACAATGTACAGGGCCTTGGCGCCGGCATCGCGCACCAGGCCACCCAGGGCGCGCACCACTTCGGGGTGGGTGATAAAGCTGTCTATGGGCGACACGCCGGGCAGTTGGCCCGATTTGATGCCGCCGGTCATGTTGATCTTGATCGCCACCTTGTCGCCGGGGCGGATCACGTCGCCCAGCCCGCCCAGCCGGTCGAGCATATCGCGCACCTGCTGTTGAATCAGAGCGCGATCATAGTCGGCAGCGCGGGCGATGGCCACCCGCGGCCGGCCAGTTACGGTCGGCGGTGTTGCAGGTTGTGTTGCCGCCGGTTGACATCCCACCATGCTCATAGCCGCCGCAGCCGCCGCACCTGCCAAAAATTTGCGTCGCGAAATCATCCAATATCCTCCTGATTTGGGCAAACAAGATTTGGGCGAGGACAAGCCTCGGGCGAGGACAAGCCTCGGGCGAGGACAAGCCTCGGGCGAGGACAAGCCTCGCCCCTACATTTGCCCGTTGATGGTCTGGCGCAGAGGGATGCAAAGGGTGAATGCGCTGCCTTTGCCTTCTTCGCTCTGCACCTTGATTCGCCCATGATGCATCTCGACCATCGCCTGGGCAATGGATAGCCCCAGGCCCATGCCCTCATAGTGGCGCGACAGGCTGGGTTCGATCTGGTAAAACCGGTCAAAGATGCGATTAAACTCTTTTTTGGGAATGCCGATACCGGTATCCCACACTGTAATCAAAACCTGATGTACATCTTCATCCACCCTGGCCTGGATACCGATGCGTTTGCCCCGCTCGGTAAATTTGATGGCGTTGGACAGCAGGTTGTCTACGGCAATAGACAGCTTTTGCCGGTCGGCCTGAACGGTGATCGGTTCGGCAGGCAAGGAGAGAGAAAACTGTTGCGCCTTGCCTTCGATCAGGGGGCGCATTTCTTCGGCGACGGTTTCCATCCAGGATTGCAGCAAAAATTCTTCCAAATCCAGGCCCACATCGCCCGAATCCACCTCGCGCAGGTTGATCATGTCGTCAATCAAAGTACGCAGGCGCATCGCCCCTTGCAGCACAATGTTGATCTGCTCTTCGGCCTCGCCCGACGCGCTGGCACGCAAAAACATGGCATAGCCCAAAATCAGCGATAGCGGCGTGCGCAGTTCGTGGGCAGCAATCGAGATGAAATTGCTCTTCATCTGATCGAGTTGACTGAGCCGGTCATAGGCCTCTTTGAGTTCGGAGAGCAGGCGGGCATTTTGGATGGCGATGGCGGCCTGATTGGCCAGACTGGTGAGGATTTCCACGTCGTCCCACGACATTTCGGCGTCGCCCTTTTTGTTCAACGCTTCCAGCACGCCGATCACCCGACCGCGCGCCTGCATCGGCACGCCGATGATCGAGCGGGTGACAAAACCGCTCTTTTCATCGGTGTTTTGATACCAGCGCGGGTCGTCTTTGACATTGCGGATCAGCATCGGCTCGTTGTGCAGAGCAATGGCCCCGGCAATGCTGCCTTCCAGCGGCACCACCAACGGCTTGATTTCCGCGCTCTTTTGGCCGGTCACGGCGGCAAAGCGCAGTTCGCCGGTCTCGGCGTCCATCAGCATGATCGAAGCCGACTCGGTGACAGTCAACTCGGTGGCCACCTGGACGATAATATCTAACAAGGTGTTGATTTCCAATGTCGAATTGATCACCTGGATCAGCTTGAGCATGCGCTCCAGGTTGGAAATGCGCCCCTCCATCTCGGCAATGCGCCGCTTGTACATCTCTTCCTGCATGTCCATAGGTACTCCTGACTACCCCCCACTCGTGCGTTGATGATCGGTCAGCGAATGTCGTTAACCTGATAGATTTGAATGGGGTGTTCTTTCCCCTTGACCCGCACCTGCGGCAGCCGATCCACCCGCACCCGGTCGGCCACCATTTGATAGGTGGCTTCGGTGATCAAAACCTGTCCACCTTCGGCGACGGCGCAAATGCGCGAGGCCAGGTTGACGGCATCGCCGATGACGGTGTAATCCATCTGCTTTTCGCAGCCAATGTTGCCCACCACCACCTCGCCGGTGTTGATGCCGATGCCGATGGGCGGCAAGGCATAGCCGCGCTGCTTCCACCAGGCGATCAATCCATGGTGCGCCGCTTGCATCTTGAGGGCGGTGCAAACGGCCTGATAGGCATGATCGGGCACCGGCAGCGGTGCGCCAAATATCGCCACCACCTCATCACCGACAAATTTGTCCAGCGTGCCGGCATTAGAAATGACCACCTCGGTCATAGCGCCAAGGTGCATATTGAGCATCTCGACCAAAATCTGCACGTCAATGCGCTCGGTGGTGCTGGTAAAGCCGCGCATGTCCGAGAACAACATGGTCAACATGGCTCGCTCGCTCTTGAAAAAGTCCTTTTCGGGCATAGCCAGCATTTGCTCCACCACATTGGGGCCGACATATCGCTGGAACATTTCGCGAATGTGGCGCCGCTCCATGCTCTCAAAAATGGCTGTGTCCACCTGGCTGGTGATGGCCTGAAGCAGACGACGATCCTGGAGGGTAAAACCGCCCACTCCATGCCGATTGACCGCCCCAAACACGCCAATGATGCGGTCTCGCAAGATCAAGGGGATGCACATGAGCGAGTCAATCCAATCGTCCAGATGTTCGGCCATATACAGTTTGCCGGTAGCCAAAGCGCGGTTGGCCGCCTGCTCGATCAGTTCGTAATGCCCCGAAGAAGCCAGCATATCATCTGAGGTAGAGGCCTTGAGTTCGAGTTGCCGCCCTTCCTGGTCGAACAGCATAATAAAACCCATTTCGGCTTCGATGGCCGAACATAACTCGGTCAACACCGCGCTCAGCATCATGCCAAACTCGCGCACCTGATCGCGAATCTTGTCCACCCGATACAGCACCTCTAGCTCTTTGGTGCGCTGAGCCAGGTGCTGCGCCAGGCGCGCCTGCGCCACCGCCGAATCGGCCTGGCTAATGATGGCATGCAAGAGGTCGCGCTCGGCCTGAGTAAAAGCCTGGCGCGTCCGCGCCAGCACCAACGCGCCCAGCAGCTCTTGTCCCATCACCAACGGAGCACCCATCACATGTTTGAGATTGCGCCCGGCCAGCGGCGAACTGTCGGCCAGTACGGCAATGCCACGCTGCCGGGCCGCCCAATCCAACACCTCATGAATGGCCTCTTTATCCAGTTTGGGCAGCACATTGCGCCGATCCAGCACGTTTTTGAGTTCGGCCTGGTGGGTCTCTTCATTGATCAAACTCATCAAGCACAGGTCGGTGTGCAACGAATCGGCAATGATATACGAAACAGATGTCAGGATCTCTTGCACATCGTTGGTGCCGTCGCGCACCCGGTCAATGCGATAGATCGCCTCCAACTGCCGGGTGCGCTCTTGCATCTGATTGAATGTGCGCGTATGCACGATGGCCGAGTCTACCTGACACACCACTGCTTGTGTCAGGTCCAGGTCGGCTTGTGTAAAGGGCTTGTGCGAGTCCATCATCACCAATCCCCCCAATCTCTCGCCGGCCACACTCAACGACGCAGCCAGACCAAAGCAAATATCGTGTGTGGCAAACACACCCACCGGGGTAAACAGGCCGGGCTGCGACTGTGACATGGCCTGACGCAATACCATTTGCACCTCGTGGCCCTGCAACCGCGCCAGCAGCCCCCGATGATCGCTCATCGCCCGCAGCATCATCTGGTCACTGTCCGGGTCCAGCACCCCGATCATACAAATATCTGCCTTCAAAACATCGTTCAGCACATCCACCACCTGCATCAGCAGACGGTTCATATCGGTGGTTTCATCGCGAATTTGATCCACCCGATACACTGCATCCAACTGACGATTGCGGCTGGTCAATTGCTGCCATGTCTGCGCCTGAACGATGGCCGAGTCGGACTGACTGGCCGCCGCAGCCAACAGTGCCAGGTCTTCGGCGCCAAAAGGCCGCTGCTGCGAGAACAAGAGCAACGTCCCCAACCGCTGCCCTGACATGGTCAGCGGGCCGACAACCACATGGTGAATGTGGGCCTGCTGCAATTGTGGCGGCGGTTCAAGACGCGAAATATCGCCCAGCAGCGATGTGGTACGCAGCCAGGCATCCCAGACATCGGCAGGCAGAGAGCGCAGCACACCCTGCGGATCCACGATCAGCGGCTCGGCCTGTCCGGCCAATGACAGCACCCCCGCGTCGGCCGATAGGGTTCGGGTGATGGCGCGCAGCATGGCCGCCAACATGGTCTGCGGCTCGTGTGCCGCTTCATCGCGCGCCCGGTCCAGTTCGATCAACAGAGCCAGCTTGCGCCGGCACAATACCAGTTCATCCATGTCCGACATGGTTCCTTTCCTCTCTTTGAATATCGCCCCTTCCAGGCCACCATCCTGGCGCATGGTGACATTGCTATTATATCACAACCACGCATCCTCTGTCTATGTCCAAAAGTCTATCAAAAAATATATTCTAGACACAAGATATTTCCAATAGCTCAAAAACATCGTAAAAGTTGGTATACCCGGCAATTTGGGCGACAAGAGACAACATCAGGTGTGATCCACATCATAGCCGCCCGGCTCACCTTGCGGTACACTGGATACAAATCATTCAATTATCCATTCATAAGGAGATGAACCGATGAATACCTGTCCATCTGGCACACCCATCACCCCGCCGCCTGATTTTCCGGTGGCCTGGCGACATCCCGACGACGCCCATCGTTACTGGACACGCGACCGTGAACACATGCCCGATCCGATCACGCCCATGTTTCAAAGCATGGCCGAGGTTATGGCCGTTGCCACCCGAGATCTGGCCGCCGCCAGCTATAAAGAGCCGGTGATCCGCCGTCTCGATCAGCCGATCAATACCTACAACTATACCAGCCTGACCCTCTTTGAAGGACCGCCGGAAGAGATGGCTGCCCACGCCCGCAGCAACCGGGAGCGGGTGCGGGCGATCAGCGACCGCTTGGCCGAGGTGTGGGAAACCGAATGGCGGCCAGCGTTGGACGAAATCTGGGCGTTTTGGCGGCAGTTTAACCTGGCTCACGCCGACCTGCCCGCGCTCGGCGATCACCTGCAAGCCAGCGTCGCCCAGGGCGCCCGCCTGTACCACATTCACTATTTGATGGGGCCGCCCATGTGGTTTGCCATTGACGAATTCGAGACCCTCTACTGCGACCTGACGCCAGGAGCCACCCCTCTGGACGCCCATGGCCTGCTGCAAGGGTTCGACAACAAGACGCTGGAAATGGGACGCGCCCTGTGGCAGCTGCGCGATCTGGCGCGGGCTACCCCCACAGTCCGCCAGATTTTTGATCGCCTGCCCGCCTCTCAAGCCTATGCCGCGCTGATCGCCGACCCTCCATGCGCCGCCTTTGTGAACGAACTACATCGCTTTCTGGCCGATTATGGCCGACGCAGCAGCCTGTGGGATTGGGGCTATCCCAGTTGGGAAGACGATCCGACGCCGGTGATGGTCAACCTGCAAAACTATATCGCCCAACCTGACCGAAATCTGGACCAAGAACTGGCGCAGGCAGCCGCCCGCCGCGATGCCCTGATCGCCGAAACCCGCCGCCGTCTGATCGGCTACCCGCAGCCGGTGATCGAGCGATTCGAGACGGCCCTGCGCGCCGCCCAAATCGCCCTGACACTGACCGAAAACCACACCTATTACATTGATTTCAACGGATTTGGCTGGATTCACCGCCTGATTCACGAACTGGGCCAACGGCTGACGGCGCAGGGCCGCCTGCGCCGCTCTGCCGATGTGTTTTACCTGCGCTTTGACGAACTGCAAGCCATGATCGCCGACCCTGGGCTGAATCACGGCGAGCAGGCAGCGCAGCGACGCGCCGAAAGCGAACATTGGGCACAATACAATGAACCGCTTGAACTGGGCATCCGCCCGGCCGAACCATTTCACGTAGACTCGCCCGATGCCCGGCGCGTCTTGCGCTATGTCGGCCATCGCGTGGCTCAAGAACCGCTGCCGCCGCCCACCGCCGACACCCTGCCCGGCCAGGCCGGCTCACCCGGCCAGGTGCGCGGCCCGGCCCGCCTGATCCTGTCACTGAACGACGCCCATCGCCTGAGGCCGGGCGACATTTTGGTGACCACCACCACCGCCCCATCGTGGACGCCGCTCTTTCTCACCGCTGCCGCCGTTGTCACCGACGCCGGCGGGCTGCTCTCACACGGCGCGGTGGTCTCGCGCGAATACCACATTCCCGCCGTGGTCGGCACCGGCTGCGCCACCACCCGCATCGCCGACGGGCAATGGATCGAAGTGGATGGCAGCCGGGGCGTGGTCAAACTGATAAGCGATGACAGGAGGTTACTATGAACATCTATTGGCTCGATACCCCGGCCGCCCGCGACCCGCGACGGGTCGGCGGCAAGGCCGCCCAGTTGGGACGACTGGCCGCAGCGCATCCAGTGCCACCGGGCTTTTGCCTGGCCGCCCGCCCCATCCAGCAAATAAACGACCCACATCTGGCGCAAGACCTGGCGCAAGCCTATGCCCATCTCGGTCAGCGCTGCGGCCTGAGCGAGCCCCCAGTGGCCGTGCGCTCGTCGGCGGTGGATGAAGATGGTCTCAGTGCATCGCTAGCCGGCCAGTATGAGAGTTATTTGAACGTAATCGGCGCCAAAGCCCTGCGCACCGCCGTACAACGCTGCCTGAACTCGGCACAGGTCGAGCGGGCCCGCCACTATCGCCGCCGACATGGGTTGGGTGACCGCACCTGCATGGCCGTGCTGATCCAGCAGTTGGTCATGGCCGACGTATCGGCGGTGGTATTCAGCGCCGACCCGTGCAGCAGCGACCGTCAGCGCATCCTGATCAACGCCGCCTGGGGATTGGGCGAAAGCCTGGTTGGCGGCGCGGTCACGCCCGACCTGTATGTGGTGGACAAGGCCGACCTGTCCATCCTGTCGCGCCACATCGCCGACAAGACGCGAATGACGGTGGCCCGCCCGCAAGGAACGCAAGAGGTGGCTGTGCCACGCTGCCTGCGCCGCGAGCCGGCTCTGCACGACAGCCAGATTGTCGAACTGGCCCGCCTGGCCTGTACCCTCGAAACCACCCAGGGACAACCGGTAGACCTGGAATGTGCCTATCAGGCCAACCGCCTCTATCTCTTGCAATGCCGCCCCATTACCACCATCCGCTGACCTGACATTCGCCGATTGAGCCTGTCGAAATCATTGAGCCTGTCGAAATTCAGCATTTGCCCTATCTCAGGGGTCAATTGTTGGTTGAGCCTGTCGAAACCAACAATTGACCCCGCCCGCCTACCTGCTTGACAACGCTCCGACAACACCCTATAATCAGGCCAGAAGCGCGCTGAAAAACCCTCTCACCACCAAGACACAAAGAACACAAAGCATTTCTAAAAACTCAACAGCATCGTAAATCTTGGTGTTCTCTGTCCTTTGTGGTAAAAATAGACTTTTTCAGCGATCTCCCAGGCATAACGCACCGTGTCTCCTATGAGAAAGGAAGAAAATGAAAGCCATCCTGATCCTCTCCGACTCGCTCAACCGCCACTACCTGCCCTGCTATGGCAACCCGTGGGTGATCGCCCCCAACATCGAACGACTCGCCCGTCAATCGGTGACATTCGACAATCACTGGATCGGCTCGGCTCCGTGCATGCCCGCCCGTCGCGACATGATCACCGGGCGGCTGAATTTTCTCGAACGCGATTGGGGCGGCCTGGAGCCTTTTGACGTCCCCTTTCCGGCACTGCTGCGCGACCGGGCCAACATTTTCTGCCACATGGAAACCGACCACTATCACTACTGGCATGTCGGCGGCGAAAATTACCACATGCCCTTTAACACCTGGTCGCTGCACCGCGGCCAGGAGGCCGACACCATGATCTCGCGGATTCAGACACCGCCCGAACCGCCGCATCTGGGGCAATGGCGTGCCCAATACGCCAAAAACCAGACCGCTTTCAAAACTGCCGCCGATTTCTCAACCCCACAGACTTTTCAAGGAGCCATCAATTGGCTGCAAGCCAACCAGAGACAGGACGACTTTTTTCTGTGGGTCGAGGTGTTTGACCCGCACGAACCGTTCGACTGCCCGCCGGAATACCTGGCTTTGTATGGCGACGACTGGGATGGCCCGCTGTACAACTGGAGCGGCTATGACCATGTGGACGGATCGAGTCCGGCGGCTCGTCATCTGCAACGGCAATACGCCGCCACCCTGACTATGATGGACGAATGGTTGGGCAAACTATTGGATGAACTGGAACGACAAAACATCCTGGACGAGACCCTGATCATCCTCACCACCGATCACGGCCATCTGCTGAGCGAACGCAATCTCACCGGCAAAAACAACTGGCACACCTGGAACGAACTGGCGCACATTCCCCTGTTTGTCCACCTGCCGGGCGGTCAAAATGCCGGCGAGCGACGCACCGCACTCACCCAAAACATTGACCTGATGCCCACCCTGCTGGACTATTTTGGCGCGCCGATCTCTCATCCCATCCATGGCGAATCGTGGCGCAACATCCTGGAACACAACGCCCCGGCACAGCGACAGGCCGCCCTATACGGCTGGTTCGGGCAGACGGTCAACCTCACCGACGGGCGATACACCTATTTCCGCGCCCCCGCCCACCCCGACAATCAGCCGCTCTATCGCCATTTTCTCACCCCCGGCACGTTCAGTTTTAGAGACATCTGCTCGCCCGACTTTTACGACGGCGCCGAGTTGGATCACTGGCTGCCCTACACCCCCTATCCGGTCATCCGCGCCCGCGCCAGCCGCCCCCGCCGCGCCGACTGGGCCGACACTATGCTGTACTGCATCGAAACCGACTATGGACAAACCACCAACCTGGCCGGCAGCGAGATCGAGGCGCACTATGCCAGGCTGCTGATCGAAATAATGCAAAAAATGGACGCCCCGCCCAGTCAGTTTGAACGGCTGGGACTGCCACTTTGACCATCTGCTTTGACAATGTTATAATTACCCGTGTCTAATGCCTGCCATCCAATGCCCGCCGCCTGCGCCCACACAAGGCGACGGGCATTTAGATGGCAATTCCCAATCATCTGCACGAACCGTATCCTCTCAACATATTGGGAGAAACGCCGTCAGGTCCGAGCCAACAAGATGCTGGCGTTCCGCTAATTTTTTTGAGCTGATATTGTAAACACAAATCAAGGAGCATTGATGATCACCGGACTCGCCCACGCTTGTTTTACCGTCTCCAACCTGGAGCAATCCATCGAATTTTATCGCGACGGACTGGGACTCACCCCGGCCTTTGACTTTGTAGACGATCAGGGCCGCCGCTTTGGCCTCTATTTGCACGCCGGCGGGCGCAACTTTATCGAGTTGTTTCAAGGTGTGCTGAGTGAGCCGGCCGAAAAACCGTCTTTTCGGCACATCTGCCTGGAGGTAGACGACATAAAGGCCACCGCCCAAACCCTGCGCCAGCGCGGCATCGAGGTCAGCGAGATCAAGCTGGGGCGCGACCAGAGCTGGCAGGCCTGGATCACCGACCCGGACGGCAATCGCTTTGAGTTGCATCAATACACCGCCGATAGCTGGCAGAGTCCCTGGCTCAAGTGACATGTTGAAAGGGGGGAGGCATGGACGCGCGCGAACAACTCGCTCAGGCTTCGGTCAAAACGGCCACCGACCTGCGCACCATTGCCCGTACATCGGCCATCGCCAACCTGTCGCGGCTATCGCTGCCCGAAATTGACGCTGTCATAGACGCCGTGGCCCGGGTGATCCCGGCCGGCAATGTGCCGGGCGTCATTCTCAACGGCCTGACCCGGCTGCCCGACCGCCGTCTGCCGCTCAAAACGATGCAACGAGACATTAACCTGTTATTCAAGGGCATCGAGCAAGTGTTGGACCAGGCCGTTTACAGCGCGTTTTTTGCCGGGCCGGCTGCGGTGATTTGGGGCTATCAAAACCTGCTCAAACTGGCCGGCAAAGACATTGACGAGTCCTTTCCCGAAGGCATCTGGCAATTTTATGTGGATTATGCTCTGCGCGAAGACACCGCCCGGCATACCAACGAGACGCATGGCTTTGACACCACCCTCAAACAGCATCACATCCAACTCAGCCTCACCGACCGCCTCACCGCCTGGGTGATGACGGCCATCCACTGCCTGCACCAATACAATGCCCTGCTGGAAAACGAATGGCGCGAGCGGGTCTATACCCACCTGCTGGCCCAGGTGACGGCCTCCCTGCCCGACGCCGCCCGCTATGCCAGCGTGTATCGCGACTGGCAAAAACAGCTCCCCTACAGCCGCAGCCCCGACTCGCGCGAGACCTATCCAACCTACCGCAAAGCCTGCCTGGACCGTTTTTTGCAACCGCTGCTCGACAGCCTGCCCGATTCGGTGCGTCAGAAATGGCTCTCGACAATCCATCGCGCCAAAACTCAAGAACTGCCCGCCTACCAGCGACAAATGTCCATCCTGGCCTACCTGGAGCCGGGCACGTATGGCGAAACCCGCATCCCCATTTCGCTGGAACAGGCGCACATTGGCCTGATCTATCGCCGCCACTATTACCTCATCCCGGCCTGCCAGCCCGATGCCCGCCCGCTCGACGCGGCCGTCGTGCGCGCCCAGATCGCCGCCATCCTCGCCCGTCCCGCCGAAATGCCAGCAGAGGGATTAGAGCCGCTGGCCCGCGCTCGCCGCGCCGCCTTGACCAAATTGCGCGGGCAGTTGGACCGAGAGACAGCCCAAGAGCTAGGCCGGCTGCGCCTCTGCCCCATCCTGATCAATGCCGACCTGCGTCCCCGCCACCTGCCTCTGGCCGACCTGCGGCAGGGCGAACGGGGCATCGGCGATCACGCCCTGACCATTTTCAGCACCGGCGAAACAATGGTGTTCGACCAGTCCCATATCTTTTTCGACGGCACATGGGGCGCCGCTCTGGCCGAAATTTTGACCAACGAAGCCCTCTCGTGGGCGGCCTATTTGCACAGCCTGCCCCCAATCCAGCCCGGCCCCACGCGGCCATACCGTCTGCGCCTGTCGTTTCCCAACCCCGACCCGATCCACCAACTGCCTCGCGTGCCGGCCGAGGTCAGCGACGAAACCGATGCCGTCAATCTCAGCGCAGTGATCATGCTGCGCAAGCTGTTCAAACAGCGCAGCGACCTGCTTCGCCTGACCGTCAACGACTTGTTGGTGCTGTACCGTGCCGTCCATGCTGCAACCTATCAGCCTGCGCCCGACCTGCTCGCCGCGTTGGAAGCGTTGAGCCGAGACACCTCCGCTCAGGAGGCGGCCCTGTCGGCACTGAACGCCATAGCCCGATCCAAAACCGTCAACCCGGCCATCCTCATCCCGGTAGATGCCAGCGCCCAGTCGCCGCGCGACCGCCTTTACCCGATGACCTTTCAAGTGCCGCTGCTAGACCTGGACCTGCTCAACCTGCACGAACAGACCGTGCGCGCCCTGGATGCTTACAAAACCGCCGCCGGCGACCGCTCTACCCTGTATACCGAATTTGACCGCTTGCAGCGCACCTACCTGGCCGCCCTGGCCGGCTTTGGCGAGGTGCTGAGCAAGGCCAAAGACATTGCCCTGCGCGGCGAGAGTGCCAGCATCGGCTCGATCAAATTGCTGGCACACATTCCCCCACCGCTTCAACATATGCTCGATCAGATTCCCAGCCGCCTGGATATGCTCAATGATGTGGTCAAGGGGCGTGAAGTCTTTTCCAATGTCGGTGCGGTGGCCCCATCCAGCACGCTCACCCGCTTTATCACCGCCAAAGACGACAATGAGCAAAAAACGCTGGCCTGGGGCGTGATCACCGACGCACAAAATGTCATGCGCATCTCGCTGCGCGATTTTCGCCCGCATGTGGGGCTGCTGGATGCCTGCGGACGGCGCGATATGGCTATCTGGATCACCCGCGACTATTTGCGCGCGTTTGCCCAAGGATTGAACCATTTTATCCGTGATCTGCTGCACATCACCCGCGCCAGCCGCGAAACGGATGCCCCCAAATAAAGGATGAGCATGCAAGACCCTTTGATCGGTCAACAACTGGCCAATTTTCGCATCGAACGACTGATCGGCCGCGGCGGTATGGCCCAGGTCTATTACGGCTGGGATATCAGGCTGGAACGCCCGGTGGCGGTCAAGGTCATTGACGCCCGCTATCGCGACAATCCCACCTATGCCCAGCGATTTATCCGCGAAGCGCAGGCCGTGGCCGCCTGGCGGCACGAGAACATTATCCAGATTTATTACGCCGACGATCAAGATGGCCTCTATTATTTTGCGATGGAATTCATAGACGGCGCCGATCTCGGCTCGCTGCTGCAACAGTACGCCGACGACGGCGAATTGATGGGACATGAGGACGTGGTGATGGTCGGCCGGGCCGTGGCCGCCGCGCTAGACTATGCCCATCAAAAAGGGGTCATTCACCGCGATGTCAAACCAGCCAACGTCATGGTCACATCTGAAGGACGGGTGGTGCTGAGCGATTTTGGTCTGGCAATGGACATAGAGCAAGGGTCGCTGGGCGAGGTGTTCGGCAGCCCGCATTACATCTCGCCCGAACAGGCACGCAGCTCAGCCGATGCCGTGCCACAGTCGGACCTGTACTCGCTGGGCGTGATGCTGTATGAAATGCTGACCGGGGTGGTGCCGTTCGACGACCCTTCATCCACCACAGTGGCACTGCAACACATGACCCTGCCGCCGCCGCGCCCGTGCGAGATCAACCCCAACCTCAACGCCGAAACCGAAGCTGTACTGCTGCGCGCCCTGTCCAAACAGCCCGACGCCCGTTATCAGAGCGGCAGCGAGTTGATGGACGCCCTGGAGGCAGCCCTGTCCGGCATCACCCGCCCCACGCGAATTGCTCCTTTGCCGCCGCCGCCCGCCGAGATAACCTCGCCGCCTCAGCCGACCACCCGACCGACTCGCCGTGCGGTTTCTCCCCACTCTCTCACCCTCTCGCTGCTCTCGGTGGGAGATCGAGTGTCTCGCCACCGCGAATCGCACCAGCATGCCGCCGCATCGCCCACCACATCGCCCAGCGATGACAGCCTGATCGGTCAGCAATTTGATGAATATCGCCTGGACTCGCTGCTGGGCAAAGGCGGTATGGCGCGCGTCTACAAGGGCATGGATGTCAACCTGCAACGAGCCGTGGCCATCAAGGTCATTGACGTGCCGTTTCAGGCCGATTCGGAATACGCCGCCCGCTTCAAGCTCGAAGCCCAGGCCATCGCCCGCCTGGAACATCCCCATATCGTCAGCCTGTACCGCTACGGGCAGGCACAAGGACAGCTCTACATGGCCATGCGCTATGTCGAAGGCCTCGACCTGAGCGCGGTGCTGAAAACGTTTCATGAGAATCAGGCTTTTATCGAGCCAGCCGACGCCCTCAAGATCGTTCGCGAGATCGGCCTGGCCCTCGACTATGCTCACGAACAGGGTGTCATCCACCGCGATGTCAAGCCGTCCAACATTTTGATAGACAAGCAAGGCAACACCGTCCTGACCGACTTTGGCCTGGCTTTGCTGACCGAGGTGGGCACACGCGGCGAAATTTTTGGCTCACCGCACTATATGGCCCCCGAACAGGCCATCTCGTCGGCGCGGGTGGTGCCGCAAACCGACCTGTATGCGATGGGCGTGATCTTGTACGAGATGTTTACCGGCCAACTCCCGTTCGACGCCCCTGACCCGCTGGACGTGGCGATGATGCAAATGAGCGAGCAGCCACCCCAGCCCTGCGAAATTCGCCCGCAATTGGACCCGGCAATCCAGGAGGTGATCCTCAAGGCGATGGACAAGGAACCGGCCAACCGCTACCAGAGCGGACAAGAGCTGGCCGATGCACTTGAAGCCGTCGTTCGATCCATGGCCGAACGTCCCATCGCCGAGCCTGCCGCCGCAGTATCGTCCATTCCCAGAGCCACCGTGGCCGCGGCACCGGCGATCACCCCGCCGCTGCGTGTGCCAGCCGCGTTTGCGACCACCGCCTCGTCGCCGTCGCTCAGCGAACTGGCCGCACCGCCCGCGCCGACACAAACCCCCTCACAACCCGCCACCCGGCCGCCGACACAGCCTCCCTCGCAACCCGGCCTTTCGGCAGTACAAACGCCGGTGCGCCGGCCGGCCAGCCTTGCGCCGACGCAAGTTGCGGCCCAAGTTGCGCCGCAACCCGCGCCGCAACCCACGCCGCAATCTATGCCGCCATCTGCGCCACCTGCTGCCGTCGCTCCACGACCGCGTCTGCGTTTGTGGATG
Organism: uncultured Anaerolineae bacterium; assembly: GCA_964449465.1. Taxonomy (GTDB): domain Bacteria; phylum Chloroflexota; class Anaerolineae; order JAFGEY01; family JAFGEY01; genus CAYRXM01. Next base: position 94,046 of record CAYVBK010000002.1, read on the forward strand.
ATGGTGTCTCTGATCGCAATGGGCACATGCCTGGTCTTGAGCATTGTGGGGCTGCTGATCACCATCTGGCTCAAGCCCTGGGCCGACAAATCCCCAACGGCTACCATCTCACTCGGCGAGGCGACTCTGGGATTGATCTCGCGCGCCACGCCGTCACCCACCTGGAAGGCCGTCGAGCCGCCTACCGCCACATCTGTCTCGCCGTCTACTCTGACACCCGGCCCAGCCAACACACCCACGCCCATTCCGGTTGTGCCGCAAAATCAGACCTTTCGCCTGCTGATCAAACGCAGCAACGAATCGAGCATCTTTGTGATCAACCAAAGTGAGACATCTCTGCCCGTCGCCCCGCTCAAACTGGTCGGCAGCGGCCGCTCTTTGGACGGCCCAGTCTGGAATGTGCCTACTCTGGGCAAAAACGACTGTGTGGTAGCCTGGAAGCAGGACGCCAACGAAACCAAAATCAAACGCCCAGACTGCAACCGTCTGGGTGAACCGGCGCGTGTGAGCAAAGGCGATACTTTTTGGGACAAGGCGTTTGAGGTTTCTTATGGCAACGTTTCGGTGGGCCAGTGCCCGGCCAAACAGGCCGAATGTCGGTTTGACATCACCCTTCCAATCGCTCCCTAGAAAAAAGTCTATTTTTACCACAAAGGACACCGAGAACACCAAGGTTTGCAATACCTGGCGTCTTTAGAAATGCTTTGTGTCCTTTGTGTCTTGGTGGTGAGGGGGTTTCTCAGAGTGCACTGAGTGGGGTATCCCCGAACAAGTTCGGGATCCCGACATCCCAAGTGGGGCAACGAATAGTCTCTCCGACAGCCTGCCAGGGAGGAGCCTGGCACTCCTCAGCGGGAACTTTTTTAGAACAAACTCGATATATGAATTAGGAGATTGATTTATGTTACTTGCCGGCGACATCGGAGGCACCAAAGTCAACCTGGCCGTCTTTTCCGACAACGAGGGACCGCGCCAGCCGCTCGTCCAGGCCACATTTCCCAGCGCCCAATATCCCAGCCTGGAGGCGATGGCACAACAGTTTTTGGCCGAATGTGGCCTATTGGTAGACCGCGCCTGTTTTGGCGTGGCCGGGCCGGTCATGAATGGCTGCGCCCGCGTCACCAATCTGAGTTGGGTCATTGATGCGGAGCAGTTGCGACGCACCCTCCACTTGCAGGTCGTGCATCTGCTCAACGACCTGGAATCCATTGCCAATGCCGTGCCAATTTTGCAGCCCCAAGACCTGTACACGCTCAACCCTGTGCCGGCCGCGCCTGGCGGAGCTATTGGCGTCATTGCGCCCGGCACCGGCCTGGGCGAGGCTTTTTTGACCTGGAATGGCGTGCGCTATGTGGCCCATCCGTCAGAGGGCGGGCACACCGATTTTGGCCCCATCGATGAACTGCAGATCGGTCTTTTAAGATATTTGATCCAACAATACGATCACGTCAGCTATGAGCGGGTTTGCTCAGGGCTGGGATTGCCCAACCTGTACGCCTATCTCAAGAACAGCGGCTATGCCCCCGAACCCGACTGGCTGGCCCAGGCCATGGCCGACGCCGATGACATCAACCCCCTCATCGTCCAGGCTGCGTTGGACCCAGATCGCCCCTGCCCGCTGTGCCAGACCGCGCTAGACCTGTTTGTGTCCATCCTAGGCGCCGAGGCCGGCAACCTGGCCGTCAAAGTGCTGGCCACCGGCGGCGTCTATCTGGGCGGCGGCATCCCCCCGCGCATTTTGCCGGCCCTGCAAGGCGACACCTGGATGAAGGCCTTTACCCACAAGGGACGTTTTGCGGCCCTGCTGTCCAGCATGCCGGTGCATGTGATCCTGAATCCGCAGGTCGCCATTATGGGCGCCGCCCATTACGGACTGGACTGGCAGGATATGGGCCGAACCGGTTGAGTGCGACCAACGCCCTCAATTTCGACAGGCTCAATCGGCCGGGTCGAACGCTTGGCGATTCTCTATCCCTGTGCTATAATCTGCCCGCCTGGGAGATGGAATGATGGCAGAAACCAAGAGATTACAGGCAATCATTCACGGTTCGGTGCAGGGAGTGGGCATGCGCTGGTGGGTGCGGCAGCAGGCCCAACGCCTGGGGTTGGTGGGCTTTGTGCGCAATCAGCCCGACAGCACAGTATGCGTGGTGGCCGAAGGCGACGACAGGTCGCTGTGGGCCCTGTATGACCTGCTGCAACAGGGACCCTCCATGTCGCTGGTCGAGGCGGTGGATGTGCGCTGGCAGGCCGCCAACGGCGAATTTTCGTGGTTTGAGGTACGTTACTAGATGTGGAAAACTCCAGAAAGGCGAGCCTGGGTTGTGCTGCTCACAGCCTTTGCCATTTTTTGCACGCTGGCCATCTCGGTGCCGCTGAGCATACGTGGATACCTGACCCAATCCATGTCGCCGCAGCACACCACCCTCAAGCCGATTGACGCCGCCGTGCATGTGCGCCCTCTGTCCGAATCGCAATTCCTGGCTATTTCCGATGACCGCCCCGATCTGGCCGAGCAAACCGTCATTGTCACCGACAGCCGGGCGCGCGCCTTTTTGCGCCTGTTCGAGTCCAGCACGCTGACCATGTACAACAACACCGAGGTCGTTCTGCTGCGCACTCGCTCACCTCGCTTTGACCTCAGCCGACGTCCCAACGAAATCGTCATCCGCGTCAATCGAGGACGCGTGACCGTGGCCGTGGCCCTGCCCACCCAAAGAGCCGTTTCGCTGCACGTTCAGACTCCGCATGCCGACATTGTGCTGGAAGAAGACAACTATTCGATCCTGGTCACGAGCCAGGACACCCAGATCACGGCCAGCATGGGCAAAGCCACCCTCACCGCCAGTGTGGGCGGGCGCGAAACGCGCACCTGGCGCAACGGCCGCTGCCGCGTCACCGTCGAAGGCCTGGTCGAAGGGCCGCTGCCGCCCACCCAAAACCTGGTCGCCAACCAGAATTTTACCTCGGTGTTGGGCAGCGCGTGGAGCGTTCCGCTGCTCACCCGCCAGGATGAAAATGACCCGCTGGGACAGGCGCGCATTGATACCCTTGACGGCGTCACCGCTCTGGTCTTTCAACGCTATGGCGCCCGCACACACGGCGAACTCAGCACCACCCAGCTGATTGACAAGGACGTGCGCGACTTTGCCTCGCTCCAACTGAGCTGCCAGGTACGGGTCAGCCACCAAAGCCTGCCCGGCGGCGGCTTTGAAAGCACCGAGTTTCCGATCATGATCGAACTCAATTATCGAGACGCCCAGGGCAACCCGCGAGCGCGTTATTGGGGCTTTTACTATCTCGATCCGGGCAACGGCCCCGAATGGCGAAAAATGATCAACGGCATCAAGGTGGTGCAGAATGAATGGTATTTCTTTGAAAGCGACAACCTGATGCAGTCTATGGGCGAACTGGCACCCACGCACATTGACAGCCTGCGCATCTATGCCTCCGGGTGGGACCTGGACAGCGCCATCACCCACGTGTCGCTGCTGGTGCAAGAATAAAAAGGAAGATAAACTTGATCGATCCACAATTACAAGCCCTGCTTGTTTGCCCCGAATGTCGCCAGGCGTTGACATTTGAAGGCCAGACGATCATTTGCCCGGCCTGCGGCAGCCGTTTCCAGGCCAATGATGACATTCCCATCCTGACCGACGGCCTGTCCAGCGACGGGTTTGGTCACGACCTGTATCATGCCCAATTGGACGGCAATTATTTTGAAAAGGTCTTTCACACCAACCGCATTGACACCCTGATGCGGCTGATCACCCAAGAGTTGCACATCGCTCCGCCCGCCGTAGCCCCCTGCCGCATCCTCGATGTGGGCTGCAACACCGGCCCGATGGTGATCCCGCTGCGAGAGGCCGGCTATGATGTGGTCGGCGTGGACATTAGCAGCCACGATGTTCATCTGGCGCAAGACTATCTCATCCGGCACAACCTGCCCCATGGCCGCCTGGCCGTAGCCGACGGCACCAAATTACCCTTTCGAGATGGCAGTTTTGACCTGATCTTGTTGGTGGACATTCTCGAACACACCAATCACCCCGAACGCATCGTGCAGGAAACTCACCGCCTGCTCGCGCCGGGCGGCCTGACCGTGGCCACTGTGCCATGGGGCTGCCATCCTTATGTACGGTTCGATATTTTGCGCAAATTACTGAGCAGTCGCAAGACCATTGACGAACATCCCGACGCCCCATTTACACTCAATATGCTGCAAAGCCTGTTTGTGGGCATGCAGCCGGTGCTGTTCCGGCTGGTTTTCCATTGGGTGTGCATTTTGGGCGTGTATCGCCGCCCCAACGAGGCCACATTCAAACAGGATGGAGTTGCCAATTGACCGGGCACATTCGCTTCAAGCCGATATGGGATCGCCTGCTGGAAGCGGCGGTGCTGCTGCTTGCCGTTGCCGCCTTTTTTGGCCTGGCCTTTCATCAGATTGACCTGCCCGGCCTGCACACCGATGAGGCGTTGGAGGTCATTCCGGTGGTGCAATTGTTGCGCGGCCAAGAGGTCGAGTGCTTTAAGGGTGTGTGTCTGAACCTGTTTGGCCTGCACCTGCCGGTGATGATCTATGAGTACATTGCCACCGTCAACACCTACCTGGCCCTGCCCTTTTTTGCATTGGGCGGCATCAATGTGCCAATGCTGCGCCTGATGCCCATCGTTCAATCGGCCATTGCCCTGATCGGGTTGTATGTACTGGCCCGCGAATGGTTCAATCGCCGGGTGGCCGCCCTGGCCGTGTTGATGCTGGCCGTCAATCCCTCCTTTGTCTTTTGGAGCCGGCAAGGCGTTTTTGTCACCTCGGTCACCATCCCCATCTCGCTGGTCGCCGTCTGGGCCTGGCGACGCTGGCAGCAGAATCATCAGGCACGCTATTTGTATCTGGGCTGCCTGGCGTGCGGGCTGGGTATCAGCGCCAAAATTTTGTTTGCCTGGCTGGTAGCCGGCGTCGTTGTTGCCCGGATGCTGCTCAACCTGAATCGGTTATTCGAGTGGGCGAGAACATGCCTGCGTCAAGGCGCCATCGCCGCCCCGCCCATCCGCCTGCCCTGGTCTCAGGCTCTCATCGGCTTTGGCCTCTTACTGGTGGGCCTCTTGCCAGTGATTATCTTTAACGTTCAAACACAATCTACCCTCAATTACATCAAACAAAATGTGTCACAGTCGTCCTATTATCAGGTAGACAATACCCGCATAGCCGAAAACCTGCGCGAGCGGATCAAGCAACTGCGTTCGGTGCTGAACGGCGAGACATTTTGGTATCTGTCCATCAATCCCTATGCCAGTTGGCGGTATCCTTCGGTATTTTTGATCGCGGTGGGTGTGGCAATGTTTGCCCTGCTGGGCCGTCGGGGAGAGGCGCCGGACGAGCGGCTGCCCGGTTGGATCGGCGTAGCCGTGGTAGTGATCGGAGGATATATCGCCTTGTGGGTGTGGCCGCTGCATCAACCAACCTGGTATGGCGTGGTGCTGTCGCTGGGGCTGTTGAGCGGTGGTCTGATGGCCTGGCGGCAACATCGCGCCGGGCGAACAGCCTGGCCCGTTTTGGCAACCGCAGCCGCAGCAGCCCTTTTATTCATCCTGTTTGCCTATCTGGCCTGGAAGTTGGGGCAGTGGAAACCTGGCGATACAGTGTATCCGTTCAGTGTGTTGCTGCTACTGCTGGCCGCATGGGTGGGTCGGCGAGATAAAGCCAGGCGTGTATTGGAACCAATCTTGATCGTGGCCGGCATGCTATCGCTAAGTGTTTTTACGCCTACCGCCCTATGGTTCACTCACCTGGCCATCCTCACCCCCTGGCCGGCATTGATCATCGCCGCCGCCGCCGACATGCTCGCCCGCAGCAGCGGCCTGGATCGGCTCAGCCTGGATCGGCTCAGCCTGGACGTGGCAACGCGTGGGCGCGCTGCGATCCGCCCAGGCAAATATCTTCAGGGCCGTGTTGGAGCGGCTTTGAGTGTGGGACTGCTGGGGATGGTTGCCTTGAGCGGCATGCTCATCTATGACGACCTGGAAGTAGACGCAGCGTATCACCGAGAATTGAAAATCATCAAAGGCAAGGGCGATCACACCTATGCCTCGTATGATCTGGCGCGGTATCTGATAGGGCATGACTTGAGGCATGTGGTAGCGATGGACTTTGGCATTCAAGATCGGGTGCAATTTCTCAGCCAGGGCGAAATCAATCCGGTCGAGATTTTTGGGCATGAGGATCGCTTGAACGTGGACGAGGCGTTCAGGATCCGCCTGCGTGAGCAACTGGCCGACCCTGATACTGTATATGTTTTTCACGCCACCTATCCCATTTTTCTCAACCGCTGGGAGGCTTTTGAGCAAGAAGTGGCACAACAAGGCAAAACCTGGAGCGAGATCGAGCTGGTTCGCGATCCTTCGACGATCCCTATTTTTCGCCTGGTGACGGTGCATTGAGCAAGGCACGTTCGGCCTGGCCGGCCAGCCGATCCCAGGTCAGGCAGGCCTGCACCCGCGCCTCACCACCCTCGGCCAGCCGTCGGCGCAGAACGGGGTCGGCCAACACCTGCAACGCCGCATTGGCCATGGCAGCGGCATTGCCGGAAGGAACGAGCAGCCCCGAAACGCCATGCTCGATGGTTTCGGCGTTCTGTCCCACCGCGTCGGCCACCACCGGCACGCCGGCAGCCATGAGATCGAGCAGTTTGACCGAGCATTTGGCGCGGTTGACCAGTATGTCATCAAAGGGATAGAGAGCGACATCGGCGCGGGCGAAACAGCCAGGCAGGTCGGCGGCGGTCACCCAGCCGGCCATCTCGACCGCATCGTTCAGCCCGGCCTGCCGACACAGCCGCGCAAATTCCCTTTCCTCGCCGGTCAGCCCCTGCCCCACCACCAGAAACCGCATGTTGGGGCGGGCGTCATAGATGCGCCGAAACACATCCACAACCCGCTCCAGACGATATTCCCAAAAGCGCGTGTACAGCAAAACCACCCCATCGCCGGGCCGTTCGCCACCCGCCCGGCTCTCCTGACGCGCCCCGTTTGGCAGGTAAAACACCCGCTCAGGCGCAACGCCCATACTCCAGACAATGGTCTCCAGGGCGCGGCTGGCCACGGTCAGAGCGTCGTGATGCCGCAATCCCCACTGCTCCTGCCAGGCAAAGATGCGCTTTTCCATCTTGCTGTAGTCGCCCAGTTCGTTCCAGCCGCCCCAACCCTCCCAGTCGTCGCTGTCTATCACCAGGCGCAGCGAAACCAGGCGCAGTCGGCGCAGTTGCCACAGACACCAGGCCACCGCGCCGGCATAGGCCTTGGGCTTGAAACAATATACCACATCGGGGCGCAGGGCCAGCGTTCGGCGCAGCAGCCGCCCGGCTATGATGAGTCGGCCCAACAGCGGGAACGCCGGCAGCAGGGTGATGTGTTCAATGCACACCGGCCCCTCGAACCAGCATCGCCCGCTGTCTTCCGGGCAATCCCAGGGCGGCAGCAGCAACGTCACCTCGTGACCACGCCCGGCCAATGCCTGTGCCAATGGCAAGGCCCGCACGCTCATTGTCCCTTTGAGGTGCAGGCCAAAGGGTCCCACCATAACAATGCGCATCTTGCGATTCCCGATCCCCTGAATTCACTCTGGTCAAAACAACAAAACCGCCCGACTCTAGTCGGGCGACACTGGTTTAGGATGAGTTTCGACGACGTTAGTTGAGCCTGTCAAAGCCAACGCCACCTACCAGCCTTGCAAATAGGGCATCCACTCTTGATTGTCGCCCAGGTAGCGGCCATAGAGATACATGGCCGTTGCCGCCGGCTCGCGGGGAAGCGAGTAAAGCAACATACCAGCCTCTTGAGGTGTGCGATGCCCTTTGCGTCGGTTACACAGCGGGCACGCGCTGACCAGGTTTTCCCAGGTATGCCCTCCCCCCCGATAGCGCGGAACGACGTGGTCCAGGGTGAGATGCGGCGAAAACTGCCCGCAGTATTGACAGCGATAGCCATCCCGCCGAAACACCTCGCGCTTGTTCAGACGCACGCGCGGGTGGGGATGATGCACCATGTGTCGCAGCCGAATGACCGAAGGACGGTCAAAGGTGCGCGACGCCGTGTACACACGACCACGTCCATTCTGCAAAATTTCGGCCTTGTCTACCACCAACAACCCCATCGCCCTGGACAGGCTGCATACATTGAGCGGTTCTAAATTGGCATTCAGCACCAACACCACCGAATCCATCATCCATATCACCTTTTTGTTGCCGCACAACGGCTATGGTGATCGTTATGTGGCAATTGACGATTCGCCCAGTCTGGCACAGGTCAAAGCTCAACAAGGTTGAGGCCAACAAGGTTGAGGCCAACAAGGGCAAGTATATCACAGCCTCCAGTTAGGGTCAACCCTGCTGCCGGGGGGGCGCACTTTAACCTGGGGGGTGCACGCAGAGTTTGGGGCAAACGCTCTCGTTCTCGTTCTGGGGACGAGTTCAGCGTCAACAAACGGTGTTCTTTAATGCCATTGGGCCGCTCTCGAGGGCGGGGGCTTGGGGCGGCAAAGAAAATGCCCCAAAGTACAACTGCACCCCCCAATGCCGACGAGATTGTGTGCGGATGAAAACTGTGCTAAAATCAAATTCTGCTCGACGTAAATCCCTAATCGTATCCTCTCAAAAAAAAGGGACCACCAGCATCTTGCTGGCCGCCGTCATTCTGACAGCAGCCCCCCAAGATATTGAGAGGATACCCTCCATCATCCTTGAAAGGAGATACCTATGCCCGTTTTACCCGAACCGACCATCGGCGACACATCGTGGTTCACCCAGGCGCGATTGGGCCTGTTTATCCACTGGGGCCTCTATGCCCTGCCGGCGCGGCACGAGTGGGTGCGAAACCACGAACGCATCTCGAACGAACAATACCAGGGTTATTTTGACCACTTTTACCCCGACCTGTATGACCCGCGCGTGTGGGCGCAAGAAGCGCAAAATGCCGGCATGAAATACTTTGTGGTCACCACCAAGCATCACGACGGCTTTTGTCTGTGGGATTCGGCATTGACCGACTATAAAGCCACCCGCACGCCCTGGGGCCAGGACTTGATCTCTCCTATGGTCGAGGCATTCCGCGAGCGCGGTCTGCGGGTGGGTTTTTACCACTCGTTGATTGACTGGCATCACCCCGAATTCCCCATTGACGGCCTGCACCCCATGCGCGACAATATTGAATTTCGTGAATCGCAAAAGAACCGCGATGTGCGTCAATATGCGGCCTATTTGCACGGCCAGGCGCGCGAGTTGCTCACCCGCTTTGGCAAAGTTGACATTATGTGGTACGACTTTTCATACGCCGGGCACGATTGGGGCTGGTCCAAAGGCAAGGGGCGCGATGACTGGCAGTCGGAGGCACTGCTGGCCATGACCCGCGAACTGCAACCCGGCATCATTGTCAACGACCGGCTGGACCTGCCGCAAGGCGGCGACATCAAGACGCCGGAGCAATATCAGCCCAAAGCGTGGCTCCAGGTCAACGGCAAGCCGGTGGTGTGGGAAGCCTGCCAGACGTTCAGCGGCAGTTGGGGCTATTATCGCGATGAATATACGTGGAAATCTACCGAGATGTTGGTGCAAATGCTGATTGACACCGTATCCAAGGGAGGCAACCTGCTACTCAACGTGGGGCCCAATGGGCGCGGCGAGCTGGACCCGCGGGCCATCGAACGGCTGCGCGGCATGGGCGAGTGGATGCGGCTGCACAATCGCTCCATCTATGGCTGCACGGCCAGCGATTTTACGCCGCCGCCCGACTGCCGTTATACTCAAAACAGCAACCGGCTGTACCTGCACATGTTCGCCTGGCCTTTCCGCCATGTCCACCTGGACGGGCTGGCCGGTCGCGTGGCCTATGCGCAACTGCTCAACGATGCGTCTGAGGTCAAGCGCATCGAAATTGACCCGCATCAGCAGGCGCAAAACACCACAATGGGCAGCGCCGGCGCCAATACCTTGACGCTGGAACTGCCCATCCGCAAACCCGATGTGGTCGTGCCGGTGATTGAATTGTTCTTGAAATAAGAGCCACGCCGTCCTTTTCTCACCCTCTCCCCGACAGGGAGAGGGTGTTTTTTTATGCCGATTCGTCGAACCCTTCTTTGTGGCCGATCACGTACAAGGGCCGCCCGCGCACTTCATCATAAATGCGGCCGATGTACTCGCCAATGATGCCCAACGTGATCAACTGGATGCCGCCCATAAACAGCACCATCACCAGTGTGGTGGCCTGGCCGAAAAAGGCTTTGGATTCCAGAAACAGGCGGGCAAAAATCACCAACAAGGTGGCCACTCCGCTCAGACCGGCGATGACAAAGCCCATATAGGTCGCCATTTGCAGCGGCACAAAGCTAAAACCGGTGATGGCATTCAAGGCCAGCTTGAGCATCTTTTTGAAAGGATAATGGGTCTGCCCGGCGAAACGCTCCTCGCGCACATATTCGACCCCGGTCTGTCGAAAACCGATCCAACTGGTCATACCGCGAATAAAACGTGCCTTTTCGCGCATCGTCTTGAGCGTGTCTACCATCTTGCGGTCCATCAGCCGAAAATCGCCGGTGTCCAGCGGAATGTTGACATCGGTGATGCGATAGATGATCCGGTAGAACAGCGAAGCGGTCATTTTCTTGAACCAGGTCTCGCCTTTACGCTCGGAACGGACGCCATAAACGACTTCATAGCCTTCCTTCCATTTGTCAATCATTTGCAAGATCACCGATGGCGGGTCTTGCAGGTCGGCGTCAATCACCACCATCGCGTCACCGCTGGCCAGGTCCAGCCCGGCGGTGACGGCAATTTGATGGCCGAAATTGCGGGCAAAATGGGCAATTTTGATGCGCGGATCGCGCTGATGCATCTCGCGCATAATTTCGGCCGAGCGGTCGCGACTGCCGTCGTCAATCAAGACCAGTTCCCACGGCTCACCGGTCAAGTCCATCGTCTGGCTGATCTGCTTGTAAAATTCGGGCAGACTGCCCTCTTCATTATACACCGGCGCAATAATCGAATATACAGGTTTCAAGTCACCCTTCCTTTCAGGCCAATCCGGCCTATTGTCGTTCATAAACGCCCAAAAATGTTTTGAGCTGTGGATCGTCGCTCCACGGCAGATCCACCCGTTGATAACTATAGGCAGCCAGCCAGTCAAAGGCTGTGCCATAAATAATGATATAGTCGGGCTGAGCCGAAAAAATGACATAATCCATGTTCATTTTTTCGTGGCCGGGCGTGCCTTGCCCCATATTTTGCACCCGGCTGTGAGCGATGGTCAGATCGTTGAGGCCGTACAGGTCCAACGCTTTGAGATCGGCATAAAACGGCATTTGCCCGGCTGCATCTACGGCAATGTATGTATCACGAGGCACATTCTCGTGCAGCCATTTGCCCATCGCTGTGCGAGCGCGGCCGGCCAGCCGGGCATCGAACGGATCGAGAAACAGCTTTTTCTCGCCACTCAACGATGATTGCACAAACAGAGCCAGCAGCAGGGCCATCAGCGCCGCCCCTGCGCCGACATAGAGCGCAGGCCGCCATCGCCCCAGACAAGCGCCCACCCATCCGGCGATGGCCTGGCCCAAGACAATCAGACCGCCGGCCAGCAGAATGTAAAAGAGCGGCAGCAGCGGCACAAAAAACCGCCCCACCGACCAATCGCCGCCCACATAGGCCACATAGAGGCTATAGACCAGGACGATCAGGGCAAAATAGCCGGCCCACATTCGCCAACCGCGCCGCAGCAAGGGCAGCAGGGCAACAACCGGCAGCAGCCAGCCGAGGTGAATGCGCACAAAGGTTTGCAAGTAGGCCAGGCCGCGCAGCCGCTGATCGGCGCTGTCGGTCAGAGTGACTTTGGCATAGAATGTGTTGGGTAGCGGAAAGCCATAGTAACGCCAGCGAAAGGCAAACCAGGGCAGCCAGATCAGGGCAAAAGCAGCCAGGCGCAGCCAGTCTTGACGGACGGCCAGGCGACGGCGGCAGATCAGCCGGGCGGCCACCTGATGCAGGCCGGTGATGGCATACACCAGCAGCCCCTCCGGACGGGTCATGGCGGCCAGGGCAAACCAGGCCCCCGATATTGGCACAACACGATCATCTCCCATCTCACGCAAATAGGCACAGCCGCCGGCCAGCACCAAAAAGGCAAACAGCGGCGCTTCCAGCCCGCCGACAGCCCACAGTGCAAACGAGCCATCGGCGGCCAGGAGCAGGGCAGCCAACGCAGCCAGCCAGCGATCCCGCTCCCCCACCCATCGCCACAGCCAGACCAGGCAACCCAATGCCCACACTGTCCCTAAAATCAGCGATACAGTGTGAATGGGCAGCCGCAGCCAGAAAAACGGAATCAGCAGCACCGTCCACAAAAAATTGGTATACCCCTCCACCCGCCGCTCGCCAATGTTGAATGTCAGGCCGTACCCGCGCGCCGCATTCCAGGCATAACGAAACGAAATATAGGCATCATCTACGGCGTCAAAATCCATCAACCAGGCATAAAACCCGGCATGCGCCACCAACAACACCGCCGCCAAAATTAGCCAGGTAACCGGCCGCCGCGCCAGAGAGATCAGCATCTATTCTATCCTTTCCGATCTTGATGCGCCGATTATACTATTGGGGGCATAAAACGCCAAGCCTGCCCCCTAACCCGGATAGGCTCAAGCCAGGTGAGCATTTTATGGTCAGGCTATATCAGGGATGCCGATCACCCGCCTGCTATTACCGATTGGACAAATGCGAGGAGCCTGGCACACCCTCGGCCAAACCGGCTTTGTTTTGCACCGCCCCCGCGACTCGCGCCGATCAAAAAAGGACGGCATCGGGAGCCGTCCTTTTTTTAGCAGACGAGAATGAACAGAGCTAGCGGGTCAACCGCACCGTCTTGACTTCAAAGGGATGGAAATCGAGGACGATTTGACCGTTGTTAATGTCTAGATCGCACTCTTGTTCTTCCAGCATATTGGTTTGGGCAGCCGCGCCGAACGGCAGCGAGGTTGAGAGCGTGCAGCGGGTAGCCGTGCGCATGCTCTCGTACAGGCGCACCACCACGTCACCGCTGCCATCCTCGGCCGGCTTGACTGTGTCAATGATCACGTTGGGTGCACCGACCGAGAACAGCGAGCCACTGCCACCCTCGCCTGGCGCGGTGAGCGAAGCGACGTTGAGGTCATAGCCCTCTTGCACCAGGCCACTGTCGGGCAGCGTGCCGTTCCAGAGATACAAGGCATAGGTAAATTCCTGATGCCCGCGGTCGGCAGTCATGTCGGGAGCCAGAGCCGACTTGAGCAGGGTGAGGTTGATGCTGTTGTCGGCCACATTGACGCCGTATTTGCAGTCGTTCAACACGGCAAACCCGCGATGGGCCTCGGTCAGGGCAGACCATTTGTGCATCGAAACCTCGAACCGGTCGGCGTCGAACGGGCGAGACTTGTGCGTGGGCCGGGCGATGTGACCGAATTGAATTTCATGTAGTGCTTCCTTGTTGTACACATCCACCGGGAAATTGACCTTGAGCAGCTTGTGGCTTTCCTGCCAGTCCAGCACGGTGTGGAAATCTACCCGCCGACTGCCCTGCCGCAGAGTGATGATCTGGGTCATGGGTGAGTTGTGCAGCTTGCGGGTGACGCGCAGTTGGACCATCAACGGGCCGGATGACAAGACCTGTACCTGCGCCGGCTCATCCAACGCCACCGGGGTCTGCTCGTACATGCTGTCGAGATCCCAGGCATCCCAGCCGGTAGGCACGTCTTTGTACATTTTCAGGCTGTTGCACAGGCCCTTGGCCCACTCGCGGTCAGTTTCCTTGTCCCAAATACTGACGATTTCGCCCTTGTCGTTGAACTCGATGCGCAAAAGGTCATTCTCTAACAGCGTGGGCGTGGCCTTGAGGCCGTTGCCCCATGCCAGCGGATCGGCGTGATAGATGGTGGTCCAGCCGCAAGCCGGCGTGGTCACCTGGACAAACACCTTGCGCGCGCCGTTGCCGGCAACGGTTTGGGTGGGCAGGAATCCGTCGGCGCCTTTGGCGCCGTTCCAGCCTTGCGGCAACTCGACCAGCAACTTGCGCGGCCATGAGAGCGAGTTGAAAACGGTCAGAGCTTTGGCATTGTCGGCGACCAGGGCAGCGGCGGCCTGAGTGGTCACCTCGTTGGCCGTGCGAATGCACTCGGCATAGCTGGCCTCGGCCTCTTCATAGACGCGGTGAATGGACGAACCGGGGATAATGTCGTGGAACTGGTTGAGCAGCACGCGCTTCCAGGCCGCGTCCATCGTAGAGAGCGGAAAAGCCCAGCCCCTGAGCGCGGCGGCCGCAACGCTCCACATTTCGGCCTCGCGCAAGGCAAACTCGCTTTTGCGATTGCCGCGCTTGGTGCGCGCCTGCGAGGTATAGGTGCCGCGGTGGGCCTGAAAGTACAACTCTCCCACATAGCGGCCCGGCACAGATTTCTTTTCCTGGTCTTTGAAATAGTCAATCGGTGAGGCAATGACCACCCTGGGCGCGCCTTCCAGGTTCTTTTGACGGAGGGCAAATTCCAGGTGATTGCGGGTGGGGCCACCGCCGCCGTCGCCAAAACCAAAGGGCATCAGACGGGTGCTAAAGCCATCTTTTTGCACCCGCTCTTTCCAGCGTTGAATGGCCGAGGCAGGATTGGTCATCGAGTTGTAATCGTTGTGCAAATGCACCAAAATCTGCGAGCCGTCAATGCCTTCCCACCAGAACGTGTTCAGCGGGAATGTTTCGCCGCCGTTATAGGCCCAGAAAATCTTTTGGGTGGAGAAATACTTGATCCCGCAGCCCTTCATAATCTGCGGCATAGCCCCTGAATAGCCAAACACGTCGGGCAGCCACATCAATTCACAATCTATACCGAATTCTTGCTTAAAGAATCGCTTGCCATGAATGAACTGGCGAATCAGGCTTTCGCCGCCGGAAATGTTGGTATCGGCCTCAACCCACATGCCGCCTTCGGGGATGAGTTGGCCTTTGGCTATGGCCGCCTTGGCCCGCTCGTACATTTCGGGATAGCTCTTTTGCATCATCCAGTAGAGGTGCGGCTGGCTCTGCAAGAACTTGAACTCGGGGTACAGTTCCATCAGAGCAAACTGATTGGCCAGGGTGCGCAGCATTTTGCGCTCGGTCTCGGCCAGCGGCCACAGCCAGGCCACGTCAATGTGGGCGTGACCAAAGGCATAAAGCGTGGGCGCGGTCGAGCCGTTGACACATTCGAGCAGCGGCTTGAGGCGTTCGCGAGCGACGCGCACGGTTTGCAACATCTCGTCGTTGGGCAGCTCAAAATCTACAATCACGGTAAAATCGCGCAGGCCGGCGTCAATTTCCTGCACACGCAGCGATTCGGGGTCGAGAGCCTCGCGCACCTCGAACAGTGTGCGTACGTCAATAGCCAGTTGATACACCTCTTCCTGCCAGATGCCAAAGGTGGTGCGGCCCAAGGCTACCTGCTGCGGCGGCGGTTCTGGCACGGTCTCGCGGCCGGGCGGCGTGGGGCCGGCATAGGCCACCATGGGGCCGTGACCGGCATAGCCTTCGATCAAAACGTCATAGGTCTCGCCAGGCACGCCGTTCAGTGAAAGAAGCAACTCGTGGTAAATCGTCCATCGTTGCTCGTGCCGCATCCACGGGTGATGTGGGTTGGCCTCGCCTACGGCCACACCGTTGACATAGACAGCGCTGTCACCGCCCACGTCTACCACCAGCACGATGCGCTGTCCAGCAGCCTCTGGGGGCAGCGTCACCTGACCGTTAAACCAGCCATACTCCCATTTGGCCCCCCACCGGGTTCCCACCGGCATGGGGTAAAACGTGCGTTGAGCGGCCTGCGCCGCGGTAAGCTGTTCTGGGGTGATAAAGCCGTGCAGCGGCACCTCGCCCAACTCGCGGTAAACATGATTGGGCAGTTCACGCATCCAGTTTTCCAGGCGATGTCGCCATTCGATTGTAAGCATAAAATATCCTCCTGTTCAAATTGTAAGATCAATGGATTGTCCAAGTTCGTGCCTGACGCAGCCGGCTCTAGAAGCGTGCTGAAAAGCCCCCTCCCCACCAAGACACAAAGAGCACAAAGCATTTTTAGCGACTCAAAAGTATTGTAAACCTTTGTGTTCTCGGTGTCCTTTGTGGTAAAAATGGACTTTTTCAGCGGTCTCCTAGATCACAATCCTGCCATTCTGGTAAAACAACTCGCCATCCACAGCAATCTCGGCATCGTTCATGTCGCAGAGCATATCCCAGTGAATGCCCGACTCGTTCCGGCTGCCCGTCTCCAGGTAACCCAGCCCCATAGCCAGGTGAATGGTGCCGCCGATCTTTTCGTCAAAGAGCATGTTTTTGGTAAAGCGTTGGATGCCATAATTGACGCCGATGCCAAACTCACCCAGATAGCGTGCGCCGGCGTCGGTGTTGAGGACGGCTGTGAGCAGTTCTTGATTTTTGCTGGCCCGCTCCTGAACCACTTTGCCATCCTCGAACCATAGCTCAATGTCGCTGATCTCCTGGCCGTACTCAATGGCCGGATACTTGAAGCGAATCCAGCCATTGGCCGAGTCTTCTACCGGGCCGGTGAATATCTCGCCATCGGGGAAATTGAGCCGACCATCGCAGACTTCAAATGTGCGATCCTTGATGGACAGAGTCAGATCAATCTGGCTGCCTTTGAGGGTGACACGGTCGCGGCCGCGCAACCATTCTACCCAGACCCTTTGACGTTCGCCTTCGCCCCGCCAAAAAGCCACCGGATCATCCAGGTGCAGCATGCCGGCGCCATAGACAAAATCCTGATAGTCACTCAGCGACATATCGGCTTCTTGAGCCATGGCCTCGGTGGGATAAGCCGTCAGACACCAGTTCAATTCCTTGCGTGCGCTGCGTTCGTTGAAAAGCTGGTTGAGCGGCGCCCGCGCCTTGGCCACGCGGGCGATGCGTGCCTTGTCCATCCCGCTCAAGGCGCGGGTGTTGTGTTCGGCCCACAGAAACAAAAACGCATCATAGGTCTCGGTGACCAGCCTGTCCGCCGGCGAAATGTGATCGAGTTGCGCATCGGCGGCATGCCGATAGAAAATCTCTTGCATGCCTGGCACCGCGCAGCGGACATCCACAAAGGCGCCGGCTTGAAGGGCCTGCTGATAGGCGGCCAACGTCAGCTCGGTAGCCAGGGGATGAGTTTCGATGATCATGTGCTGGCCGGGCTGAACGGCCAACGAATAGTGGATCAAGACCTGCGCCAGCCTGGTGACACGTGGATCGGGCATGCGATATCCTTTCGCTTATAAAAACAATTTGGGCAAATGCTCGGGTGCCTCGTCATACGGCGGCGTCTGCCTTGCCGCAACCGCATACAGCCGCTCATGGGTCAGGCGAGCAGCCTCGGCCAGTTCCTCGTAGGGGCGATTGCACACATCCATAAAACCAATGTTCCAGTTTTCGCCGTCAAACCGCCCCAGCGCCGACTCGTCATAAAGGGTAAAATAGTGCGCCCCCACACACCAGGGCAGGGCGGCGGCGTTCTCGACATAAACGCGGAAAGCCTGTCCGCGCGCCGCCTGGTCGCGCACGTGACCGATGCCGCTGCCGGGCAGTCCCACATCCAGCGCACCAAAATGCCACTCGCCGATCAGCACAGGCATGCCCAACTGCCGGGCGATCTCGCCGGTTTGATCGACTGGCACACGCTCCTGGTAACAGTTCATGCTAAACACGTCAAAACAGCGCATCCCGCGCACAGCCCACCGGGGCGGCGCGGTGTAATAGCGCGCCCCCAGGTTGAGGTGATGTGGGTCCACCACCTTGCAGGCATCGCTCAAACCCACAAACAACATTTCGACCATCATCTCGCTGAATGTGGCCAGATCGGCCTGCGCGGCGGCGGTGAGCGGTGTGCGCCACGCGCCGGCCCGCATCGCATCCACAGTGACGCTCATATCCCAGGCTGCCGCCAACGCCGCATCACTGCCATATTTTTGCTCCAACCAATCGGCCAACGCCGCCCGCGCCGCTCCGCCATCCGTATTGAACAACATACCGGCAGCCGGCGTCTCGGTGGCAAAGCCCCAGGTCGGCTCGTTCATCAGAAAATAACCGATCATGGCTGGATCGTCGGCGGTGGCGCGCAGTTGTTCGGCAAACGCAGCGGCATCTTGGGCAAAACCAGGATCGAACACATCGGGGAAATCGCGGTAAATCAGCGGTGTGTTAGGGAATTCGGGGTGCAGCGGGCGGACATACGGAAAGGCAGCCCGTTGAGCAACAGGCCAATCCGACCAGTTGGCTACAGTGTTGAATCCCAGCCGGCGCAATTCGGCCAGAGTGATGGCGGCCCAGTTTTCATACCACGTTTCGCTGCCAAATGCGCGGATCAGGTTGGCCGCCAGGTAATTGACCGTCGGCCCTTCAAACCCCGGCTTGTAAACATCAGCAAACGGCCCCGACGGATCGGGCCGCCAGGTCAAAGCCGCCTCCAGTCCACCAAAAGCGGCATCGGTGTCTACCCGTACGCAATCCATCCCCGCCGACCAAAAAGCATAGCCGTCGGGGTCCACCAGCCACCAACGTGCGCCATCATCACAAGTGCGAAAAAAGCCACTCCTCTCAAACTGCCGCCCCGTCCAGCCGCCCCAACGCGACCATCCCTCCGACCAACGATGCACTGGCGCCGCCTGCCGTTGGCTGTGCAGCCGCTCGCTCACCTGCTCCGTGCTGCGGCTTTTATTCGGCCAGTCGTGCAGCGTGCTTTGCCCTAACTCGTCGAGCAGCGGGCCGGCCGGCAGAACGAGTTCGGCCATTCGGGGCGGCTCTTGCACCGTCGCTTCAATCGGCGTCAGACAGAACCTCGCCGGGCGGTCGCTTTTGCGCAGCACAGTCAGGGTCAGGCGGTCTACCCGCGCCAGATCCACGCGGTCGCCCCAGCACATCGGCTTGAGCCAGGCCGCCTCGCGGGGATAGCGCCAGCGGTTCTGGTTGACCGCCTCCAGGGGCATGCGCAAGCGAAATGAGCATTGGTTCAGGCCAGAAAAGAGCAGGCCAAAGCGCGGGCCGGTTTCGCCCTCTTGCAGCGACAACAACAAGACCACCAGGTGATTGCCGTCAATCAGCATATCGGCAGTGAGATAGTTCATCTCGGCCAGCGCGCCGACAGGAAATGTGCAGAGCAGACCATCGCCTTCGGCCATTGCTATGTACCAGGCCGCATTGAAAAAGGGCGGCGGGGTTGGGTCGGGTTGCAAACCACCGAGCAAAGAACAAAAATCCAGGCATAAAAAAGAAGGATTAGGATTCATCGCAATACCTGCTTTATCGTTTCCATCGGCAACAGGAAACAAGGTTTTTCCTACTGTTCATCAGTATACCATGTTATTGCTCTTGACCGCAAATGCCCGACCCGTCTTTCGGGTTGCATTTGCTGCTGCTTTGTGTTATCCTTGCCAGGAGGAGGAATTGCGATGAAATTAGGCTTTGCGGTCAAAATTGTAGGGCGGGCGGGTCTCAAGTCGAACGACACGCGCCGCTGGCAAAACAATCCTCATTTGTCAGTCAGCCTGGCCTATTTGAGGGATATTTTTGTTTATCTAAAACAATCCAACATCAAAATGTATCGCATCTCGTCCGACCTGGCGCCATACCTCACACACCCCGACATGCCCCAGTTTCACCGGCAGATTGACGAGTGCCGAGACGAGTTGCAAGCCGTCGGTGAGATGGCCCGACAGGACGGCTTGCGACTCTCGTTTCACCCTTCGGCCTATGTGGTGCTCAACTCGCCCGATGAAACCACAGCCACCAAGGCCGCGGCCGATTTTCTCGGCCAGGCGCGCATGTTGGACGAGATGGGCCTGGGGGACGAGGCAGTCGTGGTGACGCACGTGGGCGGCCTGTATGGAGAGCGCGCCGCGGCCATTGAGCGTTTTGTGACACGCTATCACCGCCTGCCCGAACCGGCCCGCCGCCGCCTGGTGCTGGAAAATGACGAGCGCTCCTTTTCGCTGGGCGATACCTGGGCCATCCACGAACAAACCGGCATCCGCCTGGTGCTGGACCAACTGCACTATCTCTGCCACCCCACCCCCGGCCTGACCTTGCCAGATGCGCTGCGACGTGCCCAAAGCTCCTGGCCGGCCGATCAGACGCCCAAAATCCATTACAGCTCGCCGCAAACATCATTGATCGCCGTTTCAGAGGCGACCGCCGCCTCTGAGACGACCGCCGTCCCTGACAGAAACGCCCCGCGCCTGCGCGAGCCACGTTTATCGCAACACGCCGACCTGATTGATCCCTTTGCATTTATCGGGTTGTTGTGTGACGCAACAAAACTGCGTGACGCAACAAAACTGCGTGATACAACCGGTATGCGCCCGTTTGACGTGATGCTGGAATGTAAGGCCAAAGACATAGCCCTGCTGCGCCTGCGCCGACAACTCGAACAGTTGGCCCCCGACCTGGTGAAGCAGTGGAATATCTCCTAGCAAGCTGTCGGAATCCCGAACTTGTTCGGGGACACCCCACTCAGCGCACTAAAGAGAATGTCGGAATCCCGAACTTGTTCGGGGACACCCCGCCGCTCAGGGATCTCTGACAGCCTGCCCTCTTGCTTTTCAGGCCCGGCCAGGCGAAGGAATGACTGTCAAACCGCCCATATAGGGTCGCAAGACATCGGGGATCGCCACGCTGCTGTCGGCCTGCTGATAGTTTTCCAGCACGGCGATCATCAAGCGCGGCAGAGCCAGCCCTGACCCGTTGAGGGTGTGCGCGAATTCGGCTTTGGCGCCTTTTTCTTTGCGGTAGCGGATGCCGGCACGACGAGCCTGAAAGTCCTTGAAATTGGAGCAAGAACTGACCTCCAGCCATTCCTGGCAGCCGGCCGCCCACACCTCAACATCATATTTGGCAGCGGCAGTAAAGCTCAAATCGCCGGTGCACATTTGCACAATGCGATGCGGAATGTTCAACAGCCGGCAGACATCGCGGGCGTTGTCAATCAGGGTCTCCAACTCGCGCATCGAGGTCTCTGGCTCGACGATCTTGACCATTTCGACCTTGTCAAACTGATGGCCGCGCTTGATGCCGCGCACATCGCGCCCTGCACTCATCTTTTCGCGCCGCCAGCACGGCGTATAGGCCACGTGATAAATGGGCAACACCCCCGGCTCGATGATCTCGTCGCGGTACAGGTTAGTCACCGGCACCTCGGCGGTCGGCACAAACCAAAAGTCTTCTTCGACATCGTGATACAGATTTTCGCCAAACTTGGGCAACTGCCCGGTGCCGACCAGACATTTTTGCTGCACCACAAAAGGCGGATAAACTTCGGTATAGCCATGTTGGTTGACATGCAGGTCAAGCATCCAGGCGATCAGGGCGCGCTGCAAACGTGCGCCGGCGCCTTTTAGCACATAAAAGCGTGTGCCAGATATCTTGACCCCGCGCTCAAAATCCAAAATACCCAACATCGGCCCCAGGTCCCAATGAGGCAACGGCTCAAAATCAAAGCGTGGCAACTCGCCTTCATACGCCGTAATCACATTCCGGCTCTCGTCTGCGCCCACCGGCACCGATGAATCGGGCAGGTTGGGCACGCGCAGCAAAGCATCGTCCAGCACGACATCAATCTGACGCAGTGCTTCGTCCAGTGCCTTGATCTGCTCGCCGGCCTCGCTCATCTGCTGACGGGTCTGTTCAAATTCGGCCTCCAGGCGGGCCTTGTCTTCTCCCTGGGCCTTTTTGATCTGGCCTTGCAGCAGCCCCATTCGCTTGCTAACCTGGTTGCGCTCGGCTTTGAGCGTTTCAGACTGCACCAGCAAGGCGCGGCGGCGCTCGTCCAGCTCGATAATCTGATCAATGGGCGCGTCGGTGTACAGTTTGGCGATCTCGGCCTTGACCCAGGCCGGATCATCGCGAATGATTTTAATGTCCAGCATCGTTTTTCTCCTTGTCTTGTTTCATCTACCAACAAAAAAGCCTCTCGTCCATGAAAGGACGGGAGGCCCGTGGTGCCACCTTTCTTTGGCGCAACATATCGCGCCCTCTAGCGCGCTAACGGGCGCACCCGGACAGGCATTTGGACCTGTCGGCCAGGGAGTGGATTTCGGGAGGTTTGCGGTCGCCTTGCACCAACCGGCGACTCTCTGCACGCAAGCAACTGCCTACTTGTCTCCTTGATCGCTGTCGAGGTGAATTATATCATGCCCTGGCAGCCAGGTCAATTCTCAAGTGGAGCAGGGTGTCCTTGAATTTGGGGGCGAGTTTGTTGGTTTCGACAGGCTCAACCTGCAAGCTCGCCTCTGCCTGGAAAACGCTGGATAGCGCGCTCAGTCGGCAAACACGCAGCACTCGCGCGTCTGGATGATTCGCAGACCCAGCGACTGTGCCATTTCGTGCGCCGCACGCGCTGGACTGACAATGACATTGACACCGGCGCGAACGGCCAGCGGATCGAGCTCCTGGCGGTATTGGCCTTTTGGGCGCATGCAGCCGAGATGAATGGGAATGGCGGGGAACTGTTGTCGCGCCTGCGCCAAAAGCTCCGCCACCTGCTCGACAGGCGGCGGGGCAAAATGGGCATAGGGTGTGCCGGGCGTGGGAATGAACACGATAAACGCCAAAGCATCCAGGCCGGCGGCAGCCAGCATATCCAGGGCCGGCCGCTCGTGACCCAACTCGCCGTGCCGCAAACCGATGGTGATGTGCGGCACCACGCGAGCATAACGACGCAGCATTGTGTATGTTTGAACATAATCGTCTGGCGTTTTGTCCAGCCCATACACCTCGCGGATGGTTTGTCGGTCGCCCACCATATCGAACGAGATCACATCCACCCAGGGCGCGATGGCCTGCATGGCGGCCTCGTCAATCAGCCCCACATGCCAGTTGAACCGCCTGCCCGCCTTGATGGCAGCAATTTGCGCCAGATGTTCCATTACTGGCACGCGGCCGGTGGCATCGCAGCCGCCGGAAATGAGCGCGCTGGCAGTGGCACCGCCAGGGCAGACCTGCTCGATGGGCTGCATGTGGCGTAAATAATGCCCCCCACAATGAGCGCACTGCAAATCGCAGCGCGGCCCGGTAAGGCTGATCAGAGCCGTGTCGAGCGGATAGACAAAATGGATGGTGGGCGGAAAATGCGCCGCCGCCGGATCCAGTATGGTATCGGTCAATGGTATATCCATCAAGTCACCTGAAACAGTTTTTTCATCAGAGCGTCGAATTCCCAGAGAACACAAACAGCTTGAACTAGGCTGTTTTACATCAATACCCGTCTATTTTCAGTGTTCCCGGCGCCTCTGTGTTGAAAATGGACGCTTGTTTGTGTTGAGCGCGATCCAGCATTTGGCGCACCTGAACGGTCAGTTGAAGGGCAGTAAAGGGCTTGGGCAAAAAACCTGGTTTGAGCATATCATCATGCACAATCACATCATCGGTATAGCCCGACATGAGCAAAATTTGCATCTCGGGACGCACCGCCTCGAGTTGTTGAGCCAGCGCCACGCCATTCAAGCAACCGGGCATCACCACGTCGGTCAACAAGAGGTGGATGGGATGGGGCCAGTCCAACGCCATCGGCCAGGCCTGGTCGGCATTTTCGGCCGCCAGTACAATATAGCCATGTCGCTCCAAAGCCTGACGGGCAATCGAGCGAACGGCGGCGTCGTCTTCGACCAGCAGGATAGTCTCCTGACCGGTAGGCGGCTGCACCGGGCTATCTGGCTCACAACTAGCCGGTTCGCTGCTGGCGCGCGGCAAATAGACATGAAAGATCGAGCCAAGACCGGGCTGGCTGTGCACGGCGACACATCCATCGCTGTGCTTGACAACGCCATAGACGGTAGACAGCCCCAGCCCGGTGCCTTTGCCTTTTTCTTTAGTGGTAAAAAAAGGTTCAAAGAGGTGCGATATGGTCTCCAGCGTCATACCAACGCCGTTGTCGCTGACTGTCAGCCGCACATAATCGCCGGGTTCGGCGTGCAGGCCGTGCAGGTCCACAGGCTGTTCCAGGTGCACGTTGGCCGTCTCCAGACTCAACCGGCCGCCCGACAAGGCGCCAACCAGAGATAGGGCATCGCAGGCGTTGACCACCAGATTCATGATCGCCTGTTCGATCTGACCGGGATCGGCCTGCACCGACCACAAATCCGGTTCGAGAACGGTGATCATGGCAATGTGCTCGCCGATCAGCCGACGCAGCATTTTTTCCATATTGACAATCAGGTGATTCAGGTTGATAGCCTGAGGGTGAATGGCCTGCTTGCGGCTAAAAGCCAACAGTTGGCGGGTGAGCATCGAAGAACGTTCGGCAGCCTTGCAGATTTCCACGACATCCTGGCGGCGCGGGTCGTCCGGCGGCAGAGAAAAGAGCAGCAATTCGGCATAACCATTGATGGCGGTCAGATGATTGTTAAAATCGTGGGCGACGCCGCTGGCCAGCCGCCCCATCGCCTCCATTTTTTGCGATTGAAAAAACTGTGACTCGATCCGCTTGCGCTCGGCCAATTCCTGCTGCACCTGGAGGAACAGACGAGCATTTTCCAGAGCCACGGCGGCATAGCTGGCAAACGCGCTCAAAATGTCGGCGTGCAAGGGGGTGAAAAAATCCGGGGTGGCACTGTCTACATTGAGAAATCCCACCACCTTGTCGTGAATGCAGATTGGGGCGCCGGCATATCCGCGCAGCCATTCCTGGCCCGGCGTCGGCACCCAGCCGGGGTATTGGGTCACATCGGGGATGATCACCGGCCGGTTATCGGCGGCCATTTCATGCAAATTGCGCATGGCATCGAGATCGAGGATCATCGAATCAATCTGTTCCTGGACGCCAAAGCGTTCATAGCCGCGCCAGCGCACGATGCGCACGCGGTGATCCGGCTCGATCAGCATGATGTTGGCCGCGTCGTTTGGTACCACCAGGCTGACTTGATCGAGCAGGCGATCCAGCACCTGATCGGGATCGAGAGTGCGGCTGACCACGGCGGCCGCATCGGCCAGCGCCCGCGACAGGTCTCGCTCCTGGCGCAACGCCTCTTCGGCCTGCACCCGCGCCGTAATGTCGCTGTAGACAATGGCCGCGCCATAGCCGGGCAGGGGAATGGGCGCAGCGTTGACGCTCAACCATGTCACCTGACCGTCAGGGCGAATATAGCCCATCTCGGTATTTTCGATGGGGCGATTTTCTTGTAACGCACGCATACCGGCATATTCCTGCGACGGCACAAAAGAGCCATCGCGCTGGATGATCCGCCAGCGGGGGTCATTCAGACAGCGCTGATAGTGTTCGGCTTGAGACAGGCCCAACAACTGCTCCGAGACCGGATTAACTTCGATGATGCGACCCTCCGAGTCGGTGATCGTCACGCCAACCGGAAATGATTGGAACAACACGCGATATTTTTCCAGGCTAATGCGCAGAGACTCTTCAAACTTGTTACGCTCGGTCACATCGCGGCCGACCACCACCAGCCCTTTGCGCCGCCCCTGCGAGTCAAAGGCCGGCACTTTGATAATATCAAACACCATCGGCGGGCCATCGGGCCGGGGAATCACCTCATCGCCGCGCGAGATGACACCGGCCTGCCAGGCGCGCTCATCGGTCCCTTCGCAGGTCATAAACGCATCGCTGTAAAACTCGCTCCAGGCAGCCAGTTCGGAATCTTTTTTGCCACGATAATCTACACCCTGCAACTCGAAAAGTTCCAGATCAAAGTCATTGGCCTCCAGCCAACGCCCCTCGGCGTCTTTGAAGCAGACAATATCGGGCATGGCGTTGATCAGGGTACGCAATCGTTCCTCGTTTTCGCGCAGAGCATCCTCAATTTGTTTTTGGGCGGTCATATCGCGGACGATGGTGACGATCCAACGCACCTGCCCCCGCCCGTCTCGAACCGGGATTTTGCGGGTTTCGCTCCGGCGCAACTGACCGCCGATCTGGATTTCCTCCCAAGAGACCAACACATCGCCATCGGTCAACACGCGCTGATATTCGTCTCGAGTTGGTGAGGACAAAAAAGCCAACGCCTCGAACAAGAGCCGCCCGCACAGGTCAGACGCAATGCCCAAACGCGCCAGCTCGCGGACCAACGCCCGGTTGCAAGCCACAATCCGCAGATCTGCATCCACAATGTGGACAAAATCGTCCAGAGCATCCAGGAGATTGTAAAACTGCTCTCGTTGATGCTCAATCTCGATTTGCGCTGCCTCCAATTCGGCCACGCGCCGTTGCAAAGCCTCGATCCGCCGGACCAGCACGGTCGGGTCTGTATCTTGATCTGCCATAAAGCACACCTTTTTCAGAGATTGCCAAACCATCCTTTCACCAAGTGTACCACATATTTTGTCAAAATGCCACAGCAGGCGAGGCTCAAGCCTCTCGCTGAAAGAGCAGTGGGTTGAACCGATGGGTTGAGCGAGTTCGGTAGTCGAACCCGGCTCTTTTAGCCCTAATCGCATTGAGGGCGTCCCTGCTTTGCCAGAACCCACAATGACAGGTATAATGAACCCGTTGTCTGCCCAATTGGGCAGGTCGGTTCGA
Organism: uncultured Anaerolineae bacterium; assembly: GCA_964449465.1. GTDB lineage: Bacteria > Chloroflexota > Anaerolineae > JAFGEY01 > JAFGEY01 > CAYRXM01. The sequence continues at coordinate 120,597 of CAYVBK010000002.1, forward strand.
GATGACAGCGATGATGATGGAGGACGAATGAAAAAAGCATTGATCGTTCAAGGTGGGTGGCAGGGACACGAACCCGGCCCCGTTTCGGAAATTGCCGGGCAGGCCTTGCGAGAGCATGGTTTTGAGGTGCATATTTCGGATACGTTGGATGCGTTCAAGGATGCGGCATTGATGAGCAACCTGTCGCTGATCGTGCCAATGTGGACGATGGGCACCATCCAACGCGACCAACTGACGCCGCTGTTGGATGCGGTGCGTGGCGGTGCAGGCATTGCCGGTGTTCATGGCGGCATGGCCGATGCCTTTCGCAACGAGACCGAATATCAATTTATGGTCGGCGGACAGTGGGTGGCACACCCAGGCGGCGACGGCGTGACGTTTACCGTGCATATTGACGGCGAACCTGGCCCGATCACCGCCGGAATTGAGGATTTTGAGGTCTCTACCGAGCATTATTATATGCATGTAGACCCCGGCAATACGGTGTTGGCGACGTCGCGCTTTGGCAATGTGGTTATGCCGGTGATCTGGACCAAGATGTATGGCGAGGGGCGCGTTTTCTACTGTTCACTGGGGCATGTGGCACAAGTGGTGCGTATGCCGCAGGTATTGACCATGTTCACGCGTGGGATGTTGTGGGCGGCACGGGCGCTTTGACCCCAGCGGGCGCTTTGACCCCAGCGGGCGCTTTGACCCCAGCGGGCCTGTGCAAAAACAGCAATCCACTCAACTGAATAGATCGACAAAACCAGACCAGAGCCAGAACCGGCCTTGATCTGGTTTTTTTGTCGGCTAGACTACCACTCGAGCCGAAGCAACTCAAGAGGCAAATAAGTTTATGAAGGAAAAAACGAGTATCCTCTCAACATCTTGAGGGAACGCCGTCATCCTGACGGCTGCCAGCAAAATGCCAGGAGCGTGCTGAAAAAAACCTCTCACCACCAAGACACAAAGAGCACAAAGTATTTTTAGCGACTCAAAAGTATCGTAAACCTTTGTGTTCTCGGTGTCCTTTGTGGTAAAAATAGACTTTTTCAGTGGCCTCCTAGCGCTCCTCTATTTTTTGATACAAAAACAGCAATACCCCGACGCCCACAGCCAGCCGATTCCCCCTGAGTGATTGCCCATAAATATGGTTTCTGATAGAATGACAGCAATATGCGCCGGGGCAAACACTTCAAGCCACCACTCAACGAGGAGAAATGGAGGCTACTGTGTCAGAAACATACAAAACCATCACCGTCATGATCGAAATTCCCAAAGGCAGCCGCAACAAGTACGAATATGACAAAAAATCCAAAACGATCAGATTTGACCGCATGCTCTTTTCGGCCGTCCACTATCCCAGCGATTATGGATTCATCCCCGACACGCTGGCCCTGGACGGCGACCCGCTCGACGCTTTGGTGTTGGTCTGGGAGCCCACCTTTCCGGGCTGTATGATTGAGGCCAAGCCGGTGGGTGTGTTCAAGATGTGGGATGAAAGGGGACAGGACGAAAAGATACTTTGCGTGCCTGTTCAAGACCCGCTATGGAATCACATCCAGGAGTTGAGCGATGTCCCTCCCCATTTGCTCAAAGAGATCGAGCATTTTTTCAGGATCTATAAAGACTTGGAAAAGAAAAAGACCGGCGTGGAGGGCTGGCAAGATCGCCAGGAGGCGTTGCGGGTCATCCGGGAAGCCGAAGAAAGGTTTCAAGAGAACCCGGCATGAGCCAGGCGAGAATGGCGCGGTTGTGACGCTGTTTTAGAGGAAAGCGCTTTTTTGGCGCATCATCGCTCGCCATTCGCTCATCTTTTAACAAGGCGAGTTGATGGTCGAGTTGGGCGGCGCCAGACTGCTTGCGCGCGCTGCCACAGCCTGAACAAGGCAGCGCGCTGATAGATCAGCCACTCGGCAGTGAACAGGGCCAGGGCAATCCAGGCCAACAGCCGCCACCATTCGCGTGGCGAGCGGTGTTCTGCCACCTGATCTCCAGAGGCCGCACCCTCCTGGCCGATCAGCGGCAGGCTGGCAGCCGGCTGAATGGCCGACTCGCACGGGGCAAACAGGTTGACGGCAAAAGCCGCTTCTTGATCGCCCCAGACCAGGCGATACACCCCCAACTGCGTCGTATCGGCAAACACCGCCTGCCCGCCTTCGGGCGACAGGCGGGTGATTCGGCCATCGGGGGCAGCAACCTGAGCCTGCTCTATGTCAAGGGACAGGGCCAAAGCCACCGGCGTTCCCGGCGCGATCTGGGTGGGCAGGTCACTGCTGCCGCCCGGCGCCAGCCAGCCCAACAGGTTGGCCAGCAGCAGCGGAAAAGCCACATTCAGCGGCAAATCCGAACGGTGCAGGTCAAACGTCAGCACGACGATGCGGCGTCCTTCTGTCTCACCGACAAACAGCAGCGGCAGCGCACTGCCGCCCGGCATACTGCCGCCCGGCATATCGCCGGCAATCACCGGCCGGGCCCACGAGGGCAGAGCCAGGCGTGCCGCTTCCAGGATGCTGACCTGGCTCAGATTGACATGGGTGAGCAGCGGGTCGTCGCCGACCGGGCGCGGCATAGGTTGCTGCACCTGCCCGGTGACGGTGAAATAAGAGGTGCTGTGCGGCGGGGCAATGAACCAGAGATGTCCGGCCGGCAACGCGGCGGTGATCGGCACCCAGGCATCGAGAATGGTCAGATCAGGCGACGAGGCGGCCGGCGCCGCCGACTCGAAATCGGCCGGGAGGATCACCGTGACCTGAAGGTTGGCAAAGAGCGACAGGGCTGTTTCCAGAAACAGGTTGCCCTCTGTCACCAGCGTCACAGCAGCCGGGCGGTCGGCGCGATGCACGGCCCAGGCGCGGTCATCTAGCAATAGATGGTCGCCCGACAACTTGTCGCCCGATATACTATCGCCCGATATACTATCGCCCGCGCCTCCCAGCCGCGCTTCTAGAATGTGGACAGCCAAAGGCAGATCATCGGCAATCACGGCGCGGACGCCGCCGGCCGGCAATTCCAGATCATAAGCATTGATCGGCTGACCATCGGCATAGAGAGTCAACCGACGCCGCGCCGGCGACGGGCCATAATTGGTCACCTGGACAAAAGCGGCCAAATGACCACCCGGCGCAGGTTGCAACGACAGCATGTTGACAGCCTGGTTATCGCCGCTGATGCCCATCGGCATATAGCGCACCCGCCCCCGGATGGCTCGCTGCGGCAGAGCAACATTGCCGTCTGAAAAAATCACAATATCGGTGTCGGGCTGGCGGGCGGCAATGGCTGAGGCCATTTCGACTGCGGCGGTCAGATCGCTGCCGCCGACGCTGCCACCGACCTGCTCGATAGCCAGGTGCGCCTGTCGCCGATCCCGGCTGGATGCCACCAACACCTGCGCCCCCTCGCCGGCAGCAATGACCGTGACACGGGTCTCCTGAGGCAGGTCGCTCACCATCCGCTGCGCCTGCGCCTGCGCCGCCTTGAGACGCGACGGGGTCACATCGGTGGCGGCCATGCTGGCCGATGTGTCAAAAACCAGGATCACCGCCTGCCCGCCCGGTCCGGCAGACCAGGTAAAGGGGCGTGCCAGAGCCAGAACCACAAAAGCCAAAAAGAGCAACTGCACGATCAGCAGCAGGTTTTTCTGCAATCGCTGCCAGGGGGCGTTAGCCTCTACATCTCGCACCATCCTGCTCCACAAATAGAGGCTCGACACCACCCGCTCGGTGCGACGCAACTTGAGCAGATACATAATCACAATGATCGGAAGCAAGGCGGCCAGGGCCAGGGCTGCCGGTGTGATCAGCCTCATAACGCCCCCTCGATCTCGACCAGATAATACCGCCCTTCTCGCCGCCCGCGAAACAAGTAACGCCCCTCGCCTTGCTTGATCGTATACTCGAACCCATCGCAGCAGTAGGCAATAAAAATCTCGTCAAACGAGGGGCCGAATGGCTGACCATCATACATCACCTGATAGCGGCCATCGGTCAAAGCGACAAAAATCAGTCGGCCGTTCAGGTCATAAGGGGCATAGGCCGCGCCCACATCGTACATCTCTCTGACATCTTGACCATCGTAAATAATCGTAGCCTGGCGGTGATCGCAAAACTCCCAGGCAGCCTTGTCGTTGACGTTCCACAAGGCAATGTCGGGCGAGTGGACATACATAGGCCCCGCCAGCGTCTTGACCGGCTCGTTGTTGCGGTACAGGGTGACAGCATAGTTGGCACCCTCGGGGCGAGAGCGCGTTTCGTACACCTCGTTACCGATGCGCAAACGAAACCCATCCGGCTCGATGTGTTGAGCCATTCGTTCATCGGCTCGCGGGGCCGGGCGACCAAAACAGGTCTGCACCGAACGCCCGTCGGTATAGTTCTGCTCCGATACCCCACATTCGCGCCAGGCCAGATCGGCCGCCGGCGCGACGGTGGGGGTAGGGGGCAGGGTAGCTGTCGGCGCAACGGTAGGCCGGGCCAGACACCCTGTGAGAAGAAAACCAAGAACGCACAAAATACCAATTCTTTTCATATATTCTCTTCGACATTGACCGAGGACATTGGTTTCGACGGCGTTCTATTGAACGCCTTTTACCGAACGCACTCAGCCCACCGCTCTTTCAGCGCGAGGCTGAAGCCTCGCCGACCGGCCCGATGCTGAAAGAGCCAGGTTTCAACTCAGCCCACTGCTCTTTCAGCGCGAGGCTTGAGCCTCGCCAGCCTCGCCAATCTCGCCGGCCAGCCCAACCAACGCCTTTAACCGGTGCCGATCCTTTCATGTTCTGAATCAAAGCGACAATCTGCCCCGGTTATTGTAAATCTTTGCGCAAATGATATACGGTGGTCTGGTCGGGCATCGCTTCGGGACCGCCGACGATGCGATAGCCCATTTTTTGCCAGAAACGGACCGCCGCCGGGTTGTTGACCTGGACACCGGCGCAGATAGAGCGGGCATGCGGGTTTTGGCGGATCAACTGCTCAACCTGCCGCACCACCTCGGCGCCAACTCCCTGGTCGCGATATGGCCGGGCGATCATGAGCAGAGAAAGATGCGCCTGTGGGCGGTGCGCCGATTCGGCCAGGATAAAATCCACCACGCCGATCATCTCGCCCTGCGCATTGTAAATGCCGCAAAAAACGCCGCCCTGCTGCCGCGACAGTTCCATGTCGGCCTGCACCATCTCGAGCGAGGCGCGCGGCTGCGGCCCCAGGGCCAAAAAATCTTGGCACTGACGGTAAACGGTCAAGACAACATCTTGCTCGGCCACGCCGACCGGATGGATGGAAATGTCGGTCATTTCAGCACTCCTTGTTGGCGCAGCACGGCAAAAAGCAGATCGTCAAAAGGGAGCGAGGTATCAACTGACACATAATTCATCCCTCGCGCATCGCAAAATTTCTTGATTTCCTGCCGCCAGTCGGCCAGGCCATCCCGGTACCGCTGAATCAGGTCAAAATCGGCGGTAATCTCGACATGGCGGCGTGCCGGGCTGTCGGCCTCATCCTCCACATCCAGCAGCCAGAGGTCGCCGGCCAATGATGGATTGATTTCATCGGGGGAGAGGATGTGCAGGACGGTCACTTGCAGGCCGCGCCCGGCCAGAGCGCGCAAGCCGTCGGCCCAGCCTGCATCCAGCAGATCAGAAAAGAGCAGGGCCGGGCCGGGCTGCACGGTCGCCGCGGCGTAGGAGCGCAGCCAGGCGGCCAGATGGGCCGGCGGTGAAGCGGCGCAGGCTTGCAAAAAGGAAAACAGGGTAAGGGCCTGCTGCTTGCCGCGATGCGGGGCAAAATGGGGTCCGCCCGACGCCGCAACCGTGACCCGATCTAGCCCGACCAGGGTGATATAGCCCAGCGCAGCGGCGGCGCGGCGGGCATAATGCAGCTTGTTTGGCTCACCCCAATCCATCGAGCGGCTGGTGTCGAGCAGCAAATGCACGGTCAGGTCTTGTTCTTCGACAAAGAGCTTGATAAAGAACCGTTCCAGGCGGGCATAGGCATTCCAGTCAATGCGCCGAAAATCGTCGCCCATCGTATAGGGGCGAAAATCGGCAAATTCGACAGATTGGCCACGTTTGGAGCTACGTCGTTCGCCCTGAAACCGCCCGGCGACAGCACGGCGGCACAAGACGGCCAACTGTTCCAACCTGCGCAAAAAGGTCTCTTCAAACAAAAGGGGGTCTGGCATCGGTCTACTCTTCTCGCAACGGCCCTACCTTGATACGCACTCGCCGCTTGTCATACAGATCGCCCAACAGTTCGAGCAAGGAGCGGGTCGGCGGCGACTTGGCGTCGGTCGGCCGGGACAGATGTTTGTACACATCGGCCAGTTCCACATAGCCGCCCTCGTCGGCGCTCACCTGGCGTTTGGCGATCAATTCTTGCAGGGCTGCATACAACTCTTTTTCGGCAGCGGTCAGCTCTAACCGGCCTAGCTTTTGCTTGAGCGACTGCACATTGTATCTTAAAGCAACAATGGATTGCACCTGCTGTTCCAGCGATTCGGTCAATTCGGCAAACATGCCATGCCCCATTTCGTCCATATCGCGGATGCGCGGTACCTGGGCAGCCTGGCGGCGCAAAGCCTGCAAAAAAGCGTCCTGGTTTTGAATTTGCTTGAGATACCCCTCGGCCTCGCCGCGAATATCGGCGGCCTGATGCGGCGGCAGAGCGGTGGTTTGGGCAATTTGCAACAGGTCGGCACGCAAGCGGCCCAGGTTGCGGTCGCCGCCGAGTTGATTGATCAGGTCTTGGATGTTGCGCTGCACATCCAGGGCCAGGTGATCATAGCTGCCCTCCGGATCGGCAAAGTTAAAAGTGCGGCGGGCAAACATTTGCTGCTCGCTAAATTGCAATCCGCGCAGCACCTTGCGATAAGCGTCCTGAATGGCATTGAACCGGTCAATGGCCGCATGTTTGACCTGTTGAGCGCGCATGATCAGGCCAGACAGTTCTTGCTCCCACACATCCACCTCATCCAGGGCATCCAACCCGCTCTGGCCGATGGTGTGATGGATGCGCGCGGCCAGCACGGCAAAATCGGCGCGTTCAGCCTCTACTGCCGTACCCAGCACACCCAGATCGTTGACCAACTCTGAGCCGCGTTGCACCAGAGTGACACAGCGGGCATACTGCTTGCGCTGTCCTTCCAGGCCGGCGCGCCGCTCTTGCAGGCGGCGAATGGCCTGCTCTCGTTTGCGCAGGTCGGACACTGCCGCCGCCAGGTCGGCGATGGGCGGCACCTGGGGCAACATAGCCTGGATGCTGCTGATGATCATGTCAATCTCGCCGCGCAATCGCTCTCCATCGGCGATCAGGGTGTTGTAGCGAGCCAGCAAGTCTTGTCGCAGATCGTTGATCTGGCGGGCATAGTCTACCAGACCCGGCACCTGGATGCTGAACGATTCGTGCATGCGCTCATCGGCAGCGAGACAGGCCGCGGCCTGATGCTTCAGATCAACGAGCAGACGTTCCTGGGCATCCTGCACAAACTGGGTCAGGTCGCGGCGGCGGGCGGCCAGGTTTTGCCTGGAGTTGATCAGCCAGATCTCTTCTGGGGCGGCGCGCACCTGGTCTATCTCGCGCATGTACTGCTCGATTTCGCATTGCCAGGTTTTTAGCTGCCCCGAATCGGGATAGACGGCCAGCAGCATTTTCACATCGGCGGCCCAGGCCTGAGCCTGGCCTTCAATTTCGTCCAGCGGCGGCACCTGGAAAAGCGTCTCGACGATGCGCCCTTTGCTCTGCTCCCACGCCACCATGCCACGCTCCTGCATCAATTGCAGGATGGCGTCTACCTCTTCTTCGCGATAGCCGAGCGGCAGCGATTGGGCCAACACCTGCTCATACGTGAGCATGCGCGCCGGTTCGCTGCCAGGCGCGCCCTCGGCGAGTTGACGCACCGGCCCCTGTTGCAGCCATGCGTGGATGCGCTGCTCCAACGGGTGCAGGGTAAAGCAAAGCTGACCGGGCGAGCCGCGCGTGGGCCGCTCGACTTCCTGAATCAGTTCGGGATAGGAGCGAAAGAGGGTGTCCAGACCGGTGTGGCTGCGGCTGAACAGCTTGCTCCACTCATCTTTGGAGCCGACCACATTTTGCAGGCCTTGTCGTTGAAAGGGATTGTTGAGGGCGCGCAGGGCCGCGATATAATCGCCCAACGCGCTCTTCCACTGCGAATGGGTCATCAAGGTGTGGTATTGGGTGTACAGGCCCTCACACAGCCGGGTGAGCAATTCGACGATCAAGCGGATTTGGGCGGCGTCAAAAGGCCGCCCAATCTCGGCATTGAACATTTCTTCCAGTGAGTGGGCCAGCAGGCTGGGTTGGAGCAAATTGGTCACAATGGGATCGTCGGTTTTGGGGATGAGATGGGCACGACGTTTTTCTTCAATGTACTCGTGCAGACTGAGCATCAACAGCGGCCCCATCTTGTAGGGGTTGATCACCGGCTGAAGAGCCTGGTGCAGGTCGCGATAAATACCATCCTGGTCGCGATGCAAGACGTTCAATTCCAGACGCGCAGTGCGCGCATCTACCACGACAATCTGACCGGGCAGGTAGCGGCGTTCGGCGGCGGCAATGTCAAGGTAACGGCGCAGGATGAATTGAAAGCGCATATCGCAATCTACTGGCGGCGCAAATTCGGCCTCATCGCCTGGCCCGATCACCTGAACATAGACCAGGCGGTTGGGAAAACGGCGCGAGACCTCGGTAAATGAACCTTGCAAGAGCAAGCCGACATTCTGAGCCGCGCTGGCCTCAACCTGCCGCATCACTCGCCAACTGCTGGCCGGAAAGAGCCGGTCGGTGAGCAGCCGCACAAAAGCAGCGCGGGCGCGGATGAGCATCTTGTCGTTGGTCTCGTAAAAGGTGCGGGCAAACTCGCGCACGGTGTGATGAATCCAATCGCGGTCCACCTGAACCTTTTCCAGGCCGCGCAGAGTGGCGCCAACGGGCACCGGGTTGCCGTGCGCGTCAAAACCACCGCCCACAAAGATCACCAGACTGCCCTGGGCCACATTGGCCAGGTCATCCACCGCCTCGGCCACACCATAGCGCTCTTGCATGTGACGCGGGCAGCCATCTTGAGGAAATGCAGCGATCAACCGCATCGCCCGCTGCACTTCGGGGCGGTCGGCGACATAGGCCGAAGCCAGGGCATCGTGCAGGGTTTGCTGAAGTTTGTCGGTGCCATAGCTGATACGGCGGGTCATCATGTCATCAATCAGGTCAAACGGTGAATAGGGCAGGCTGCGTTCCTGGAGATAGCGCGCACTCATCACCTTGAACACATCTACCACCGTGCGGGGACCAGAAGCCAGGTCTTCGCGCATGGCAATTTGCCCCAGCGCCGACAGCGTTTCGGGGGCCACCACGTGATCGGCGTGATCGGTGAAATCGAACGCCTGAGCCAGCCGGGTCCACAACCGCTGCGGAAAATGCTGGTCGTAAATGGCCTCCAGGCGCAGCCCCAACCCGTCCGAATTGAGCCGGTCTATCAGGTCGCGCCGCTGATCGTTGATCACCCCCAATTCCTTGTTGGGGATCACCAGGATCAGGCCACAGGCCAGTTGCCCGCGCCGGGTGAGCATGGTATTGACCAGGTCAAACAGCGGGGCGATGGGATCGCCCACACCGGCCTTGATTTCAGGTTCAATGTACTGCTGCACCTCATCGGGGAAAATCACCATGCCGTCAAATCCGGCAGCGTGGGCCAGGTCGGTCATCTCGATAAAAAACTGAACGTAATCGGAGCCGGTCAGGTTGAGCTTGAGGCGTCGCTCTTGATGCAGCCGGTCCAAATTCTGAATGGGAATGTTCAGCCGACGCGAAGTCGCTTCCAGTGTACCCATCACATATTTTTGATAAATATCGGTGGCTTGAGATGCCAGAGATGGTTTGCGCAACCCGATTTCATAGCGCGCCCAGCCATACACGGCCAGCAGCAAATCATCGAGGATAGCCAGGCGAAACGGCGGCACGGCCAGGATGTTGGCCTGGCGGCAGCGATCCCACATAAAGAGAGCGGTGCTGGTCTTGCCATAGCCAAATTCGCCGGCGATATAGCCTTTGGGAGCCTGACTCTCGCGAATCAGGGCGATCAGTTTGCGCTCATAATCATCCACGCTGAGCGACTGATCGGGCGCGGGCGTTTCATCATCCGACAGCCGCCCCAGAGAAACATAGGTGCGCACATGACGATGATAGGCATCCAGAACGGCCTGCGGCGATTCGATCATGCGTTCAGCAGTTTGGGTGCCTACAATGGGGGCTTTGTCGAGGATGGTGCTCAATCCTTCCAGGCTCATACCGCTTTCCTTTGCTGGACTTTACAACATGTCAAAATTTGCCTTTATTTTACTCAACCTGAGCGCAATTGCAAAAAAAGCCGGATCCCTGCGTTGGGTCCGGCCTGTCATTCATCTTTGAAAAACACTGGATATGTCAAATAGGCTTATTTGAGGGCGATGTTGAAAAAACGCCCGGCCGGGACAAATTCCAGCTTGTCCTCACGAGCCAGCCAGCCGACGGCGGCGGCCAGGGTAAACTCGTCCAACTCGGGCAGCCCTTTTTTCAAGTCGGCCCGACTGGACTCGCCGTGCTCGGCCAGGTATCCCCACACCTGCCCGGCGGCCTTGCCGATCAATTCTGAATTCATCAAAATACCTCCTTTTTTCTTCAAAATCGTTAACGACCGGGCAATCACCAGGTCGGCAGCCAATGTCAATAAAATTGTAAAGGAAAAGCAAGGGTTTGTCAAATCAATGTGGCGGATGGCGATGGCAAATGGCGGAAATCAGCCAACGCGCTTTCAATGATGGCTGTATTTGCAGACCCCCAGAGCCGCCAGGCCGCACAGCAGGCCGCTCACCGGCACGCCAAAACGTTCATAGGCGATGGGGCCGGGCAGAATCAAGACATAGCCGATGGTCAGCAGCAGAATGGCCGCCACAGCCGACTGCCTGCGCAGCCTCCATACCCCCCGCCCGACCACGATCCCCCCGATGATCTGACCGACCAGCATACCCCACCACACCATCCTTTGCGCGCCATCGAGTTTGAGCCAACGCTCCTCCCACACCAGACGGACAGCCTCGCCCCAATGCCCGCCGCCGATCCAGCGAACCGCATGAATTGGCACGTCGTCCAGCACGTCGGCGGGCCAGTGGCGGCCGGCAAAACGGGCATAGCAGACTTTGAAGGTCTGCGGTTCGAGGTAGCGCAGCAAACCCTGCGCATGGCTGACCATCCAGGCAGCCACATGCTGCCCGATCACCCGGCGGGCAGCCAGGTAAATCTGGTGATTTTGGGCGTCCAACTCGCCGGCAGTGAGGGTGTGCCAGGGTTTGCTCCACCCATGGGCTTGAGCGGTCTGCTCGACCAGGCGCAAAAAATAGCCTTCCCACACCTCTGACCAGGGCGGCACATACAGTCCATCGGCCTGAGCCAGGGCCGCCGGCACACTGACGCGACTGAGGTTGCCTTCAAAAGCGGTAGAAAGCAACCAGCGGCCAAAGGTCAGGCGATTTCGCGCCATCCAGGGCAGCAAGATGCAGATAACAATGCCCGCAAACAGAACCACATCCCGCAACAAGCGTCTGGCATGCTGCCGCCCGCCCCAGCCGATCAGGGCCGCCCAGAGCAGTGGCAGATACTGCAAATTGGGCTTGCACAACACGGTCAACCCGGACAACCCGGCCAGCCCGATGAGCCAGAGCCGACGCGATGACCGGGTATATTCCAGGAAAACCAGGATGCTCCAGGTTAACAACAGAGCCAGTGGAATTTCGGTCAGCAGTTCGTGGGTATAGTGAACCTGGGTGGGATAAAGGGCATAGAGCAGAGCGGCCAGGCGGCCGGCCGGCCGGCCGGCCAGCCGCGCCGCCAGCCGATAGGTCAGCAGGGTGGTCAGCGTTTCGAGCATGGCCTGGGCCACGGCAGCCATACGCGGCGATGGGCCAAACGTCTGCCGAATGAGCAGCAAGAAAAGGGGATACAACGGCGTGCGAATATTGTCGGAGATAAACGGAGATGCTCTTTGAAGCGAAAAGCCATTTCCCTGCGCCAGGTTGAGGGCCAGACGGTGATAGCCCCAGGCGTCTATGCTGGCGATGGGAGAATCGGCGGACAGGGCGGCAATGTAGAGCAGGCGCAGCCCCAGCGCCAGCAGGGCCAGGACGATCAGGCGCAGGTCGAACGGCGGATCAGGGCGGCGCATGCGTCAACCCGACAGCGCAGCCATGTCCAGCCAGTTTTCGCCCACCTCCATGTCCACCAAAAGTGGCACGCTCAGCGGAAAGGCACTCTCCATCACCTGGCGCACCAGGGCGGCCACCTCGTTCAATTCGGCGGCCGGGATTTCCAGCACCAGTTCGTCGTGCACCTGAAGCACCATGCGCGCCTGCGCGTCCATCCGACGCAGCTCCTCGTCCAGCCGAATCATAGCGATCTTGAGAATGTCGGCGGCGGTGCCTTGAATGGGCGCGTTGATGGCCTGCCGTTCGGCAGCGGCGCGCTGCCCGGCATACGATGGGGCGGCGTTGGTAGAGGCAGACAGTTCGGGGAAATAGCGGCGCCGTCCCAGCAGCGTCTCGACATAACCCTGCGTATAGGCCAGGCGGCGCGTGCTGTCGAGCCACTGTTTGACACCGGGATAATGCTCAAAGTAGGCCTGGATAAATCGCTCAGCCTCGTCAAAAAACAGGTCGGTCTGCTGCGAAAGGCCATACGCGCTCTGGCCGTAAATCAGCCCAAAATTGACTGTCTTGGCGACGCGACGCTGATCGGAAGTGACCTGCTCCAACGGCACGCCGTAAATGGCGGCGGCAGTGCGGGCATGCACGTCCTGATTGCGGGCAAAGGCATCGAGCAAGGCAGCATCTTGGGACACGTAGGCCAACACACGCAACTCGATCTGGGAATAGTCGGCGGCCAGAAAACGCCAGCCCGGCTCGGCCACAAAGCCACGCCGAATCTTTCGCCCCATCTCGGTGCGGATGGGAATGTTTTGCAGGTTGGGGTCGCTCGACGACAGGCGACCGGTCACGGCGCCGGTTTGATTGTAAGAAGTGTGGATACGCCCAGTGCGCGGGTTGACCAGATCGGGCAGAGCGTCCACATAGGTAGATTTGAGCTTGGCTACCTGCCGCTGCTCTAAAATCAACGGAACGATAGGGTGTTTATCGCGCAACAATTCCAGCACATCGGCGGCGGTGGAATAGCCATGCACGGTTTTGCGGACGCCCTGGCGGGGCAATTTGAGTTCTTCAAACAACACGTCGCCCAGTTGTTTGGTCGAATTGACGTTGAACCTGCGCCCGGCCAGTTGATAAATCTGCTCCTCGATCCGCCGCGCTTCGGCATCGAGTTCTTGCGACATGTTGCGCAAATAAGCCACGTCCAGACGCACGCCGGCCATTTTCATGCGCGTCAGGATGGGCGCCAGGGGCATTTCGATCCGGGTGAACAGGTCCCACTGCTGCCGCTGACGCAATTCCTGGCTCAGCGATTCAACCAACCGCCAGGTCATGTCGGCGTCGGCACAGGCATACGGCACGGCGTCGGCAATCGGCACGCGGTCAAAAGTGATCTGCCCGGCGCCCTGGCCGATCAGGTTCTGGATGGGCGTCATGGCAACGCCCAGCCGTTGGGCAGCCTGGTCTTTGAGGCCCAGAGCGCGGCTTTCGGGCTGCAAGAGCCAGGCGGCAATCATGGTGTCAAAGGTCAATCCCTGCACGTGAACGTCGGCGGCCTGCGCCAGCACGGTCATGTCAAAGCCGGCATGGTGGGCATATTTGGCAATGGCCGGGTCTTGCAAGATCGGCCTGATCTGCTCAATGACGACGTTGAACGGCAATTGACGTTCATCTCGTTCGAGTGGCGACGAGGCGGTGAACAGGGGCAGTTGCTCCAACCCTGATGGGTCGCCGTTTTGCGCCTGCCGTCGGTGGCCCAACGGCACATACCAGGCCTGCCCGGCCGCCGTCGCCGCCGAAAACCCCACCAGGCCAGCCTGCATAGCCTGCACCGAGGTGGTTTCGGTGTCCAGGGCAAACGCCCCGGCTGCCCGCAGCGCGGCAACCATGTCGCGCAGGGCCGCCTCATTGTCCACGCAAATATACCGTGTTGCGATGGTTGGTTGGGCCGCCGCCGTTAAGCCTGCGGCGCCGGTGCCGTTACCGGCAGGCAGGCGGCTGAGCAGCGAGTGAAATTCTAACTCGGTCAAGAGACGGGTCACGGCGGCAACATCAAACCGCCCGGCCTGCGCTTGGGCCAGGTCCAACGTCACCGGCGCATCGCGGCGGATGGTCACCAGACGTTTGTACAGCAGAGCGTCCTGGCGATGCCCATCCAGCGCAGCGCGGGCGCGCTTGTTGTTCATATCGTCCAGGTGATCATAGATGCCCTCGACGCTGCCATGCTCCCGAATCAGCGGGATGGCGCTCTTGTCGCCGATGCCGCGAATGCCGGGGATGTTGTCCGAGTTGTCGCCGATCAAGGCCTTGAGGTCGGTGAGTTGGGCCGGGGTCAGGCCGCCGTACCGCTCGGACACCTCGGCGGGGCCGAACAGTCGGTCTTCGTTGCCGCGCCCGCCCGGCGCCAGCACGTGGGTTTGCGCATCAACCAGTTGCAATATGTCATTGTCGCCGGTGAGGATGAGGGTATCGAGGCCTTGCTCGGCGGCCTGACGGGCCAGGGTGCCCAGCACGTCGTCGGCCTCAAAGCCTTCGCAGGTGACAATGGGGATGCTAAAAGCCTGCACCACCTGCTTGATCCGCTCAACCTGGTCGTGCAACTCTTGAGGCGATTTGGCTCGTTGGGCCTTGTAATCGGGAAATTCCTCATGGCGAAAGGTTTTGCCTACATCAAAGGCCACCACAATGTAATCGGGTTTTTCTTCGGCCCACACCTTGAGCAGTTTGGCCATGAACAAATAGACGGCGTTGGTCCACTCGCCCTGGGCGGTGGTCATGACGCTGCCGGTGTGCGCGGTGGCGTAAAAGGAGCGAAAAGCCAGCGCGTGTCCGTCAATCAACAATAATTTGGGCATCCCTTTGCTCCTTGAGGCACATCACAGACCCAGATTGACCAGGCCATATCCGTTGGTCAACACGGCGCCCAGCAGACAAAACACCACCAACACACCGATGAACAACAAGATCAGGATCAACATCTGGCTGCGGCTCAGCCCGGCGGCGGCAGGGCGCGGACGCGGTTTGACCGATGCAGTGGCCAGGTCGGCGGGCGTGGCGGCGGAGGCGGGCTGTTCAGGCGTTGGGGCAGGACGCATACTTTGCACCCAATCGGCGGAGGCAGCAGGCGCAGGTGCAGCGGGCGCGCTGACCAGTTCGGGCGGCAATTTGCCCTCGATCCACGACCCGCCGGCGTTGACGATCCAGCGGCCGGTTTCGGCATCCAGGGTCCAAAATCGCCCTTGTTTGTCGCGCAGCTTGGCCCGCACCATTTCGGTGCGAAATTGATAGATGGTGATCTCGCCAGCCTGAAAACGCGATTTGAGTTGACGGTACAATTGTTCCACATCTTGATCGCTCATGTTGCACTCCTCATCGTCGCGCTGTGAAAGAGTCCACTGAAAAAACTCGACGCCGAGGCGCAGAGTCTTGATACGGTTCAAGAAGGCTTGCGGTATTTTAGCGTTCTCTGCGTCTCTGCTCTTTGGTGTTAAAATTGACTTTTTTCAGGAAAGCCATAGATGGTATGGCAAATTGTACCCCAAACCCTGTGTCGGCGCAAGCCGATCAAAAAAGCCTGGCAGGTGAATCATCTGCCAGGCTCGATTTGAGCTTTGACCGCTCAGGCGGGGCGCGTACAGGCCTCCAAAGGCTGGCCCTCGCCCAAGACCTGGTGAACCAGAGGCATCCATTCGCTGATGGGGATGCTCTGCGGGCATTTTTCTTCGCACAGCCGGCACTGAATGCACGCACTGGCACGGGCTTCTTCGAGGATGCGTTGATAGTGTCGGCGGGCCTCGGTCAGGGTGTTGTACATGATCCCCACATTGAACACCTCAAAATTACGCGGAATATCCACGCCGTTCGGACAAGGCATGCAGTAGCGGCACTGCGTGCAGGGGATGGGACATAGCTCACGGTATCGGTCGCGCACCCGGCCGACCAGGGCCAACTCTTCAGGTGAAAGCAATCCCACCGCCGACTGCCCGGCCAGTTCGATATTTTGCTGCACCTGCTGCATGGTGCTCATACCGCTCAGAGCCAGCGAAACCTCTGGCTTGTTCCACAGCCATTGCAGCCCCCAATGCACCGGGGCGCGCGGGATGGGGGCGGTATCCCACAGAGCCTGCACCTCGGCCGGCGGGTTGACCAGCCGCCCGCCCAACAAGGGTTCCATCACCACCACGGCCAGACCTTGAGCGGCGGCATATTCCAACCCGCGTGTGCCGGCCTGCTCGTCCTCATTCATATAATTGTACTGAATCTGACAGAGCGTCCATTTGCCATATCCATCTATGATCGTCTTGAACATTTCAAAATTGTCGTGGAACGAAAAGCCGATATGACCGATGCGCCCGTCGGCGACGGCGGCCTCGGCCCGCTGCAGCAGGTTGAGGCGGTTGACAATTTCCCAGCGTGGGGCGCGCAGGCCGTGAAAGAGGTAAAAATCAATGTGGTCCACGCCCAGGCGCGCCAACTGCTCGTTGAGGTAACGGTCATAATCGTCGGCGGTTTCGACGGCCCAGGTAGGCAATTTGGTGGCGATGCGCACCCGCTCGCGATAGCCATCCTTCAAGGCCAGGCCCAGCACGCGCTCGCTCTGGCCGCCGTGATAGGGATAGGCGGTGTCAAAATAATTAACGCCATGGTCAATGGCGTAACGGATCATGGCGATAGCCTGATCCTGATCAATCTGAGCGCTGTCGCCGCCGACGATGGGCAAACGCATACAGCCCATCCCCAGCGCCGAAACCTGCCAGTCGAGCCGACCGAATGGACGATATTTCATAACATCCTCCCAGATTGTGACTCAAGCCGGGCGGCCCAGTGTCTCGGCCACCTGCTCAAGTTGACGGATAATGGGGATATTTTGCGGGCATTTGGGTTCACATTCACCGCACTGCACGCAGGCTTCGGCCTTGAGGCCTTCGATGCGCCCGGCCCACGGCCCCCAACTGCCCTGCTCGCTGAGGCCGGCATAGGCTTCGCGCGCCTCTTTTTCCATGCCCCACACGCGATACCAGTTCATATAGCGGAAGTTTTCAGGAATGTTGACGCCGTTGGGACAGGGCATGCAATAGGCGCAGCCGGTGCAATACAGATCGGCCAGTTTTTGGTTCTGGTCTACCAGGCGAGCGATCTGGGCATTTTCGGCGGCGTTCATCTCGCCGGCGCGTTCGGCCGCAGCGACGTTTTCTTCGATCTGGGCCAGCTCGTTCATGCCCGAAACGGCCACCGAGACGCCGGGATTGTGCCACACAAAGCGCAGGGCCAGCTCGGGGGTTTTCACCTCCAGCACGCCATCCTCATCCTTCCAAATACCCTGTGGCAGGGTCAGCCGCCCGCCAGCTACCGGCCCCATGATCGCTACACCCATGCCGCACGCGGCAGCGCGGGCGATGGCCGGCTCGTTGTGGCGGTCGAGATAGTTGTACTGCACCAGCATGCCGGCAAATTCGCCGGTATCAATCAGATGAATCACATTTTCGGCGGTGTCGTGGCTGGAAAAACCCACATGTCGCACCAGGCCTTCGCTCTGCGCCCGTCGCGCCGCCTCCAAAGTCATGCCGGGCCGGGCGATCACGCTTTGAAATTCATCCCAGCGCAGGCCGTGAAAGAGAATCATGTCAATATAGGGAGTGTCAAATCGCTGCAAACACTGCTCAAGTTTGGCCCGCCATGCTGCCGGGTCGCCATCCTGTTCGGTATGCACCGGGATTTTGGTGACCAAAAACAGGCCGGCGCGGTCATACCCTTTGATGGCCTTGCCCACGGCCACTTCGCTGGTGCCGTTGATATAGACATAGGCCGTGTCTATGTAATTGATGCCCAAATCCAGGCCGCGTCGCAGCAGCGGCACCGATCGGTCATAGTCGCAGGTTTTGTCTTCCAGTTGGGGCAGGCGCATAGCCCCAAAGCCCAATGCCGAAACCTGCCTGCCGGTTTGTCCAAATGTGCGATATTTCATGTGTTGTTCCTTTTTCCAACCTGTATGCGAGGCTCAAGCCCCGCGCCAAGAGAACAGCAGCCCAAACTGCTGCCCGGCCTGAGCTCGATGCTCACCGTTCTCAGTGCCTCATTGGTAAAAATGCTCTTTTTTCGGTGATCCATCAGTGTGGAAAGATGGGCTCCAGTCCCTGACTTGCGGCTGCCACCTCGACTTCTTGTTCCGCGCTGAGGTGACTGAACTGCGCCACGGCGTCGCACATCCAGTTGAGCAGCTCGATGTGGCCAGGGGTGGGGCCGGCTGTGACCGGGCGCGAAAAGGTAAAGCGCACGGCCATCGCCGCTTCTTCATAGGTGTCTACCGGCGAATACCACGATTTGGCCCAACGACGCGCTTCGCCTTCGCGCCAGCGGCGCTTGGCCAGGGTCTTGAGGGCCAAAATGCCCATATCTTTTTCCTGAGCCACCGGCAGCACGCGCGGCCCAAAATGGCCCTGATACCAGCATACCCAGTTGATCGGAAAGAGGATGGTATCAAAATCAAACCGCTCCATCAGAGCCAGGGCCGCCTCTTCCGAGTGCGCCGAAAAGCCCAGATAACGGGTCAAACCCTGCTCCTGCGCCTTGACAAAGGTTTCCATTGCCCCACCCGGCCCGAAAATGGTTTCAACATCCTCCATTGTAGACACGGCGTGCAGTTGATACAGGTCAAAATGGTCGGTCTGCATGCGCTGAAGCGAGGCATACAATTCGTCTTCGGCTTCGCGGGCCGTGCGTTTGCCCGTCTTGCAGGCCAGAAAAACGCCATCGCGATAGGGTTTGAGAGCAGGTCCCAACCGCTCTTCGGCGTTGCCATAGCTGGGGGCGACGTCAAAATAATTGATCCCGCGCTCGATGGCCTGCGCCACATAGCGAGCCGAGTCTTCCGGCGTTTCGTTCATCACCACGATGCCGCCAAACCCCACCATAGACAGCATCTCTCCGGTCTTGCCTAATCGTCGTTTTTCCATTTTTTACCTCCTTTGTGATTCCATTTGCCGATGAACCGCCTCGATCATTTCGAGTGAGCGATCAATATGCTCCAGCATGGCCTGGCGCGCCGCGGACACGTCGTGCTGTCTGATCTGGTCGAGAACGTGTTGGTGATGATAAAGGGCGTCTTGGACAGCGTCTGGTATTTGATAAGAAAGGCGAATCACCTGCTGCCAGAGGTTGGCCACCGAATGGAGCAGCAAAGCAAACAGGTCATTGTGAGTGGCCGCCGCCAGCGCCAGGTGAAAATCCAGGTCGAGTTGTACAAACTGGTCCACGTCCTGGCCGACACAGCGCATCCGATCTATGGTTTCCTGGATCACCTGGATGTCTTCGTCGCCGGCGCGTTCGGCGGCCAGCCCGGCCACCTCGACTTCGATCATGCGACGGACCTGGTAAACGTCTCGAATCGAAGGCTGCTGTAGTTTGAAAAACAGTTCGACCGAGGCCGACATATCGCGGGGATGCAGTTCGCGGATATAGGTGCCGCAGCCGGGTTTGGTTTTGACCAGGCCGCGCACGCTCAGCACGCGAATGGCCTCACGCACCACTGTGCGGCTGATTCCCATCTGCTCGGCCAGCTCGCGTTCGCCGGGCAGCCGGTCGCCGGGGCGCAAAGATTGAGCGACGATCAATTCCTGAATCCGGTCGGCAACCTGGCTGTAGAGATTGTCGCGCTGCAAGGCAAAGCCAAACATTTCACTCATCAAACATCCTTTTTCTCTGCTCTGGTCAACTGGTCTGACCACAAGTCCATAGTACCACAACTGCGTTCAAAAGTCAAATAACTTGGGCTGGGTTTACCCTCGCCTCACCCTGATAACAATAAAAAAAGACCTGTCGGGTAACCCGACAGGTCTTTTCCACACCAATGGTAACTACCTACCCACTGTCATTCCGAACGCCGTCAGGAGCAAAGAATCTCTCTTTGCGGTGTATAACAAGATTCTTCGTCACTTTGCTCCCCGAAATGATACCCCAAAAGGCTAATTTTCGGCACAAGGTAGGTAGTTACCACCAATGCTTCAGCCCATCAGACGCGTCCCCACAGATCGCTGTTTTCGATCTCTTGTTTGAGCAGGGTGATCTCTTGCTGCGCCCGAATGATGGCCTTTTCCATAGACCAGACCTCGTCCACCCGACCGGTGGACAAAAATAGTTCTTTGCAGTTGATCGCCTGTTGCAAAGATTTTTCGATGCTTTGCATTCTTTTGCGAAAGCAGGCCCACGTGCCGCCGGCGGCCGGGCGCAGGTGAAACCGTTCAATGATCGCATCGGCGCAAACATCCATCACCTGGATTTTCCAGGCGCGCACACTGGCGGTCATACCCGACGTGGGAAAGGCGTCTTCAAAAACGCTGTCCACCGAAGTGCGGATGCGCAGGCGGTGATTTCTGCGCCGCTCGATCCAGCCCTGAGTCCAGACGGCCTTTTTCCAGTCTTCGATTTCCTCCAGGTCATCATCCTGGCTCTTGGGCAGCAGATCAAAGGCCAGCAAAATTTCGCGGATGATCGCCTCGATCAGATCTTGCAGCCAGCCGGTTTGCAGCACGACCATTTCATCCGGGCGGGCGATGTAAAAGCGAGCATCCTGCTCTGACGGAACACGCAGATCCAAAATCACCTGCAACAAGGCTTTGAGTTCATTCTCTATGCGGTTGTCCATGCTCCCCCCTGGCATGATGGATGGCTAGATCGGCATCGGCGCAATCAAGCCCTGGCTCATCATGGCGTCGAGCATAGCCCGTGATTGGGCAATCGTCTCTTGAGCCTGTTTGTACAATTCTTCAGCCGATTTGTGCAACAGCGTCAGGCCCTGCTCTTGGGCTTTCATCGCCGTAGCCACAGCCTCGCGCGGAAAGACATCCCACTCGTCCATCGTGGGCATGATGTATTCTTCGCTCAGGCCTTTTTCTTCGGCGCAGCGGGCAATCTCATAGGCCGCGGCAATAGCCATTTCGTCGCTGATGGTGCGGGCGCGCACGTCCAGCACGCCGCGGAAAATGCCCGGAAAACCCAGCGAGTTGTTGACCTGATTGGGGAAATCACTGCGCCCAGTGGCCACCACGCGCACGCCGGCCTCGCGGGCATCCCAAGGCCAGATTTCGGGGATGGGGTTGGCGCAGGCGAACAGGATGGCATCTTGGGCCATGGCCTTGAGCCATTCGGGCTGAATCGTGTCGGGGCCAGGGCGCGACAGGGCAATGCACACGTCGGTGCCCACCAGCGACTCGGCAATGCCGCCTTGACGGTTGGCGACGTTGGTGAGTTGGCAAAACTCGAGGCGCGGGTCGTCCTCTTGAAAATCGCTGCGCTCGCAGTGCAGAATGCCCTTGGTGTCCACCAGCATCAGCCGACCGGCGTCGCAGCCGGCGGCCAGCAACAGGCGAGCAATGGCTACATTGGCCGCCCCCGCGCCGATCAGCGAAATGGACACATTGTCGAGCTTTTTGCCCACCACTTTGAGGGCATTGATCAGCCCGGCCAGGGTGACGGCGGCGGTGCCTTGTTGATCGTCGTGCCAGACCGGGATGTCCATCTCGGCACGCAGTGAGTCGAGAATTTTAAAGCACTTGGGCTTTTCAATATCTTCCAGGTTGATCCCGCCAAACGAGGGCTGCAAGAGCTTGACCGTCTGGATGAACAGGTCGGGGTCTTGAGTGTCCAGGCACAATGGCACGGCATCTACGCCGCCCAGATATTTGAAAATGAGAGCTTTGCCTTCCATCACCGGCATAGCGGCCTGCGGGCCAATGTTGCCCAACCCCAACACCCGCGTGCCATCCGAGATCACGGCGATGGTGTTGGCGCGGTTGGTATGCTCCCAACTCATCATCGGGTTGGCGGCAATATCACGGCATGGGGCGGCTACGCCGGGCGTATACCAGATGGAAAAATCGTCTACGCTGCGCACCGGCACTTTGGGGGCAATCTGAATTTTGCCTTTGAAAAAGGGATGAGCGCGCATGGCGTCGCCGGACGGCTTTTGGGCCTTGGCCAGCAATGCTTCTTTGGTCGGCAATTCTTTTGAGGCCAGCATCTCGATATTCCTCCTCTTGGATTGATGCTAAAGCTAGAGTTTGTATATAATTCAATCACGAGTGATACAGATAGCTCTGCCAGAAGCGTGATGAAAACCCTCTCACCACCAAGACACAAAGGACACAAAGCATTTCTAGAGACTCAAAAATATCGTACACCCTTGTGTTCTCGGTGTCCTTTGTGGTAAGAATAGACTTTTTCAGCGGCCTCCCAGCACATTTGTCACCTTGAGCGTAACCTGGATCGGCTTATTCTGCATCAGGAGTATCTCCAAACACCCGGCGTGCCAGTTCTGTGCCTGACAACAAATTGGCCAGCTTGTATCGCAATTCTGCTTCGGTAGCCTACGGATAGCGAGCGCGCAAACTTGTCAGAGCCAGCAACTGCGCGGATGCGTTCAATTGCGCCAGCATGTTCATCTTTTGAGTAGGGCTGGCCTGTCGCCAGAGTTGGATCTGCAGGGCTTGCATTTTGGGATGCGTGTCGGAATAGAGTGGGGACATAGTCTTTCTCTAAAAACCGGCGGCCGGGCCGATCGTTGATGAGGCTAAAAACGACGACCACGATAGAGTACGACGGTCGCGTTGCACAACAACTGTAAAGAGGTTGGCTCACTCATCGGCCACACGGGGCTTGGCTTTGCGATAGATAATCATATCAATCATTTCGTCGTTGGGCAGTTGATAGCGCTGTTCCAACCGCGCCACCTGCGTCCAAGACTCTTGTGCAAGCGACTGGATCAGGTCGGAACGGCTGTCTTCAACCATAGACATCAAATAGTGTACCTTGTCGGGCAGGGGATGGGTCCAGACTTCCAGTTCGCGCAACAGTTGCGGGGTATAAGACATAAAATTGGGATGCACCCACAGATCGAGCAGGCGGATGTGCTGTTGATACGAAGCCACCGGCCAGGGATCGAGAAAAGGCAGCAGGGTGGCAAACCCCACCAGCCGTCGGTCGTTGGTTTGCAGCCCCACGGCAATGCCTTTGCCCGATTCGAGAATGTCAAACAGGCCGAGCAGCCGGCCGTCTACGGCCCAATCGCCCATAATGTTGAGGGCATAATGATGAACCAGATAGGGCAGCTTTTGGTTGCACAGCAGCATCAGCGGCGCCCAATGACCGGCATTGATCTGCACCACTTTGGCCGATTCGGCCGGGCCAAAATAGGCCTGGATCCAATCGGCCACCGGCTGCCCCGATGTGGTGCGCCCCATCAACACACCATCGCTCCACGGATCGCGACGGAATTCGCGAAACTCGAATTCCTGATACAGGTGGTAAAAGCTGGTGTCCCAGCCGCTGTTGAGCATCAAAAACTCGCCACCGCCGGCTTGAAACTGCTCCAGGGCATGTTTGAGCAGGCTGCGCTCCAGGCCATGATGGCGATGCTCCGGGTGGACAAAGAGGCGATGGGCGCACCCTACGCGGGCATCTACCCGTGACGAGGAAACATCCAACGCCGCCACCGGGTTGGATCGGTCCATCGCTACGTGGAACAACTCTCGCCCGCCCTTGCCTTCCAGCCGGTAGCGCAGATCATCGGTCCACATGCTGAACCGTCGTCCTTCATCCCAATACGAGTACAATGAGAGCAGCGGGCGCACCCATTCTTTGGCAGGGGGGCGTAACGTCATCATTTTGTAATCCATCTTGCCTCCTCGGAGCGGCCCCCCACAGACTGCGTATCAGAGATCGTTGACCTGGGGGCCTGGTCGGCCCGGCGTCTTACGACATCATCTGAATCAAAGAATCATTATATCACACACAACAGGTTTGTAGCAATTATGTTGCCGCCGGCACTGCTGCCGCCGCTTCTATCGCTGCGGGCCGGGCATTGATCGGGATGCGAAAACCAAAGGTGCTGCCCTGGCCTACCTGGCTGTTGACCCACACCTCGCCACCATGGGTCTGCACCACAAACTTGATCAGGGCCAGGCCCAGGCCCAATCCTTCTACCCCACGCTTGAGCCCATCGGCGGCCTGCGTAAACCCGTCCCAGAGGGTGGGCAGCTTGTCGGCCGGGATGCCGCAGCCGGTGTCTTCAACTTTGAACACCACATGCGTCTCGGTGGGCCAGCAGATCACCCGCACCCAGCCGTTTTCGTGGTTGAACTTGATGGCGTTATGCACCATGTGATAGATGGCTTCGGTCAACTGCCGCGAGTCGGCCTGTATTTTGGGCAGGCGCGATGACAATTGCACGGTCAACGAGATCTGGCGGCTCTGCGCCATTTTGGACAGCGGCTCGACGGTCTGCTGAATCAGAGCCACCAGGTCGGTCTCTTCCAATTGGAGCTGCCCCTGCTTGCTCAACAAAGAAGAGAACGAGATCACGCTGTCAATCATCTTGCGCCCGCTAGACAACTCTTTTTCCAGTTGTTGAATCTGCATCTGAAGTTCGGTGTACATTTTGCGCTCCAGATAGCGATGGAGCAGTTGCACCGAAAACCCGGCGGCCACAAAAGGACTGCGTAACTCGTGGGTGATTATGCCGATAAAGGCCGATTTGAGCTTGTCTACCTCTTGCAACTTTTGGTAGGCGCGCTCCAGGTCGGCGTTGAGGCGCATCACGTTAACAGACATGGTTTCGACCTGATCGAACAGACGAGCGTTCTCCAGAGCCACGGCGGTTTGATCGGCTAGTGCCTTGAGCCAGTCAATTTCGTCGGGCGTGTAAACCTCGCCGGAGCCTTTGGCCCCCAACACAATCAGGCCGACCAGTCGGGCGCTGGTGTGAATGGGTAAGAACATTTCGATATTGATGGCGGTCAACCACTCGTGTTCATCGGGCAAAATGCGAGCAAATTCCTGACGCAGGTCAATGTCATATTGGGTCAGCGGCTCGTCCGACGAATTCAGGCGCGCGGCCAGCGGACTATCGGGGTGCAGTTCAAAGCTGCCTTCGGGCATATCGCCGATGCGCCGCACCGGGTCTAGCAGCAGCCCGCCGATCTCTTGTTTGCCCTCGCGCACCAGATACAGCGCGCCTCGTTGAATGTCGGTGGCCAGCACCAGGGTGTCCATAATCAGGTCGGCCAACGGCTCCAGGCGCAGTGTTTCGATCACTTTTTCGCCATAGGCCCGCAGCAGCGCCTCATAGTTCACCCGGATGTGGAACAGCCGATAATCTACAAACCGCTGAATGGCGGTACGCAGCGGCGCACTGGTAAAAGCCAGAATCAGGGCGGTGACGCCTACGCCGCCCAGGGTGCCATACATGGCCTGCTGCGGCCCAGCGATCTGCTGCCCGCCCCACACCAGAGCCAGGCTCAAGCCGATGGACAGAAAGGCTATCGTGACATATCCAAAGGCATTGCGGTAGACCGTCTTGATGTCTACCAGCCTGTAGCGAATGATGGTAATGGTAAAAATCAGGGCGCTGGACAGGCGGATACAGATGCCTAACAGCCTGAGCGCAGGCTGAATGGTGGCAAACAGGGCATCACCCAGCACCAGCAGCATCAATCCCACCAACCAGTAGCGATAGCGATTGCGGTGCATCGGACTGGTCACTTCGCGATAGACGCGCCATGTGGATATGATGGTGCTGAGGGTAAAGCCAGCCCAGGCCAACACATTGAACACACGAATCAAGGTCAATGAACCGACGATCTGGTCGCCCAACGCGATATAGGGCAGCGTCAGGGGAATAAAGCCCGATGCAAAAGTGACCGAGACCAGCACATAAAAAATGCTCAGAATCCACCAGGCTTGGGCCAGGCGGGTGGTCTGGCGCAAAAAAGTGTGGGTCAGGTTCATAAAGATGACGGCCAGGATGATCAGCCCGCTCAATGCGATTTGGTCGCTCAGCGCGGCAACGGTGGCAAATTCGGGCAAACCCCAGGCCAGAGCAACCGGCACATTCCACACCGCCGAGATAGCCAGATAGATGACCAGCAGACGCTCGGTTTTATCGCGAAAGAACCGCTTGATCAGTAACAGGGAAAGAATAGCCAAATAGCCGATCAGAATAACGGTTGAAATGGCTAACTGACCAATGTTCATATTCCCCCCTTTGAGGGCCGACGTGTCATCAGATAGGGCAGGTATCGCTTGATGCCACCCAAACAGCCGGGCCTGTCAAGGGCCTATTGCCCCCAAGACAATCTTCCATCAGACATCAACAAGGTCATCTCTTGCTCGGTCGAGCCAGGCGCCCGACTAATGGGGATGCGAAATCCAAACGTGCTGCCGCGCCCGATCTGGCTCTGCGCCCAGACCTGACCGCCATGCGCATTGGCGACATATTTGACCAGGGCCAGCCCCAAACCCAACCCCTCTACGCCGCGCCGCAGAGGGTCTACCACCTGCGAAAACCCATCCCAGATGCTTTCCAGCTTGTCGGCGTCAATGCCGATGCCATTGTCGCTGACGGTCAGGCTGACCCATTGATGATCGGCCGTGCAGGAAACCATGACCCGCCCCTGCGATTGGGTAGACAGGTCGGTGATCGGTTCGGTGAACGGCTCGGTGAATTTGATGGCATTGTGAACCAGGTGATAAATAGCCTCTGACAACCGCTCTTGATCGGCCCACAGGTGAGGGACATTATCGGCTATCAAAACCTCGATGGCAATGCCCCGAAACTGGGCCATCACTTGCAGCGGCTCGACAGCCTGACGGATCAGCGCGACCATATCCAACTCTTCTTTGCGCAGTTCGCCTTGCTTGGAGAGAAAAGAGGTAAATGTGACCAGCTTGTCAATCATGCCCTTCATTTGGGCAAACCCTTTGATAATGTCCTGAATCGGCTCGCGCTGCTCGTCGGACAGGCGATGCAGGCCCTGCCGCTGCAACAGTTGCAGCGAAAAATCAATGCCCACCAACGGGCTGCGCAGTTCGTGCGTGACCACGCTGATAAAGGCCGATTTGAGTTTGTCCATATCTTTCAGGCGGCGGTTAACCAGGTCCAGATCGGTGTACAACCGATTTAGCACGGCGTTCAGGGTGCGCATATCGCTAAACAGGCGAGCGTTTTCCAGAGGGTATCCGCTGCGGTCGGCCAGTTCCAATAAAAATTCGATCTCATCGGTGCGAAAGGCATGATGATTTTTGTTACCCAGACCCAAAATGCCGACCAGTTGACCGCGCGCCCGCACCGGCACAAAGAGATAAACGCCCAACGCCAGCAGCCATTTCATTTCTTGTTCGCGCATAGACAGAAAACGCGGGTCCGACTTGAGCGCATCCAGAGTTAAGACGATGCCCTTGCGCCGCAGGTCATCCATAAAAGGGCTGAATGCCCGAAACGTAGCCGGCTCGATCTCGCCGACGCCGAGCCCGCCAGCCGATTGAAATTTGACATTGCCAATATCATCGCCGCTGTCGCTGACCAGCAAGACACCCTTGTCTATGCCCAATGTATCATGAATGATCAACATGATGGCTTCGGCCAACTGCTCTGGGTCCAGAATGTTGCGCACCGTTTTGCCATAGTCTCGCAGCCTGGCTTCATACCGCGTCCGATCTACGCGCTGCCCCAAAATGCGATCCACCGTATCGGTGATCAATCGGTGCAGCAGTTGATAGACCATCCCCAGCGTGCCGGCGGCAATGATCGCCACCATCAACAGAGCCGAGCCAGGAAAGATGTACTGAGCAACCAGCAAGAGCGAAACAAACAGACTGCCCGTCAACACAGTCACCGACACATAAACCAATACGTGGCTCAAGATGGAGCGAATGTCGGCCAGGCTGGGCATCAAGACGGCAATGGCCGTCATCACCGCCCCGACCGCCCCCCACAGCGGCGCCATCAAAAAGGCCGGCGGCCAGGTGCCCAGCAGGCTGGCGATGCTCAGGCCATTGGCGATAAAGGCAATGCCCCAGGTGCGCAAGGCCTGAGCGCGGGCCGCTGCCGGCAGCCGAATCGTCGAGACTACCGTGTCTTGGGCAAACATCAGCCAAATCAGCCCGGCCAGCCCCTGAAAAGTCTGTGTTTGATCGGGCAGTGCAAAGCCCCAATGCAGCCAGTGAGCCACCAGAGCTAATACCGGCATAGCCCAGGTCAGACCAAACCCGCCGGCCAGAATCCATTTGAGACGCGAAACCGGCACGCGCTCTAGGGCCGCCATAGCCCAAAATACGATGCCCAGCCACGCACTCGCCATCACCGTGCCCCAACGCACCAACAACGGCCGCTGATCGGCCGGCCAGGCCAGCGATACGTTCCACAAGATCACCAGGATCAAATGGGCAAAGAGCAACTGGGGACGTTTTTCGCGCATTTGCCGGTTGGCTACAATGGCGATGATCAGACCTATACAGATCAACAGTGCAAATATGGGTAGAGCGACATCGGGAGCCAGAGGCATACCAATTTTCCTGATAGGGTTTCTGTGAACTCGCAGGCAGACCGTGTGAGCTTGATTCATTATAGCATGCGTCATTGGCTCGGTCAAGGTACAATAAAAGAGGTCGGGTTCGCTTCTCTTTTCTTCTATTTGCACGAACGATCACTTTGTGGTACGATCAACGCTTGAGGAGGATGTATTTGATGGATCGGCTGATCGTGATCGGTGGAGGACTGGCCGGCTCGGAGGCAGCCTGGCAGGCGGCGCAGCGCGGCGTGGCCGTGACACTGTACGAGATGCGTCCGCAGCGGCTCACTCCGGCGCACACCACCGGTTGGCTGGCCGAGTTGGTCTGCTCCAATTCGCTGGGCGCCAATCAGCCTGACCGCGCTTTGGGGCTGCTCAAGGCCGAGTTAAGGCGGCTGGGGTCGTTGATTGTGGCCGCCGCCGATGCTGCGGCCGTGCCGGCCGGGGGCGCCCTGGCCGTGGGGCGCGAGGCTTTTGCCCAATGGGTGACACAGCGAATCGAAGCACATCCCTTGATCGAGGTGCGCCGACAAGAGGTCGAGTCGCTGCCGCAGGGTGACGTGGCAGTGGTGGCAACCGGCCCTTTGACCAGCGAATCGCTGGCTGCCGACCTAGGCCGGCTGACCAGCCGCGAAGCTCTTTTTTTCTATGACGCCATGGCCCCTATCGTCACCCTCGATTCAATTGATCTGAGCCGGGCGTTTCGCGCTTCGCGCTATGGGCGCGGTGAGGATGAGGATGGCGATTACATCAACTGCCCATTCACCGAAAGCGAGTATGATGCATTTGTAGACGCGCTGCTGGCTGCCGGGCGGGTGTCGCTGCGCGATTTTGAATCGCCCTCTTTTTTTGAGGCCTGCCTGCCCATCGAGGTACTGGCCGAACGCGGTCACCTGGCGCTGGCCTTTGGCCCGCTCAAGCCGGTCGGGCTGATCGATCCCCATACCAGGCAGCGGCCTTTTGCCGTGGCGCAGTTACGCCAGGATGATGCAGCGGCAACCCTCTACAACATGGTCGGCTTTCAAACCAATTTGCGCTGGGGTGAGCAAGAACGTGTGTTGCGGATGATTCCCGGCCTGGAGCGGGCCGAGTTTGTCCGCCTGGGGCAGATGCACCGCAACACATTTATCCATTCTCCCTCGTTGTTAGAACCTACCCTGTCCTGCCGACGCCGTGAAACGCTCTTTTTTGCCGGCCAGATCACCGGCACAGAGGGCTATGTCGGCTCGACGGCCAGCGGATGGGTGGCCGGAGTCAATGCTGTGCGACGGCTGCGCGGCCAACCCCTTTTGGTTCTGCCACCTACCACCATGATCGGCGCGTTGTGTCGTTACATCACCACGCCACAGTCCCACTTTCAACCGATGAAAGCCAATATGGGCCTGCTGCCGCTGTTGGAACGGCGTGTGCGTCGCAAGCTGGATCGCTACAAACAGTTGGCCGAGCGAGCTCTGAACGACCTGGATGCTTTTCTAGATCAACACGCCGAGCGACCCGCCGAGGCCGGCTCTTTTAGCCCGACGCTTGGCGTCGGGTAGGGCTGAAAATAGGCGTCTCTGGAAAGTTCGGATATCTTGGTATCGAAGGAGATGAAATCATGAACCAATATCTAGGCGGCACGTTTGACACTCCTTTTGTGCTTTTCGGCACAGCTCATTTGCTCACGCTGGCCCTGATCCTGATATTTAATGTGGGCGTGGCCATCAACTTGAAACGCACCAAAATCCCCTGGTTGAACAAACAATTTCGCTATGCCCTGGCTTTTTTGCTGATATTTCAAGAAGTGTCACTCAATGTCTGGTATGTGCGCACCGGGCAGTGGGACATTGGCTCATCGCTGCCGCTGCACATGTGCGGTGCCGGGCTGATCCTGTCGGCGATTATGCTAGTCACAGACAGCTATGCCCTGTTCGAGATCACCTACTTTTGGGGCTTTGCCGGAGCCACCCAGGCCCTGCTCACGCCCGACATTGCCGCTTTTGGCTTTCCGCACTATCGGTTCATCCAGTTTTTCATCTCGCACGGCGCCATCGTCACGGCCAGCACCTATATGACCTTTGTGCGCGGCTATCGCCCCACCTGGAAATCACTGCTCAAAGCTCTGATCGTGACACTGCTGTATGCCATCCCCATCGCCGGATTCAACTGGCTGGTGGGCGGCAACTATTTGTTCATCTGCCGCAAACCGCCTACGGCCTCACTGCTCGACATTATGGGGCCATGGCCGTGGTATCTGGTTACGCTGTTTTTTGTAGCAATCGTCATTTTTACGCTATTCTATTCCCCATTTGCGATCAAAGACTGGCTGAATGGTCGCAGACGCGTTGTATCCCAATCCTCAGCCGCTCAAGGAGAATAATGTGTCCCGTTTGACTGTGACCGACCTGCGCACCAACATGCCGTTGAACAAGGCCTCCTTTTTACTGGCCGGATTGACTGCCGCCACCGACCGTAACGGATATGACTATTTGCGGCTGAATTTGCGCGACCGCAGCGGCGACATTGAGGCCATGTACTGGCGGGTGCCGGCCGGCGTGGCCGAACGGCTGGCCATAGGGCGCGGGGTAGCCGTCACCGGGCGGGTAGAAGAGTACAAGGGCGCGTTGCAGGTCAATGTAGAAGGAATTTTCCCGTGTGATCTGGAGCATCCCCAAGATTTTTTGCCGATGGCCCGCCGTCCACAGCAAGAGATGGTGGATGAATTGCAGCAATTGATCAACAGCATCCAGGATAAACACCTCAAATTGCTGCTCAAGGCTGTGCTGGGCGATTCATCGTTTCAGCAGCGATTTCTCACTGCTGCGGCGGCCAAGACCTATCATCACGCCTGCGTGGGTGGCCTGCTGGAACACTCGCTGGATGTGGCGCGACTGGTCATCACCGCAGTCAAACGTTACCCGGAATTGAACCGTGACCTGGGGGTGACGGTGGCTTTGCTCCACGATGTGGGCAAAGTAGACAGCTATGCGTTTAGCGGCGACTTTGACCTGACCGATGAAGGCAAGTTACTTGGGCATATCTATTTGGGCTCGGCCCGCGTGGACAAGGCCATTGATCACATCGAGGGCTTTCCGCCGGAACTGCGGCAGCGGGTCATTCATGCCATTCTATCTCATCACGGCGACCTGGACAAGGGCTCGCCGGTGACGCCGCGCACACCCGAAGCCATAGCCCTGCACTATGCCGACAACCTCGACGGCAGCCTGCGCGGCTGGGTAGATCATGTTCATCGCGAGTCGAACAATCGCTCGGCCTGGACCTCTCGCAGCAGCATGTTTGAGGCCGAGTTGTTTGTGGGTCAAAAATGATTTCAAAACAAGAGCGTCAAGGAGCTTGATATGGCCGATTTGACCGGAAAAACGCTGGGCAAGTATCGTCTGGTAGAGCGGCTGGGGCGCGGTGGTATGGCTGAGGTGTACAAGGCCTATCAGCCTCGCCTCGACCGTTATGTGGCGATCAAGGTTATGCACAGCTATCTGGCCGACGATGAAGGATTTGTGGAGCGGTTTCAACGCGAGGCCAAAGCCATCGCCGCGCTGCATCACCCGCACATCGTCCAGGTGCACGACTTTGATATGCAAGACGATGTGTATTATATGGTACAAGAGTTTATCGAGGGCGGCACGCTCAAGGCTTATCTGCGCCAGGCCAACGACGAGAACCGCCAGGTGCCGCTGGAAGAGACGGTGCGCATATTGGCGGCTATATGCGATGCGGTAGATTACGCACACCGGCAGGGGCGTATCCATCGCGACATCAAGCCCGACAATATCATGTTTGACGCCAACGGTCGGCCGGTGCTGACCGATTTTGGCATTGCCAGCATTGTGGGCGGCACCCGCCTCACTGCCACTGGGGCGATGGTGGGTACGCCGGCCTACATGTCGCCAGAGCAGGGCAAGGGCTATCCCGGCGACACCCGCAGCGATGTCTATTCGCTGGGCGTGGTGCTTTACGAGATGGTGACCGGACAGGTGCCTTTTGACGCCGATACGCCGTTTGCGGTGGTGCTAAAACACGTCAACGAGCCGCTGCCCATTCCTCACGTTCTGAACCCCGACATTTCGCCCGATGTGGAGCGGGTGATCCTCAAGGCTTTGGCCAAAGAGCCGGATGATCGCTATCAGACGGCCGGCGAGCTGGCACAGGCTTTGCGAGACATTTTGGAAGAAAACCGCATGGCAGCCTGGTTGCCTTTGGATGAGGGGTTGCTCCAACCAGCGACTGGGGTCCGACCGGCGGCCACTCCTGCGGCAGAGACAGCGGCTATGCCGCCCTCTCAGACACCGCCGCCGCCCTCGCAAGAGACAGTACTGGTATCGCCGGCGGCAGGCAAACCGACCCGCAAAATCTCGCCGTGGATCTGGGTTGTGGCAGGTTTGGGAGGATTGCTGCTGCTGGCCTGCTTGCTGGTTGGAGGGGTGCTGGCCCTACGAACCGTGCGCGGCCGCGCCCGCCTGACTCTGACGTTGGTCGCCGCCACGCAGGTCGCAGGCACACCCACCGCCGCTCAGACCACCAGGCCGACCGTTGCGCCGTCGGCCGATCTGGCCGCGCTGATCCAAAGCGGCAATGAGGCATTGGGTTCCGAGTGCGACGGCAATGTGCAGGGCGCGCTGGCTCTGTTTGAGCAGGCCGTGCAGCAGCACCCCAACCGCCCTGAAGGATATGTGGGGCGGGCGTGCTGCGCTGTGTGTCAAGACCGCTGGCAGGATGCCGACGCCGATTTTGCCCGCGCTATCGAATTGGACCCGCGCTATGCCCCGGCCTACTATTGGCGTGGGCGGGCCAGAGTGTATCAAAATCGAGACGCCGAAGCCCTGGCTGATCTGAGCCGGGCGGTTGAATTGGATGCGGGTCTGATCGAGGCCTGGTTCTGGCGCGGCCGCGTGGCCGGCTGGAGCGGCGATGATGCCCAGGAATTTGCCGACATGAACCAGGTGATTGCCCTCAACCCCGATTTTGCCCTGGCCTATTTGCGACGCAGCGCTCTTTATGCCTGGTACAAACAAGACAATGACGCCGCGCTGGCCGACCTGGATCACTATATCCACATGCGCCCCGATGATCCAGAGGGCTATGCCGAGCGAGGTTTTGTGCTCATGTCTATGAGCGAGCATGAACAGGCCGCCGCTCAATTTACTCTGGCTTTGGAGCGCGCCACTGAAGACGATCTGTTCCCTCTTTATTTCCATCGCGGCGAGGCTTTTCAATTCGCCGGACAGCCCGACCGGGCCATCCAGGACTATGACCGGGCCATCCAGATATTGGCCGACGCCGAGACGTTGTTTTACCGGGGCATGGCCTATTATCAGACCGGAGGTGACCAGGCAGCGTTGGACGATCTGGCTCGCGCGATCGGATTGGGCTGGGATGATCGGCTGGGCGGCGTCTATCACGCTCAAGGCTGGGTGCTGTTTCGACAGCAGCGTTATGCCGAGGCAGTCGAGGCCTATAGTATGGCGGCGCGCTATTCTTTTGATCACTATGCCTGGCCGTTTTTTGAAGGCACGCATATCTTGCTGGATCGCGGGCGTGCCTATCGCCTCAACGGACAATTGGAGGCCTCTCTTCAAGACCTGAACAACCTGATCGCCCAGATGGACAGTTGGGCCCCAGCCTATCTGGAGCGCGGCTTGACCTACCGGGCTTTGGGGCAGCCGGTCAAAGCCATGCAAGACCTGCGCCAGGCTTTGGAACTGGCCGAGCCGGGCGAACTGCGTCAGCGCATCGAGCAAGAGATGGAAAACCTGCGCCAGGGGCAACCGCCCGATGACGAATTGCCCGATTGTGCGCAGGCCGAGGTGTTTTGCGTGGGTCTGGTGACCGATGTGGGCAAGGTAGACGACAGGTCGTTCAACCAATATGCCTGGCAGGGCATCACACAGGCACAAAAGGAACTGGGAGCGCGCGTCCAATACATCGAAACGGTCAACCCGGCGGATAATGCCAAAAACATTGCCCAATTGGCCGACGCCGGATACGATGTCATTGTCACCGTTGGCTTTGGTCTGGGCGAGGCGACGATGAATGCCAGCCAGCAATACCCCCAGATCAAATTTATCGGCGTTGACCAGGATCACTCGGCGGCTCGGGCGGCCAACCTGGTCGGACTGTTGTTTGCCGAAGACCAGGCCGGTTTTCTGGCCGGCGCACTGGCAGCAATGGCGACCGAGAGCGATCACATTGGGGCAGTGCTGGGCAGCGACACCATTCCGCCGGTATGGCGATTTGGCGAGGGCTATCGCGCCGGCGCCTTGTACATCGATCCAGATATCAAGGTCACGCTGGTTTATCACAATGTAGACCTGTCCAAATCTTTTACCGACCCAGAGTGGGGGCGCGCTGCGGCAGTCGAACTGATTGGCCAGAATGTGGATGTTATTTTTGCCGCCGCCGGGCAAACCGGCAACGGCGCACTGCTGGCCTGCGCAGACCAAGATGTGCTGGCCATCGGCGTAGACATTGACCAGTACGAGACCCTGCCGGAAGCCCGCCCGGTGCTGTTGAGCAGCGCGATCAAACTGATCGGCCCTGGCGTTTTTGACCTGATCCGGCTGGCCTATCAGGGCCAATTTCCGGCCGGCGACAATTACATCGGCCAGGTGGAGCTGGCGCCATTCCACGAGTTTGAAGAGGATGTGCCACAAGAGGTGCGCGACGAACTGGCCGAAATTGCCCACATGCTTCAGAGCGGCACGCTCAAAACCGGCGTGCCGTCGGCCAAACCATAATCGTAGGGGCAACCCTTGCGGTTGCCCTATTGCAATTGCCCTCGTTTATTTTCGTGAAAGGCTTTTGATGACAAACCATCCCAACATCCTCTATCTCCATTCGCACGACACCGGCCGCTATGTACAACCCTATGGCTATGCCATGCCGACGCCGCACATTCAACAACTGGCCGAACAAGGTGTCTTGTTTCGCCAAAATTTCTGCGCTGCGCCGGTCTGCTCGGCCAGCCGCGCCGCCCTGCTTACAGGTATGTGTCCGCACAGCAATGGCATGCTCGGCCTGGCCCATCGCGGCTGGAGTTTGAACGATTACAGCCAGCATTTGGTGCATACCTTGCGCAAGGCAGGATATCATTCGACCTTGTTTGGTGTGCAGCACGAGGCCCCCGACGCGGCCATGATCGGCTATGATCGCCTCGAGACGCGCGGCACGGCCCAAGAGCGCACCCAAAACGCCGTCGAGTTTTTGCGCCATCATCCGCCGCAGCCTTTTTTCCTCTCGGTGGGCTATATCGAGACGCACCGCGAATTTCACACCCCCGACCCGTTGGACGACGAGCGTTACACCCGCCCGCCAGCCCCGCTGCCCGACACGCCCGAAACCCGCCGCGACATGGCCGCTTTTCAGGCCAGCGCCCGCCTGCTGGATGATTGTTATGGGCAGGTGCTGGCCGCACTGGATGAGGCCGGCCTGGCCGAAAACACCCTGGTGATCTGCACCACCGATCACGGACTGGCCTTTCCAGGCATGAAATGCACCCTCACCGATCACGGACTGGGCACTTTGTTGATCTTGCGCGGGCCGGGCGGATTTGTCGGCGGGCAGGTGATGGATGCCATGACCACGCACATGGACATTTTCCCCACCCTGTGCGAACTGTTCCAGATCGAGCCGCCGACCTGGTTGCAGGGCCGCTCCCTGTTGCCCTTGCTGCGCGGCGAAATCGACTGCCTGCACGAGGAAATTTTTGGCGAGGTGACGTATCATGCCGCCTATGAGCCGATGCGGGCTGT
The DNA here is from genome assembly GCA_964449465.1 of uncultured Anaerolineae bacterium. Taxonomy (GTDB): domain Bacteria; phylum Chloroflexota; class Anaerolineae; order JAFGEY01; family JAFGEY01; genus CAYRXM01. The sequence goes on from CAYVBK010000002.1 coordinate 156,854, forward strand.
GCGCACGCCGCGCTACAAATACATCCGCCGTTTTGACGGACGCAGCACGCCGGTAATGCCCAACTGCGATGACGGCTGGAGCAAAAGCCTCTGGCTGCGGCACGGCTGGCGCGAGCGGCCTGTGGCCGAGGAGCAGCTTTTCGACCTGGTTTTTGACCCCAACGAGGCGCACAATGTCTGCGGTGACCCGGCCTATGCGGATGCCCTGACCGAGATGCGCGGCCGCCTGGAGCGATGGATGATTCAGACGGACGATCCCTTGTTGCGCGGCCCTGTGCCGGCCCCGCTCGGCGCCCGCGTCAATGACCCCGACGGCATATCACCGCAAGAGCCAACGCGAGAAATGGTTTGATTGATGCGCATCCTCAATGCAACGGCGCTGACCTCTCACGGCAATGTTGCCGGTCGGCAGGCGGTAGTGGACATTTTGGAGGCCGGCCTGCAAGCGGCCAATCCATACCACAACACCCGCCAGGCCCTGCACCTGGACAGCCACACCCTCACCGTCGGCGGGCCAGATTTTGCCCCGCCTGGCGACCCGCGCCGCGACCCCGAAACGATTGACCTGGATCAGGTAAAACGCATCTATGTCTTGGGCGCCGGCAAAGGCATCCAGTATATGGCCAGGGCCATTGAGGATGTATTGGGCGAACGGCTCACCGGCGGACACGTCATTGCCAAGCACGGCGACGAGCCGCTGCTCAGTCGCATCGGCGTGACCTATGGCGCCCACCCTGTGCCAGACGAGGGCTGCGTACAAGGCTGCCGGCGCATCCTCGAAATCGCCGATCAACTGCGCCCCGACGACCTGGTGTTTACGGTGGTGGGCAACGGCGTTTCGTCGCTGCTCACTCTGCCGGCGGCGGACGTCAGCCTGGAGGATGTGCGCCAGATCACCTTTTTGATGCAGATCGAGCGCGGCGCGCCCACCGGCGACCTCAATCCGGTGCGCAATCACCTCGATCAGCTCAAAGGCGGACGGCTGGCCGCGCGCATCCAGCCGGCGCGGGCCATTCACCTGTTGGGCGTGGCCGCCCTGCCTTTTGAGCAATTGATGGACCACAACCTCTGGCTGCACTCGCTACCCGACTGCACCACTTTTTCAGATGCCATAGACAAATTAAAGAAATGGGACGCCTGGGATGCGGCATCAGAATCGGTGCGCCAACATTTGCTGCGCGCCGACCCGGCGCAAGAGACGATCAAGGCCGAGTCGTTTCAGCGGTGGCAGTGGCGCATTTTTGGCATGATGCCAGATCATCTGAGCATGCTGGCTATGGCCCGTCACCGTGCCGCCGGATTGGGCTTTCGCCCCTATCTGCTCTCTCAATCGCTGGTGGCCGAGGCCGGTCAGGCCGGCCTGGTGCTGGCCGACATAGCCCTGCAAATTGCCAGAACCGGCGAGCCTTTTGCGCCACCCTGCGCCCTGTTTCGCGGCGGCGAACTGCTGGTGACGGTGGGCCAGGAAACCGGCATCGGCGGACGCAATCAAGAGTTTGCTCTGGCGGCAGTCACGCGCATTGCCGGACACGAGCGGATCGTGATCGGCTCGGTGGACTCGGACGGCACCGACGGGCCGGGCGGCCAGTTTTTCCAGAACGGCAACATGCCGGTGCTGGCCGGCGGTCTGGTAGACGGGCAGACGGCCGCCCGCGCTCGCGCCCAGGGCTGGGACATTCACCGCGAACTGGGGCGGCACAACACCTCACCGCTGCTATGGTCGCTGGACGACGGCATTGTGGCGACACCCAACATCAGCATCAACGACCTGACCGTGATTCTGGTGCAATAAAAATCCAACATCATCCATTCATATTTTGTAACTACCTACCTTGAGCCGAAAATTAGCCTTTGGGAGTGTCATTCTGAGAGCCTGCCCTGAGCGGAGCGAAGGGATCGCGGCGAACAAAAAACGTTCGCCGCGACGAAAAATCTCGTTGTACACCGCAAAAAGAGATTCTTCGCGCCTGACGGCGCTCAGAATGACAATGGGTAGGTAGTTACCATATTTTCAGTAATCTCGCTATTCGCCATTCGCTATTCGCCATTCAATAGGAGAGGAAAAAAATGTCAGCAGGCTCGATGATTGTATCCATTCAGGCCCGCCAGGTATTCTCGGATCGCGGGCACCCCGGCGTCGAAGCCACGGTCAAAACGGCCAACGGTGCCGTCGGCACGGTGATTTGCACCGCCGGCGTGTCGGTAGGCAGCCACGAGGTAGAATTTGCCTATGACGGCGGACCCAAGTGGCGCGGGCGCGGCGTACAGTGCGCCGTAGACCACATCAATCAGGTGATTGCGCCGGCACTGGTGGGCATGGATGCGGCCTATCAACTGGCAGTAGACGACGCCATGTTGAACATCGGCGGGCCAGGAGCCAAAGCGCGCCTGGGCGGCAATGCCACCGCAGCGGTATCGGCGGCGGTACTCAAAGCCGGTGCGGCCGCGTTGGAAATCCCCCTCTACCAACACATCGGCGGGTCCACCGCCTTTACCCTGCCGGTGCCCGGCGTGATCGTCCTGGTCGGCAGCGACCGCTATGGCGGCGGAGTGCGGTCGGGCGGCAAACCCAGCTATGCCCTGATGTGCTACGATTTCCCCTCTTTTTCCGAAGCCTCGTATGCGGCATGGGAACTGTCTATGGAGTGGACCGAACTACTCAACAAGCGTTTGGGCATCCCCAAAAGCTCGGTGTCGCATCACCCGGCCGTGCCGGCCGGCTATGTGCAGCACGACCGCCAGTTGTGGGATTTGATGGTCGAGGCAATTGCCCGCCTGGGCTACGAGGGCAAGGTGGGCATCCAGGTAGACATAGCCTCGGAGACCTATTGGGAAGAAGAGCAGGGCAAATACATCGGCATCCTGTCCGCCGAACCCAAGACCAAAGACGATTTGTTTGATATGTATCGTTTAATGGCCAGAGAATATCCTTTTGTTATTTTGGAGGATCCGCTAGACGAGGACGACTATGAAGGCACCGCCGCGTTGACCCGCGAATTGGACATCCAGATCGTCGGCGACGACCTGTTTACCACCGACCCGGTGCGGGTGCGAAAGGGCATTGACGTCGGTGCAGCCAACACGGTGCTGCTCAAAGTCAATCAGATCGGCACGATCAGCGAGGCGTTTGACATGGTGCAACTGGCTTACCGCAACGGCTATGGGGTGATGCCGTGTAGCAGCCGCGGCGAGGGCGCCGACATTGCCGATTACTGCGTTGGCCTGAACTGCGGCACCGTGCGCGAAAGCGCCACCGGTCCCACCGGCAACCGCTTTTTGCAAATCGAGGCCGAACTGGGCCGCCGCGCCTGCTTTTTGGGGCGACGTGGACTCAAAGGGCGGCGGTTTCAGGGACGATAGATAGGCTTTGAGCCGTTTGTCGCGGCCTCCCCAACTTGTTGGAGATGTGAACACCCCAACAAGTTGGGGGATCCGCCATTCGCCATTCATTCAAGGAGCATCTCTATGAAAATCCTGATCGGCGCCAACCTGATGGGCCTGGAAAAGGCCATCCCCGACCTGGAAAAGAAATATCCGGGCGTTGAGTTTGTCTATGCGCCGCAGCGCGAGGATGCACTGCGACACATCGCCGATGCCGACGTGTATATGGGCTGGATCAGCCGCGACCTGTTTCTGGCGGCACGGCAGCTCAAGTGGATTCAGTCACCCAGCACCGGCATCAATTTGTACCTGGATATTGCCGAGTTGGTGAACAGCCAGGTGCTGCTGACCAGCGCACGCGGCACGCACGGCGCCTGCCTGGCCGAGAGCATCATGGGCATGATCCTGGCCTGGACGCGCGGCATCCGCGACAGCGTATTGCGGCAGCCCCGGCACGAATGGGCCACCCGCGACATTCGCCCCAAACTGGTCGAGTTGACCGGCAGCACCCTGGGCATTGTCGGGCTGGGCGTGGCCGGGCGTGCCCTGGCCAAACGCGCCCATGCCTTTGACATGCGCATCATCGCCGTAGACCTGCTGCCCGTTGACCGCCCCGCCGAGGTGGACGAACTGTGGGGGCTGGAGCAACTGGACGACCTCTTGGGGCAATCGGATTATGTGGTGGTAACGGTGCCGTATACGCCGCAGACGCGCAGCATGATCGGCGCGGCGCAGATTGCCCGCATGAAACCATCGGCCATGCTGATCGGCATTTCGCGGGGCGGCATCATTGACCAGCAAGCCCTGGCCGCGGCCCTGCGCGAGAAACGGCTGGCCTGGGCCGCCTCGGACGTGTTCGAGCCAGAACCCTTGCCGCCCGACAGCGAACTGTGGGACCTGGACAATCTGCTGATCACCCCACACATTGCCGGTGGCACCCAGTTTGAAGGACAGCATATCATCGAGATATTTGATGAAAATCTGGGGCGGTTTTTACGCGGCGAACTGCCCCTGCGCAATCAGATTGACAAGCAGCGTGGGTTTTAGCCGGTTGGGAGGGCGACGATGAAAGGCATCTCGCATTTCATGTCTGGCGTGGCCGCAGCCACATTCATCCCGGCACTGGTCAACATGTCGGCCGAGGGCAGCTTGGTGCTGCTGCTGGCTGGCGTGGGCGGCATCATGCCCGACACCCTGGATTTCAAGCTGGCGCGCTATCTGGAAAAGCCCGATGCGGAACTGGACCCCGACCCCAACCATCCCGACCCGCAGGCGATGGCCGAGCAGGTGGCTGCGGCGATCAACCGCGCCTGGGAGACGGGCAAACCGGTACAGGCGCAGTTTCACACCATGAAACTGGGCGCCGACCTGTGGCGGCAGTACGGGGTGCATTTTGGCGGCAGCGAGCAGCAGGTGACAGTACGCATCGGGCCGGTGGTGAACACCTCGCAGGTGCCTCTGGCCGGCAGCGAACTGGATTTGCCCCTGGGCCGCGCCCCCATCGCCGCCCCCACCCGTTATACTTATGATGCAGAAACCAAAATAGACATTTTTAGCGGCCCCTCGTTCGAGTTCAAGAAAAAAAGCGAGGCAGTGGAAATCAGTTTTTTGCCCTGGCATCGCCGTTGGAGCCACTCGCTGACCGTGGCCGCGCTGATTGGCGGGGTGCTGGCTCTGCTGATCGGCCCATGGTATGGCCTGGCCTATGTCCTCGGCTCGACGGCGCACATTTTGGAGGATCAGCTTGGACACATGGGCAGCAATCTGTTCTACCCATTCACCCAAGAGCGCGCCGAGGGGCTCAAGCTCTTTCATTCCGGTGACGCCTTGCCCAACCTGTTTGCGGTATGGCTGAGCATGATCTTGATCTTGTTCAACCTGGATCGCTTTGCGGCGGTGCCCATACTCAACCCGTGGAGTTATTTCTCTTTTGGCTTGCTGTTGCCCTGGGCGGCAATTTTGGGCCTGCGCTGGCTGAATCGGCGATGGGAAAAGGCACTGTCGGCGGGCGACATTCGCATGGGCGAGGTGGCCGCCGAAGCGGAAGAGACGGCGAGTTGAGACAGGAGGGAGCGGCATGGTCTCGATGCAATTCAAACGGATAGGGGCGATGGTGGGGCTGGGGCTGGCCCTGACCGGGCTGCTGTGGCTGGCCTGGAGTGGCGTCGCCGCCGGCCGGGTGCGCGCGGCGCGCACCACCGCCCTCGACGTGGTGATCAACGAAGTGGCCTGGATGGGCACGGCAGCCAACGCCAACCACGAATGGATCGAATTGTACAACAATACCGCCGTTTCGATCACCCTGACCGGCTGGCAATTGAGCGACGGCGGCGATATTTCGGTGACGTTGAGCGGCTCTATTGCACCAGGCGGCTATTTTTTGCTGGAACGCACGACCGATACAACCGTATCCGACATTCTGGCCAATCAAATTTATGCCGGCGCATTGTCCAACACCGGCGAGGTATTAACCCTGACCAACAACCTGGGTGAAGTGATAGACGTGGTCAACGGCAAGCCCTGGCCGGCCGGCAACAATACCTCGCCCAAATGGACGATGGAGCGGATTGACCCGACTGCACCGTCGGCAGCCCACAACTGGGTCACCAGCAATGGCATCATCCGCAACGGCCTGGACGCCAGCGGCAACCCCATCAACGGCACGCCGCGAGCGCGCAATTCGCCCGGCCTGGCCCTGCGCAAGAGCGGCCCAACCTCATTCACGTCCGGCGACACAATCACCTGCTACATTGTCATCAGCAATGCCGGCGGATTGCCCTTGGGCGGCATTCTGCTTACCGACACACTGCCGGCCGGCCTGGCCCTGCTGGGGCAGACCTCGCCGTTCACTTGGAGCCAGCCGCTCAGCAATGTGCTGGTGTGGCAGGTGGGCGAACTGCCGGGCCTGGCCTGGCAGCAGATCACCCTGACACTGGGCAGCGATCCTGCGCTCAGCGGATGGATCACCAACGTAGCCACTGCCGGCGATGCGTTGGGGCGAGGCGCCGGCGCATCCTGGAGCATGCGCGCCGTGCCAGATGTGCCGCAGCCCGGCCTGGCTCTGCGCAAGAGCGGCCCGACCACGTTCACCCCCGGTTTGACTGTGACCCATTTCATCGTCATCAGCAACACCGGCGACCTGCCCTTGAGCGGCATCCTGCTCACCGATGTGCTGCCGACCGGCCTGACCCTGCTGGGGCAGACCTCGCCGTTCACCCTGAGCCAGCCGGCCGCCAACGTGCTGGTGTGGCAGGTGGGGACGATGCCGACCGCAACCAGGCAGGCTATAACGCTCACGCTGCGCGCCGCCGAGTGGTCGAGCGGGCGCATCACCAACACGGTCACGGCGGCCGGTATGGGCCTTCAAGAGAGCGCATCGTGGGGCATGCGCGCCGTGCCGGGCCTGCGCCTGTATGCCCTGCATCCCTATGCCTTGCGCACCCGAGACGAAGCGCTGGCCTTGATCAATGTGGGCAGCGAGGCGGTAGATCTGAGCGGTTGGGGCATCAGCGACGGCAAGACCACGCCCGATGCCACCCTGCCCGCGCTGACCCTGCCACCCGGCGGTATTCTTTGGGTCGCCGATCAGGCCGAAGCTTTTTGGGAGATTTTTGGCTTTTGGCCCGATGCAGCCCAAGAATTCATCACCCACGCGGTGCCGCTGCTGACCGGCACGTGGCCCGGCCTTACCAACACCGGTGACGAGGCCCTCTTGTTCGATCCGATGGGACAGGTGATTGATACATTGGTATATGGCAGCGGCATCACCACGACGACCGGGTGGCGCGGCGCGGCCGTGACCTATCCGCTCTCCGGGTTTGGCAGCGGCCAGATTTTGATGCGCAAACGTGACGAATCATCTGGGCGGCCCTGGCCCGACACCGACACGGCTATGGATTGGCTCAATGACACCTCAAACGGCCCCGCCCTGTACGGCCCGGTCACTCAAGGCGATCTGTATGGCAAGCGGCCGATTTTCCCCGGCTGGGATTGGGATGTCTACACCCGCACCCTGCAAATTTCGGCTACGGCTCACCTCACCGTGGGCATTGCCCCCGACAACCTGTACACGGTGACGGCACAACTGCTTCAGAGCGCACGGCAGAGCATCGTGATTGAACTGTACACCCTGGAAAGCATCTGGCTGACCCATATCCTCACCGAGCGCATCCGCGCCGGCGTGCAGGTGACGGTACTGCTGGAGGGCGCACCCACCGGCGGCCTGGCTGCCGAAGAATTGTGGTATGGCAAGCAAATTGTGGATGCCGGCGGCCGGGTCTATTGGATGCACAACGATAGCACGGCCAAAATTTACGACCGTTATGATTATGTGCATGCCAAATTTGCGGTCATAGACAGCCGGCTGGCTGCCATCGGTTCGGAGAACTGGGGCAACCATGCTATGCCGGTAGACCCCAAAGACAACGGCACTGCCGGCAACCGCGGGGTGCTGCTGATCACCGATCAGCAGGATGTGGTGAACTATTTGCTGGCTCTGTTTGCCCGCGACTGCGACCCGACCGCTCACCTGGACGTGGTGGCCTATGGCGCGCTGCCGCGCTATACCGCATCGCCTGGTTTTACGCCGGTCTATTCCACCGGCGGCGGATTTGAATACCCGGCCCTCTTTTCTGTGACCGCGCCACTCATGACCGCCGATTGGTGGGAGGTGATCCAATCGCCGGAAACAAGCCTGCGCTACGGCGACGGGCTGATCGGTCTGGTGCGGCGGGCCGCGCCGGGCGACGCGCTCTATGTCGAGCAGATGTACGAGCGGGTGAGCTGGACCAACGGCCCCAACCCGCGCCTGGAGGCCTATATCGAGGCAGCGCGACGCGGAGCGGCGGTGCGCATCTTGCTGGACAAGGGCTTTGACGATCAGCGCAAAAACTATGACACCGCCTTTTACCTGATGAACGTGGCTCAGACCGAAGGGCTGGACTTGCAGGTGCGCCTGGGCAACCCCACCGCACGGGGCATCCACAACAAGATGGCGCTGCTGCGGCGCGGCGGCGAAAAATTCGTCCACATTAGCAGCATCAACGGCTCAGCTGACTCGTCGTTGGTCAACCGCGAGGTGGGCCTGCAAATCCGCTCTGGCGATGCTTTTGACTATTTGAAGCAGGTCTTTGATTACGACTGGGAACATGGCGCCGGGCCGCTCGAAGTGTTCTTGCCGCTGGTGATGCGCGAATATGTGCCGGTGGCCGATCATATCCTGATCAGCGAAGTCATGTTCAAACAGGCCGGCAGCGGTGAAGAGATGGGCGAGTGGATCGAGTTGTACAATCCCACCGCCCGGGCCGTGGACATTGGCGGCTGGCTGCTGGGCGATGCCGTGCTGTCTACCGATTATGAGCGGCTGTATCTCTTTCCGGCCGGCACAGTCATCGCACCGGGCGGCACGCTGGTGATCGCCCGCCGCGCCGCCGACTATCAGGCCTGGGGTTACGCCTCCAAGCCGCTGCCCGATTGGGAATGGAACGACAGCGGCAGTGTGCCCAACCTGATCCGCTCAAATTGGGGGACAGGCGAGTTGGCCCTGGGCAATGTCGGCGACGAGGTCATTTTGCTCGATCCCACCATGCGGGTGGTGGATGTGCTGGTATATGGCACGGGCAGCTATCCCGGCGTAGTCTCTTGGGGCGATGTCAGCGGCGTCTATAATGGCAACTCGCTGGAGCGCTGGCCGGCGCACCGCGACTCGGACAACTGCGCCCGCGATTTCCGCATCCGCTATGCGCCGGATCCGGGGCATGCAGAAGTGTGGTAAGTCCGATGACTGGTTTTCGCTTTCGCTGGTTGGGCGTGGCCGGTTTCGAGCTGCGATGGGCTGGCGCGACCATTCTCGTTGACCCCTGGCTGTCACGCCCGCCCGATGCCCGCCCGGTGTTGCCGCTGCGCCTGGACGATGTGATCGAGGGCGATGCGCCTATCCAGGCCATTCTGGTGACGCACGGGCACATGGATCACGCCGGAGACGTGCCGCAAATCGCCCGGCGCACCCGGTCGCCAGTGTACGCTTCGATGTCGGTGTGCACCGCCTTGCACGATCTGGGCACGCCGGCCCGCCTGCTGCACCCGCTGGCCGCCGACCGCACCATCGAGGTGGGTGCGGTGCGGGTGCGCGCCATGGCCGCCCGGCACATTCTCTTTGACCTGCCCCTGATATTCCGCACGTTGCGCCGCCTGGGCCGGCAAACCTGGCAGGTTTTGCGAACGCATCGCGCCTATCCGCCCGGTGAAACGCTGGGTTACGAGTTGACCTGGAACGACCGTTGCCTGGTGCATTGGGGCAGTGCAGGGTTTTACCCGGAAGAGCTGCGCCGGTTGCATCCCGATGGATTTTTGCTGCCTTTACAAGGACACTCGAAAATTCACCGTATCGCAGCGCAAATGATTGAATTGATGCGCCCCAAATGGATAGTACCGCATCATCACGACAACTTTATGCCGCCGCTCAGCGAACCGGCAGCGGTGCAGCCGTTGATTGACCTGCTGCACGCGCGACAACTGGATGTGCGGGTGATCGAGCCGATCATCGGCGAGTGGATGGCCTGGCCTGAAGGATAAAGGATGAACCGTGTTGCAGTATTTGATTTTCGACCTGGATGAAACGTTGTATCCGCGCCGCTCAGGGCTGATGCAGGCCGTCAGTGTGCGGATTGACCGGTACATGGTCGAGCGCATGGGCATGTCGCCGGCACAGGTATCGGCGCTGCGCCGCGAGTATTGGGAGCGGTTTGGCACCACCTCGCGCGGCCTGCAAATTTTGCATCATATTGATGTGGACGACTATATGGAGTTTGTCCACAATGTACCGCTGCGCCACTATATCGGCCCCGATGCGTCGCTTGAGGCCATGTTGGCGGCACTGCCGCAACGCAAGGTCGTTTTCACCAACGCCACGGCGGCGCATGCCCGTGCCGTGCTGGATGTGCTGGGCGTGACCCGCCATTTTGAGGCCATTTATGACAGCTATTTTGTGGGCAACGAGAGCAAACCGGCCGTTGCCGGGTATCAACGGCTGCTCGACGCGCTCCACGAGCCGGCAGAACGCTGTTTGATGATCGAAGACATGGGGCGAAATTTGCGCCCGGCGCGCGATCTGGGTATGATCGGGGTGCTGGTAGACCCACGCCCCGGCGATGATTGCACGGTGGCACATTATGTCATTCCGGCAATCCACGATCTGGCGCGGGTGGTGCGAGAGGTAGATGGGGGATGAGTCGCAGGCGGGGGGAGATTGTCGCCATTTTTTTTGACCGCGATGGCACCTTGTGTCACCGCAGTGCGGCGCGCGATGTCGAATTTCAACAGTGGGTGATCGAGCGCAGCCGCTTTGAGGTGGTGCCTTTTAGCGAGGCACAACAGATCATCTGGGACGAGTTTTTTGCCAGTCACCGCTGCGATATGGTGGTGGATGTGGGCGTCGAGGCGCGGTTTTGGGTGGATTATTGGCGCCGCTCGCTCGACCTGTTGGGCGTAGCCCGATCACATCTCGACGAAGCGCTGGAACGTTTTGTCTTTTTCAAATTCTCGGTCATTTATCCGGGAGTGCGCCAGGTGCTGACCACACTGATGGAGCAAGGTTTTTTGTTGGGGGTGATCAGCGACACATTTCCCTCGCTGCCCGACTCACTGGTTTATCTGCGGCTGGACCAGTTTTTCAATGTGGTGGTAGACAGCGCCAGCGTGGGTGCGGGAAAACCCTCGCCGCTCATTTACCAATACGCCCTCAACCTGCTGCATCTTCAGCCCAAACAGGCCTTGTTTGTGGACGACATCCGGGACTATGTCGTCGGGGCCCAGGCGGTGGGGATGCATGCGTTGTGGCTGGATCACGAAAGATCGGCTCATGATCTGGCCCATTCTACCATTGCCGATCTGTATGGCGTACTTGATTTTTTGCAAGAGGGGGATACATGAAACACAAAATGATACGACTGGTTTTGATGCTGGCGGTAGCCAGCCTGGCCGTGATCGCGCTGCGATGGCTGTGGGAATCGCCGCCAGCGCAGGCACAGGGCGGCACCATCTGGGTGGACAAGCGATTGGGCCGCGCCAGTCCGGTGGTCTATGTGGGTGAATATATCACTTTCACGGTATTTATTCGCAACGATACGACATTTACCATCACTACCCTGCCCTTATCGGATACGTACAATATCAACGTGCTGCGTTTTGTAGACGCCGTGCCACCGCCCGACAGCATCAATCCGGCCAGCGGACGGCTGGACTGGAACGACCTGACCGCGCATTTTGGGCCGTTGGGGCCGGGGCAATCGGTGCTGGTGGTGGTGGGCTTTGTGGCCGAACACCCGGCTCCGTCGGTGGTCAACGCTGCCGAGGTGCACGATGCCCTGGGCGACGCCGGGGCGTTGGGCGGCGGTAACAGCATCCTCACCGATACAGTGTCCATCGGCGGCAGCAGTCCGGTGGATAAATCGCTGGCCGCCGGGCTGATTCCGCAGGCCGGTTTGCCGGTGACCTATACCATCGTGATCACCAACAATGGCTTTGTGACTATGACCGTGATGCCGTTGGTGGATGATTACAACCCGGCCTGGGTAGAGTTTCACTATGCCGTGCCGCCGCCCGATTTTGTTGACCTGGTGCGTGGGGTGATCACCTGGACCGATATCACCAGTTGGACGGGCGACATTCCGGCGCACGGCGTGGTCTCGGTGACGACGGTGTTCACGGCCCTGGTCAGCGGTTCAAACATCACCAACACCGCCCGCACCGAAGGGGGCAAAGACTGGTTCGACAACGATCTGGGCGGCGGGGCTGACCTGGTGCCGATTGTCATTGTCGAGCGGCCCACCTCTACGCCGGCGCCCACGCGCACCCCTGCGCCAACGGAGACGGCCATGCCGACGGCCACGTCGCAGCCGTCCACGCCACAGCCGACCCCCACGGCGGGGAATGTCGAACAGCCCACGGCCACCACAACAGCCACGGCCGCAGCCATCGCCATCCCTGCCCCGCTAACGCTGCCCGAAACAGGGCAAGGCAGTTATGGCTGGCTGCTATGGGCCTGCATCGCCCTGATGTCGGGGGGCGTGTTGCTGGTCTATGTCTGGCGTGCGATGAATCAAAAGGAGTAACGATGAATCGAACGGATGCGGTTTATCCCATTTCGTTGGGGATGGTTCAGGCATTTTTGCTGCGCGGAGAACGCGCTGTCCTGGTTGACGCCGGTATGCCCGGACACGAGGCGCGGATTCTCAAACAGATCGAGGCGGCCGGAGTGGCCCGCGGCGACGTCGGACTGATCGTGATCACCCATGTGCACACCGACCATTGCGGCGCTCTGGCCGCGCTCCAGGCGGCTACGGGCGCTCGAGTCGCCGTCCATCGCAGCGAGGCCGATCTGTTGCGGCAGGGGCGCAGCCAGGTAATAGTGCCGACCAATGCGGTGGGGCGGTTGGCGGTCAGAGTCATTCCCACGCCGACCCAACTGGCCGGTGTTTCGCCCGATGTGCTGATTGACGATGAATTAGACCTGGCCACATGGGGTGTGCAGGGCAAGGTGATTTCGACACCTGGACATACGCCCGGTTCGCTGTCGGTGTGCCTGGAAAGCGGCGATGCCATCATTGGCGATTTGCTGATGGGACGATTTTTCAGGCGCGGCGTGCCGACGATGCCCTTTCTTGCCACCGACCCGGCACAGGTGTATGCCAGCGTGCGGCGTGTACTGGCCTGTCGCCCCATTCGCATTTGGGCCGCGCATGCGGGACCCTGGTCGCCCGATGCGCTTGAAAAGATAAAGGAATGAACGATGCCTGATGTACAGTTTAACACCTTTTATCGCTATCAAGACCTGACCCTCATTTTGCAGGCCTATGCGCAAGAGTATCCCCAATTTGTGCGTCTGGAAAGCATTGGCAAGAGCTATGAAGGGCGCGACATCTGGCTGGCGACGGTGACGTGCTGGCAGAGCGGCGAGGATGGCGACAAGCCGGCTCTGTGGGTAGATGGCAACATTCACGCTTCTGAGGTCTCGCCTTCGACCTTGTGCCTGTACCTGATCCACAAACTGGTCACAGGCTATGGACAGTCGCCGGATGTGACCCGCTGCCTGGATTCGCGGGTGTTTTACATCTGCCCGCGCGTCGGCCCCGACGGAGCCGAATGGGCCCTGGCCGACCAGCCCAAGATCGTCCGCTCCAGTACCCGCCCCTATCCGTACGACGAAGAGCCGTTGGGGGGGCTGGTCGAGGAGGATGTGGACGGCGATGGGCGCATGTTGTGGATGCGCGTGCCAGACGCCAACGGGGCGTGGAAGGTCTGCGCTCAAGAGCCGCGTTTGCTGGTGCGCCGCGACCCCACCGAGGTGGGTGGCGAGTATTATCGCCTGCTGCCCGAAGGGACGATCCGTGATTATGATGGAGTTATGATCCGGATGCAGCCGAAAAAGGAGCGGCTCGACCTGAACCGCAACTTTCCGATCTGGCGGCAGGAACACGAGCAGCCCGGCGCGGGGCCATATCCCACCTCTGAGCCTGAGGTGCGTGCTGTGGCAGATTTTATCGCCCATCATCGCAATATCACCGGATGTGTCGCTTTTCACACCTACAGCGGTGTGCTGCTGAGGCCCTATTGCGACAAGAGCGACGAAGCGTTTCCGGCCGAAGACCTGTGGACCTATCAAAAGATCGGCCAAAAAGGGCGCGACCTCACCGGCTATCCGGCGGTGTCGGTGCATCACGACTTTCGCTATCACCCCAATCAGGTTTTATCGGGCGGCGGCATGGACTGGCAGTATGAACACCTGGGATTATTTGCCTGGGGCGTAGAGTTGTGGAGTCCGCAGCGACAGGCCGGCATCGCCGAATACAAGTTTATCGAGTGGTTCCGCGAACATCCATTGGAAGATGATCTCAAGATGCTTAAATGGAGCGATGAGAAATTGCACGGCAAAGGATACATCAGCTGGTATCCCTTTGATCACCCACAGTTGGGGCGCGTCGAGTTGGGCGGCTGGAACCAGTTGTATGCCTGGCGCAACCCGCCGGCCGAATTTTTGGAGCAGGAAATTGCCCCGCTGGCCGATTGGCTGGTGTGGCATTTGCTCATCTCGCCGCGCCTGGAACTGTATCAGGCCGAGGCCAAGCCGCTGGGGCAGGGTGCTTATCGCGTGCGGCTGGTGGTGCAAAACACCGGCTGGCTGCCTTCGTATGTCACCAAAAAGGCTTTGGAGAAAAAGGCAGTGCGCGGCGTGGTCTGCGAGATCAAACTGCCCGATGGCGCAACGCTGGAAACAGGCAAACTGCGCGAGGAATTGGGACAGTTGGAAGGACGGGCTTATCAAGAGGCCCTTCCGGGCGAAGATGAAACCACCGACCGGCTCAAGGTCGAATGGGTGGTGCGCGCCCCACAAGGTGGGGTGGTGCAGTTGACGGCCCGGCACGAGCGTGCCGGTACACGACATATCAATCTGGAATTGACAGGAGGATCGCAAGACATTTTATGAGAACGGTTTTATTGCTGCTGGCATCGAACACGTTTATGACCCTGGCCTGGTACGGTCACCTCAAGTTTGCCAAGGGTAAAGAAACGCCTATGTTGATCTTGATCTTGATCAGCTGGGGCATTGCCTTTTTCGAGTACTGCTTTCAGGTGCCGGCCAACCGCCTGGGCTATGGTCAGTTTACGGTCACGCAGCTCAAGATCATTCAAGAAGTAGTTTCGGTGGCAGTTTTTATCGTTTTCGCCATCCTGGTGTTGGGCGAACGGCTGCGCTGGAACCATATCGCCGCGCTGGGCCTGATTTTGGGCGCGGTGTATCTGGCTGTAGCCGTCAAGTGATCGGGTGGACATTTTTTTCAAGGGAGAAGAAAAATGAAGATCAAGAAACAGATTTATGGTCAAATGGCCGATGGGACGCCGGTGCCGCTGTACATGCTGGTCAACGACCAGGGGATGACGGCCCAGATCACGCCTTATGGCGGCATTGTGGTCAGCCTCTTAACCCCTGACCGCAGCGGACAAATGGGCGATGTGGTGCTGGGGTTTGACTCGCTGCCGCCCTATCTGGAGCGCAATCCCTTTTTCGGCTGCCTGGTGGGCCGCTATGGCAACCGCATTGGCGGGGCACGTTTTACACTAGACGGCGTCGAGTATACGCTGGCCCAAAACAACGGCCCCAATCATCTGCACGGGGGCCTCAAGGGTTTTGACAAAAAATTGTGGCAGAGCCGGGCGATGGAGATGGATGAGGGACCTGCGCTGGAACTGACCTACACCAGCCCCGACGGCGAAGAGGGGTATCCGGGCAACCTGGCTGTGACGGTGATGTACACGTTGACCCATGACAATGCGCTTTGGCTAGACTATCAAGCCACCACCGACAAGGCCACCGTCGTCAACCTGACCAATCACTCGTATTTCAACCTGTCGGCGGGCGCAAGCTGCGATGTTTTGAGCCACGAGATGATGATCAACGGTGATTTGATCACGCCGGTAGACAACACATTGATTCCCACCGGCGAACTGCGGTCGGTGACCGGCACGCCGTTTGATTTTCGCCAGCCCACAGCCATTGGCGCACGCATTGACGCCGCCGATGAGCAGATCGGCTTTGGCGGCGGCTATGATCACAACTGGGTAATCAACGGACTGCCCGGCACGCTGCGCCTGGCCGCCTCGGTTTATGAGCCGATCAGCGGGCGGGTGATGGAAGTGCTGACGACCGAGCCGGCCATGCAGTTTTATTCGGGCAACATGATGCCACCGGCAGGCATTCCGGGCAAGGGCGGCCGGGTGTATCACCGGCGTAATGGTTTTTGCCTGGAAACCCAGCACTATCCCGATTCACCCAACAAACCCCACTTTCCATCTACGGTGCTGTGCCCGTGCCAGACCTATGCCACCACGACGGTGTATCGGTTCTCGGCCCGCTGAGCAAACCGGGCGACTGGGCAAAAAAAAGAATCTCGTGGATGTTCCACGAGATTCTTTTTTGTCATCATAACCTGACCTGGTCCCTCACAGATTTGGACGAGGGTAAACCCCGCTCCGACTAAACCTGCGGAAGGGCAGGCAGTTAGCGAGGCGGCAAAGCCTCATCAAGGGGCGGGTGAGCCTGTAAGACAAGCGGCGATTGTGTGCTACCGCCGGCCGCGACCACGCTCACACCGATGTTGTTATAGGTTTCGCCGGCGATCTCGTGCCGCTCCCACACCGCGCCATAGTCGGTCAGGGCATTGGCCGAGTCAACCTGGACATAGATAGGTGTGCCGACAGCCAGCGGCCAGTTGAGACGGCTGAGGTTGGCGTGATAATACTCATCGCCGATGGTCAGCGTACGCGTTTCGCCGGGCTGAATGGGCAGGGCCGCGCCCTCTACGCCCCACACGGCACCTTGCTCGCTACGTCCATCATTCCATATCTGATTGACGCCATCGGGTATGGGCTGGGGCGCCACATACAGGTCTACCCAGAACGAATCCTGGACGGCCGCATTGCCCTGGTTTTTGATCACAATAGTGACGCCGTTGGGAGTGGCCGTGATGCTTTCGATCACCAGGTCGGGCGCCGGACCAACCACACTTTTGGACACGATGGGCAAAAAGACCAGGAATGTCTTGGGCGCGCCTTGTTCAACATGAGTGGTATGAGAATCCTGCGCCATGACCAGGCCTCCATCATGGTCGCGTCCTTGCGCCGTCACCGTGTTGACCAGATCGCCCAGGTCGCTTTCCTGGACGGTATAGGCGGCAGTGTAAATCCAGGTCTCGCCGCCGATCAGCAGACCGTCGCCATCATCGCCATCCATCAGCGTCGCTGCGCCGGCCACATTGTCTTGCACATCCATATCCGACACTGGCGAGCCGTCGCTGCCTGACGCGTGGCTGATGGTAAAGGTATAGACGATTGTCTGACCGACTTGGGCGGTATCTGGTCCATCCTTGCTCACCTGGATCAGTGGGCGGTAGCCTTGATAGACAAACACGGCAGTGACGGTCTTGTCTCCATCCATCACCAGGGTGGCCGGATTGTCTGTGCCACCGAGATCGTCGCTCCACCGCTCAAAGGCCCAGTGCGGGTCGGGGACGGCGGTCAACGTGACGATGGTATTGTGGCGATAGTCTGATGTGTCGGGCAGGCGAGTCACATAGCCTCCGCCGGTCACATTGACGGTCAACGAGTGGTAAACGGGCAGAACTGTCACCGTCACAGTGGCTGTGCTGAATCCGCCATTGTCATCCCGGACGGTATAGGTCAACACGTCGTCGCCGGTCAGGCCGGACGTCGGTGTATAGATGATTTGGTCGCCATTGAGAATGGCTGTGCCATAAACAGCCGCACCAACCATGTGAATGGTCAAAATGTCGCCATCGTCTGGGTCGCTGTCGTTAGCCAGGACATCTATGCTGATGGTGACATTCTCATCGGTGATGGCCGTGTCATCTTGGACGATAGGGGCATCGTTGAGGCCGTTGATGGTGACGGTAACGCGAGCTGTGGCGGTAAAGACGCCGTCCGAGACCACATAGCCAAACGTCTCGACAGCCGTCTGCCCGACGGCGAGGTGCTGGAAAGCCAGACCGGGGTCATAGGTCACATTGACGCCGTGATTGACCACGCTGCCCAGCAAACCCGTCGTATCTATAGCGGTAATGGTCAGAGCGTCGCCGTCGTCTGGGTCGCTGTCGTTGGCGAGAACATCTATGCTGATGGCCGTATCTTGGTCGGTAGCGGCGAGGTCATCCAGAGCAGTCAGGTCGTCGTTGAGGCCGGTGATGGTGACAGTCACGCGGGCGGTGGCGGTGAGGACACCGTCCGAGACCACATAACCAAACGTCTCGGTGGCCGTCTGCCCGGCGGCGAGGTGCTGGAAGGCCAGGCCGGGGTCATAAGTCACATCGCTCCCGTTGTTGGTCACGCTGCCCAGCAGACCCGTCGTATCTATGGCGGTAATGGTCAGAGCGGCGCCGTCGTCTGGGTCACTGTCGTTGGCCAGGACGGCGATGCTGATGGCCGTGTCTTCATCGGTGACGGCCGCATCATCCAGGGCAATGGGCGCATCGTTGAGGCCGTTGATGGTGACGGTGACGTGAGCAGTGGCAGTAAGGACGCCGTCCGAGACCACATAGCCAAACGTCTCGGTGGCTGTCTGCCCTGCGGCAAGGTGCTGGAAGGCCAGGCCGGGATCGTAGGTCACATCGCTCCCGTTGTTGGTCACACTGCCCAGCAGACCCGTCGTATCTATGGCGGTAACGGTCAGAGCGGTACTGTCGTCTGGGTCGCTGTCGTTGGCCAGGACGGCGATGCTGACGGCGGTGTCCTCATCGGTGACGGCTGTATCATCCAGGGCGATGGGCGCATCGTTGAGGCCGTTGATGGTGACGGTGACGTGAGCAGTGGCAGTAAGGACGCCGTCCGAGACCACATAGCCAAACGTCTCGGTGGCCGTCTGCCCGGCGGCGAGGTGCTGGAAGGCCAGGCCGGGGTCGTAGGTCACATTGACGCCGTGATTGACCACGTTGCCCAGCAGGCCGGTTGTTTCTACAGCGACGATGGTCAACGTGTCAGCATCAGAGTCGCTGTCATTGGTCAGAACGGCGATGCTGACAGCGGTGTCCTCATCGGTGACAGCCGTATCGTCCGCCGCCACCGGCGCAAAATTGATGTCCAGACTGTGCGTGGCCGTGGCCGTGATAGCCTCGCCCTCAAGGTCGAGACCGCCAACAGTCGCTGTATTGACCAGGGGATCGGGGTCGGTGGCCTGGAGCGTATAGGCTGCCGTCCAGAGCCAGGTTTCGCCACTTTCCAGGAGGCCGTCGCCGTCATCGCCGCTCATGTAGGTGGCAGGACCGGCGATGTCGTCCGTCACGCTCACCGCGCTCACCGGTGAACCATCGCTGGCCGCGGCATGAGCGACTGTAAAGGTAAAGGTCACTGTTTCGCCGACGTTGGCCTTGGCCAGGCCGCTCTTGGTCAGAGCCAGCAGCGGGTTGTAGGCCACGTCCAGGGTATGCGTGTCGCTATCGGTGACGACCAGGCCCGCCGCGTCGCTCGCTGTCACAGTGACGGTGTTGGTGATCAGGTTGGGGGCGGTGGGCAAGATGGCATAGGTGGCAGCATAGACCCAGATTTCGTTCAAGTCCAGCCAGCCATTACCATCGTCACCACCCAGATAGGTGACCGCGCCGGTCAGGTCATCCCATACGGTCAAATTGTGCAGGCGGGTATCGCCGGCATTGCTTACGCTGAACGTATAGACTGCTGTGCTGCCCACGTTGGCCATCGCCGGGCCTTGCTTGACCACCCGCACTTGCGGCGTGGCGACCACCGTATCGGACACGACGGCGCTGACAGGACTTGTTACCTGGTCGCTGCGGGCCGAGGCGGTGTTGATGATCAGGTCGCCGGTATCCAACGGACGGTCGGCCAGGACGACCAGGGTGACGGTGACGACCGAGTCGGCGGCGACGGTGAGGTTGTTCACCAGCACCGGTTGAACGCCGGGCGTGCCTCCCGCCGAAGGCGGTTGAATGGTCAGGCTGCCGGGGATATAGGTGGTGTGCGCCGGAACAGTGTCGGTGATAACGACGCCGGTATTGTCCAGCGGTGACTCGTTGACCAAAATCAGGGTGTAGGTGATGCGCTCACCGGGGCGCAGCGGATCGCCGCCCTCGTTAACGCTCGTCTTGGCCAGGGCGAGGGTGGCTGTGGTCTCCACTGCGCCGATGTCACATTGAGCGCCTTGCGGGCGGGCCACGCCACGCTGGTCTATGCCGTTGACTGGCGATGCAGCGCAGGTGGCCGCGTTGCCAGTGTTCAACGCCGGGTTGCCGGGCAGGAGCAGGTGCGTCCAGGTGGGGCCGCCGTTATCGGCCAGTGGGCCAAGACGGGCGGCATTGGAATTGTTGCCAAAGTTGCTACCGCAGGTGGCATCATCGGCCAGGTTACTGACGCCGGTGGTGGCAATGCTGCCGCTACAGTTGGCCGGGCTGTTGCCGGCTACCAGCGAGTTTCTAAAAACAATGGCGCCGGCGCTAGCGCGACGGACGCCGCCGCCCAGTCCGACCGCCGTATTATTGAAAATGGTCGTGTTGTACAGGTTGGCGTTGGTATTCACCCACAACGCGCCGCCGTCGCCGCCGGAACGGTTGCCAGAGAGGGTACTGTTGGCCGTGGTCAGCGTGCCGCCGGCCATATAGAGCGCGCCGCCGCTGTTGCCGGCTATGTTTTCGGCCAGGGTGCTGCGATCCAGGGTGATGTTGCCGTTGGCGCGATAGATGCCGCCGCCGTAGCGGTTGGCCGTGTTGCCGCGCAAAGTGACGCGGGTGAGCGTGGTATTGCCGTTGACGTACAGCGCGCCGCCGTCGGCGTCGGCCGTCGCGGCAGCGACATTGCCGGCCAGGGTGCTATCGTTGAGGGTCACGGTGCCGGCCGAGCCATAAATGCCGCCGCCGTCGTCGTTGGCGGTGTTGCTGATGATCTGGGTGTTGTTGAGGGTGGCATTAACGGCGGTATAGATGGCTCCGCCGTCGCCATCGGCGGCGAGGTAGGTGGCATTTTGCGCCAGAGTGCTGTCGTTGATGGTCAGCGTGCCACCAGCAGCATAGAGACCGCCGCCGCGATTGTTGGTGGTATTGCCACGGAGGGTGGCGTTGCGCAGGGTCAGGGTGGAACCGGCATAAATACCGCCGCCCAGATCATTAGCCGTATTATTGGTCACCTCGATCTGGTCAAACGTAGAAGCCGCGCCAGAGCCTTCCAGATAGAGACCACCGCCATCGCCGCCGGCCCCATTGGCCGTATTACCGCTGACGGTGACACGCGTCAGGGTGGTGGCCGCCTGGCGCACATAGAGGCCGCCGCCGTTGTTGGTGACCGCCTGGTTGCCGGTGAATTGGCTGTCGGTCACAGACAAGACCGAGGTGGTCGCGCCATAGTACAAGAGCGCGCCGCCGGCCCGCTGCGAGCGGTTGTTGGCGAAAACGCTGTCCGAGATGGTCAGCCGGGAAGCCCCGGCGGCGCTGAGATAGAGGCCGCCGCCACCAGTGTTGGCGGTGACGCTGCGCAGAGTGATGTTGCCGCTGATCACGCTATTGGCGATGATCACCTGTGCTGTGGTGTTGCTGAGATAAATGCCGCCGCCATAGGCTGCAACGGTGTTGCCGGTCACGGTACTATCGGTCAAGGTCAGGTTGGAACCGGCGCCGGCCATATAGAGCGCGCCGCCGGCCCAATCGCCGCTGGTGTCGGGAGCGCGGTTGTTGTTCAGCGTGCTTTGGGTGATCGTTACGGTGGTCTGGTAGACATACAGGCCGCCGCCGCTGCGGTCGGTGGCCTCGTTGGCGTTGACCTGGCTGCGACTGACCGTCAACTGCCCCGGAATGGTGTTGCTGTTGTTGTAAAAATAAACGCCGCCGCCAAATCGCTCGGCGATGTTGTTCGAGATGCTGCTGTCGGCAACATTCAACCTGACACCGACCCCGTATAGATAGATGCCGCCGCCCTGTGCGGCGTCGTTGTCCTCGGTGCTTTCATTACTGTCAATCACGCTGCCGTTGCGGACAACCATCTGGATATAGTTGCCAGAGGCATAAATGCCCGCGCCGGTGCGCCCGACCAGGTTGTGGGATACCGAACTGTGATCCAGGGTCAGCGCGGTGTTCAGGCCGGTGAGATAGATGCCGCCGCCAACGCGAGCGGCAGTGGCGGCGCGGTTGCCGTCCACCGTGCTATTGGTGATGGACACCAGCGTTTGGTCGGCCCAGATGCCGCCGCCGTTGTATAGCGTGGCCTCGTTGTTGTTGACCCGGCTGTCGGTGATGGTCAGGCGGGCCTGGTCGGTGTCGCTGTTGCCGTCCATAAAGATCGCCCCGCCATAGTTGACCGAGGTGTTGGTGGAGACAGTGCTGGCCGAGATGGTGAGGGCGGCACGGTTGCCGAAGAGATAGATAGCCCCGCCATAGGCATACGTGTCATTGTCGGCGGTTGAATTGCCGGTGAGCGCGCTGCCCTCCAGCACGTTGATCTGGATGTCGTTGCCGTTGGCATAGATCGCCCCGCCCTGCCGGAAGCCCAGGTTGTTGGAAAGGGTACTGCCGATAAGGGTCAGGCGAGAGCCGACGCCGGTCAAATAGACCGCGCCGCCCAGGCGGTCGCCGGAAGGGGCGCGGTTGTTGTCCAGTGTGCTGTGAGTGATGGTGATGATGGCCAGGTTGCCGAAAATCGCCCCGCCATCCACTTCGGAGGCCGTGTTGCCGCTGAGGAGGCTATCAGTAATGGAAAGATATGCCGGCGTGACATTGCCTTCAATGGCAACCGCCCCGCCATATCGCTCGGAGGTGTTGTTGGAGAGGGTGGTCTCCTCCACAATCAGCCGCGACCCTGCGCCCGACACCGCAATGGCCGCGCCGCGTGTGTTGGCGTCGTTGTTATAGTTGGCCTGGTTGCCGGTAAAGCGGCTACGGCGAACGATCAATGTGCCGCCGGGCGAATCCATAAAAATCGCTCCACCGCGATAACGGGCAGTGTTGTTGGTAAAGATCATGTCCTCAAAGCGCGGCTGCGCCCCGCCGGTGATATAGACGCCGCCGCCGCTGGCGGTGGTATTGCCATTCTGGAAGGTCATGTTGGCAATCAGCACATCATTGGTCACGCTGGCGTTGTTGACCAGTAACACGCGCTGATTGGCCGGGGCGCGCACGATCACCGTGGCGCTGCTCACACCGGTCACGCTGACCGGCTTGCTCAGGGTCAAGGTTTCGGTGTAAATGCCCGCCGGGACGATGATCGTCTCACCCGGATTGGAAACGTCAATCATGCATTGGATGGTGCTACAAACTGACGTAGAACTGCCTGCCGCATTGCCGCCCTGATCGGAGGTCAATTCGACCACATTCCTGATCGTTTGCCCGAACAGACTGATGTCCACGCGGGCCGTGATCGTGATGATACCCGTTTCGCCTTGCGCCAGGTCTTGTACTTGCCAGGCGTAGGTGGGGCCAGGGATCGGGGTGACGCTTGCACCGCTGCTTACATAGGCTGCGTCCGTCAGGCCGGCCGGCAGAACATCTGTGATGACGACATTGGCCGTCGTCGCTACGCCCGCGTTGCCAAAGCGAAGGGTATACGTGATCACCTGCCCGGGCGCCACATAGCCGGTTGGCGCGGCCGATTTACAGACGTAGGGGCCGGCTGCCACCTCATCAAACCCGATGTCCCAGGTGGTCAACTGGGGCCGTGGCTGGCCATCGTAATCGCCGGCGGGCAGTCTAGCCCCGGTGTTCGTTCCGGCATCAACGACGGGCGAACAAGGTTGGAGATGATACTGTTGTGCCAGATCGCCCAGATTGAGAAAGAGCGGATTGACCGAAAGATTGTTGACCCCCACCGTGCCATAGATGTCCGGGTTGGTGGGCGACCTGTTACCCCAAACATCGTTGTAATCCACCGTACCGCTATCCCGATGGATGCCGCCGCCGCGGGTGGTAGCCAGGTTGCCGACCACCAGATTGTTCAGCACCACGCCATTGGATTGCACATACAGGCCGCCGCCACTGGCCGAGGTGTTGCTGACCACGGTATTGTTGAGTACGTTGACATTGAGACCTGCGCCGGCATTGGCATTGATGTTCATCCCCCCGCCGATGGTGCGCGAGCGGTTGTTGTAGAGCAGATTGTTGGTCACCGTCACGACATTGCCGCCCCAGCAGTCAATGCCGCCGCCCTCGCTGTGACCAGGGCCCATCGAAAGGTTGTTGGCAATGATGTTACGGTCAATCAACGCGGCACGGGCATCTTGCTCAAAGCCGATGCCGCCACCGCCGCCATAGCCGGCAGTGGGGACGCTCTGGTTGTCGGCGATCCAGTTGTTGCGGATGACCGCCCCGGTCGTCCCTTCAATGCCGATGCCGGCGCCGTTGGCCAGGCTCGAACCGCCCGCCGTGCGCAGGGTGTTGGTAGTCACCTCACACCCCTCAATGAGCGGCGCGACTGTGCCGCTGCTGCGCCGAATCATCACCCCCCCGCCGCCGCCCTTGTTGCCAGTTGAGGTCACTGTGTTATTGTAAATGCGCGAGTTGAGCAGTTGCGAAGAGTTGTTTTCAATAAACACGCCGCCGCCATAGACGATCCCTGTCCCTGCGACCTCGTTGTTATAGATCAGCGTGCCGGTGATCCGATGGTTGCCGGACTGGATGTAAATCCCCGCGCCGGAGACGGTATGGCGGTTGTAGCGGATAACGCTGTTGGAAACCACAATCGGGTTGACCGTGTTGAGCGTCAACCCGCGCTGGGCATACTCGATCGTCGCGCCGTCCATGTACCCGCTGCTCCCCGGCGCGTAGACAATGCCCCCCCACGAGCCAGGCGTCGCCAAAGAGTGAGTGAACGTAGCCGGACCGTTGACGCGCAATTCGCCGTTGACCGTGAGAGTATAATTGCCACTAAATACGATGGTGGTGCCCGGCGCAACCGTGATCACCACCCCGGCATTGATCACCACGTTGGAGGCGGCTGTGATGGTGCCGGGTCCCCACGTGCCGTTCACTGTCTGTGGGGAAACCAGGATACTGCCATTCGGCTGATCATCGGCCAGGGCGGGATGGCCCGGCACCAGCAGCGCAACGACCAGAATCATCAGCAACCCAAGAAGGCATGTCGCCGCAAAACGAACCCATCTGGACATTTCTTCCTCCTGAAATATAGATAATTCCTCGATGATAACCGATAAACAAAGACGGGTTTGCATACCCCTGATCCCCGGCAAACCCGTTTTGTAATGATAGACATGAATGGTGTGTTTTACTCTATATACACGATACAAGTTGGGAAAATGTAAGAAATTGGTTATAGAGATGACCGGCCTGTCTACCTTTGCAAGTTGACAAAATGGAACCCAGTGTCGGGATTTTGCGTATTTTTGCTGATGATTTGAACGGTCTGGACATTTTGTTTGAAAGGGAGAGTGTAAGATGAATCAGCGCAACCATCGGCTTGTGTGGGGTGTGATCTTGATCGGGATTGGGGTATTGTTGCTTTTACAGACCTTGAACCTGTTTCACTTTGTCTGGGGCTTGCTGTGGGCGGTGCTGTTTGCGGCCGGCGGGGCAGCCTTTTTGGTGACGTTTCTGGCGCGGCGCGACAACTGGTGGGCGGTCATTCCGGCCTTTGCCTTGATGGCCATTGCCTCTTTGATCAGCCTGGGCATTCTCTTTCCGCAAGTATCGGGGCGGCTGGGGGGCATGCTCTTTTTGAGTGTCATCGGCCTCAGCTTTTGGCTGGTCTATGCTCGCGACCGACAACAGTGGTGGGCGATCATCCCCGGTGGAGTGCTGATGACGCTGGCCCTGATTGCCGGCATCTCGAACATTTTGCCGGGCATCGAGACGGGCAGTGTGTTCTTTGGCGGCCTGGCACTGACCTTTCTGATGGTCTATTTGCTGCCGTCTCCGCAAGGACGAATGGGCTGGGCCATGATCCCGGCGGCCATCTGTTTTGCTCTGACCCTGCTTATCACCATAAGCTCGATGGCGTCGCTGTTCAAGTTCGTGTGGCCGGTTGCGGCCATTTTGGGCGGCGTTTACCTGCTCTACCGCGCCTTGAGGCCGAGATAAAAGGAGCCAAATGGAAGAGAAACCTCGTCCACAAACCAGCTTGTTTGGCCCGCTGCTATTGATTGCGGTGGGAGTGGTGTTTCTGCTGAACAACATGGGCATTTTGCCGTGGGATATCTGGCTGCGCTTGCTGCGCCTGTGGCCGCTCTTGATCATCGGCGCCGGGCTAGACCTGCTGATCGGGCGCAAGACCATATTGGGTTCGCTAATCTCGACGGCTATCCTGTTCGCTCTGCTGATCGGCGGATTCTGGCTTTTGTCTACCCGTGCCGAGGGTGGCGACATGGCTGTACGAGAGATTTATCGTTCGACAGGCGATGCTCAAACGGCGCGCATCGAGATCGCCATGGGCATCGGACAATTGCACATCGGCGCATCTGAGACAGATGCCTTGATAGATGGCACCATCAAACTGCCCAAAAACCAGGATATAGAAGAGCGATTTGAGGTGCGAGACGGTCAGGCACGCTATGTCTTGCGCGCCGACGACTCGTGGTTTCCAGACAGTTGGAGCCATACCGGCACAGAACAAGTCTGGCAACTGGCGCTGGGCCGCGAAATCCCCATCGCCCTGGAGGTAGACGCCGGGGTGGGCGATGCCATGCTGAATCTGGAGCGGCTGAACCTGACCGGCCTCAAGGTGAACAGTGGGATGGGTAAGGCGACCATCACCCTGCCGCAGCGTGGGCGTTTCAAGGCGGTGGTGAACGGCGGAATCGGCCAGGTGATCATTGAGGTGCCGAGAGGACTGGCCGTGCGCATCCGCACCGACATCGGCATCGGTAATGTAACGGTTCCCACCGAATATCAGCGACAGGGTGATGATTATGTCTCGCCCGAGTACAAATCTACCGATCCAGGCATCGAATTGACCATCAAAAACGGCATCGGCAAGATCATAGTGCGAACCTATGGCGAATAACCTGTAAACAATTCAAGCGAATATCTTTTTACCCGGAACCCCGTTTGCAAAAAACGGGGTTCTTTGCTATGCTAGAGCCAAAGTCAGATCAAAAGAGATGAGGAGCTGAAAAAAAATATGACACAGGATCAGGGAACAGACACGTACGGAACGGATACGTACGGAAAAGACACATACAATGAAATCGCCTCACAGCCGCAGGCCTGGCAAGAGGCCTGGCAGGTAGTGCAAGAACAAGCCGCCGATCTCTTGTCGCTGTGGGATCAGGGCCAATATGCTCAGGTAGTGTTGACCGGCTGCGGCTCGTCGTATTATCAGGCCCAGGCGGTGGCGACATTGTTTCAAACATTGACCGGATGCCCGGCGCGGGCTGTGCCGGCCGGCGAAGCGGTGATGTATCCAGAGGCTTTTTATGCTGCCGGGCGCACTTTGTTGATCGCCATCAGTCGTTCGGCCGAGACGAGCGAAGTGATTTGGGCGGTGCAGGCGTTCAAGGCCACCGGGCGGGGCGAGGTGATCGTGCTGACCAACTATGGCGACCGGCCGCTGGCGGCATTGGGCGATCTGTTGATTGACCTGCCGGGCGGCCAGGAGCAGAGCATCGCCCAGACGCGCTCTTTTGCCGGTATGTATGTGGCCGGCATGAGCATGTCGGCGCTGCTGGCCGGCCGCGCCGATCTGCTCCAGGCGATGGCAAGCCTGCCGCAGATTGGGCAGCGGCTCATGGCGCGATACGAGAGCCTGGCCCAGGCGTGGGGCGGCGATCTCGGCCTGGATCGTTTCTATTTTTTGGGCAGCGGGCCGCGCTATGGCCTGGCCTGCGAGGCCAACCTCAAGATGAAAGAAATGTCGTTGACGCACAGCGAGCCGTTTCACTTTTTAGAATTTCGCCACGGCCCCAAGTCTATGGTCGGCGCGACGGCGGCAGTGATCGGCCTGCTGTCGGATGCGCACCGCAATGCCGAGATGGCTGTGTTGAGCGAGATGGCCGGCATGGGCGGGCGCACGCTGAGTCTGGGCGAGGCCGATGCCGATGTGTCGTTCGAGTCGGGCGTGCCAGAGGTGCTGCGCGGGGTGTTGTATTTGCCGGTGTTGCAGTGGATGGCCTGGTATCGGGCACGCGCCAAAGGACTGAACCCCGACT
Source organism: uncultured Anaerolineae bacterium (assembly GCA_964449465.1). Classification (GTDB taxonomy): domain Bacteria; phylum Chloroflexota; class Anaerolineae; order JAFGEY01; family JAFGEY01; genus CAYRXM01. The sequence goes on from CAYVBK010000002.1 coordinate 184,890, forward strand.
GTCCGCACAACCTGGATGCAGTGGTCAAACTGGCGGATGGGCTGTCATAGGGAGGCAAAACGATGCTCAAATTGAGTGGAAAACGAATAGCCGTTCTGGTGGGGCCGGGCTTTGAGGACCTGGAGTTGTGGGTGCCGGTAATGCGTCTGCAAGAAGAAGGAGCAATGATCACGCTGGTAGGCCTCAAGGCCGGCGAGGTCTATGCCAGCAAATCGGGCGGGCTGACGGCGCGGGCCGACACGGCTGCCGGCGAGGTCAGGGCCGACCAATTTGATGCGCTGATCATTCCGGGCGGTTGGGCGCCCGACCGCCTGCGTCGCGATGTCGCGATCAAAGAGCTGACGCGAGCCATGGATGCGCAGCACAAAATCGTAGCGGCCATCTGTCACGGCGGGCTGGTGCTGATCTCGGCAGGCGTGGTGCGCGGCCGCCGCGCCGTCGGATCGGAGGGCATCAAGGACGATCTGATCAACGCCGGGGCGGTGTGGGTAGACGAGCCGGCGCTGCGAGATGGCAATCTGGTGTGGGGACGGGTGGTGCCGGACATTCCGGCATTTTGCCGCGAGTTGGTGCATGCGCTGGCAGATTGAGCCGGGCTCGTTTTTGATTCCGGCGCGACGCACTCGCATTGAACAGGTGGTGGTCAACTCGCGCTTTATCGCCACAGCGACACCGGCCTTTAGCATAGACGAGGCGCGGGCATTTATCGCTGCGATACGGCACGAGTTTGCCGACGCCACGCACAATGTGCCGGCCTATTTGATCGGCCACGGAGCCAGCGTGGTGGCACACTGCCACGACGACGGCGAGCCGTCTGGCACAGCCGGCCGCCCGATGCTGGCCATGTTGCAAGGCAGCGGGCTGGGCGACGTGGCGGTGGTGGTGACACGCTATTTTGGCGGCACCAAACTCGGCACGGGCGGGCTGGTGCGGGCTTATGGCGATGCAGCACGACAGGTATTGGCCGCATTGCCGCGCGCCGTCAAAATGACCACGCACACGGTGATGCTGACCGTGCCATACCCGATGTTTGAGCGGGTGCGACTGCTGGCGGCGGCGCACGGCGGCGAGGTGCTGGAGCAGGATTTTGGCGTCGAGGTAACGGTGCTGGCGCGGTTTCCGGCGGCGCGGCTGGACGGATTTCAAGACGCGCTGAGCGAACTATCCAACGGCGCCTTGACTGCCGAGATTTTCGAGACCAACCCGGCGACGATTGTGCCGGTCGAGTTGCTCGTTGAGCGCGACAGATAGAATGGAGCAAAAAATGGTCAGGTCGTTGGAAGGGATTGTGGCGGCCATGATCACGCCGTTCAACCGCGATGAATCGCTGGATGAGGCCGGCGTGGGCGTGATAGCCGACTATTTGATCGGTCAGGGCGTGCATGGGCTGTTTCCGGGCGGCAGTCAAGGCGAGTTTTATGCCTTGACCATCGCAGAGCGCAAACGGCTGCTTGAATTGACGCTGAACGCGGCGGGTGGACGGGTGTTTGTGGTGGCGCATGTGGGGGCGATCACCACCCGCGAGGCGGTTGACCTGACCCGGCATGCCGGGGCCGTCGGCGCGGATGCAGTGGCAGCGGTGACGCCGTTTTTTGTGCGGCCGGCGCCCGATGAATTATGTCAGTATTTCAAGGATATCGGCGCAGCGACACGATTGCCGGTGCTGGCCTATGACAATGTGGGACGCACGGGTGTATCGCTGCCGCCAACGGTGGTGGCGCAGTTGGCCCGCGAGGTGCCGCATTTCGTGGGCATCAAAGATTCCAGCGGCGATCTGACCCAACTGGCCGAGCATATCCGGCTGTGTCCGCCAGGATTCAAGGCGTTTGTGGGGCGCGACTCGTTGATTTTTGGCGCACTGCTCTATGGAGCAGCGGGCGCGGTGGCGGCGTCGGCGAATGTGGCGGCTCACCTGGCGGTGGGTATCTATGAGGCCGTGCGCAACGGCAACCTGGCACAGGCGCAGGCGTTGCAGCAGCAATTGGCCCCGCTGCGGACGGCGTTCGATCTGGGGACGTTTCCGGTGGTGATCAAAGAAGCGATGGAACTGCTCGGTTTGCCGAGTGGCCCGGCCCGCCAACCGGTGGGTCCACTGTCGGATGCGGCGCGGGCGCAATTACAAGCCGTCCTGATTCAGGCTGGCATTTTGCAAAACGAAGGAGCGAAATGAAAACTCTGGTTGAATCTCAACGCCAAATTCCGGTCATCGCCGAGGCCGACGTGGTAGTGGTCGGAGGCGGGCCGGGCGGTCTGCCGGCAGCGATTGCGGCGGCGCGGCATGGGGCACGCACCGTCTTGATCGAACGGTATGGATTTCTGGGCGGCCTGGCCACGGCCGGATTGGTGGCGCCGATCTTGGGCCATACGGCCTCGCGCAGCCATACGCCCATCGTGCAGGGGCTGCTGCGCGAGATAACCGAACGCATGCATGCCCTGGGCGGCGCGCCCACCTGGGAGGCGGCATGCCAGGAATGGGGCATCCGTTTCGACACCGAAGCGCTCAAATATGTGGCCGATCAGATGGTGAGCGAGGCCGGCATAGAGATATTCTTGCACACCTGGGCCGCCGATGTGGTAATGCAAGAGGGGCGCATCCAGGCGGTGGTGGTGGAGAACAAATCGGGGCGGCAAGCCATCGCTGGCCAGGTATTTGTTGACGCTACCGGCGACGCCGACCTGGCCTTTCGCGCCGGCGCGCCGACGCAATTTGGGCGCGAGTGGGATGGGCGGGTCGAGTCTATGGGGTCATTTATGCACATCGGCGGCATTGAGCAGGCCACCGAAGCGCAAAAAGCGGCCGCCAGCGAGTTGTTGCGTCAGGCTATGGGGCGCGGCGAGTTTCGCTTTTACAACGCTGGTTTTGGCGGCTATAACGATATGCGCCGCGACCATTTTTCGCCCAACATGACTCGTTGGCCCGGCAATTCCACTCAGGTGTGCGATCTGACCGAGGCCGAGGTAGGCGTACGCGAGCAGGCCTGGAAGCTGATTCTGTTTTTGCGGCAGCAGCCCGGTTTTGAGACCTGTTATCTCCAGGCTACCTCGCAGGTGGGGCCGCGTGAGAGCCGTCAGGTAATGGGCGATTACGTATTGACTGGCGACGATGTGCAACAAGGACGCAAATTTGCCGACGCGGTGGCGCGCGGCTCGTGGTGGGTAGACATTCATTGCCCGTTGGGGCATACCCACCCGGTGCATCTGTGCATTGTCGAGTGCCCGCGCCAGGAGGCCTGCCCGTTTTGGGCAGCCGAACACGACAAGAGTATGCGCCGTCAGGCTGACCTGTACCCGCCCGACAATGACTGGTACGACATTCCGTATCGCTGCCTGACCGCCCAAAAGGTAGACAATTTGCTGGTGTCGGGGCGCTGTATCTCGGCCACACATCAAGGCATGGCCGGGGCGCGGGTGATGGGCACATGTATGGCCATCGGTCAGGCCGCCGGCACCGCGGCAGCGATGGCCGTGCAGCACCCATCGCTGCCGCGTCAAGTGAACATGAACGAACTGCGCCGGATGTTGCAGGCCGACGGCGCGTTGATCTAGATTCTGTCTGGGGGGTGGGAAGGGACGGTGGGGTATGCCATTTCTTTTCTGGCTGGATGTCTCGGTGTATGGCCTGTCGGCGATGTTGGCCGTGTCCATCACCTGGACGGTGTTGAGCGTGGCCCCGCAACGAAGCCTGAACCGCCTTTTTGCCCTGTTTACATTGATGGCATCGGCCTGGACCGGCCTGGCCTGTGTGCTGCGCCTGGCGCTGTGGCTGGGCCGGGGCAATGTGCCGCTGTTGAGTGAACTGAGCGGGTTTGCTTTTGGTTTGATGGGGCCCTTGTTGCTCATGTTTGCGGCGCGGTATGTGGGGCGATCTACCCGCTGGGTAGATATATGGGCTGGAACGGGCTTGCTGGCTATGGCCGCCATTGTCATACCGCTGTTTCGCCATCAGATCATCGTCGGCCACACGCTAGACGCCAACGGCACCACTCATGTCTCCTTTAGCCCGGCGGGCCTGCTGACGCTGTTGATTCCGGCGTTGGGGTTGATCGGGGCATTGGTCATATTCTGGCAGACCAACGGCGGCGGGCGCGACCGGTATATGACATTCAGCGTGGCCGTGCTGCTGGCAGGCCTGATATTGGGCGCAGTGCTGGATGTGTCTTTTCCGGTCATGTCCTTTACCACAGCGCTGAGCCTGACCATCCTGAGTCACCGGGTGATCAACCAGCAGATTTTCAACCCTTTGCGCGAACGGACGGCCGAACTGCAACGCGAGATGGCCGAGCGGGAACGCGCCGAAAAGTGGCTGTCTATTCAGCGTGATCTGAGCACGGCACTGAGTGTGACCAGCGACCTGAGGGCGGCTCTGGATCAGATTTTGAACATTTTGCTGCCAATGCCCGAGATTGATTCCGGAGGAATCTATTTGGTGCAGGATGCCGACAGCCCCATGCCTGGCGAGCTGGTTTTGGCAGTGCATCAAGGCCTGTCGGCGCCGTTTGTAGACAAGGTGCGCAGCTATCCGGCCGAATCGCCGCAGGCCAGACTGGTGACCAACGGTAAACCGCTTTATGGCCTGACCGACGAGTTATTCAAGTCCGACGATCTGATTCATCAGCAAGAAGGGCTTCGCACGCTGGCAGTGGTGCCGGTATGGTATGAGGATGCGGATGGGCAGAAAAAGGTGGTAGCCTCGCTGAATCTGGCCTCGCACACCCTTGATGAGATGCCCTCGGATGTGCAAAGTGTGTTAGAAGCGATTGCCACACAGATCGGCGGAGCCATGAGGCGGATCAAGGCTGAGGAATTGCTGCGCCGTGAACGCGACATGGTCAGCCGCATCACCGAAACCAGCCCGGTAGGCATTACGATGGTCAATCGCAACGGGCAGGTCGTTTTTGCCAACGGTCAGGCCGAACAAGTGTTGGGGCTGACCCGAGATCGGGTGTTGGAGCGCACGTACAATGCGCCGGAATGGCGGATCACCGAGCAAGATGGAAATCCCTTTCCTGATGAGCAGCTTCCCTTTCGCCGAGTGATGGACAGGGCCGAAACGGTTTACAATGTGCGTCACGCCATCGAGTGGCCAGACGGGCGACGTATTGTGTTGTCTATCAATGCCGCGCCGCTGCGCGATGCTGCCGGTCGGGTGGATGGTATGGTGGCGACGATTGAAAACATTACCGAGCGGGCGCGGGCCGAAGAAGCGCTGCGCGAGAGCGAGGAGCGGTTTCGTACCCTGGTTCATTCGATGAACGACATTGTGTATATGCTCGACCGAGAGCAGCGGCATGTGGGCATATTTGGTCGCTGGCTGGAAAAAGAAGGCCTGTCGGCAGATTTCTTTTTGGGCAAGACGGCGCGCAAGTTGTTCGGCCCGGAGCGGGCTGTTTTGCACGAAGCAGCCAATGCCCGCGCCCTGGCCGGCGAAAATGTGGTATACAACTGGTCTATGCCACACCCGGACGGCGAACGGTATTACCAAACCTCGGTATCGCCGCTGCGCAACGCCCAGGGCGCGGTGGTGGGCATTGTGGGTGTGGGGCGCGAGATCACCGACCTCAAGCGCGCCGAGACGGCTCTGCTCAACAGCTCGCGCATGGAGACGGCGGCCACCCTGGCCGGCGGAGTGGCACACAAGGTCAACAATTTGATGGTGGGAGTGCTGGGCTATGCCGAATTGCTGCGTGAGGCTTTGAACGAATACGCCCGGCCTGGCCTGACGCCACAAGAGCGTCAGATACAAAGCCAGGATATTCAAGAGATGCTGAACACTATTTTCGATTCAGCGCGACAAACCGGCGACCTGGCACAGCAGATGGTGGCTTTTGCACGCGGCGGACGGTATCAGGCGCAAGAGTTGTGTTTGAATGACGTGCTCCGCCGTGTGTTTCACATTCATCAGAGCTCGTTGCCTGAGCGGATCGAGGTCGAGTTTGATCTGGCCGCCAACCTGTGGGATGTAGAGGCCGACCCGACGCAGATGAGTCAGGTGATCCTCAATCTGGTCACCAATGCCGTCGAGTCCATTGCCGAACAAGGGCAAATTGAGATCAAGACGGTGAATGTGCAGATAGATGAAACCATGTCACTTCGACACAGCGACCTGCGGCCGGGCCAATATGTGTGCATATCAGTGCGAGACAACGGCAGCGGCATTGCACCGCACATTTTGCCGCATATCTTTGAGCCTTTTGTCACCACCAAATTTCAAGGACGGGGCATGGGGCTGGCGGTAGTGTACGGAATTGTCACCCATCATGGCGGCGGGGTGATCGCCGAAAATGTCAGCGGCGGAGGCGCCGTGTTCTATGTGTATCTGCCGGCAGTGCAGATTCAGACGCCGCCCCCGGCGATATTGCCAATCGATGTCGCCTTGCCCCAGGCGTCCGATTCGCCGCGCACCATTCTGGTGATCGAAGATGACCCCGTGGTGATGCACGTTTTGCGGCGCGCTCTGGAGCGGATGGGGCATCAATTGCTACTAGCCCACAACGGCCAGGAGGCTTTGGATGTGGCGCGCTCGTTTCCCGATCCCGTTCACCTGGCTATTTTGGATCTGGGCATGGCGGTGATGGGTGGGGCCGAAACTTTTCCGCTGCTGTTGCAATTGCGCCCTCACATCAAGGTGATTTTGTGCAGCGGTTATGACCTGGACGAGACGGCGCAGTCGTTGCTCGACGCCGGCGCAGTGGACTTTGTACACAAGCCGTTTCATTTGAATGTGCTGGAAGCGGCGATTCAAAAAGCATTATCTATATAATTATATGGATGTTAATGTGAAAAATAATCGAACAATCGGGTTACTTGTCTCCAGATTAGAAGAGGCCTATCAGACCCCCATCTGGCAGGCGGTGTGGGAGACGGTGCGACAGCACGGGGTCAACCTGCTATGCTTTGAGGGCGGCATCTGGCGCGCCGACTCTGATCTTGAACGGACGCGCAATGTGGCGTACGACCTGGCCGGGCCATCCAACCTGGACGGCCTGATCGTGGTGACAAGCTCGGTCGGGACTGCATCCAATGTGCCGGACATGGTCGAGTTTTGTCGGCGGTATGCGCCTTTGCCGATGATCAGCATCGGCATGGCATTGCCCGGCATCCCCAGCGTGGTGGTAGACAATGCCTGGGGCATACGGCAGGTGATGGATCACCTGATCGAGCAACATGGTCGCCGTCGCATTGCCTTTATTCGCGGCCCTGAAGGACACCCCGAAGCCGAATCGCGCTATGCAGCTTATCGCGACGCCCTGACAGCACATGGGCTGGCTTTTGACCCCGACCTGGTGGCGCCGGGCGACTTTGAATCGGCCGGACCGGCCATTCGTCTGCTGCTGGACGAACGCAAGGTGACATTGGATGCACTGGTGACGGCCAATGACAGCATGGCCTATCATGCCATGCAGTTGCTCCGAGAGCGCGGCATTGCAGTGCCAGAGCAGGTGGCCCTGGTTGGTTTTGATGATACCGCAGCGGTCGAGTTTTTATCTCCGCCGCTGACGACAGTGCGACAGCCCATTGCCGAATTGGGCCGACAGGCTGCCCGCCTGCTGCTGACCATGCTCGATGGCGGCACAGTGCCAGAGCAAACGCAGTTGCCCACCCGGATGGTGGTGCGCCAATCTTGCGGCTGTGTGGCGGCGGCCGAGCCGGCGGATGAGCTGATCGATCTGCCTTTGCCAGCGACACCGGTGGAGCGTCGCCGCGAGTTGGCAGACCGGCTGCGGCAGAGCATGCTGCACGACATTGAGCGCATTTCACCCGACCAGATTTTGCAGATGAGCGAGGCGTTTCTGGACGACTGGGACACCGCGCAGGCAGCCACCTGGTCGGTGGCGCCGTTTGAGCATTTTTTGTCGTGGCTGGCCCGCCTGGAAGCGCAGCAGATGGATGAACGCGAGGGTATGGCCTGGCAGCATGTCTTGTCGTCGTTGCGCCGGGTGGCGCTGGCCTGGGCGGGCAGCGATGTGGCTATAATGCGCCGGGTTGAGGATGGGCTGCACCGGGCGCAGGCGATACTTGCCGAAATGTCGGGGCGTGCTGCGGCCTGGCGTCACGTACAACAGCGACGACATGAGGTGGCTCTGTACCAGGCGAGTCAGGCCTTGATGGCCTCGCTCGATCAATCTGCGCTGTGGGATGCGCTGGTAGAGCATCTGCCTGCCATAGGCATTGACTCGTTTTATCTGGCTTTATACGACCCGCCAGGCGATCCCAATACACAGTTTCCCACCCTCTGGTCAAAATTGATGCTGGCCGGTGTCAAAGGAAAACGGCCGCCGCTCGAACTGCAAGAACAACCATTTCTGTCGCGGCTGCTCCTGCCGTCGTCGCGCTGGCTGCCCCCACCCCCTTTTGCCCTGGTGATCGAGCCGTTGCATGTGCGCAACGAGCAGTTGGGTTTTGTGTTGCTTCAGGCCGGGCCTCTGGAAGGCGCGATCTATGAGATTTTACGCAGCCAGATCAGCGGCGCGCTCAAGAACACCTTTTTGTTGGAGCAGTACCATCTGGCCGGAGAGGCCCTGTCGCAGGCCTACAGCCGCGTCGAATCGCTGGTGGCGCAACGCACGGCGCAACTTCAGGTAGAGATCAAAGAGCGCGAACAGGCCGAGGCGCGGGCGCAGCGGCGACGCGAATGGCTGACCCGTGTGCTGAACCTGAGCAAACAAATCACCCAGATCACCGACCGACAAGAATGCTTGGCGCGCATCTATCAGGCCGTCCGCGAGGGGCTGCGCTTTGATCGCGTCGCTCTGTTTGTCTATGATGCAGAGAACAAGATTTTTTACGGCACATCTGGCACCGACCGCCGCGGACAAATGCAGGATGAGAGTGATTTTCATGGCACCAACGAAACCTTTGAGATGCTGCTGCACAAACCCGATGGCGTGATTTTTACCCAAGATTATGAGGCCACTTTTCATGCAACCGAACTCTGGGGAGCCGACCACATTATGGCCGGCGTCAGACAGCATGTAATGACTGCCGCCTGGGTAGGGGATCGCCCGGTGGCTGTGCTGTGCACCGACAATCTGATCAGCGGGCGAATTATTGAGGAGGAACAGGTCGAGGCACTGCGACTGTTTTCCGGCTATGCCGGGCTGGCCATTCGCAATGTCGAACTGTTGGAACAGGTGCGGCAGACCGAACAGCAGTTTCGTTCGATCTTTGAAAATGCTACCGAGGGTATCTTTCAAATCTCGCTGCGCGGCGAAATGCTGAACGCCAACCCGGCCATGCTGCGATTACTGGTCGCGACCTCGCTAGACGATCTCAAAAACAAATATCGGGCGCCGATCTGGCTGAATTTTGTGCGCCCCGACGACGAAGCGCACGTACGGCGGCTGCTGGCCGAGCAGGGCCATGTGAGCGGGTTCGAGTTCCAATCGCGACGGAGCGACGGGCAGGCGATCTGGCTGTTGCTCAATGCCCACATTGTGTATAACGGGAACAGGCGACCTTTGTATCTGGAAGGCACCATCCAGGACATCACCGAGCATCGGCAGGCCGAGCAGACTATCCAGGAACGCATGCTGCGCCTGGAACTGGTTTCGCAGATCGGCCAACGAACCATTGCCTTGCTAGATGTGAACGATTTGATCCGCCAGGCGGTCAACCTGATCGGATACACCTTTAACTATTATGTGGTGGTCATTTTGCTCGTTCAAGGGGACGATCTGGTGCTGCAAGCGGCGACGCTGCCGGCGATGTGGTTGTTGGAAGGACAGACGCGGCTACGCATCGGCGAACAGGGCATCACCGGCTGGGTAGCCGCGCACGGCGAGCCGCTGCTGGTGAACGATGTCAGCCAGGACAGCCACTATCTGGGGTTGGATGAAGGCATCGAGACGCGCGCCGAGCTGGCCGTGCCGCTCAAATTCAAGGGACAGGTGATCGGTGTGCTGGACGCCCAAAGCGCGCAGTTGGGCGCCTTTTCACAGCTCGATCTGTTTACTCTGCAAACCATCGCCGATCAATTGGCCATTACCATCGAGAATGCTCGTCTATACGAACAGGCACATCGCCGCGCCGAGCGGCTGGCTCTGGTCAACCGCATTGGGCGCACGGTGGGGGCCGTGCTAAACCTGGACGACCTGATGCAGGCTGTGTATCGCGACCTGCACCCCATTTTCAAGCCCGACGCCTTTTTTATCGCCTTGTACGATGCAGAACAAAACATGCTGGATTTTCGCTTTCAAATTGACCAGGGGGTCTTGTCGCCGCCAGAATGTCAATTGTTGGGGCAAAGCCTGACTTCGTGGGTGGTGCAAAATGGGCGGCCTTTGCTGGTGCGTCATTTGTCTGAAGAGCGGGATCGTCTGCCAGTTTCCGACCTGTGGGGTTCGATGAAGCAGGCCGACTCGTGGTTGGGTGTGCCGATGCGAATCAGCAAACGTCAAGAGGCCGAAAGCAACGCCGTCATTGGGGTAATCTGTGTGCAGGCCTACCGCCCCAATGTCTATGGCGAAGAGGATCAGCTGCTCTTGTCTACCATCGCCGATCAGGTGGCCGCGGCCGTCGAGAGTGCGCGGTTGTACGAGGCGGTACAGCAAGAGCTGGCACAGCGCAAAAAACTCGAAGAACAACTGGTGCAAGCACAAAAGATGGAGGCTGTGGGGCGGCTGGCCGGTGGGGTAGCGCACGATTTCAATAACCTGCTCACTGCCATCATCGGCTATACCGATATGCTGTTGGGTGATGCGGCCGGATGGGCCGGCAGCGACTCGGCCCGCGCCGACCTGAACGAGATCAAAAAGGCCGCACACCGCGCCGCCGATCTGACCCGTCAATTATTGGCGTTTGGGCGCAAGCAGATTCTGCGGCCCAAACTGCTCAGCTTGAACTCGATCATTGCCGATATGGAAAACATGCTGCGTCGGCTGATCGGCGAAGACATTGAACTGGTCATCCGGCCGGCCCCGGTTTTGGGCATGATCGAAGCCGACCCCGGCCAGATTCAGCAGGTGATCATGAACCTGGCGGTGAATGCTCGCGATGCCATGCCACAGGGTGGACGACTGACCATGGAAACGGCCAACGCCGAGTTGGATGCCGACTATCAGATCAACCACCTTGATGTCGAGCCGGGCCCTTTTGTGATGCTGGCGGTCAGCGACACGGGCATTGGCATGGACAAGTTTGTGCAGCAGCGATTGTTTGAACCGTTTTTCACCACCAAAGAGTTCGGTCGTGGCACCGGGCTAGGGCTGGCCACCGTGCATGGCATTGTCAAGCAGAGTCGCGGACACATTTTTGTGTACAGCGAGGTCGGCCGGGGCAGCACTTTCAAAATTTACCTGCCGCGCGTGGCGGTCGAGGCTCCGTCGCAAATGAATGGCGAGCCGGTCGTAGCGCTACCGCGCGGCGCCGAGACGATTTTGATCGTGGAGGATGAAGACCTAGTGCGCGACCTGGCGCAGCGGGTGTTACAGCGCAGCGGCTACAAGGTGCTGATCGCCGCAGATGCGGTTCAGGCCATTCGATTGTGCGACGAGTATGCGGCGTCCATTGACCTGCTAATCACCGATGTGGTTATGCCCGGCGGCTTGAGCGGACGCGATCTGGCCGAACACCTCAAGCAAACGCGGCCGACTACTAGGGTCTTGTTCATGTCGGGGTATACCGATAGCACCATTGTGCATCACGGCATGCTGGAAGAAGGAGTCATGTTTATGCAAAAGCCATTCACGCCGCTGGCGCTGGCCCGTCAGGTGCGCGAGATGTTGGAGAAATAGCAATCCAATCAGGTTATTGATGATGCTCTATGTTTGGACGAAAACAAGTCACCGCCGATTCCTCGCAAGTCGCTCCGGCGCGAGCGGCAGTCTGATCAATGGCCTGCCGCGCCATGTGACGCAGGGTATCGGGGTCGGTCTCGATGCGGGCGTTGATCAGCACTTGCACCCGACGACCGTTTAGCGACGGCAGCAACTCTTGCCAGTCGGCCTGATCCAGTGTGGAAAAACTGATCTTGACCTGCGCATCGCTCCCCTGCACCAAAAATTTGAGATGGCCGATGGGGAGTTGCCGCCGCCGAATATCGCCGAGCAGGGCATCTATGAGCAACAGCACCACCCGCCGCCCCTCGCCTTCCTGAACATGCCACGTCACCTCTTGATCCAGCCAGGCCAGCCTGGACTCGCCGTCACCGTATCGGTCATGGTCGAAATCGGGCGATGCAGACAGCCAGGCCAGTTGCCCCTGTTCGATCTGCTCAACCCAGCCGCACACATCAACCAGATCGAGCGAGCTTTGCAGGCGGAGATATGGGGCGGCACAATGGATTCGCGCCAGGCACAGCACCTCGTCTCGCTGTTCGGGCCGCAGCAGATCGCTCTTGTTGATCACCAGCAGCCCGGCCTCCCGAATTTGCTGATCGAACAAATACATCACGTGTTCGCTAAACGGCATCGGCAGGCCCAGCAGCCGACGGTGCAGCAAGCGAGCGTCGGCAAACACCGAAAAACTGGTCAGGGCGGCACTGCCACTCTCTTGCAACTTGAGCAAAGGCTGAATCACCGAGGTAGCCACATTGGCGCACGAGCCGACCGACTCGACAAACACCACGTCGGGCTGAAGAGTCAGGTGGATCAGGCTGAGCTGGGTGCCGAGTTCGTCGTAGCGGCAGCAAAAGCAGCCGCCGCCCACCTGCACGGCCGGTACATCGGCCAGGCGAAAAAAGGCCGTGTCTACCAGGTATTTGCCCTGATCGTTGGTGATCACCCCGACGCGCCGACCCTGCGCCAGCAAGTGCTTGCACGCGCTGACGATGGCCGTGGTTTTGCCGCTGCCCAAAAAGCCGCCTACCAGATGAGTGTGCATCGCCGTTGGCTCATTTGTTGAATTGACTCCGATAATAGCCGATCCAGCCGGCGGCCCATTCATCGTGTCCCAGCAGCAGATTTGCAGCCATCACCGCATCGCGCACCGCCGGATCGAGCGGGTTGGTGATGGGGCAGGTCAGGCCGTGAGCGGCAGCCATCGCCAGAAAAGCAGCATTGATGGCCTCGCGGCGCGGCAGACCGTGCGAGACATTGCTGGCCCCCAGGGTGACATTGACGCCCAGTTCGTCGGCGATGAGACGGCAAGCCGCCAGAGTCACGCGGGCCGCCTGCGGGTCGGCGCCGATGGTCAGGGTGAGCGGGTCCAGAATCACGTCGCAGCGAGGGATGCCCAGTTTTTCGGCTCGCCGGACGATCTTGTCGGCCACGCGCAACCGCTCTTGAGCGGTGACGGGGATGCCGTCGTCGTCCATCACCAGGCCGATCACGGCGGCATAATGTTCGGCCACCAGCGGCAAGACACGACCGAGCGATCTTTCTTCGCCGTTGACCGAATTGACCAACGCTTTGCCCTGATAGGCGCGCAATGCCGCCTCCAATGTGGCCGGGTTGGGGCTATCTATGCACAGCGGGACGTCGGTCACTGCGCCGATGGCCTCGATCATGCGCACGATCAGCGTTGGCTCATCGGCGCCCGGTACGCCGGCATTGACATCGAGGATGGCGGCACCCGCATCCACCTGCGCCAGGGCGTCACGGCACACCACATCCATCTCGCCGGCCTGCAAAGAGGCCATCAGGCGCGGGCGGCCGGTGGGGTTGATTCGTTCGCCGATAAGAGTCAGCGGCCGGCCACGCGAGATGGTCACGCTGCGCATGGCCGAAGACACAACCGTTTCCAGGTCACGACCGGAACCACGATCCAGGCTACGATCCGGGTTACAATCCGGGTTACAATCCGGCACAAACATCCTCCTTACTCAAGACCATTCAATCTGTTCACCACCGCGATCAACTCGTGCAATGAACCGATTTCCACATCGGGTTTGAAGCCATTGAGAGCAAAGGCCGGGCTGCGTTTGAACACTGTGCGCATGCCCACCGCGTGGGCCCCCACCAGGTCGTGTTCGGGCATATCGCCGACAAACAAGGCCTCGCCCGCCGACACATTCAATCGGGCCAGAGCCAGCTCATAGATGGCGGTTTGCGGCTTCCACAGTCCCACATCGCCAGAAAAGATGAGATAATCCAGGTGAGGCAGCAGGCCAAACCGCTGCAATTCGCTCTGGTGATATTGGCCCGGCCACATGGTATTCGAAACCAGGGCCAGGACGATCCCCATACGACGCAGCGAACGCAGCGTTTCCCCGGCATCGGGATAAGCGTAAACGCGCCGGTCCAGCGGAGCGATATAGTGGGCGATGGCCTGCTCCATTTCGTCGGCCGACGGCGCAATGCCGCAGACCTGACAGGCCTCATCGAGCAGGTCTTGCAAAGTGAGGTTGCGGCGACCTTGTGCTGCCTGTTGCCAGCGCTGTGGCAAAGCATCCATCACCGTGCGGGCGAACAGATCGAGCGAAAATGTGTGGCGCTGCCCCAGGAACGCCCCCACCGCCCGGACGCCGGCGCGTTCCCATTCCAACCAGGGCAGTTGATCGGGGTTGAATTCGATCAACGTGCCACCCATATCAAACAAAATGGCCTGAATCATGATGGTTTCCTTTGGTAATTTGATAACAAGATTCCAAGACTAGGTGCTTTTGGTTCGTTCATTTTTGATGGACATATAAAAATCTTTTAGATTAAAAACGATGCTTTATGAGCTGCCATCTGAAAAAGGACTGATGCCCATTTCACTGTTACGCCCCCCAAAAGCCGCCCACATTCTGTCGGCAGGGGCTGAAAACCAGGCCCAAGTCGTTCTGATGTTAGCTATGGCCCTTGCCTGGTCTGCGACGACAGAAAACACCCCGATTTTCGGGGGGTTCGGGGGTCAAAGCACCCCCGACGGGGTATGTCAAGGGGCTGGCCCCTTGACATAAAAAGCTATG
>CAYVBK010000003.1:0-163377 GCA_964449465.1 uncultured Anaerolineae bacterium
CCCAACAAGTTGGGGATTCCCCCTCATCCAGGTTCTCCGACAGGCTGCTAGAGGCTATTTTTCCGACATGGCCGGCGAAGCCGGCTTCATCCCTTTGATCAGCTTTTTGATGCTGCTGCTAAGGTCACTAAAAATGTCGTGGACATTGCGAGTGGCGTCTACAATCTGAAAATCAAACTCGCGCGCCAGCGTGTCAAACCGACTCATCACCCGCCCCTGATACTGCACATAATTTTCGTAATAGTCGCCCGGGCGCATAAAGTCCATGCCCGATTCCCAATAGTTGAACCCGCGCGCATTCAGCACGCGCGGGATCAGATGATTGATGTCGGTGCGCAGGTAAAAAATCTTGTCGGGCACCAGGGCAAAGCCAAACACGTTATAGACCCACTTGCGCCCCAACCCTCGCACCAGGGCACGGCAGATGATCGAATAAATGTACCGGTCGGTGATCACCACAAAGCCGGCCCGCAAGGCCGGAATGATCTCCCGCTCCAGGCGGTCGGCCAGATCGGTGGCATAGAACAGACAGTTGGTCATCGCCCCCAGCACATTGCCTTCCTGAGCCAGCTCCAGCCCTTTGCCAGCCAGCATGGAACGCTTGAGGCCGCTGGAAGCAACAGCATACCCTTCGGCCTCCAGCCACTCGCGCAACAATGCTACCTGTGTCGAACGCCCCACCCCATCGGTGCCTTCGATCACGATCAGGCGACCGGGCAGTTCTTGATGCTTGAAACCGGGCAATCCCTGTCCATAAAATTTCACCTGTGTCATGATACGGCCTCTCTTTCAGTGCCGATCTCACGCAAATAACGCCCATACAGATGCTCGGTGGTCAGCACCTCGCGCCACGCGCTGCGCTCGGCCTTGAGTGCGCCTTTGAGGTGTGGAGCCACGATCTCGCGCACCAGTTCTTGCTGCCCGGTCAGCGGCAGTGTGGCATCCACCACCGTCAAACCAAATTCATCTACGATTTTGTCATACTCTTGCAAAATGCGCTGCTGAAACAAGGCAAAGCTCTCATACGGGTCGCGGCTGAGGCCCACATCCAGACCGGCCTCGTAATACTTGAGTTCCGGCCGCCCGTGCATGATGCGATTCAACGACTCGTCCAGCGGCACGCGAAAATAAAGGGCCACCGTCGGGCGCACGGCAAAAGCATAATTTCCCCGCACCCACTGCGCATCCACGCCGCGCGCCACATCGCGGGCAAACGCGGTATAGATGTAACGGTCGGCCAGCACAATGGCCCCGGCCTTGAGCGCAGGCAGCATCTGTCGCTCCATCCGGTCGGCAAAGTCGGCCGCGTGGATCAGACTGAACGTGGTCGGCGACAACAGCTTCTTTTTTTTGCCCCGCCGCGTGGTTGCTCCCACCACCTGCGACGAGTTCCACTCGCTAAAAGCCACACAATATCCCTCGCCGATCAGCCATTTGCGCAACAGATCGAGTTGTGTGCTTTTACCCGAGCCGTCAATGCCCTCCACCACAAACAATTTGCCCGGCAATGGTTTTCCGTTCGGTAATTGCGCCATCGTTCCTACCTCTTGATTCGACTGACAGGTTTTTTTGAGTTATAATCACATTGATTTTGAGAGCCTGTTTCATCGCCACCCACCCATCCCGGAAATGAGGGAAATAAAATGAGCCGCATGCTCAATCGCTCTGAACGTCTACGCGCCATCGAGCGCATGTTGTTCCTGTCCAACGAAGGGATGACCGCATCCGAGATCGCCGACCTGTGCGGGGTCAACCGGCGCACCATCTATCGCGACATAGACCTGCTCAGTGCGGGCGGCGTGCCGATCTGGCAGGATGAAGGCCGCTTTGGCATCGAACGTACCCAATACCTGACCACCGTGCGCCTCAATTTCAACGAAGCCGTGGCCCTGTACATGGCCGCCCGTCTGCTGGCCCGCCATTCCGACGAACACAACCCTCACGTGGTTACAGCCCTGGACAAGCTGGCCACCTCACTGCCCGAACCGATCAGCGGACACATTGCCCAAACCGCCGCCTGGGTGCGCCGTCGCCCGCTGAACGATCCTTATATCCAGGTGTTAGAAGCAATCACCCTGGCCTGGTCGTTGCAGCGCAAGGTGCGCCTGTGGTACCACTCACCGCGCAGTGGGCAGGTGCGTCAGCGCGATTTTTCCACCTATTTCATCGAACCGTCGGGGGCCGGCTATGCCTGCTATGCCATCGGCCTGGACGACTGGAGTGGCGAAATGCGCACCTTCAAGCTGGAACGCCTGGAACGGGCGCAAATGCTCGATGAAACCTACCGCATCCCGCCCGATTTTGACCCCAACCAATACCTGGAAACCAGTTGGGGCATTATGCACGGCGAAGAACAGGTGGAGGTGATTTTACAATTCTCGCCGACTGTGGCCGCACGGGTCAAAGAGTCGGTGTGGCACCCTTCGCAAGACATTGACGATCTCCAGGACGGCGGCTGCCTGCTCACCGTGCACGTTTCGGAGCCCAAAGAAATGCATCCCTGGATCCGCAGTTGGGGCGCCGAGGTCGAGGTGCTGGCTCCGCCGTCGCTGCGCCGCGAGATCGCCCAGGAATCTATGCGGATGGCCGCCATTTATCAAGGCATCCGGTAGAGACGCAATATCTTGCGTCTCTACTATACCCGCCTCTACGGCTCTTGAACCTCCACACGCACCCACACCTGCCCGCCATCCACCTTGGCCGGATAAGTGGTCAAATTTTTGGGTTTGGAAAGAGCATTGGCCACACCTTTTAACACACCGGGCAGCTTTTCCACCCACTCTTTGTTGCGGCCGGTAGTCACGTCAAAAGTCGAGCCGTGCGCCGGGCAAACCAGCACCCGCTCTTTAAGTGTGCCTTTGACCAGCCGCGCTTTCAGGTGTGGACAGCGCGGTTGAAGGGCATAATAAGTCTTGCCCACCCGCACCAGCAGCACCGTCTGCCCTTCGGCTTTGATTTCTTGCATCGTGCCGCTTTTCAACATGTCTTCGGAACCGACACTGATCCATTTGTTCATACACTTCTCCTTTTATAAATTAGGTTTGATCGGCACCACCAGACGCACTGTGGCGCCTTGACCAGACTGAGAAAACAGAGACAGCTTGCCCCGCAGCATTTCGGCCCGCTCGCGCATATTGGTCATGCCCAGGCTGCCCTGCGCCGCCGAGCGGGACAGAGCGGTGCTGGTGTCAAAACCCTGCCCGTCATCGCGCACACTCACATCCAACACCTCTTGATCGCAGGTCAGAGTGACCCACATATGCCTGGCCTGAGCGTGCTTTTTGGCATTGCCGATGGCCTCTTGCACCACCGCAAAAATGGCCGATTCGGCCTGCCAGCTCAAACGCAGCACATCGCCTTGCACCATCAATTGGACAGTGAAATCTTCGGTCTCATTCAAGCGGGTGACATAGGCCTCCAACGCGGCCAGCAGGCCCTTGGTTTCCAGGATCACCGGACGCAGGTCAAAGAGCATAGTGCGCAACTGATGCATGGCCCGCTGCGCCAGGCTGGACACCTCGACCAACTCGCTGTCCACTTTGGTCGGCTCGCGCTCTAGCAACTTGCGCACAAAGCCCAAATTCATAATGATGGCCGCCACCACCTGCGTGGGGCCGTCGTGCAACTCGCGGGCCAGGCGGCGGCGCGCTTCTTCTTCCACCAACATGATACGGTCACGCTCATCGCGCACCTGCTGATACAACTGGGCATTGCGAATAGCCGTCGCCGACTGAGCGGCAAAAGCCTGGAGCAACTCTTTGTCGGCCTGATCGAAACACTCTCCGCCCACCTTGTTCAACACCTGCAATACCCCGATGGCCTCGCCGCGGGCGATCATGGGCGCGGTGATCATCGAAGTGGTTTGAAAGTTGACACTGGCCCCGATTTCAGGATAATATCGTTGATCTTGGAGCGTATCGTCTACAATGACCGCCTGTTGATGGTTTAGCACCCAACCGGCAATGCCCTGATGACGCGACATGCGTGTATTGAGCAGCTTTTCGCCGCCACCGCCCTCGATCACGGTAAACACCAGCTCGTCGGTGAGCGGGTCCAACAAAAGCAGCGAGCCGGCCGTCGCCTGCGCCACCTGCACCGCCGCGCTCAAAATATTGCGCAGCAAGCGGTCCAGGTCCAACTCCCAGGCCAAATCCTGGCTGACTTGCTGGAAAACGCGCAGCCGTTCTACCTGTTGCTGCAAAGAAATGCACTGTTCATACAAGGGCGCATCTTGTGCCAAGCCATCTTGAAAATGCGAGTCTACCATGCTGGTTCCCCCTGATTGCTGCCTGAACAAAAGAGATATGATGAT
This sequence comes from uncultured Anaerolineae bacterium, assembly GCA_964449465.1. Lineage (GTDB taxonomy): Bacteria > Chloroflexota > Anaerolineae > JAFGEY01 > JAFGEY01 > CAYRXM01. The sequence goes on from CAYVBK010000003.1 coordinate 4,313, forward strand.
TGTATCACAACAGGTATGTTTAATCAAGCAAGCCCCGCCTGGGTTCATCCACAGCAACACATTCAGGCGGGTCGCGATCGGTGTGCTGCTGAGCCTGTTGCTGCTCTGGCCGGGCCGCCGCAACATCGCCGCACCCCCGGCCATCGAGTTACTGGTCAAACTGCGCCCCGGAACGGCCCATCTCCCGTTTGCCATGCAGCCATTATCGGTGCCGGGCTGGGTGCGCCTGGCAACGCCGGCCAACCTGAGCGAACGCATCCAGGCCGAGCTGAGCCGCCACCCCGATGTGCTGGTTGTCGAACCCAACCTGGAGGTCACCGCCGCCCTGACGCCCAATGACCCTGGCTGGAGCGCGCAGTGGGCACCTGCACTCATCGGTATGCCCGCCGTTTGGGATGTCACCGCCGGCATCACTCAGGTGGTGGTGGCCGTCATAGACAGCGGCATGGACATGGCCCACCCCGACCTGAGCGGCCAGGTATGGGTCAATCCTGGTGAGATTGCCAGCAACGGCCTGGACGACGACGACAACGGCTATGTAGACGACATACACGGCTGGCGGTTTTTGGGCACCGATCAAAGCAACAACCTGCAAGACGGCTATGGACACGGCACCCACGTGGCCGGCATTGTGGCGGCGCGGGGTCACAACGGCCTCGGCGTGGCCGGCATCGCCTGGAACTGCCCGCTGATGATCCTCAAAGTGCTGCAAGACAGCAACGGCAGCGGCACATTTGCCGATGTGGCTCAGGCCATCGTTTATGCCACCGACAACGGTGTCCGCGTGATCAACCTCAGCCTGGGCGGCCCCACCAACAGCGCCATCATGGAGGACGCGGTCGAATATGCCGATGCACACGACGTGTTGGTGGTAGCCGCCGCCGGAAATTTCAACGCCTGCGCCGCCGGCAAGGTCTTGTACCCGGCGGCATCCCCTCACGCCCTGGCCGTCGCCGCCACCAACCCCGCCGATCAACGCATCAGTTCCTCGTGCTATGGCCCCGAGGTAGACCTAGCCGCACCCGGCGAGGGCATCTACAGCACCTGCATCGGCGGCAGTTATTGCACCAAGACCGGCACCAGCATGGCTGCACCGCACGCGGCCGGCCTGGCCGCCCTGATCCGCTCAATGCACCCCACTTATACCAACACCCAGGTCATCCAAACCCTTGCCACCACCGCCCGCGACATTGAGCAGCCTGGCTGGGACATGTACACCGGCTGGGGACGCATCCAGGCTGCGCAGGCCATCTCGAACACTCTGTTTATCTTTTATATGCCGTTGATATACAAATAGTTATCATTTGTGATTCCCGCACACCACCAGGCATAAAAATGCCCATCGAGGAGTCGCCGAGCGACACAAGGGCAGGGACAAGCCCTGCCCCTACCGATTTACAAAAAATTGACATGCACTCTACTGTGTGATAGAATAATTCTGCTTGATTTACCTCATCCTGTCGCCACATTCAGGCAGGCCACAAGCCATATCCTTGTCCGGGGGGAATTGCCTGCACTCTGCTTTGTTCGACCACCGTACACCTTTCCCCTCACCAGGCATTGGTTCATCATCTTTATTTAGAAAGGAGGTCCCCTAAAAACCACTCGTTCTGATTTCTATTTATTATCTCTTTTGCGAAAGGAGCCAGAATGATCAAGATACGCAAGTTTTTCAATGTCCTCACCGTGATAACCCTGCTGATGGGATTGTTTGTCATCCCCACACAGGCAGCCCCCGAACCCAACACCGTCGAAGACATTGCCGCCGACCTGCTTCAGCAGACCGGCGATGACCCGCAGCCCACTGCCCCTCGCAAAACGCGCTTTGACACAGCGCAGCTTGAGGCGGTTGACCCCAACAGCATCACCGTTGTACGCCCCACATCCACCAAAGGGCAGGTCGTCGGTGAAGTGAAAAATGCCACCGGCCTGGCCCGCTATATCGTCTTGCTGCAAGAGCCGGCTCTGGCCGAGTACAAGGGCGGCATCCCCGGCCTGGCCCCCACCAGCGTCGAAGCCATCGGCGGCAACAAGCTCAATGTCAACAGCGCGGCCAGCCTGGCCTATGTCCGGTATCTGGAGGGCAAGCAAGCCCAGTTCGTCTCTGCGCTGGAAACCACCCTTGACCGCACGCTGGTTGTCTCGTACCGCTTCCAGCACGCCGTGAACGGCCTGGTGCTGACCCTGACCCCCGCAGAAGCAGCCAAGATCGCCCAACTGCCAGAGGTCTATCTGGTAGAACGCGAGCGCGACCTGCCGCTGGACACCGATGTCGGCCCCGTCTGGATTGGCGCGGGCGGCATCTGGGACGGTTCTACCACCGGCACGGCCACCAAGGGCGAAGGCATCGTGGTGGGCATCATTGACACCGGCATCAACGTGATCAGCCCCACCACCTACCTGGGCAAAACCTACCAGGGGCATCCTTCGTTCATAGACCCCGGCCCGGTAGATGGGTATGATCATCCCGCCCCGGCCAAGTTCTTTGGCGTGTGCAATTCGTCATCGCCCGATTACGACCCCACCTTTCCCTGCAATGACAAGCTGATCGGCGCGTATGACATGCAAAACAGCACCGCCGACCCCGATGCGCCGCGCGATGACAACGGGCACGGCTCACACACGGCCAGCACCGTAGCCGGCAACACCATCACGGCCACCGTCGCTGCGCCCACCACCTCCACCCAGCGCATCATCTCGGGCGTGGCCCCGCATGCTCAGATCATCGCCTATGATGCCTGCTATACCACTTCGGACGGGCGTGGTAGCTGCCCCAACACCGCCACCACCGCTGCCGCCGACCAGGCCATAGCCGACGGCGTGGTGGATGTGATCAACTTTTCCATCGGCGGCGGCGAGGCCCCCTGGTCCGACACCACCTCGCTGGCCTTCAAGTCCTGCCGCGCGGCGGGCATCTATGTGGCCGCTTCGGCTGGCAACGAAGGCCCCGCCGCCAACACCGTCGGCCACAACGAGCCATGGGTGTCCAACACCGGTGCCTCGACCCACAACCGCACCTATATCAACTCGTTGATTGATATGGCTGGCGACGGCACGCCCCCCGCCGACATGACCGGCAAGGGCTTTACCGCCGGCTATGGCCCGGCGCGCATCGTCTATGCCGGCAACTATACCAGCACCATCCCCAATGATGCCCTGTGCCTGAACCCCTTCCCGGCCGGCACATGGACCAATGGCGAAATCGTCGTCTGCGACCGCGGCACTGCAGGCCGCGTGGCCAAAGGCCAAAACGTCCTGGCCGGCGGCGCAGGCGGCTATGTTCTGGCCAACGACTCTGCCAACGGCAACGCCCTGACCGGCGACTCGCACTTTTTGCCCGCCGTACACATCACCTACAACGACGGCGTTATCCTCAAAGCCTGGCTGGCCAGTGGCACTGTCCATACCGCCACCATCGGCGGCTTTGAGTTAGTACAAGACCCCGCCCTGGCCGACATTATGGCCGATTTCAGCTCGCGCGGCTGGTCTACCGTGCCAGGCCTGATCAAGCCCGACATCATCGCCCCCGGCGTAGATGTGCTGGCCGCAGTCCAGAGCCAGGCCGGCTTTGACTTTTACGGCGGCACCTCGATGGCCAGCCCGCATCATGCCGGCGCTGCCGCCCTGCTGATGGCCCTGCACCCCACCTGGTCGCCCGCCGAGGTACAATCGGCGTTGATGACCACGGCCTACCGCGAAGAGATTTACAAAGAAGACGGCACCACCGAGGCCGACCCACACGACCGTGGATCGGGGCGCGTAGACCTGAGCAAAGCAGCCCTGGCCGGCCTGGTGTTGGATGAAACCATCACCAACTATACCAATGCCGACCCCGCCAACGGCGGCGATCCCAAGACCCTCAACCTGGCCAGTATGGCCAACGACCGCTGCCTGGGCACCTGCACCTGGACGCGCACCGTGTCCAGCACCGTCAACGCCAGCGTGATCTGGACGGCCACCTTTACCGGCACAGCTGGCCTGACCATCAATGCCAGCCCGGTCACGTTTACCCTGCCGGCTTATGGCGAGCAGACCATTGTCATCACCGCCGACGTGGGCAGCCTGCCCGCCAGCGCATGGGTGTTTGGCGAAGTCATCCTCACCGCTGACGACCCCACCATCCCCGAAGCGCACCTGACGTTGGGAGTCAAGCCCACTACCGGCATCCTGCCCGACTATGTGCGCTTTGACACCCGCCGCAACGCCGGCTCAGAGTTGGTCACCGGCATCCAGACCTTTGAAGTAGTGACGCTCACCACCGAGTCATTTGGGCTGGTCAAGGCCACCCTGAACGACATCTCGCTCAATCAAGACCCCTCCAACGGCGACGCCTATGATAACCTGACCCAGGTCTACTATCGCACCGTGACCGTGCCGGCCGGGGCCAGGCGATTGGTGGCTGAAATCACCGCGTCAGAAGCGCCCGATGTGGACCTCTTTGTCGGCACGGGCAGCACGCCCAGCCTGGCCACCGAGGTCTGCGCCAGCACCACACCATCCTGGAACGAGTACTGCGACATCACCGACCCGATCACCGGCACATGGTGGATCCTGGTGCAAAACTGGGCCGGCTCAACCAGCCAGCCCGACGCCATCACCCTGGCCTCGGCCGTGGTGCCCGGCAGCGATGCCGGCAACATGACCTTTACCGGCCCGGTGTCTGTCACGGCCGGCACCGCGTTCGACCTGCAACTCTTTTGGGACACGCCGACTATGATGGCGGGCGACCGCTGGTATGGCGCGTTCTCACTGGGCAGCGAACCCGGCCTTGAAGGCAACATCGGCGTCGTGCCGGTAGACATTATCCGCGTGGACGATGACGTGGTCAAGACGGTCAGCCCACAAGCTGCCTTTTACGGCGATGTGGTCACCTATACCGTCGTCATTCGCCCCAATGTCACCGCCGCAAACCTGACCTACTGGCTCACCGACACCATCCCCACCGGCCTGACCTATGTGCCAGGCTCGGCCACCGCCAGCGCCGGCACGGTCAATGTGACCGGCAATCAACTGACCTGGACGGGTCTGCTGTATTCGCCCGCAGGTGTTCCCGGCGGATACAATGTCACCACCAACGCCACCGACCCGCTGTGCGACACCGGTTTTGGCGGCTATATCAACCTGAGCGACTTTGGCATCTACCCTCAGGCAGCTCTCCAGGGCGACGTGGGCGCGTGGACGGGCTTTGACACTCAGGCGCCGATCCCGTTCTACAATGTCAACCAGACTGGCTTTGGCTTTACCACCGACGGCTTTGCGTTTTTTGACGTCGCCAGCCTGGCCCTGCCGGCCAACACCCACATTCCCAACCCGGCCAACCCCAACGAGATCGCCCCCATCTTGTGGAGCGACCTGAATGTGGTCTACCAGGCCAACGTGCGCGGCATCTCGATGGCCACTGCGGGGCCGTATGTCTCACTCGTCGAGTATGACGATGTCGAGATCGCCGGCAGCAGCGGCACCATCGTGGGCGATTTTGAGATCGGGGTGTTTGGCGGCCCGATTAGCAATGTGCCCGGCGATTATGAAATCGTCTATGCCTATGACAACATCCAAAACCTGCCCGCCTCGGTCACCGTTGGCGTCGAGAATCTGGATGCCTCGTTGGGTAGCGAGTTCCTCTATGGCAACCCCACCGGCATCATCACCAATGGCCTGATTGTCTGCTTTGACTATTTCCAGGCCACCTACAATCCCATCACCATCACCTACCAGGTGCAGGTAGATAACACCGTGCCAGCCTCTCCGCTGACCAACGACGCATGCAGCCTCACCGACAATGAGGGCAGCCAGGTCGAGTGCACCTCGGCCGATGTGTGGGTGCTGGGCGATGCGGCCAAAGACATCTCGGCCACCCAGATCGACCCCGGCGAACTGGTCACCTACACCATCGTCCTCACCGCTGGCCCAGGCCTTCATACGTGGACGCTGGACGACGCCATCCTGCCTGGCCTGAGCTTTGTGGCCGTAGACGGCGCCACCTATGTCACGGCCAGCAACAGCATCCACTGGAGCGGGCTGCTGGGCATCGGTGTGGCAACCATCACCGAGGGCTTTGAATCCACCACCTTCCCGCCGGCCGGCTGGGCGGCCTACAATGTGGACGGCGGCGGCACCCAGTGGGTGCGCAGCACCAGCAATTCTCATACCGGCGTGGCAAATGCCTACCATCAATTCAGCATCGCCGGAAACCAGGAAGGCTGGCTGATCACCCCGCGCTTTACCGTGCCGGTCAGCGGCACATTCTCCTTCTGGCAGCGCGACACCTACTCGTTTGGCAGTTACTATGATCATCACGGCGTGTGGGTGACCACCGACGCTGATCCCAACCCGGCCACGGCAGTCTATACCAACGTATGGAACGGCGATGTCGAGACCGCCTGGACCCTCCAGGCCGTAGACCTGAGCGCGTATGCCGGGCAAGAGGTGTATGTCGGGTTCAAGTACACCGGCAATGACGCCGACGACTGGCGCATTGACGATGTGACGTATCAAGCGGTAGCCAGCTATCCCTCACAGCACGTCATCACTCTCACCCTGCAAGGCGAGGTGCCCGGTTACTATGTCAACGTGGCCGAACTGGACATAGACGGCCAGGCCATGTCGGCGGCGGCGCCCGAGCTGTTTGTGTACGGGGCCATCCCCACCTGGAACAAGACCGTCAAGATCAACAGCACCGCTTACAACTGGAGCGACGGTCCCTTTGAAGTGGTAGACGGCGACACCGTGACCATCATAGACCGGGTGCGCGTCGTCTTTGGCGCGCCGATCACCTACACCCTGCAAGAAGAATGGACCGACTCGCTCAGCCTGGTATCTTCCGATGTCACCTTTGGCACCACCACCCCCGGCGGCAATACGCTCACCTGGGATGTGATCAATGGTGTGTCGGGCTCCTGGTATGTTCTCACCAAGACCTTCCAGGTCAACGACTATCACGGCTTTAGCGACCTGATCACCGAGACGTTGACGGTGGAAAACGGCGGCTTACCGCAGGAACGCGTGCTGGTCTTCAACATCCCCATGGCCGCCGAGATCGAGGTGCATCCCACCGCGCTGTCGGCAACACAGGCCACAGACAGCCAGACCGACCACACCCTGCACATCACCAACACCGGCAACATCAACCTGAACTGGCACGTGCCGGGCACCATAGTGCTGGCCGCGCAAGCCATCGAGGCTCTGCCCATGCCCACCGGCCAGGTGGTAGCCGAATCGGTCACCGACGCCACGCCAGATCAAGTCGCGCCACAGGCCGCCGCGCCAGAGGCCATCTATGCGCCCTCGGCCAGCGTCTTGTACGACAACGGCCCGCTGGTCACCCATCCGAACATTGGCGGCGTCGACTTCAGCCGCGTGCAGAACACTAGCCTGGGCATGATCACCTATGGCATCAACAACAACCAGGCCACCGGTTTTACCGCCGCCGATGACTTTGGCGTGGACGGCATCTGGCAGGTGGACAGCCTGACCTTCTTTGCCTACCAGACCGGCTCATCCACCGCTTCGACCATCACCGGCCTGTACTATCGCATCTGGAACGGCCGGCCCGACCTGCCCGGCAGCCAGGTGATCTGGGGCAACCTGACCACCAACCGGCTGATCAACACCACCTGGTCGGGCATCTATCGGGATGCCGACAACGCTGTCGGCAACATGCAGCGCCCGATCATGGCCAACATCGCCTCCGCCGGATTCACGCTCTATCCCGGCACCTACTGGGTCGAGTGGGCCACCACCGGCTCGCTGTCTTCCGGGCCATGGGCGCCGCCGATCACCATCCTCGGCCAGACCATCACCGGCAACGCTTTGCAGTGGAACGGCGCGGCGTGGACGGCCTTCACCGATGGCAGCACTCTGACTCCACAAGGACTGCCTTTTGTTATCGAGGGCACCCAGGAGGTCTGCGGCGCCGACTGGCTCAGCACCACGCCGGTCTCTGGCACCCTGGCCCGCGACACCTCGGATCAATTCACCGTCACCCTGGACTCGACCGGCTATGCCTTGGGCACCTATACCGCCACACTGTGCGTTGTCTATAACGATAGCGCACACCCGGTGGTGCAGGTGCCGGTAACTATGACCGTCCTGCCACAGCTCACCCTGGTCTACCACGACCTGGAAGACGTGGTGCATGCCGGTGAGGCCGTACATGTGGCCGGCTCGTTCAACAGCTGGAACGCCAACGCCCTGATGATGACGCCCAACGGCGATCACAGCGTGTTCACGGCCACCGTGCTGGTCACAGGCGCCGTCGAGTACAAGTATGTGGTCTATACCGACACCATGCACAGCGGCCCGGCCAACTGGAACTGGCTGAACAGTAGCAACCACAGCCTCAACGTCACCGCCAACACCACCGTAGACGACTATCGCAAGGTTGCGCCTGGCTACTATGTGCTGCAATGGCCGACCAGCACCACCGCCGTGGTCGGCTCGCCCACCGAGAACATCTATGGACAGATCTGGGCCGATGACCTGACCTCCCGCGCCGGCGCGCCGCGTGCTATCGCAGCCGAACTGGGCTATGGCACTGCCGCCGACCCGGCCACCTGGACCACCTGGACCGCCATGAGCTGGGGCAGTCAGCAAGGCAACAATGACGAATACGTCGGCACGATCACTCCCTCTGCGGTAGGCGTCTACTCGTACGCCGTGCGCTATAATGCCAACTGGGGCACCGGCAACCCCAACGATACCTGGTACTATGCCGACACCAGTTGGGCCAACAACGCCTACGAGCCAGCCTACGCCGGTGTGCTTACCGTCGTGCCATCCTGCACCCTGGTCAGCGACATCGAACTGAGCATCACCACCGCCGGGAGCATCTATCCTTACAGCGAGGTGGCGTTCAGCGTGGCCATCACCCCCACCAACCTGACCATACCCTACAACTATGTGGTGAGCTATGGCGACGGCACGGTGATCACCTCCACCGCCAGCATCAACCCGCTGGCCCTGACGCACACCTATACCGCCACCGGTTCCTACACGGTCACGGTCTCGGTGTGGAACTGCAACATGACCGTCCCGCTGACCGAGCAGGTCGTGGTCACGGTCATGCCCTTCAAGGTCTATCTGCCCATCATCAGCAATAATATGCCCTAACCGGCAGGCTGCGCGACCGCAGATAGCCCCGTTTTGTTCTACAGACCTCCGAGGTTCGCCTCGGAGGTCTTTTTTTTCCCTCTTGACATACTATGTGACATATGGTATAATATATTCAACAGTAATAGGAGGGACACAATATGAACGACCCAATACCTAACCTGATTTTGGAACTGCGGCGCGGCGCCCTGTCGCTGGCCGTGCTGAGCCAGCTTGACCGGCCAGCCTATGGCTATGCGCTCAAAGAGCGGCTGGCCGAATGTGGCGTGGAAATCGAACAAGGCACCCTCTACCCCCTGCTGCGGCGGCTGGAAGAGCAGGACCTGCTGCAAAGCGAGTGGCAGATGGGCGGCGAATCGCGCCCGCGTCGCTATTATCAACTCAATGCCGCCGGCCAGGCTGCCCTGGACACCCTGATCCGGGAATGGCAATCTTTGGCGGCGGCCATACAACAACTGTTATCAGAAAGAGAGGCCTGACATGGAGTGGATCGAACGTTACATCTATCAAGTGGGGCGACGGCTGCCGCAGCGCATGCGCGCCGACGTGGAGCAAGAACTGCGCTCGCTGCTGACCGACGCTCTGGAACAGCGCGCTGGACATCGGGCCGAGGGCGGCGATTTTAGTCCGGAAGAGCAGATCGCCGTGCTGGAGGAATTTGGCCCGCCCGAAGAGATGGCCGACCGATACCAGCCGCAACCGCGCTATATCATCGGCCCGCGGCTCTATGACCTATACCTGCTGGTGATCACGGTGGTAGCCGGCGCCGGGCTGCTGGCCGCCGTCATCGCTACCACCGTGTCCATGCTGGCCGACGGCCCGCGCCCGGCTGTATGGGAATTGCTGCTGCGCACCTGGACCATCTGGATGAACATCGCCCTGAGCGGCATCGGCTCGACCACCCTGGTCTTTGCCCTGCTGGACCGGCTAATCCCGGCACAAGAGTTCACGCCGGGCCAGGACAAGCCCTGGAACCCGCGCGACCTGCCGGCGGTTGAACGGCACGACGAGATTCAGCGCGGCGGGCTGATTACCGAGGTTGTCTTTTTGACCCTGCTGATGGCGATCATCCTGTCTTTGGGCAACCGCGCCGGGCTGGTCTATTATGACGGAACCTGGCATCAAACGCCGGCTTTTCTCTCGGCAGCCTTTTTCTCGCTCTATTTGCCGCTGTTCCTGGTGCGTTGGGGGTTGACCATCCTGCTGAACCTGGTCCTGCTGCGGCAGGGGCGCTGGCAGCCCGGTCTGCGCATCGCCGACCTGCTCTTGCACGGCCTGGATGTGTACATCCTGGCCCGGCTGCTCGGCGGGCCAACAGCGATCAACATCGAGGCATTCCAGGTCGCCCTGGCTGCGGCGCCAGAGGGCGCCGAAACCCTGGCGCGGTTGGCGGAGCGCGGCCTGCAAATGGGCTTTTGGATCGCCCTGATCGCCAGTGTGGCGGCCATCCTCTACAAACTGTATCACATCGTGCGCCAACGGCAAGCCTCCAAACTCGAACCAGCACCGAGATAACTCGGACACCTGGTTGTCACAACATCCGGCGTTTTCACAGGCACGTGAGCGAGCTTGTTGGTTTCGACAGACTCAACCAACAAGCTTGCCTGTAGATTGAAAGGCATCCCCTCAAAATTCGCTCTTGACAATCCACCCGGCCAGAGGTATAATATACATACTCCCCCCCCACCAGGGGGGGGGGATATACCAATCAAGGGGCCAAGATGCACGAAACCGATCATGACGAAACCGATACCTGCTCCATCACACACGGAACGCATCACGCCGATGCTTTGCGCCGCATCAAAACCACCGAAGGGCACCTGCACGGCATCCGGCGCATGCTGGAACAAGACGCCTATTGCATAGACATCCTCCGCCAGATTCAGGCCGTGCAGGCCGCCCTGAACAAGATCGGCGTCCAGATTTTGCAAGAACACCTCAACTCGTGTGTGATCACCGCCGTACAGGGCCAGGACGCCCAAGAACGCGAGCGGGTGTTGCAAGAAATCGCCGACGTGTTCGAGGCCGCGACCCATGTATAATACCGTCTTGAAGGAGCACAACCTATGACCACAATCACCTATACCATCCCCAACATTTCGTGCCAGCACTGTGTGCGCACGATCAAGAGCGAACTGGGCCAACTCGCCGGCGTCCAATCGGTCCAAGCCAACCCGCAGACCAAACAGACCACCGTCGTCTTTGCGCCGCCGGCTACCGAAACGCAGATCAGAGACCTGCTGGCCGAGATCAATTACCCGCCGGCCGTTTGATCGCCGCCGGCCGTTTGATCGCCTGAGAGTTGAATATGGCTGAAACCCAACACATCACCCTGCCCATCACCGGCATGACCTGTGCCAACTGTGTGGCCACGGTGGAACGCAACTTGAAAAAAACGTCCGGCGTGACCGCCGCCGCAGTCAACCTTTCGTCAGAGCGGGCCGCCATCGAGTTTGATCCGACGCTCACTACCCTGTCCGACCTGATTGGGCGGATCGAGCGAGCCGGCTATGGCATCGCCGCCGGCGAGGCAAACCTGCTGATCCGACAGATGAACGACCCTGCCGATGCGCTGCGGCTGGAGCAGTCGCTCGCCCGCATCCAGGGCGTGCTGCAAGCCAGCGTCCAGGCTGTGACCGGACGAGTGCAAGTGCGTTACATTCCCACCCTGGTCAGCCAGACCGATTTGCGCCGCGCCATCGCCGCGGCCGGTTTTACCGCCGCCGCCAATGATGGCGACATGGAGGATGTCGAAGCCCTGGCTCGCCAGGCCGACATTGCTCAGCAGCAACGACTGCTCATCGTCGGCCTGATTTTTACCGTCCCGCTGTTTGTGCTATCCATGAGCGGCGACCTGGGACTGTTGCCGATGACCTGGTCACATGCTCCCTGGCTCAAATGGCTCATGCTGGTTCTAGCCACGCCGGTGCAGTTTTATGTCGGCTGGCAATACTATGTGGGTGCGTTCAAGGCCTTGCGCAACGGCGCGGCCAACATGGACGTGCTGGTGGCGCTGGGCAGTTCGGCGGCCTATTTTTATTCGCTGCCGGTGACATGGGGCTGGGTCGGCGGGCATGTCTATTTTGAAACCGCCGCCGTGATCATTACCCTGATCAAGCTGGGCAAATTTCTCGAAGCACGCGCCAAAGGGCGCACCAGCGAGGCCATCAAAAAGTTGATGGGCCTGCGCCCGCGCACCGCCCGCGTGGTGCGCGACGGCCAGGAGCAAGACGTGCCGGTAGACGATGTCCGCGTGGGCGACCTGGTGCTGGTGCGGCCGGGCGAAAAACTGCCCGTAGATGGCGTGGTGGTCGAAGGTCGCTCGGCAGTGGACGAGTCTATGCTCACCGGCGAGTCGCTGCCGGTGGACAAGGGACCCGGCGATGCGGTCATTGGCGCCACGCTCAACCGGCTGGGGCTGCTCAAATTCGAGGCCACCCGGGTGGGCAAAGAAACCGCCCTGGCCCAAATCATCCGTCTGGTTCAAGAAGCCCAGGGCAGCAAGGCGCCCATCCAACGGCTGGCCGACCAGATTTCGGCGATCTTTGTGCCGGCGGTGCTGGTGGTGGCTCTGCTCACCGGGCTGGCGTGGTATTTCCTGGTGCCGCTGCCGGTCAATGCCGACACGAGCCTGTTCACCCGCGCCCTGATTCATATGGTCGCCGTGCTGGTGATCGCCTGCCCTTGCGCCATGGGCCTGGCCACCCCCACCGCGGTGATGGTCGGCGCAGGCAAGGGCGCCGAACTGGGCATCTTGGTCAAATCGGGCGAGGCCCTGGAGCGAGCCGGCCGGCTGACCACCGTGGTGCTGGACAAAACCGGCACCATCACCCGCGGGCAGCCGGCTGTGACCGACCTGGCGGTGCATGATCCGGCCGGCCCAACCGCCGACGAACTGCTGCGCCTGGCCGCTTCGGTAGAAAAGGGCAGCGAACACCCCCTGGGTGAAGCCCTGGTAGCCGAGGCCGGGCATCGCAGCCTGCCCCTGTCATCGCCGCAGGGATTCCGCGCCGAGGCCGGACACGGGGTGATGGCGCAGGTGGATGGACACGATGTATGGGTAGGCAGCCCGCGCATGATGGCCGCTCACCAGATACCTTTGGGTAAGCTGGAGCCAGAGGTGCACCACTTGTCAAATCAGGGCAAGACGACTATACTGGTCGCTCTGGATGGAGCCCTGGCCGGCGTCATTGGCGTGGCCGACACGGTCAAAGACAACTCGGCTGCGGCAGTGGCCGCGCTGCACGCGCTGGGCCTGGGAGTGATTATGCTCACCGGCGACAACCCGCAGACGGCCGAGGCCATCGCCCAGCAGGTGGGCATCGAGCGGGTGCTGGCCCAGGTGCTGCCAGGCGACAAAGCCGCCGAGGTCGGCAAACTCCAGGCCGCCAGCCAGGTGGTGGCGATGGTCGGCGACGGCATCAACGACGCCCCAGCCCTGGCTCAGGCCGACGTGGGCATCGCCATCGGCAGCGGCGCCGATGTGGCTCTGGCCTCGGCCCCGGTGGTGCTGATCAGCGGCGACCTGATGGGCGTGGCCCGCGCCATTGCCCTCTCCAGACGCACCCTGCGCACGATCAAGCAAAATCTGTTCTGGGCCTTTTTCTACAACGTCATCCTGATTCCGGCAGCGGCAGTGGGGCTACTCAACCCCATGTTGGCCGCCGCGGCGATGGCCTTTAGCAGCGTGTTTGTGGTATCCAATAGCCTGCGCCTGCGCCGCTTTCGAGTAGCATAGCGAGGACACATGTCCAATTCACCGAAATGGGTCGGCATCTTGCTGATCGGAGTATTGGGTTTCTTGATGTTGACGGCAACGCCCACCTGGGCGCACGCGCTGGGACAAAATACGGTCTATATCTATTTTTTCTACGGCAAAGATTGCCCGCACTGTGCCGAAGAAGAGCCTTTTCTGGCCGATCTGGCCCGTCGTTACCCCCAGGTTCAGGTAGAAGAATTTGAGGTCTGGTACAACAAGACCAACCGCGACTTGTTGGGGCAAATGGGCGCGGCATTTGGTTTTGAGCCGGGCGGCGTGCCGGTCACATTCATCGGTGAGCGATACTGGATCGGCTTTACCGAAAGCATCGGCCAGGAAATGGAGGCCCACGTCACAGCCTGCATCGAAATGCCCTGCCCCGACGCTGGCGGCGGCATCGTGCCGGGCCACATCAAAACCGGCCCCGACCCGGCTGTCCAGGCCATGCAGACCGGAGTGATCCGGCTGCCCTTGATCGGCGACATTGACCTCGCGCACCAATCTCTCATCCTCAGCACAGCGGTGATTGCTTTGGTAGACGGCATCAATCCCTGTTCGCTGTGGGTGCTGTCCATTTTGCTGGCGATCACCCTGCACACCGGCTCGCGCAAAAAAATCTTGATCATCGGCCTGGTCTTTCTGACCATCACCTCACTCATTTATGCCCTCTTTATCGCCGGTTTGTTCACCATCTTGAGCCTGATGAGCTTTTTGGGCTGGATTCAGGCGGTGGTGGCGTTGATGGCCCTCTTTTTTGCCGCCGTTAACATCAAGGACTATTTCTGGTACAAAGAAGGGCTTTCTTTTACCATCGCCGACGACAAAAAGCCCGGCATTTATAAAAACATCCGCCGCGTGCTGAACGCCGGCGACTCGATCTGGGGGCTGATCGGAGCGACGGTAATCATGTCGGGCGGGGTATCGCTGGTGGAATTTTCCTGCACGGCCGGCTTTCCGGTGCTGTGGACCAACCTGCTCACCGCCCAGCAGGCCACACCACTGACCTTTATCTTGCTGCTGATCCTGTACATGCTCATCTATCAGGCCGACGAACTGGCGATTTTCCTCACCGCCGTAGTGACGCTCAAGACCAGCAAACTGGAAGAAAAGCACGGGCGCATCCTCAAGCTGATCGGCGGCTCGCTGATGCTGACCCTGGCTCTGGTGATGCTGATCCGCCCCTCGTTAATGAACAACCTGGGCAGCTCACTGCTGATCCTGGCTGCGGCACTGCTGGTGGCCGGGCTAATTTTGCTGACGCATCGCTGGCTGCTGCCTCGACTGGGCATCCATGTGGGCAGTGAGGCACTGGCCACCTCGGGCCGGCGCGCCCGCCGCCGTCGCCGACACTGAAAACAGTGACACATTGATGAAAATAACAAGCTAAAGACCATTTATGAGTCCACTGAAAAAACCACCAAGTACACGAAGAAAGTCAAGACTTGCATTAATTATTTCAATATTGTATTTGAACAATTTCAAGCTCAACCTGAATTTTCTTTGTGACCTTTGTGTTCTTTGTGGTTAAATCCACCTTTTTTCAGGAGAGTCATTTATATTTCCGGTCAACCCAGTGTCTCGGCAGTAAAACATTTTCTAGGGGGCCGCTGAAAAAGTCTATTTCTACCACAAAGAACACCGAGAACACAAAGGTTTACGATACTTTTGAGTCGCTAGAAATGCTTTGTGCTCTTTGTGTCTTGGTGGTGAGCGGGTTTTTCAGCGCGCTCTTGGCGGACTCGTTCATCTTTTCAGTGATATGGAGGTTTTATGGCAGCCATTCTCCAGGTAAACAACCTGGTCAAAAAATACGGCGATTTTGTCGCCGTCCAAGGCATCTCGTTCGACATTCAAGAGGGCGAGGTATTTGGCCTGCTGGGGCCGAACGGGGCGGGCAAAACCACCACCATCTCGATGCTCTCCACCCTCTATGTCCCCAGCGGTGGCGATGCCACCATCGGCGGCCACTCGATCCGCACAGAGCCGATGGCCGTTCGCCGGCTGATCGGAGTGGTGCCGCAAGAGCTGGCCCTCTATGACGACCTGACTGCCCGCGAAAATCTGCAATTCTGGGGACAGATGTACGGCCTGAGCGGCAAAGCCCTTTCCAACCGCATCGCCGAGGTGTTGGAACAGATCGGCCTGACCGACAAGGCCCAAGATCGGGTCAAAACCTATTCGGGCGGAATGAAGCGGCGGGTCAACATTGGCGTGGGCCTGCTGCACAAGCCCCGCCTGCTGTTTATGGACGAACCAACCGTCGGCATTGATCCGCAATCGCGCCGCGCCATCCTGGATACGGTCAAAGAACTGAACCGGCAGGGCATGACCGTGTTGTACACCACCCATTATATGGAAGAAGCGGCCGAGTTGTCGCACCGCGTTGGCATCATCGATCACGGCGAAATGATCGCTCTCGGCACGCAAAAAGAGCTCACCCGACAGGTCGGCGAAACCGAAACCCTGATCTTGCACCTGGACCCCACCGAAGACCCCGCACCGCTGGCCGCAGCTTTGGGTGGCATCCCTGGCGTCTTGAGCGCAGACGCCGGCGATCATCAGGTCACACTGATCACCCCCGAAGCAGAAGACATTTTGGCTCCGGTGATTGCCCGCGCCAACGAGATCGGCCTCAAAGTCCGCTCGGTAGACATTCGCGAACCCAACCTGGAAGCGGTGTTTTTACACCTCACCGGCCGCGCCCTGCGCGATTAGAGGAGAGACCGATGAAAAAATTGTGGATCATTGGCTGCAAGGACCTCACGCTGGCTTTTCGCGACCGGGCGGCGTTGATTTTTATGCTGCTGGCGCCCTTTTTGCTCACTTTGGGGCTGGGCGCGGCCACCGGCCGATTTTCCAACCGCAGCGCCGGCAGCGGCCTGAGCGACATTCCGGTCGTTCTGGTCAACCTGGACGGGGCGCAGTTGGGCGATGCGCTGGTTGAGGTGTTTCAATCGGCCGAACTGGCCGAACTGGTCGAGCCGACGGTGGCCGATTCGGCCGAGGCGGCCCGTCTGCTGGTTGACCAGGACAAGGCCGCCGCCGCTGTGATCGTGCCGGTCGGCTTGACGGCCTCTATCATTCCCGCAGCCGATCAGTTGCCACCGAACGAGCCAACCAACGTTCAGATTTATGTCAACCCCAACCGCCCCACCTCGGCCGGGGTGATCCAGACCATTGTCGAAGAATTTTTGGCGCGGGTGGAAACGGGCCGGATCGGCGGCGAGGTGGCTCTGCTGATGCTGGCAGAAAGCGGACGGCTGCCGGCCGATCCACAGGCCATCGAGCAGATCGGACGCACAATGGGTCAACGCATCGCCGGCAGCAACGCACTCGAAACGGCCATCCCGCTGCTCAAGACCACCGGCAGCGCGGCGATCCAGTTTGATATTTTGGCCTACATGGCCCCCAGCATGGCCCTGATGTTTTTAATGTACACCGTCAGCTATGGCGGCCGTTCGATCTTGATCGAGCGCAGCCGCGGCACGCTGCCGCGCATGCTGATCTCGCCGACAGCTACTGCTCACATCTTGGGCGGCAAGGTGCTGGGCACCTGGCTCATCGGCGTGGCACAGGTAAGCATTTTGGTGCTGGCCTCGACGCTGCTCTTTCAACTCCGCTGGGGCGATCCGCTAGGCGTGCTGGCGGTGGTACTGGCAGCGGCATTCGGCGCCACCGGCTGGGGCATGCTGCTCACCGCGCTGTCGCGCACGCCGGGGCAGGTCTCGGCCATCGGCTCGGCCATGATGCTGACTTTTGGCATTTTGGGCGGCAATTTCATTGACCCTAATATGATGCCTGAAGCGGTGCGCTGGCTGTCCAAGATCACCCCCAACGCCTGGGGACTGGATGGGTTCACCACGCTGGCTCTGGGCGGCGGCCTGACCGATGTTTTTCGCCCGGTGCTGGCTCTACTGGCGATGGGTGCCGTTTTGTTTATCATCTCTGTGTTTGCCTTTAATCGGCAAGGGATTGCACAACAATGAGAAAAATTCTGGCCATTGCCTACAAAGACCTGGTCATTCGCTTTTCCAGCCTGTCCGAGTTGTTGTTTTTTATCATCTTGCCGATCGTCTTTACCGTGCTATTGGCCGGCGGCACACCCGGCGGCAACGCCGATAACCGCATCCACCTGACCGTGGTGGATGAGGCTCACTCTGCGTTATCTGCCCAGATCGTCGCTGGCCTGGAACAGTCTACCTCGGTGCGGCCGGTGCTGACCGAGCGGGCGCAGGCTGGGCGCGAATTTCAAGAGCGACGCACCCCGGCGGTGCTGATCATTCCGGCGGAGTTCGATCTGGCCTCGGCCGGGCAAGGGCTGGAGCTGAAACAGCAGCCCAACAACCTCAATGCGCTGGTGGCCGAGCGTGCCGTGCTGGCCGTGCTGAACCGGGTGGGCAGTGCCATGACGATTGCCCAAACCAGCGTTCAAGAGGCAGACCAGGCGCGGGCATTTGCCTCCGACTCGGAGCGGCAAGCCTATTTTGCCACCGCCCTGGACAGGGCGCAAACGCGCATCGCTGAGGCGCCCAAACGCCTGGAAATCACCCGCGCCGGCACGCCCGATCAGGTCGAGTATGACCCGGCGGTCAGTTCATCGGCCGGGCAAATGATCACCTGGGTGTTTATCCCGTTGTTGGGACTTTCGGGGCTGTTTGCCTTTGAGCGCAGCCAAGGCACCCTGCGGCGCCTGCTGACCACGCCCACTCATTCGTCCATCTTTATGCTGGGGGCAATTGGCGGGCAGGTGTTTGGAGCATTGGTACAAATGGCTTTGCTGGTGGGATTTGGCATCGTGGTGATGAGGCTGCCATGGGGACGCGAGCCGCTGGCCCTGGCCGCGCTGCTCACCTCGTTTGCCCTGGCTGCTGCCGCTTTGGGGGTGACGCTGGGGACATTTATCAAGACCGAAGGACAGGCCACCGGCTTGAGCATCATGCTGGGTATGGTCATGGCCTTGCTGGGCGGCTGCTGGTATCCGCTGGAATTATTCCCTACGGCGATGCAAAACATCGTGCGCGTGCTGCCCACCACCTGGGCCATGCAAGGCATGCTCGATCTGTTGATGCGCTCCGGCAGCCTGATGGACATTCTGCCGGAGGCCGGCGTGCTGTTGGGATTCGCCGTCGTCTTTTTGGGCATCGGAGTCTGGCGATTCAGATTTGAATAGGCCAGATTTGAATAGGCCAGATTTGAATAGGCCAGATTTGAATAGGCCAGATTTGAATAAACAAGAGGAGCGAGATGCATCCTTTACTGCCTTTGGGTGTTGGAGTTGTCGGCCTGGCACTGATAGTGGTTTCTATCGTGATGTACTATGTCCGAACGCGAGATGAGCAGCTTTTCCAGAGATTCTGGCTGGGCAAAGACCTCTTGTCCGACCTCGAATACTGGATGAATCGCATCGGTTTTGGGCTGTCCATCGCGGCGATCATCTGGCTGCTGCTGCTGCGTCTCGTTCTGAGAACGTACTGAAATGACAGGTGTGTTGGTTTCGGCAGGGTTTCGATGGCGTTCTACCGAACGCACTCAACCTGCTGACTCAACCGACGCACTATGACGCCGACGAGCAAGCACGGCAGCCCTGCAAGGCACGTTGCACCGGCGTCCAACCTGTGTAGCGAGGTGATGTCCAGCCGGGCGCGCCGGGCAGCAGTTCGACGGCGTGATAATCGTCTATGCGCACCCTGTCCCAGGCGTGGATCACCCGCCCATCGCCCAGCGACAGCCCCACGTGGCCCCAATTCCGGTACTCGCCCGGACAGACCTCGTCCAATACTCCCCAGCAATCATAAAAGACAAAGGCCCCTCTGGGCGGAGCCTCATCGCCGGAAATCACGCCATATTCTTGGGCCGACTCGTGTGCCGTGCTGCCGCCAAACAACTCGATCTGGTTGCTCTGCTCATAGGCATCCTCAACAAAGGCCAGGCAGCGAAACCGATAGTCTGTCGTCCCCAACTGCTCTTGCGCCCAGTTCAGGGCATTTTCAATCATGACATCCCACTCGCGCTGCTCCATCTGCTCAAATTCTTCGCGGGTCAGCCCAAACAGCACCTCGTCTTGATAGCGACCGTTGGTGTAACAGTTGCGACGCAGCCGCCCTTCGTCTTGAAAGCCCAGGGCATGGTGCAGGTTGATCGAGGCCTGATTGCTGGCCAGGGTGGCCGAATTGGCCTTTTGACAGCGCAGTTCGCCAAAACCATAGCGCAGCAGCAAGCGCACGGCATCACGGGCATAGCCCTTGCGTTGATGGGCGCGATAGATGCGAATGGCAAAGGTAAATGTGCCATGGCGGTTATTCCAATCGCGGATATTGGCCGCCCCCACCAACTCACCGGTCAGCGACTCGACCGCAAACGACAGAATATCGGGATTGGCCTGGCTAACATAACGTTCAAACCACGCTTCCAACATTTCGCGCGAGCGCGGCGGCTGAACGCCTCCCTCTAGCACACGAATGGCCTCGCTGTCCGACTCATCTGCCAGACTTGCATCCAGGTCGGCGCGCGTCCACGGGCGCAACCGCACCCGCTGCCCCTGCCAGAAATTTTCGGTGTCTGTTTTCGACATCTTGTCTCCTTGTTTGTCTTGATCAAAAGCTTTTGGCTCGCTCATTTTTTATGGATATATAAAAACATTTTGGATTAAAAACGGTTTTTTTATGAACTGCCGTCTGAAAAAGGACTGATGCCCTTTTCACTGTAGGGGGCTGCGCCCACCCAGACCCCCCAAAAGCCGCCCACATTCTGTCGGCAGGGGCTGAAAACCAGGCCAAGTCGTTCCGATGTCTGGCTATGGCCCTTGCCTGGTCTGCGACGACAGAAAACACCCCGATTTTCGGGGGGTTCGGGGGGGCAAGCACCCCCGACGGGGTATGTCAAGAGGCTGTCCCCTTGGCATAAAAAGCTATGTTGGCATAAAAAGCTATGGTCAAATATGATCGGGCAATTTCAAGAACTCGAAAAAAAATGAGCGAACCGCAAGTAAAAGAGTGTTGCACACCCACATGCGGCATTACGGGGACGTGGGCGTCCCCTGCTCCGCAGCGGTGTGCGAAAATCGCACATCATGACTACCGGGATTGAAAAACTGGGACCTGCGCCAACCGTTGGTTTCGACAAGCTCAACCAACGGTTGGGTACGAACAGACTTACCCGGCCAATGCAAGTCTTGTCCATATTACTTGAATTTCGGGCAAAAAACAAGTCGAGGCAACATCTTCTGGCTTGACAAGAATCGTTGGATGGGGTATGATGGCGGCTTGCATTGACTAGAACAGAGGAGGTGTTATGCTATTTATTGCCTTCAAAAGATTGACCAATCGCCCACTGCTCACGCTGCTCTCTATTCTGGGAGCCACATTGTCGGTGGGGTTGGTGGTCAGCATTCCCATTTTTGCCAAAGCCGTAAGCTTTGTGATGCTCCAGGAGCAGTTGGACAAGATCGCGGCGCAGAGCCGCCGCCCTCCTTTTTCGATCCACTTTTACGTGTTGCCCCAGGGACAGTATCCCCTCTCGATGGAACGGGCCAGGGAATGGCAGGAGGGCATTGCCCAAACCCTGGTCAACGAGATCGGCGTCCCTCTTTTGGCGGCCTCACGTCAGATGGAAACCACTGGCCTGGTCTTGCGCACCCGCGAGAGTGACACATTTTATGGCCGCCCCAATACCATCTTGCTCAAAGACACCAACCTGACCATCCTGCCCGGTATCGAATCGCGCATCACCATCGTGCAGGGTGAGCCGATGGAAAACAGCGTGTCTACCAATGACCTGAACATCTGGCTGCATAAAACATTGCTGGATGAGATCGGCCTGGAACCGGGTGAGTTGGTCGAAATCCGCGATCTGCGACGTGGCCTGACCATCCCAGTGCGCGTTGCCGGGGCATGGAAGGCTACCAATCCCCAGGATGTTTTTTGGTTTTCCAACCCCGACATGAGCTTGCGCCGATCTATGCTGGTTACCGAAGCCGACTATGCCAATCTGGTTGAAAAGGCATCCGAGGAACAGTTGGGTTTTGCCTCGTGGTACTTTATCCTGGATCAAAGCAAACTCTCTTCAGAGCGGATGCAAGATTACGCCAACGGCATCCGCAGTGCCATGAAATTGATCGCCAAATACATCCCCGATCCGCGCATGGACAGTTCGCCACTAAGCGCACTAGACAATGCTCTGGATCGCGAGGCCGACCTGACCGTGTTGATGTTTGTGTTCAGCGTGCCGGTGATGGGCTTTTTGCTCTACTTTTTAACCCTGCTTTCCTCCATCACCATCCGCTGGCAGCAGCGCGAGACGGCGGTGATGGTCAGCCGGGGCATGCGGCGGAGCCAGTTGCTCGTCGTCAGCCTGATCGAAGCACTGGTCATTATCGGGGCCGGCATCGGCCTGGGCTTTTTTGTGGGCATCCAACTCGCCAGCGCTATGGGCTATACCGAGAGCTTTATGCGCTTTACCTGGCGAGAGCCGTTGCCCGTATCGCTCAACACGTTCAACCTGCCCATGCTGCTGGCCGCCATCAGCGCGGCCCTGCTGGCGCGATTGTGGCCGATCTTTCAAGCCACCCGCACCAGCGTGGTGTCACACGAACGCGCCCGCGCCCGCGCCCCGCAAAAACCCTTTTGGCAGCGATTTTACCTCGACCTGATTTTGCTTGTCCCGCTGGCCTATGCCTACCGCCAACTGGTCGCTCAGGGCACTTTGGTGCCGCAGGCTTTGAGCGGCGAAGGCGGGCTGGGCCAAGACCCGCTGCTCTTTCTAGTGCCGGCTCTATTCACACTGAATATTTCGCTGATCCTGGTGCGCATCTTTCCCATCTTGATGCGCCTGGGCGACTGGCTCAGCGCGCTAGGGCGCGACGCTACCTTGTACCTGGCGTTCCGCCAACTGGCCCGCCAGAGCAGCCAGTACACCAGCGCGCTGTTGCTGGTGATTACATCGCTGGGACTGGGTGCATTTATGGCTTCGATGGCGGTCAGCCTGGACCAATGGCTGCTAGACCAGGTGTATTATGCAGTTGGCTCGGATGTGCTGCTCAAGCAAACGATCAACCCCGATGACGCCGAGTCGGGGGTGATGCCAACCGAGGGGGCGTGGATCTTGCCGCCCGATAGCTATGAAGACGTCCCCGGCATTCTCTATGCCTCTCGCGTGGGCATGTATGCCGCATCCATTTCGCTCAATGACCGGCAAACCTTGCGTGGCCTCTTTTTGGGCGTTGATCGGCTCGACCTGCCCTCGACGCTCTTTTTCCGCTCCGATTTCTCCAATATGTCATTGGGTGGGCTGATGAACCAACTAGCTGCCCGTGAAGACGCCGTGCTGGTCTCGCGCAAAGTGCTGGAAAGGAGTAAGCGCGAGATCGGTGACAAGATTCCCATCCGCGTCTCGGTGGTTGATGTAGCTTTGAACACTCAATTCACCATTGCCGGCATTTATGACTATTTCCCCACCGTATACGAGACAGACCGGACGGCAGTGATCGGCAACCTGGATTTTCTGTTCGACCAGGCCGGCGGCACTGCGTTGCACGATCTGTGGCTCAAGACCGATCCGACCTTCGAGCGCAAAAGCATGACCGATGCAATTGAGGGTATGGGCGTCTATATCTCACGCTGGGTTGACGCCCGTGAAGAGATCGAGATCGAAAAGGCCAAAGTGGAACGCATCGGCATCTTTGGCACGCTGACCATCGGCTTTTTGGCTGCGGCGATCCTGTCCGGCATCGGCCTGTTGATCTATAATTACGCTTCGCTGCAAGAACGGTTGTTCCGTTTCACCATTCTGCGGGCAGTCGGGCTTTCCTTGCTCCAGGTCATCTCGCAGGTCTCTATTGAATATATGGTGCTGATGGTCTATAGCGTGCTGGGCGGCGCGGCCATCGGCATTTGGGCCTCCAGGCTGTTCATTCCCTTTTTCCAGGCTGCCGATATGAATGTGCTGCGCCCGCCGACCATGATCCCCTTGATCGCCTGGGAAGACATTATGCGCATCTCGGCCGTCTTTACCGTGGTGTTGATCCTGGCTCAAATCGCTGTCATTTCGGCGGCGCTGCGCAAGGGTGTGTTCCAGGCCCTGCGCATCGGCGACCAGGAATAAGCCCCCTGAAAGCGTGAGGACACTGGACAGGCTGAAATGAGCAACGCGTAAACGGCTTTTTTTTTCAGCCAGGCCAGAAACACCGGTGACAATAAAACAAGCCCCTTGAGGACCAAAAACCTCAAGGGGCTTGTTTTTCAACACAATGCCCGACACTATGCCACCTGGAGTGCGCCTGCTCCCAGCAGCCCTTCCAGCGAGCGAGCCAGTTCTGCCGTATGGGCCACGCGGCGCGGGTACTCGATTTCAACGCGATAATGCCCATTGATCACCACAAACGAGCAGGCCAGTTCGCCGGGCTGCCGCTCAAGCTGCTCACACACGCGGTTCAACAGGCTCAGGTCAGCCTGATTGTCAGATGTGCGGCGCAGGGTCAGAGTCAGGTGATGCGGCGGCGCGCTCGCGGGCCGGGGTCTGGCCGACACACTCTCCGGCGGCGGACTGACCGGCGGTAAAACGGCCGGCTGCGGCCGCGCTCCTCCGGCCGGTGTCTCTTCATCGGGCAGATATATTTGGGGGATCCGGACCTCTATCGAATCGGCCAGAATCTTGGGATCGCCCTGATTGGCATCTACTTTGCCGCGCACGATGATGATCTTGTCAGGCTGAAGCATATCGCGATTGGTGACATAGAGGCGCGGAAACACCACTACCTCAACCCCACCCTGAATATCCTCGATATACACAAAGGCCATCGGATCGCCTTTTTTAGTGTTGATCTGGCGCACCGACTGGATCTGGCCGGCCAGCACCACATTCTGGTCGTGCCTGTCTTCGGTGATCTCGTCGCAGAAACAAGTGATTACTTGCTGCCAATCCGCCTCGACCCGCGACATGGGATGAGCCGAGATGTAAAAGCCCACCAGCTCCTTTTCCCAGGCCAGCTTTTCTTTATGTTCGGTGGATTTATCCAGAGCCGGCAAAGCAATGGTCGAAGCAGCGCTGGCCGCCTGCGCCTGCCCGCCCCACAGGTCAAACATACTCATCTGCCCCACCTCTTGAGCGTGATGCACCTGGCTGCTGACGGCCATCATCTGGTCAACGGCGGCCAGCAATTGCCCCCGGTCGCCAAAGCAGTCCAACGCGCCCACTTTGATCAGACATTCGATCACCCGGCGGTTGAGTTTGCGCAAATCTACCCGCTCGCAAAAATCGTCCAGGCTGACAAAAGGCCCCTTTTCATGGCGGGCGCGAATGATCTCTTGCACGGCGGCTTCACCCACATTTTTGATGCCGCCCAGCCCAAAACGGATGGCTCCACTGCTGAGCTGACAGGCCGTCTCCACGCGCCGATCCGACTCGGTGGACAGCGCATCTTGAATGATAAAATCCATTTCGCTGAAATTAACGTCGGGAGGCAGCACCCGGATGCCCAAACGGCGGCACTCGGCCAAAAAGAGTGACACCTTGGCCGTGTCGTTCTTTTCCACCGTAAGCAGAGCGGCCATGTATTCCACCGGATACCTGGCCTTGAGGTAGGCCGTTTGACAGGTGATCATGGCATAATCGGCAGCATGGCTCTTGTTAAACCCGTAATCGGCAAAATACTCGATGCTGGCATAAATCTCGTCGGCCTTGTCGCCGGGGATGCCGTTGGCCTCGCAGCCCTGTCGAAATTTGACCTTGTGCTCGGCAATGATAGACTCTTTTTTCTTGGAAATAGCCCGCCGCACCGTATCAGCGGCGCCGCCCGAATAGCCGGCCAGGTCGCGCATGATCCGCAAAATTTGCTCTTGATACACAATGATGCCATAAGTTTCTTGCAGGATCGGTTCGAGGGCGGGATGAATATACTCGACTTTTTCTTCGCCATGCTTGCGTTTGCAATACGTCTCGATAAACTGCATCGGGCCGGGGCGATAGAGGGCCACCACCGCCGTAATGTCTTCCATGCAGGTAGGCCGCATCTGGGTCAGCGTCTTTTTCATGCCCTCGCTTTCCACCTGAAACACCCCCACCACCTCGCCGTTGGTCAGCAGGTCAAAGATGCACGGCTCGTTGACGGGGATATTGTCCAGATCAAAGCGAATATGATGCCGCTGCTCGATCAATTCGGCGGCCTTGCGCATCTGGGTGAGGGTGGCCAGCCCCAAAAAGTCGAGCTTGAGCAGGCCGATGCTTTCAATGATACTCATGGGAAACTGGGTGACGGCCATGTCGCTGTCGCCTTTGGGCGCCCGCGCCAGAGGAATGTACTCTACCAGCGGCTTGTCGGTGATGACCACACCGGCCGCATGGACGCTGGCATGGCGCGACACACCCTCGACCTTGAAGGCCATATCCACCAGTTCCTTGACGTAATCTTGCGAGTCGTACAGAGCTTTGAAATCGGGGTTCTCAAAGGCATCTTTGAGATGAACTTTGGGGCCGCTGGGCACCAGCTTGGCGATGCGATCCACCTCATCGAGCGGAATGCCCAGGGCGCGCCCCACATCGCGCACGGCGGCGCGAGCGCCCAACGTTCCAAAGGTAATGATGTTGGCCACCTTGTCGGCGCCGTATTTGGCGCGGGTGTACTCGATCAACTCCTGGCGGCGGTCGTCAGGATAGTCAATGTCCACATCGGGCATGGTCACGCGCTCTGGGTTGAGAAACCGCTCAAAGATCAGGTTGTGCGGCAGCGGATCGAGGCGGGTGATGCCCAGACAAAAAGCCGCCACCGAGCCGGCCCCCGAACCGCGCACATTCCACCAGATATCGCGCTGACGGGCGTTTTCACACAAATCCCACAAGATGAGGAAATAGGTATCAAAGCCCATCTGATGGATGACGCTCAGTTCATAATTGAGGCGTTCCCACATGGCCGGCGTCGCGTTGGGGTAGCGCTGTCGAAAGCCCTGCTCGGCCAGACGGCGCAAAAACGTTTCCGGCGTATCGCCCTCTGGCACCGGAAAGACAGGCAGGTGATAGCCGTCGCTCTCCACATCCACATTGCAGCGTTCGGCAATGCGCAGGGTGTTTTCCAGAGCGTCGGGCCATTCGGGAAACATAGCCGCCATTTCAGCGGCACTCTTGAGATAATACTCGTTGTCGGTCATGCGCATACGGTCCTGCTCGGCGCGCGTTTTGCCGGTTTGAATGCACAACAAAATATCTTGGGCATCGGCGTCTTGGGCATCAATGTAATGGGCGTCATTGGTCGCCACCAGGCCGATGTTCAATTCGCGGGCCAGCGCCACCAGGCGGCGGTTCAACTCGTCCGATTCGGGAATGCCGGGGTGTTTTTGAATTTCGATGAAAAAATGGTCCGGCCCCATCACCTCGCGATACCACAATGCCGCCTGACGCGCCTGATCGTACTGCTCGTTCAGGAGCAGCGAGGGCACCTCGCCGGCCATGCACGCAGTCAGGGCGATCAAGCCCTGCGCATGTGCTGCCAGAAAGGGCTTGTCTATGCGCGGCTTGTAGTAAAAACCTTCCAGTTGAGAGGCAGTGGCGATGCGCAGCAAGTTGCCATAGCCCACCTGATTCTCGGCCAGCAAGACCAGGTGAAAGGGGCTTTTGTCTTTTTGCGGGTCACGGTCGGTCATGCGGCGCGGGGCCATATAGGTCTCCAGGCCGATGAGGGGGTTGACATTGACCGCCTTGCAAGCGCGAGCAAAATCTACCATACCGTACATAACGCCATGATCGGTGAGAGCAATGGCCGGCATGCCCAGTTCTTTGGCCCGACGGGCCAGCCCCTTGATGCGGCTGAGACCATCCAGCAGAGAATACTCGCTATGAACGTGCAAATGAACAAAATTGGACATAAAAGTCTCTTTCTATGCGGCGAGGAGTTGGATCAGCGGCAACACAGCCGACGCAGACGGTCTCGAAAATAGATAAAACTCGGTGAGAGATTGCTTTCCACATCCATAAACGGAGTCATTTTGGCAGCCCATATACTTTTTTCTTGCCCTACTGCCTGCCAACCCTGCCTGGCCAAATTTTGACTGCCTCTGGGAAATATCACATCGGCCAATTCTTCCCATGTGCCACGAATTTCTTTGTTGCCTAAAATCTCGCTTCGTGCATGTGGAAAAGCCGCCTTGATTGCCGCACGATCGCCCAGATACCACGCCTCGATCTCTTGAATGGTGATGCAAAACAGAGTTTCAGGGTGTATGACGCAGCGATCAAGCAGGGCGAGCAATTCTTGTCGAAACAGATGCAAGCAGCGACTGTCTAGATCACAAATCACCACCAAAAACGCGGGACAGTTTGGAGGATAGGAGGCCAGCGTGCGTCCATACCCTTGAATGAGTTTCGGAAGTTGATCAAGCAGGATGCGCTTTTGCGGATCTGACTTGGGTTTTAGCCCTTGGGGAATTCGCCCGATGCCCTTGTAAGCATGCACCTTGAAAGTATGTTCAACGCCGATAATTTTCGGCACCAACGCATCTAACATCATCTTGCCAGATTGATCTTCTACCAGGATCTCAAAATGCATCTCTTGTCTCCGCTCAACTTTGTCCGGTTGACCTGGCTATTGCAACCGCTACTTTTGATCAAGGTAATCACTATACCACAACCCTCCCAAAGGCAGACCCTCGCTGACCAAATTCTGGACAATGGGATCCTCACTGGCTCGATGAGCAGTCGCAAAACCATCTGATCCCTTTTCCAACACCCAAACCTCTTCTGGCTGCAAGGCATCCACAAAATAAGGTTGATGCGTCGTAACAAAAATTTGAGTGCTGTTCCTACCTTGCCCGGCATGCGCGCGAAACTCGAGCGCCAAAGTCTCTAGCAGCTTGTGATACAGACCATTTTCCGGTTCCTCGATGCACAAAAAGGGTGGGGGTGACGGGTCTTCTAACATCAAGAGATAAGCAAACACTTTGAGAGTGCCATCTGACATTTGTTGAGCATAAAAAGGATCCCGAAAGCCAATGTCGTTGAAACAGAGCAGCAATCGGCCATCGGGGCTTTTCATTGTACTGATCCGGTCTATACCGGGAATACGGCGCGCGATCTTGTCCAGAATAGACTGGAATCTGGAGGGGTGTTCCCGTTCCATAAACTGCACCACATTGCTTAAATTATCTCCATGCACATTCAAATGTTTTTGTGGACCTGCCAGGGGTAAACCGCGAGCTGCATCAGGTGTAAAGTAGCTCAGATACCAGCCCTCGATAAATTGGCGAAATGCCGCGATACGAGAGTGCTGCTTGAGTGCGCCCAAAGTAGCGATACCCAGCCTGCGCTTGTCACTCAGCTCAACCAACTCGGTCTCACGGCTCTCCTCGCCCAGAGTGCCCTTTTGGATGCTCTCCATCAGGCTCGCCAAATCAAACCTTTCCTCGTCAACCTGCTGTCCGGCAAAATCGCCTTTCCAGGCCACGCCCCTACCTTCATCCAATATCAAAAAAGAAAAAGGGCGCCCCCGACTCTGCCCTCTACGCCGCTGACGGAGTCGCTCGCGTTTGACGTAGGGCCGTCCCAATTCATCCAGCATAATAGCCATTTCATACGTGATCGGGCGAGCATTTGTATCTTCCCGGTAATAAATTTCAAACTCGATGATTGGCTCTTGACCTTGTGAGAGAATGTGCTCAAAGCCGCCTCGCCCCCTGGCATCGCAGGCTTCTTCCACCCCGTTGCGCAGGCAATCGGCTAAAAAGCCAAATGCATCGAAAAGAGTGCTTTTGCCCGCCCCATTTTTGCCGATCACGGCAGTCATCGGAGCCAAAGGTTGCGCTTGCTGCATATTCCACAACTTGCCCAGTGTCACATCGTGCAGCACCCGATAATTTTTGACCCTGAAACCCTCAATTTTAGCCATCGCCACTGCCCTTTCCTCAACTCAACGCAATCGAAATTATACCACAAGGCATTGGGAAATCAAGGATACCGACAACTGGCATAGAACGCCAAAATCGTTTATAATGCAACCGATTTTTTGAGGAGACACACCTGTGCATCTGGGCATCAAGATCGGGCCGGGCAATGGCCATACGCCATCCGAATGGCAACTCAAACTGGATAACGACCTGAACATCCGGCACACCGAGGTCTATTTTGATCTGGAACGATGGAATGAATACCCCTCGATGTTTGCCTGGCTGCAACAGCATGGCATCCAGTCACGGCTGCACGCTTCTAGCCTGCTGCCCGACGGCATTGTGCCAACCCTGGCCACATCGCACCAACAGGTCCGCCAGGCCTCGGCCGACCTGTTGCGCCGCACCCTCGACACGGCGGCCAACGTGGGTGCCGAGGCAGTGGTCTTTCACCCCGGCTCGTATCGCGTGCAGCAACGGGTGAACGGCCGCAACACCATGTGGGCCGACGACACCCTGCCTGCATGGGGCAATGCGCTGCTGCATCAAGAAATGGCCGACCTGAGCAACTATGCCGACCGGTGCGGCGCGATCCTGCTGGCCGAAAACCTGCCCCTGCGCGATCTGGTCTGCCGGTCGCCCGAGTGTGCAGAAACCATCGAGCCGGGCTTTGTGTCCAGATCGGTGCTGCGCGAGTTGGCCCGGTCAGGCATCAGCCTGTGCCTGGATGTCGGTCACCTGGTCGCCGAGATCATGGCCGACGGCCATGCCGAAACAGGCTGGGCGCAGGTTTTGCAGGCCACCGCCGAACTGTCACCCTACGCGCGCCACCTGCACCTGTCAACGGTGAGGCCGCCTTTTAACGGCATAGACAGCCACAATGGGTTTCTGGACGAGGACGCCATGTGCAGAGCACGGCCCACTCACGCCGAACTGCTGACCTGGCTGCGGCTGTTTCCTCAACCCGGTCTGTGGCTGATCCCCGAACCGGACGGGGATGCCTATGTCCATCTGGAAAATCATCGCGCTTTGCGCACCCTGATCGGAGAACAAATCGCTTGATTGCCTACCTGGTTATCCTGGCGGTCTCCATCGGCCTGACCCTGGCCCTGGCCCCACTGAGCATCTGGTTGAGCCATCGGCTGGGCATTGTAGCCCGGCCGGGTGGACGAAGGCAGCACCAGGGCAACATTCCAAAACTGGGCGGCCTGATCGTCGCCGGCGGCTTTATCGGCGCAGCCCTGGTCTCGCTGGCCGTGCGCCGCTGGCTGCCGCCCTCGCCCGAAGGCGCAGACCCCAAAGAGATGACCCGATTTATCGCCATCCTCATCGGCACAGGGCTGATCGCCGTGTTTGGCCTGTTCGACGACCGCTATGAATTGGGGGCCAAACCGCAATATCTGGCCCAACTGGCGGTTTCGATCATTGCCATTCTCGGCCTGGTGTTCATCGAACGGGTAATGAACCCCTTTACCGACCGGATCACGGTCTTTCCGTGGCCTGTGGTGTGGAGTCTGACCCTGGTCTGGTTGATGGGCATGATGAACACGGTCAATTTTTTAGACGGGCTGGATGGGCTGGTCGCCGGCGTATCGGCCATCGCCTCAACGGTGCTGTTTGTCCACATGATCCGCGTGGGGCAATATGGGCCGGCGCTGCTGCCACTGGCCCTGCTGGGAGTGTTGCTGGGACTGCTGCCTTTTAACTTTAACCCGGCACGCATTTTTTTGGGCAGCGGAGCCATCACCCTGGGCTATCTGATCGGTACGCTGTCGCTGGTAGCCGGAGCGCGAGTCGCCACCGTGCTGTTGGTGATGGGCATCCCGATCATTGATGTAGCCTGGCAAATCGTCAACCGCTGGCGACATGGCCGTTCGATGAGTATGGGCGACCGCGGCCACCTGCACTTTCGCCTGTTTGACCTGGGCATGTCGCAGCGACAGGTGGTGCTGCTCTATTGGCTCTTTTGCGCCATATTTGGCGCACTGGCTTTGCTGGTTTCTTCACGCATCTATAAACTGATCGTCCTGGTGGTCCTGGGCGCCCTGGTCTTTGCCATGCTGGCCCGGCTCAGTCGGCCGCGTCGTTCGTAAAAACGGATTATCACCATGTCCATTCTCACTGCTACCAACCTATCCAAATCGTTTGGCATCCAGGATGTCTTTTGGGACATTGATGTCAGCATCGCGCACGGCGAAAAAATTGCCCTGGTGGGCGCCAACGGCGCCGGCAAAACCACCTTGTTACGCATTCTGGTGGGACTGGAACAGCCCACTACCGGCGTCGTGTCGCGCATGAAAAACATTCGCGTGGGCTATTTGCCCCAAGACGCCGAACACGAGGGCGATGAAACGCCCTGGCAGTTATGCTGCGCCGCCTTTGCCAACTTGCAGGCTATGGAGGCGCAACTAAAAGAACTGGAAGCCTCGCTCGGCAGCCCCGATGATGGAACGGAGCGAATGGAGAAATACGGTCGGCTGCTGTCGGCCTTTGAGCATGCCGGCGGATATGAATTTCACGTTGCCATAGACACCGTCCTCAGCGGGCTGGGCATTGACGAGACTCACCGTCACCGCCCCATGTCTCAACTCAGCGGCGGGCAACGCACCCGGGTCATGTTGGCCCGCCTCTTGCTCGAAAAGCCCAACATTTTGGTGCTAGACGAACCCACCAACCATTTGGACATCGAGGCCATTGAATGGCTGGAAAAATACCTGCAAGAATGGCCCGAGGCAGTGCTAACCGTCTCGCATGACCGTTACTTTATGGATCATGTCGTCCAAAAAATCTGGGAACTGGAACTCGGCACCCTGGAAACCTATCCCGGTAACTATAGCAAATACGTCCAGCTTTGCCAGGAGCGCATGACTCGCCGTGCCACCGAATGGCAGGAACAACAAGAATACATCGCCAAAGAAGAAGCCTTTATCCGCCGTTATATGGCCGGACAGCGCACCCGCGAAGCGCAGGGCCGCCTCAAGCGGCTGGAGCGGCTGGAGCGACTGGACCGGCCGCGTCAGAGCAAAACCATCCACCTGCGGCTGGACGGCAGCGAGCGCAGCGGCGAGTTGGTACTGCGCACGCACAACCTGGTCATCGGCTATAACACCCCCCTGGTGCGCCTCCCCGACCTGGAACTACGCCGCCTGACCCGCGCCGCCCTGCTGGGGCCGAACGGCGCGGGCAAAACCACGCTGCTGAAAACCATTTTGGGACAACTGCCGCCCTTTTCGGGCCAGGTAGAACTGGGCGCCAGCCTGCGCATCGGCTACATGTCGCAGATCCAAGAAGAACTGGATGATCGCCTGACCGTGATAGAGCAAGTGACCCGCGCCAAAGACCTATTGCCCGGCAAGATGCGCGATTTTCTGGCCCGCTTTTTGTTCGTTGACGATGATGTGTTCAAACGAATCGGCGATCTGAGCGGCGGCGAACGCTGCCGCGTAGTGCTGGCCCAACTAACCCTGTCCGAAGCCAACCTGCTCGTCCTCGACGAACCAACCAATCAACTGGACATTGCCTCTCAGGAAATTCTAGAAGCCGTCCTGCGCGACTTTGTCGGCACCATCTTGATGGTGTCGCATGACCGCTACCTGATTGATGCCCTGGCCACCCAAATCTGGCAAATCGAACAAGGTAGCCTGCGCGTCTACAAGAGCGGCTATCAAGACTATGTGGCGCAGCGGCAAAAAGAGCAGACTGCACGTCGTGAGCAAAACCGCCAGGCCGAAGAGCCAGGTCGCCGCCGCCCGCCGCCAACCAGACCCAAGACCGAACCGCAGCCTGGTCGTCGCCTGGTAGAGATAGAAGAAAACATTGCCACCCTGGAACAGCAAATCGGCCAAATGGAACATGCATTGGTCGAAGCCAGTCAAATGCAACAGCTTGACAGAGTACATACTCTTGGGGTAGAATACCATCAGGCTCGTGAGCAACTGGACAAGTTGATCGCCGAATGGGAACAACTGAGCGAGGCGATGGCATGAGCGAACCGACGCTCCGCCCCTATATCATCGGGCTGACCGGCAACATTGCCGCCGGCAAAAGCACCATCGCCCATATGCTGGTCGAACTGGGCGCCGAGCATATTGATGCAGACCGGTTGACCCACGAATTGATGCAAGCCGGCAGCGGCGTCTGGGAGCAGGTCGTCGCCACGTTTGGCCGTGAGGTGCTGACCACCGACGGACAAATTGACCGGCGCCGGTTGGGCCAAATTGTCTTTGCCAACCCCAAGGCTCTGGCCCAACTGGAGGCCATCATCCACCCTCAGGTGATCCGGGACATCCGCCGCCGCATCGAATGTTCCTCGTCACCGGTGGTCGTCGTCGAAGCGATCAAGTTGATCGAAAGCGGCATCGCCCGTCAAATGTGCCACACACTTTGGGTGGTGACAGCCGCGCGAGCAACACGAATCCGCCGTCTGATCGAACAACGAGGTCTGAGCGAGAACGAAGCCGCATCGAGGGTAGATATGCAGTCGGCCCAAGAAACCAAAATCGCTCAGGCCGATCTAGTCATTGACAATGACCTGGACCAGGATGCCGCACGCTCGCAGATCAGGCAGGCCTGGATACAGGCGGGTCTCCCCCTCGATCCGCCCATCTCTTTGTGAAAGGAAACCGCCATGGAGCTGATCATTCGACAAGGCACAGTTCAAGATGCGCCAGGCATCGTCCAGTTGATCAATTCGGTGATCGAAGAAGGAAACCTGATCTCGATCTATCCGCCGTTGACCATTGCACAAGAAGAAGAATCCATTCAAGAACTGGGGCAGCGCGGTGCGGTGCTGCTGGCCGAAATGGATCACATGGTGGTGGGACTGCAAATCATTGAGCCATTTGCCCGTCACACCCAGGCGATGGATCACATCGCTTTGTCCAGCACTTTTGTTTACCGCAACTTTCGCAAGCGCGGTATCGGGCGACAACTGATGAGTGCCGCCCTCGACCTGGCCCGACAAAAGAGCTATGAAAAAATCATCACCTTTGTACGCGTGGGCAATGCGGTAGGACAGTCCTTTTATCGCAAACTGGGTTTTGTCCCCAAAATGATGCTGGAACGGCAGGTCAAGATCGGCGGCAAATACGATGATGAAATCTGGATGGACCTGTTCGTGCCGCAGCTCGAAAAACCGGTCGCAGAAGCCAAACCCGCCGTCCAGGTCGCTCCTCCGTCGGTGCAGCCGCAACCCGTCAAGCCAGAGGCGATTGAGCCTGTTGTCGCTCCGCGTCCGGCCGCAGTTGAAGCCAGGCCGCAACCTGCCGTACGCGCCGAACCCGTCGCCATGCCCACCGTGGCCCAGCCGACAGTGCCGGCACAGGCCGAGATTGACCAGCAGGTAGGCGCCGTCACCGTGCGGCGGGCCAAACGAGGCGACTTGAAAACCCTGACGGCGATTATGAAAGGCAGCATTCGCTGGCGTCCATCTCCCACCGAAGATCAGGTCTTGGAGATGCTCTATGACAAGGGCTACTGGCTGGCCATGTCGCGCAAAGGTGGCGGCGTCACCGGATGGCGGGCCGAAAACCTGGTCATGTGCATTGATGACTTTTACGTCTATCCGTCCCAGTTCTATACCCCCATCGGCGGGCCGCTGCTTGAAACCGTAGAAGAAGAAGCCAAGGCATTGACCTGCGAAGTGGCCATCGTCTTTTTAGAGCATCAAATCGCTCCCGAAGCAATAGAGTTTTTCAAATCACGGGGATACGAACAGCAAGAACTGGATCAACTTTTTACCATCTGGAAGCAGGTCGCCAGCGAGTTTATGACCGGCGGATGTTTTATGATGGTGAAAAAGCTGCGTGAAAAGCGGATCATGCGGCCGATCTAGCAGTCTGTCGGAGAGACTACTCGTTGCCCCACTTGAGGATGTCGGAATCCCGAACAAGTTCGGGGATCCCCCACTCAGTGTGCCAAAATTGCCAGGTCGCGGACTCGCCACCGCTCAGGGATCTCTGACAACCTGCTAGCGTTTTACACAAGCAAAAACCCGCCGGACAGAACGGGTTCTGAACGGCGGGCTATTCTTGGACAAGGATCAAGAAATGACATCTATACGCGAATTTGTAACCAAACACCCCAAACTGGTCAGTTGGTTTGCACTGGCGCTGGGCATGGTGATCATGTTGCTCTGGTCGGCCCGCGATGTGGGACTGCTGTTCGGGCAACTGATCTCTTTGATCATTGCCACCATCCTGCTGGCCGGGCTGTGCGTGTGGATCATTGGGTGGGAATAAACCCCACCCCTGACACAAAGCGACACAAACTGCTCCGGTGCCTCGCCAGGTAATCTATTTTGGCGCCTACCACCATGGTAAAAATGCCGTGCTGGTCCTGGCCTGCAAACTCTGATACTGTGTGCTGAGATTGACAATGACTACCAGACCGGGCGGTGGACTGCCAATAGAAAACGAGTATTCGACATAACCATTGGCGTTGGTCGGCCCCAGTGAGAAATTCTCCTGCCTGCCCCCCCCATAAACCACCTGCATGTTGAGCAGCATGTTGGGCACCCCGTGTCCATCCTGATCGCGGACATAGACATAGGCCGTTTGTATGCCTTCCAGTTGGATAATGGCGTACTTGAGCGTCACCGTGACCTGGATTTCCTTGAGCCTGTCGCTAGAGATGGTCTGTGGAGTGGGCGTAGTCGGCAAAATGCCCAACGGCTCGCGCTGACGATGGACCGGGTCTACAAACTGCTCGACATAGATGGCACCCAGCATACCCAACTGGATGCGCTGCCCCGGCGCGTTTTCGGGATACCACTCCATCTTGGCGCGTTGAAAATACTGCACCACCCGGCCATTCGGCTCGATAATCCATTCGGTGATCGGATAGCCAAAAATGTCCAGACCGCCATTGTTGCGATAAAAATCTAGAAACGCAAAAGCAATGGTGTGGCCCGTTTCGGGGAAATAGACCTTGTCGGGGTGAGTCGGCAGCGGAATCTCTTCGGTCGGGATCGGCGACTGGCGGTAGCCCAACTGATCTCCCAGCAACCCCAACTGCACCCGATAAGGTTCGGGATTTTCAGGGTGCTTTTCCATACGCGCCCGCTGAAAGTACTGCACCCACAGCCCATTCTCTTGAAACTCTCGGGTCAAAGGATAGCCAAAGATGGCTCGCCCGCCGTGCGCATCATAAAACTGGAGAAATTGCCCCGAGACGGTAAAGCCGGTCTCTTCAAAGTATCGCGCGTCTGCGCCTTGCGCCCAAGCCGGCAGCAGGCCGATCATCAAACCGATGAGACACACTGCCAGAAAAAGTTTTGATTTGATCATAACGCAACCCTGATCATAATAACCTTGTCCACGATCTTTGGTTTTATTATACTACAGTTGATGATGAGGTGCAATAGATCGAGTCGAACAGATATCCTTCAATTTGGAGGCGAGTTTGTTGGTTTCGGTAAACTCAACCTGGCAGGCTGAGCCTGTCAAAACCAACAAACTCGCCTTTATGCCTGGGAAAACGCTGGATTTCGATGACGTTCTACGAACGCGCTCAATCTGCATTTTTCCCAGAACTGAAGGACATCCGGTCGAATAGACAACAGAAAGAACAGAGGACGACACAAATAATCCGGCTCTCTCCCTGCGCGCATACCCCCAAACCGGTTTCATTTGCTTTCAAACCGAAAGTGTGTTATAATGCCCCTGTATTGGACGGGAAACGTTGGCACTGTGCTACATTCCACGTGTCGTTTACGCCGCACAGCGGCGCAGGAGGTTTATCTTGCCACTCTCAAGGGATGAAAAAGAAGCCATTATTCGCGAGTACGCCGTTCATCCTGGTGATACAGGGTCGCCCGAAGTTCAGATCGCCTTGTTGACGGCTCGGATCAATGACCTGGTGGAACATCTCAAAATCCACAAGCATGACGAACACTCTCGACGAGGTTTGATCAAGCTGGTGGGGCAAAGGCGGCGACATCAGGAGTATCTCAAACGCAAAGACCTGGATCGCTACCGTCTGGTTGTACAGCGACTAGGCCTGCGCAAATAAGCCAAACCAGGAAATATCTTGAATCAAACGAGTAGATGTGCCGGGTGCTCATCTACTCGTTTGGTATCTGTCTGTTATCTTTTTTTTTGTCGCGCTCCATACGCCGGGGTTTAGGAATTGGGGATTGCGCCCCAAGTAAACTTGAGACGCAATCCCCAGTCCCTGGCCTCTGTGGAAATGGAGGCAGAAAGGTTTTTTCATGTTATCCAGTCAAAAATTTCAAGCCACGATTGGCGCCAACACCATTGAGGTCGAAACCGGCAAACTGGCTCAGCAGGCCGGCGGCGCCGTGACCATTCACTGTGGCGACACGGTCTTGTTGACCACAGCCACCATGTCTCGCTCGATACGCGAAGGCATTGACTTTTTTCCATTGACCGTAGATTATGAAGAGCGGCTCTATGCCGCCGGCCGCATCCCGGGCTCGTGGTTTCGCCGTGAGGGTCGTCCCGGTGAAAACGCCATCCTCACCGCCCGCCTGACCGACCGCCCCATTCGCCCGCTTTTCCCCAAAGGTATGCGCAATGAAGTGCAGGTAGTCACATTTTCGCTGTCCCAAGATCGCGAGAATTATGCCGACATTTTGAATATCATTGCGGCATCGGCTGCACTGACCATCTCGGACATTCCTTTCGAGGGGCCGGTAGGCGCGGTGCGCGTGGGCTATATCGGCGGCGAGTTTGTGTTCAACCCCACCATCTCGCAAATGGCCGAGAGCGCGTTGGACCTGCGCCTGGCCGGTACTGCCGACGCTATTCTGATGGTCGAAGCCGGAGCCAGCCAGGTCAGCGAAGAGATTGTCCTGGAAGCCATTCAACTCGGACACCAGGCCATGCAAGATGTCATCCGCATGCAACATGAAATGCGCGCCGCAGTGGGCAAAGAAAAGCGCACATTCACCCCTGCCGTTGAGCCAGAGGGCATCCAGGAGGCCGTGCGCGGCTTTTTGGGAGACCGGCTGGCCCAAACAGTCTACAACACACTGGTCAAATCGGAGCGGATTGATGCCTTTGACCAACTGCGCGATGAACTAACCCTGGCTCTGCAAGAAAAATGGGATGTCAAGGCCATCCACGCCGCCTTTGAAAAAGAATTGCGTGAGCTGGTGCGCCGCCGCATTTTGAACGAGGGTATTCGGCCAGACGGCCGTGATATGATAACCATTCGCCCCATGTCGGCCGAAGTGGGACTGCTCCCGCGCACGCACGGGTCGGGCCTGTTTACGCGCGGTGAGACACAGGCTTTGTCGGTTTGCACGCTGGGCACCCCCCGCGAAGAACAAATGTTGGACGATTTGACCCCCGAAGACAGCAAACGCTACATGCACCATTACAACTTTCCGCCTTTTAGCACCGGCGAGACAGGACGTTTGGGCAGCACCGGGCGGCGCGAAGTGGGGCATGGCGCGCTGGGTGAACGAGCTTTGGTGGCCGTCATTCCGCCACAAGAAGAATTTCCATACACCATCCGGGTGGTCAGCGAAGTGCTCAGCTCGAACGGCTCGACTTCACAGGCCAGCATTTGCGGCAGCACCCTGGCTTTGATGGATGCCGGCGTGCCGATCAAGGCACCAGTAGCAGGCATCGCTATGGGTCTGATCATGGACACCGAAACGGGGCAGTATCGTGTCTTGACCGATATTCAGGGTATGGAAGATCATCTGGGCGACATGGATTTCAAAGTAGCCGGCACCCGCCAGGGCATCACCGCCCTGCAAATGGACATCAAAGTCAAGGGCATCAGTCGCGAGATTATGGCCCAGGCCTTGGCTCAGGCCCGGCAGGCGCGCTATCAGATTTTGGACGTGATCCGCGACTGCATTGCCGCCCCGCGCCCCGATCTGTCGCTGTATGCGCCGCGCCTGACCACGATCCAGATCAACCCCAGCAAGATCGGGGCAGTGATCGGACCAGGTGGCAAAATGATCCGCAGCATCCAGGAAGAGACCGGAGTCAAAATTGACATTGAAGACGACGGCACGGTCTTTATTGCCGCCACCGACGGCGACGCCGCGGCCGAAGCCCGGCGGCGAATCGAAGCGCTGACCACCGAAGTTGAGATCGGCAAAATCTATACTGGCAAAGTGGTGCGCATCACCGATTTTGGCGCATTTGTCGAATTTTTGCCCGGCCAGGATGGTATGGTGCATATCTCCCAACTGGCCAGCGAGCGCGTTCCCAGCGTCGAGTCAGTGGTGCAGTTGGGCGATGAGATCATGGTCATGGTCACCGACGTCAGCCCCGAAGGCAAAGTGCGCCTTTCTCGTCAGGCCGTCTTGGAAAACTGGACACCGGAACAGGCACGGGAGAACGATCAACCCGGCCGTTCGCGCCGCTCTGGAGGGTCGGGCGGCGAGTCGGGTGGACGCAGCAGCCGCAGTGGCGACCGAGGCGGACGCAGCGGCGACCGAGGCGGACGAGACCGCCGGTCGCGTGAATAATACGGTGCGCCAACAGCACACTTGAGGACACGCGATATGTCAGAACCTCTTTTTTCCGAACAACCTGCCGCCGAGCCGATGCAGCAAGAGACTCGGCGGCGCCAGCCGCCCGAATACGGCCCCAACCCATTGTGGGCCTGGGTCGTCGAGTTGAGCGAAACCGTCCTGCCGGCCATCGTCATTGCCGTGCTGATCAACCTGTTTTTGGCCCAGGCCACGCGGGTATACGGCTATAGCATGGAGCCCAACCTGCACACCGACCAACGCCTGGTGGTGGAAAAAGTCAGCTACCGGCTGCACGGGCCGCAACGCGGCGATGTGGTGGTGCTGCACATGCCCCATCACAGCGCCGAGTTGTTGATCAAACGGATCATTGCCCTGCCCGGCGAAACGGTGCAGGTCAGCAACGGCAGTGTGTTGATCAACGGGCAGCGGTTGGAAGAACCCTATTTGAACGTCGAGACGCGCGGCTCTTATGGTCCGCTCACCGTACCACAGGATCATGTGTTTGTAATGGGCGACAACCGTGGAGCCAGCAACGACTCGCGTTCCTTTGGCCCGGTGCCGATAGACCAGATCGTCGGCCGCGCCTGGATTTCCTATTGGCCGATGCAAGACATCGGACTGATCAAATAACCCAAACATGGCGCGAGTACGGCATCGCAAGAGCATCAATCCTTTCACCTTTCAGCGAGAGGTGCAGCGGCCCGATTGGAGCGCCTTTTTGGGCCAGACACGGCGCACCATCGAGATAGACCTGGGCTTTGGGCGCGGCGAGTTTTTACTCACCCGCGCCGCTCAAGAGCCCGATGTCTTGTTTGTGGGCATTGAAATCCGCCCCTACCTGATTGACAAAATGCAGATGCAGGTGCATCAACTTGGACTGACCAATGTCGTGTTGATACTGGCCAATATCAAGGAGCATTTGCCGCGCTTGTTCGATGCCGGCATGTTGCAAAGGGTGTACATTCACTTTCCCGATCCCTGGACACAGCGCAAAAAGCACCACAAGCGGCGTATGGTAGACGCCAACCTGGTGCAAACGCTCTATACCCTGCTCCAACCCGGCGGACAGGTGCATTTGATGACCGACAAAGAGCCGGTGGGATTGGAAATGCTGGCCTTGTTTCAAGCGCACGGCGGTTTTGTCAATGCCTGCGGCGCGGGGCAGTTTTGTCCTACCAGCACCACCGGCATTTGCACTCGCGAAGAGGCCTACTATTTGAACCAGAACAACCCCATCTACCGCCTCAAATGGATTCGATCCTGACAAGAGATGAACAATCCCGAATTGATTCGCAATTTCTGCATCATTGCCCACATTGACCATGGCAAATCTACCCTGGCCGACCGGCTGTTGGAGAAAACTGGGACGCTATCGGCGCGCGAGATGACCGAACAGGTGCTAGACACGATGGACCTGGAGCGCGAAAAAGGCGTCACCATCAAAGCCTCGGCCGTGCGCATGTTGTATCATGCCCCCGACGATCAGACCTACGAGTTGAATCTGATTGACACGCCGGGTCATGTGGATTTTAACTATGAAGTATCTCGCTCGCTCAATGCCTGCGAGGGTGCCCTGCTGGTCGTGGATGCGTCGCAAGGCATCGAGGCGCAAACCCTGGCCAACCTGTACATGGCATTGGACCACGATCTGATCATCATTCCGGTGATCAACAAAATTGACCTGGTTTCGGCCCGCCCGGATGAGGTCGAAAAGGAATTGGGCGATCTGTTTGGGTTTCTGCCCAAAGACATTTTGCGCATCTCGGCCAAAGAAGGTCTGAACATTGACCGGGTGCTGGATGCCATCGTGGCCCACATCCCGCCACCGCCTGGCGACCTGAGCAAGTCGCTGCGTGCCTTGATCTTTGATTCACACTATGATTCATACAAAGGCGTGGTGGCCTATGTGCGCATCGTAGATGGGCAGTTGAACACCCGCTCACGGCTGCAACTCATGTCCAACGGCCAGACGGTGGATCCGGTCGAGATTGGCATCTTTGCACCCAAGATGACTCCTGTCGATCAACTCGGCGCCGGCGAGGTGGGCTATATCGCCACCGGCCTCAAGACGCTGCAAGAGTGTACTGTAGGCGACACTCTGACAGGCCATGATCGCCCGGCCACCGAACCGCTGCCCGGCTATCGCCCGGCCAAGCCGATGGTCTTTGCTGGGTTTTATCCCTCTGAAGGCGAAGACTATGCCATGCTGCAAGAGGCATTGGAAAAATTGCAGCTCAACGATGCCTCGCTGTCCTTTGAGCCAGAGACATCGCCAGCGCTGGGCTTTGGTTTTCGCTGCGGCTTTTTGGGGCTGTTCCACATGGAAATCATCCAGGAGCGGCTGGAACGCGAGTATGACCTGGACCTGATCGCCACGGCTCCCAGCGTCGAGTATCAGATCGTTAAAGCCGACGGCAGCGAGTTGGCGGTATCCAACCCCGCCGACATGCCACTAGAAACCGAGATCGCCAGCATCGCCGAGCCATGGATGGAGTTGAGCGTATTTACGCCGGGCGATTACATCGGCCAGGTGATGGACCTGACCACCAAACGGCGCGGAGTTTTTCAGGGCATGGAGTACCTGGACACTAACCGGGTACTGATCCGCTTTGAGATTCCCCTGATCGAGATTCTGGTGGATTACTTTGACAAACTCAAATCATCCACGCGCGGCTATGCTTCAATGGATTATGTCTTTTTGCGCTACGAGCAAGCCGATCTGGTCAAGCTCGATGTACTGGTCAACGAGCAGTCCGTAGATGCGCTCTCGATCATCGTACATCGCACCCAGGCCTATGCCAAAGGTCAACGCCTGGTCTCCAAACTCAAAGAAGTGATCCCGCGCCAACAGTTCCAGGTGCCCATTCAGGCTGCCGTAGGCAAAAAGGTCATCTCGCGGGCCAACATCAAGGCCGTGCGCAAA
Source organism: uncultured Anaerolineae bacterium (assembly GCA_964449465.1). Taxonomy (GTDB): domain Bacteria; phylum Chloroflexota; class Anaerolineae; order JAFGEY01; family JAFGEY01; genus CAYRXM01. Next base: position 47,422 of record CAYVBK010000003.1, read on the forward strand.
GACGTGCTGGCCAAGTGCTATGGCGGCGATGTGACCCGCAAACGCAAGCTGTTGGAAAAGCAGAAAAAGGGCAAGGAGCGGCTCAAGATGGTGGGGCGGGTGCAAATCCCCCAAGAGGCCTTTATGACCGTGCTGCGGCTGGAAGAAGACTAGCAGGCTGTCAGAGATCCCTGAGCGGTGGCAAGTCCGCAACCTGGTAATTTTAGCGCACCGAGTGGGGTATCCCCGAACAAGTTCGGGCTCCCGACATCCTCAAGTGGGGCAACGAGTAGTCTCTCCGACAGGCTGCTAGTTCACATAAGATTCAATCTTGCGTTCTCTCTTGTGTTATGGTAAAATAAACAATGAATACCCTAATTTTTTCAGTCTTGGAAACGAGGTGAGCAAGATGAACGAGAAAAACAGCGGAATGACCCGTCTCATCATTGGTCTGGTTGCAGGTGTCATTCTCGGTCTGGGCTTGGGGCTGCTATTTGGGTATGTTATAGCTCCGGTAGAATGGACAGACGCTGCGCCGCAAGACCTGCGGGCGGATTATGCCGCGTACTATTGGTCGTTCGTTGCCGAGTCTTATGACAAGAATGGCAACCTCGAGCTGGCTAAAAAGCAGTTGGGCGACTGGCCGGATGCAAAAAAACTCAAGGCTGCGTTGGATTATGCCCAAGTCGAGGCCAGCGACGACCTGGACATCAAAATTGATGGCTTGGCCAACCGCTTGACCGGTCAAACCACTCCGGTGCAGACTGTGGCGCCGGGCGCCACTCCGGCGGTTACACCAGCGGTTACACCGCCCAAGCCAGCCAAAAAGGGCAGCTCTAACCTGACTACCACTGGCGGCTTGTTGCTCCTGCTGGTGGTTGCTTGCATCGTCTTGCTCCTGTTTGTCCGTTCACGCCGAAATAAAAAGAAGGCTGTGCCGGCCGAAACGCGGATTCCCGACTGGGCCACCGCAGCCCAGCCCGGAGAGACGGCCGCCCCTTCCTCGCCGCCGTTGGGAGCCTTTGTCACCAGCTATTCGCTGGGCAATGACACCTATGATGATTCGTTCAGCATCGAAAGCAAAACCGGCGAGTTCTTGGGTGAGTGCGGCGTTGGCATTTCGGAAACCGTCGGTGTGGGCGATCCCGACAAAGTATCGGCCTTTGAGGTGTGGTTGTTTGACAAGAATGATATTCGCACGATCACCAAAGTGTTGATGAGCGAGTATGCCTACAACGACCCGGCGCTGCGCGCCCGCCTGGCCACCAAAGGCGAAGCAGTGTTGGCTCTGCCCAACAGTCCATTCTCTCTGGAAACGGCCTCGCTGCGCATTGACGCTATGGTGACCGATGTGGCCTATGGATCGAGCAGCGGACAGCCCAACAGCTTTTTTGAGCGATTTACCCTCGAGCTGGTTTGCCGCGAACGAACCGCCGCCTAGCCGGACACCACACGCTGATTGAACAAAAAATCCCGCGCCCTGCCAGAGGGTGCGGGATTTTTTATGAGTCTGACAGTTTGTTGATTTCGACAGGCTCAACCAACAAACTGCCAGACCCTGTTTAATTCGCTTGTGTCAGGCACAATTGTATGGGTCGTTGAACCCAGGCAGCAGCCCAATTCAAACTTGCCCGATCGGTATCCAACCACTCTTCCGGCGGCATGCGTGGCGGTGCAGCCAACACCCAGCCATTTTGATCCGGGTCGGTCTGCCACAACTGCACGGTCCCCTGCCTTTTTTCCAACAGCACAGCAACCTCAATCGGCGCAGCAAAGCGCAGCACCGGAATGTCGCGCCCATCATCTGTCATTCGACAGGCATCCAGCCGAAAGGCCAAAAACGGCGACTGACCGGCTGACAGGCGAATGGCCTGCGGATCCAGCCGGGTGATCTCGACGCGCAGCCAATCGGACTGCCAGGCCACCTCCCAGGCGATACCGCGCAGGTGAACGACGATCTGTTCATCGGCGGTGCTGCGAGTCACAGACTTGTCGTAATAAAAGAGCAAAATATCCCGGCGAGATTGAAACCCGACCGCGCCAGACGCATCTGAGACCGATGAGCGAACCTGGCGACGCACATCCCACCACCACCACGCGCCCAGCCCCACAATCATCAGCAACGCAATGCCCCAGACCAGAACAAAAGCCTCTCGCATAGCCTCATTGACCTGCCAATTCGCGCAAAAATGCCTCCGCCTGAGACTGAAACCGCTCTCGCTCAAAATTGCTCAGCCCCAGCCTGAGGGTTTCTTGAAAAGCGGCAACGGCCTGCTCTCGATGCCCCAGGTCTTTGTGACACAGGCCCAAAATGTACTGCGACAGCGGAATGTCGGGGGCCAACTCGACCGCTTTTTGCGCCTGAGCCAGAGCCGGTTCCACCTGCCCTTGAGCGTGTAAAACCAAAGCCAGGTTTTTGTACCCCTGAGCCATCATCGGCGACAGTTCGATGACCCGCCGCGCAGCCTTTTCGGCCTCGTCCAGCCGCCCCAAAAAGAACAGGGTGTAGGCCAGACCGCTTTGCACACTAGGCTGATTGGGTGCCTGAGCATCCAAAATCTGATAATCGCCCAAAGCCTCGACAAATTGGCCTGCTTCCAGCCGAACCTCGGCGCGAAACTGGATCAGGGTGAGGTTGTCTGGCTCGATGCCGATGGCATGCTCGATCTGGTTGAGCGCCTTGGGCAGTTGCTCGGTCAGGCGATAAAAGTAACTCAAGCCAACATCATAGCGCACCGATTGAGGTTGCAAGGCGGCCGCCCGCAGCAGCAGCGATTCGGCCTGTTCATTTTTGCCCTGCCCCAGGTAGGCAAAGCCGAGCAGATAGCAGGTTTCGGCATCTTGCTCATCCAGCGGCATAGCCTGTTCCAGCACCGAGGCGGCCTGCGCAAACTGATTGTTGCGCAAATAGAGCGCCCCCACATTTTGGTATACCTCGACGTCGTTCGAGCGCAGCGAAATGGCCTTTTCCAGCGACGCCAATGCCTGATCCAGTTGCCCAATTTGCAAATAGACATTGCCCAGCCCGGCGTATGCGGCGGCGTACTGTGCATCCAGTTCGATGGCACGAGCGTAGCGAGCCTGAGCCGTTTCCATATCGCCGGCCTCGGCAGCAGCCCAGCCCAGCAAATAGTGCAACTCGGCGTTCTGATCCTGGCCGCTCAGCCGGGCCGCCTGATCCAGATAAATGCGCGCTTCTTGGGTCTGTTGGCGGTCCAGCAGCAGGCGGGCCAGGCTCAGGCGGGCCAGCGCCGAACCCGGATCCAGCGTCGCCGCAGCGCGAAAAGACTCGATGGCCTGATCGGTTTGCCCTTCCTGGAGAGCAATTTGGGCCAGGAGCAGATGCGCCGCGGCCGAATTGGGATTGCGGGCCAGTTCTTGCTCCACCTGACGGCGGGCGGCGCCCAGGTCATTAGCTTGCAAGTCCGACCGGGCCGCCTGCAAATGGCGTTGGGCCAGCCAGTTGGTGAGAATTGGCATACGGTAAACAGCCAATCCCAACAAAACCGCCAGGACGACTGCCGCGGCGACAACCCAGACGCGTTCGTGATGCGGGCGCACCAGGTTTTTCCAGCGGCGAAAGACCAGCGGACCAGAGCGCGGCAGGCCATATCCGCCCAATACAATCATGGCCGCCAGAATGACATCTACCACCGGTTGACCCTGCTGCGGCCAGCCGCGGCCGCCAAAACCCAAATAGCTGCCCAGAGCAATAGTCAGCGCGGCGCAGAAACCGCCGGCCAACCCCACAGGCAGAGAGCCATTGCCGCCGCTGAGCAGGCTGACGACGGCAGCGGCCAGCAGAGCCAGCAACAACAGCCACAGCCGCGTGTCGTTACTGCTGGATGCCGAGAGAACGCTCCAAACCAGCGCGCCCCCTACCGCCGTTACACCGCCGCCAAGCAGGCTGACGATCAGCCGCGAAACGGTATAGGGGGCCGGGTCGGGAACTAGCGCATCCGCCGACGCGACATCCTGTTCTGCAGATGGCTCCGCTTCTTGCGCATCATCCTGGTCTTCGGTCGGTTCCAATTCGTCGGTTCGTTCCGGGTCTGACATGTTGTCTCCTCTGGTTAATTGAACATCAATTCACAAATATCGGTGCGCGTGATCACACCGACGACTCGGCCCTTGTCTACCACCGGAATATGAGAGTAGGACTTGAGCAAAAATAGGGCAATCACCCGCAACAGCGGAGCCTGCTTTTCCACGCTGATCGTCCCACGCAGCATGATCTCGCGCACCGGCAAATTTTCTACAGCTTGCGCCCGATCTTCGAGATAATCAAAATCTTGCATGTATCGCAGATTATCTTGCAGTTCGGCATAATCGGGCATCATAGCCCGCAGCAAATCTTCTTCGTTGACAATGCCAACCAGTTCCTGTTTATCATTGATCACGGCAATGGTGGTCACGCCAAAACGGCGAAAAGCGCGGCTCAACTCGCGAAGAGTGGTAGTCTCAAGAACACATTCAACCTCTGATCGCATAATGTCTTGGGCTTGCATGTCTGACTCCTTGGACGGATGCAGGATGATGCTTTTCATCGAAAGCATCACTCAATGCCTCAAACACGCTCATCCAACACGATTTACGCTTGTTTGTCGCTCATCGAGTTGGCACCAGAGACGATTTCGAGCATTTCTTCGGTGATGCTTTCCTGACGGGCCAGGTGATACATACGATGCAGCTCGGCAGAGCGGCGGTCAATGTTGGTTTTGGCCGCATCCATTGCCTGCAAACGCGCCCCTTGCTCGCTGACCATAGACTCGACCAGCCCTAGATAGAGTTGCAAGGCCAGGTGTTCGGTGAGCAAAAATTGTTGCATGTCCTGGGCATCGCTGCCCAGCAAAGGCATCTCCTGGCGCGGCAGGTTGATCGGGGACAATTCGGGTGGTAAAAGGCGCACCAGTTGCGGCTGATAGCGGCCAAATGAGATGAACAAATTGTAAATCACATACAGTTCGGCGATGTTTTCTTGTTGATACAGGTCCTGGATTTTGAGCCAGATGTCGCGCATCTCGAGGAACGAGACGACATGGGTGAGCGGAAAACGATGCGTCCACAGCAAATGATAGCGCATGCCCTCTGAATTTTCACCCTGCCGGGCATAATAACGACGCGCCACCTCACCCAGTGTGATCACCGAAATTTGCCGTCTGGCCTGCTGCCAGCGCGCCAGATTTTCGTCGGCTGCGCGAAACAGGGTGGTATTGAACGCGCCACACAGCCCATGATCCGAGGCCATGATCACCAGGGCAACGTGTTCGGAATAGGCCAATACCTCCTGTCGGCTCTGACGTACCAACGGGGTGTTGTACCCCACCACCAGACTGAGCTGCGCCTGAACGCTGCGGGCATAATCTTGGGCAGCCTGGAGACTGTGACGCGCCTTGCGCCAGCGGATGGCCGAAATGGCACGCATAGAGCGAATCAAATGCTCGATGGTTTGGAGATTTTGCAGTCGTTGCCGGATATGACCGATGTCTGTCATTGGGGCCGCTCGATAGGCTGCTGTGCAAGATAGGCCTCTACTGCTCGCTCAACCACCTGAGGCAATTCTTCGCGCACCGGACGTGACCAGTTGTCTCGATCCAATTGTTCCATCAAATTCCGATGATAGGCATCCATATATCTGAACAAATAGGACTCGAAATCTCGAATCTGTTCGATATCCAGACGATCCAGCATCCCCTGCCCCACAGCCATCAAGATCGCCACCTGATGCGACAGGGAAAGCGGCTGATATTGTGGCTGCTGCAAAACCCGCCGCACCCGCTCACCACGGGACAGCTTTTGCCGGGTATCACTATCCAGTTCGGCGCCAAAGCGAGCAAAAATTTGCAGCTCCAGGTATTGCGAAATATCCAACTTGAGATGGCGAGATACGGCACGCATGGCCCGGCTCTGTGCCGCGCCGCCCACCCGCGAGACCGACAGCCCCACATCAATCGCCGGTTTGATGTCTTGTTGAAACAAGGTGGGCGAAAGATAGATTTGCCCATCAGTGATCGAGATCAGGTTGGTGGGAATAAACGCAGCCAGATCGCCCGCCAGCGTTTCGACAATAGGCAAAGCCGTCATCGAGCCACCACCCAACCGGTCGTCGAGGCGAGCCGAACGCTCCAGCAAGCGCGAGTGAAGATAGAAAATATCGCCAGGATATGCCTCTCGGCCCGGCGGCCGGCGCAAAAGCAATGACAGCTCGCGATAAGCCATCGCATGTTTGCTCAAATCATCATAGATGACCAAGGTGTGCTTGCCTTGATACATCAAAGCCTCGGCCATTGCGCAACCGACATAGGGGGCCAGGTACAGCATCACCGCCGGCTCGTTGGCTCCGGCCACAATGACGGTGGTATAATCCATCGCCCCGCGCACTCTGAGAATGTCTACCATGCGGGCCACCGCGCTCATCTTTTGGCCGATGCAGACATAAAAGCAATAGACCCCCTGCCCTTTTTGATTCAGCACCGTATCTATTGCCAGAGCCGATTTGCCGACCTGTCTATCGCCAATGATCAACTCACGTTGACCTTTGCCCAGAGGAATGGCCGCATCAATAGCCTTGATGCCGGTTTGCAACGGCTCTTGCACCGGTTGCCGGTCAATCACCGGCGGCGCCGCCGCCTCGATGGGGCGAGTTTCGGTATACTCGATAGGGCCCAGCCCATCCAAAGGATGCCCCAAAATGTCCACCACCCGCCCGACCAACGCCTCACCGACCGGTGTCTCGACAGCGCGCCCGCTGCCTTGCACCATATCGCCAGCATGAATGCCCTCTTCAGAGCCGAGCAACACGCAGCCGATATGATGCTCATCCAGATTGAGCGCAAGGCCATAGACGCCGTTGGAAAACAGCAGCAACTCATCCACCATCGCATCGGGCAGCCCCGACACGATGGCAATGCCATCGGCGACATGTTGCACCACACCCACCGTGCGGGTGTGCAAATCCCAGGCTAGCTCTGCGCTCAACTGCTCCAGTCGCCGCAGATGTTTTTCCGTTCCAAAGGCCTGCTCCGACAGAGGCTCGTACAGCGGGGTTGCCTGCACCGTCTGGCGCAGTTGCTCCAAAGCGGTATCCAGATTGGTCGTCTCGCGCATGCCGTCACTCCACCTCGTGCAGATAGCGTTCCAGCATCGCTCGCAGTTGCCCGTCCAGGCTGCCATCTATCCACAGGCTGCCCAGCCGCAAAGTGGCCCCGGCCACCAGCGATGGATCAACCTGGGTCTTGAGCGAGATGGGGCAACGGAATCGCTCTTGCAGAACGGCCTGAATCTGGACGAGCATGTCATCATCCGGTTCCCCTGCGCTGATCAATTCGGCGATCACGGCCTGCGGCCCCAGGTCGGTCAATTGCGCTGATGAGCGCAACCGGGCCACAAATTCGGCCATCACGGCGCGACGAAACGCATCATGCCCCATCTGGTCAATCAGCCGCTCGCTGAGCGTGACCACCAGATGGCCCACCTCCTGGCGATGCTTCAAAACCGCCTGGCGGCCGGCCTGGTCAATTTCAAACTGGGCGCGTTGGCGCATTTCCTGAATCTCTTGACCGACCTGGCTCAAGAAACGCTGCCGAATCCGCTCCACATCATCTTGGGCCTGCTGCCGAATCTGAGCGGCCATCTGATCGGCAGCCAACAGCTTTTGTTCATAATCGGCGCCCATAGCGCGGGCCTTTTGCTCGCGCTTTTCGGCCAGGTCCAGAGTTTGGGTCACCTGTTTGGCGCGGTCGTCGAGGATCTTGATCACCGGCTTGAAAAAGGCCCAGGTCAAGATGGCAACCATGACCAAAAAGTTGAAAATCTGGAACAACAGAGTACTCAGATTGATCGAGAGAGGTGACATCAAGCACCATCCCTTTATTTGACGATAAACTGGCGCAGCGGGTTAGCAAACAGCAAAATCAAGATCACCGCCAGGACATAAATCGCCAGCGATTCCAGCAAGGCCAGCGACAGCAGCAGCGAGCGGTTGACCGAATCACTGGCCTCTGGCTGACGAGCGATGGCATCCATAGCCTTGCCAGCCACAAACATTTGCCCAAATGCCGGCACCATAATGCCGACAACAATGCCGATGCCCGAAAGCAACACCGTCAATACGATAAACGCCTTGTCCCATGGAAATGAGACCCAATCCATTAAATCCTCCTCTAGCAAGCGGTCATTTGTGCGCCTGAACCGCCCCGGCGATATAAACAATGGTCAGCAAGGTGAACACATAGGCCTGAATGACCGATGTGAAAATGCTAAACAGCATCATCGGCACCGGCACCAACACCGGCAAGATCAAAAACAAGACAGCGATCACAATCTCTTCGCCAAAGATATTGCCAAACAGACGAAAGGTCAACGACATGGTGCGAGCCAGTTCGCCCACAATCTCGATAGGCAACATCAAGAAAATCGGCTCGACATAGTGCCTGAAATGCCCCAACAAGCCATTGCGGCGAATGCCATAGTAATGCACCGAAAAAAAGACCACAATGGCCAGTGCCAGTGGCGTATTAATGTCGGTCGTAGGCGACTTGAGGCCGGGAATCAGGCCGCCCAGGTTCAACACCGTAATAAAAATGGTCAACGTGCCAATCAGCGGCAGAAGCAGGCGCGGCCGGTCGTGGATCATGTCGCGGATCATGGCATCAATGACTTCGACCAGCCACTCCAGAGCGTTTTGCAGCCGCGACGGCCGCGTTTTGAGTTGACGACCCAAGACGATAAAAATAGCCGAGGTGATCGCCATAATGATCCAGGTGTTCACCACCGTGCGCGTTACCTGAAGCGGCCCCAGGCTAAACACCACGGCCGGGATCATTTCTTGTTCGATTTCCATCCAACCTCCCGCCACAATATCTGCGAGCCGACTGTGCCGCACAGACGAGGGGCTACCTCGCCCTACTCTAGCGTATCGTTAAGAATGTGATACAAATTGTATAACGACATTGCTACACCGGCAAACAGCAAACCGATAGACCAGATATATTCCTGCCCGGTCAGGCGATCCAGGTAATTGCCAAGCAGCGCGCCCCCCACGATAGGCAAGGCCAGGCTCCACCCCAACGAGGAAACCGTCGCCGCCAATCGCCAAAAACTGAACGGTTTCTTGGGCGGAGGAGAATCGCTCATCTTTTCACATCGTCCGCAGGGGGCAAGTCCTGCAACGCCCGCACCAGAGCGATGCGCATTTGGGTAAATTCAATGTGCGCCTGAAAGGCCAATGCGTCGGCCTCGGCCTGCCGGGCGTCCAACAGTTGGAGCAGCTCTGACATGCTGTTGCCCTGCTCGGCGGCAGCGGTCAAAACCAGAATTTTGTCGGACAACACTTGCAACGTGCCGCCAAACAAGGCCAGATAGTGCGGCGCAGGGTCTTGCGGCAGGCGATAGATCAACACCCCGTTGACCAACCGACTCAAAAAGGGCGCATGGCCGGGCAACAAGCCGCGCCAGCCATCGGGCTGCTCGATGCGCACTGCCGTCACCGCCTCATCCAAAGCCACCCGCTCTGGCGTCAAGACAAACAATCGGGTGGTCGGTTTTTCATCTGAGCGGTCCATTTTTCACCGTATCAAGCCATCGTGCGCGCTTTGTGCAGCACGTCGTCAATGTCTCCAGCCATATAAAAGGCCGCGTCCGGCAGATCGTCGTGCTGACCCTGCACAATTTCCTTGAACCCGCGAATGGTCTCGGCCAGTGGCACAAATTTTCCGGGAATGCCGGTAAACTCTTCGCCGACGAAAAAGGGCTGGGTCAAAAAACGTTGCAGCTTGCGCGCCCGTCGCACGATCAAACGATCTTCTTCAGAAAGTTCTTCCACGCCTAAAATAGCGATCACATCGCGTAGTTCTTCATAGCGCGACAGCACCGTCTTGACCTCCATAGCCACTCGATAATGCTCTTCGCCGACCAACAAAGGATCGAGGATGCGCGAAGACGAAGCCAATGGCTCAACAGCCGGAAAAAACCCCTGGCTGGCCAGAGATCGCGACAGGACGATGGTCGCATCCAGGTGGGCAAAAGTGGCTGCTGGAGCCGGGTCGGTCAGATCATCGGCCGGCACATAGATGGCCTGCACCGAAGTAATCGCCCCGCGATGTGTAGATACAATGCGCTCTTGCAACTGCCCCATTTCACTGGCCAGGGTCGGTTGATAACCCACCGCGCTAGGCAGCCGCCCCAGCAGAGCTGACACTTCGGAGCCGGCCTGGATATAACGAAAAACATTGTCAATAAACAACAAAATATCCTGACCTTCGACATCCCTAAAGTATTCGGCCATCGTCAGCGCCGACATGACCGTGCGAAAGCGGGTGCCGGGCGGTTCGTTCATCTGCCCAAAAACCAGCACCGCATCACTGATCACGCCCGAACGTTTCATTTCCAGATACAGGTCATTGCCCTCACGGGTGCGCTCACCAACGCCGGCAAACACCGAAATGCCGCGATGCTCGGTGGAGGTGTGGCGGATCAGTTCCATGATCAGGAATGTCTTGCCCACGCCGGCGCCGCCCAGCAGGCCAATCTTGCCGCCGCGCACATAGGGCGCCAGCAGGTCAATGACCTTGAGGCCGGTGACAAAAATGCGGATGGATGGGTCTTGCTCGGTAAAGGGAGGAGGTGGACGGTGAATCGGCCATTGCGGCGCATCGGTTAACGGAGAGCCTCCATCAATGGGACGGCCCATCACGTCGAGCATGCGTCCGCGTGTGGCCGGCCCCACCGGCACATGGAGCTGTGCCTCGCCGACCAGAACGGACATGCCTCGCGCCAGCCCTGCCGTAGAGCAAAGGGCCAGACCTCTAATCGTTTGCTGATCCAGGTGAGACTGTACTTCGATCAGGCGATTGCCTTGCGGCGAAGGAATGGTCAACGCACTCAAAATAGACGGCAGTTCGCCGTCCTCAAATCGCACATCAATCACCGGACCCATGATCCGGCAGATTTTTCCGCTCATAACCTGCTCTAAACAAGACTTCCAAAGCTCGGGCCGATGTCAGGGCTCACAAAACTTTGGAAGTCGCTGATACTCCATATCAATCCGACCGGATTAAAATCCGATCAGTTGGTTGTTTTATAGATCGTATAGGTATAAATAAAAACCTGGGGCAGTGGCTCTGCCCGATCTCGCAACTCTGCCGACGGCGCAGATGGCTTGGCCGGCACATCGGGCTGCCTGGCACGAGTCGGTGATGGCGGGTTTGACCGGCGCCGCCTGGAACGTGCACCTGATTGACGTGAATTTTTCCACTTGCTCATTCAACCCGATTCCTGTTATCCCAGCTAATCTTCGACCTCTTCGCCGCGCGCGTTGCGTCGCTTAAAGCGGTAGACAATGCGGCCCCGGTCCAGGTCATAGGGCGACAACTCGACCCGCACCCGGTCTCCCAACAAGATGCGAATATAGTATTTGCGCATCTTGCCTGATGGATAGGCCAATACCACATGCTTGTTTTCCAACTCGACTCGGAATTGGGTGCCGGGAAGCGTCTCGACAATGGTGCCTTCTAGCTCGATCTTGTCTGGTGTTGCCTTTTTGACCATACCTGCCCTTTCTGGACTGCGCCGTGCTTTTAATTCAGAGGTGTATTATAAGCCATAGGGTATGGTTTGTCAAACTTTTTGTAGCGATTCTCGTTCATCATTTGCGACGCCGGGCCAGTTCGGCCTCTACATCGGCCCAAGATACGCCGCGCTCGGCCAGCAGGACCAGCAGATGATAGATCAGATCGGCAGCTTCTTGAGTCAGCCGCTCGTCGCTCTGCGATACGGTAGCCACAATCACCTCGATGGCTTCTTCGCCCAACTTTTTGACAATCTCGGTACGCCCCTGCGCAAACAATCGGCAGGTATACGACCCCTCTTGAGGATGCATCTGGCGATCTCGGATCACCTGCTCCAGTTCGGCCACGATATTCATGCTATTTCCTCCAACAGGCGATAAAAACAACTGGTTTCTCCGGTATGGCAGGCCGGCCCGGCCGGAACGACGTGAATCAACAACGTATCCAGGTCGCAGTCCACGCGTATGTCCACTACTTTTTGCACATGCCCCGACGTTTCGCCCTTGTGCCACAAGGCCTGACGGCTGCGGCTCCAAAACACCGTCTCGCCGGTTTCCAACGTGCGCGCCAGCGACTCGGCGTTCATATAGGCCAGCATCAACACCTGCCCCGTAGCGGCGTCTTGGACGATGGTCGGGACAAGCCCTTGCTCATTCCACTTGAGGTTCATCGCACCGGTATCCCATGCGCGGCCAGATAGTTCTTGATCTCGCCGACCGTCAGTTCGCCATAGTGAAACAGGCTGGCGGCCAGAGCCGCGTCGGCGCCGCCGTCGGTCAACACCTCGACAAAATGCTCCAGCCGCCCGGCGCCGCCCGAAGCGATCACCGGCACCCGCACCTGTTCGGCTACGGCACAGGTGAGGGCCAGATCATAGCCGGTTTTGGCCCCGTCGGTGTCCATACTGGTGAGCAAAAATTCACCGGCACCGCGATCCTCGGCCTGGCGCGCCCATTCCAGCACATCCAGACCGGTGGGGACGCGCCCACCGGCCACATAGACCTCCCAGCCCGATGGAGTAAGGTCGGTTTTTTTGGCATCAATGGCCACCACCATACACTGCGAGCCGAACCGTTTGGCCCCCTCTGAAATCAATTCGGGCCGGCGCACCGCCGCGCTGTTGATAGACACCTTGTCGGCGCCGGCCAGCAAAATTTCGCGCACATCATCCAACGTGCGGATGCCGCCGCCCACCGTAAACGGAATAAACACCGAGTCGGCGACGGCGCGCACCATATCGCGCACCGTTTGCCGCCTTTCGTGCGTGGCCGTAATGTCGAGGAAAACCATCTCATCGGCGCGCGCCCGATCATAGATCTGCGCCTGTTCCACCGGATCGCCGGCATCGCGCAAATTGAGAAAATGCACCCCCTTGACCACCCGTCCGCCCTGGACATCCAGGCAGGGAATGATGCGTTTGGCTAACATAAAACCTCCTGAGAAAAATCAACCGGCCAGAGCAATAGCCTGCGCCAGGTCTACCGCGCCGGTGTAAAGGGCTTTGCCAACGATCAGCCCGATCACTCCATCGCCCCCGGTTTGGCGTACACGGCGCACATCATCCAACGAGGCCACCCCACCCGACGCAATCACCTGCAAGCCGGTCTGCCGGGCCAGAGTCGCCGTCGCCGCCGCATTGACGCCGCTGAGCATGCCGTCCCGCGCAATGTCGGTGTACACCGCCCACTCTGCACCGCGCTGTCGCATAGCCTGCCCCAACTCGCCGGCCCGCACCACCGAGGTTTGCTGCCAGCCGTGTGTGGCCACCCAACCATCGCGGGCGTCCAGCCCCACACCGATACAAGGCGCGCCAAACCGGGCAATGGCCTGCGAGATCAATTCGGGCTGTCGGAGCGCCGCCGTGCCGAGAATCACCCGTGTAGCGCCCAGGCGAAGAGCCAGCTCAACATCCTCGATGGTTCGTATTCCACCACCAAATTGCACCAACAGTCGAGTGGATGCGACAATATCGCGCAGCATGCACAAATTGATAGACAAATCGGACGAGCGCGCCGCCGTATGGTCGGCGTTTAGCGCGCCATCGAGATTGACCAGGTGCAGCCAGACCGCACCGGCAGCCTGCCAGCGCTGCGCCATTGCCACCGGATCGTCGCCGTAGACGGTTTCAGCCTCGGGCGCACCCTGCGTCAGGCGCACACAGCAACCGCGCCGCAAGTCAATGGCCGGAAAAATGATCATGCCGACTCCTGCTCTGCGCTCACCAGGGCAGCAAAATTGCTCAGCAGCCGCAGCCCCACATCCTGACTCTTTTCGGGGTGAAACTGCGCCCCCCACACCCGGCCGCGCCCCACTACCGAGGCAAAGTCCAGGCCATAATGAGTCGTGGCCAGGACGCAAGACGTATCTGCCGGGGCCACGTAATACGAGTGAACAAAATAAGCAAACCCCAGGTCGGGGATGCCTTGCAGTAACGGATCATCGGGCCTGACCAGTTGCAATTGATTCCAGCCGATGTGCGGCACTTTGAGGCCCTGGGCAAAGCGGGTCACCTGCCCGGCGATGAGGCCCAACCCGCGATGCAACCCCATTTCGTCGCTCTGATCAAAAAGGAGCTGCATGCCCAGACAAATGCCCAACAGCGGCTTGTTCTCGGACACGGCCTGCAAAATCGGCCCAATCAGGCCGGCGGCGCGCAGATTGTCCATCGCATCGCCGAACGCGCCCACACCAGGCAACACCAAACCGGCGGCCTGGCCGATGTTGTCGGCCTGCGAGGAAATGTGCGCCGTAGCGCCGACAAATTCCAGGGCTTTTTGCACGTTGCGCAAATTGCCCATGCCATAGTCAATGATCAAAATGCTCATCGTTGTCTCGCCGCCTTTCACAAGACGCCTTTGGTGGATGGCACCGCGTCGGCGCGGCGTTCGTCCAGGGCCACCGCCTGGCGCAAAGCGCGCCCCAACCCTTTGAACACAGCCTCGATCTGATGATGGGTGTTTTCGCCGCAAAGCAGCCGGATGTGCAATGTCAAACCGGCATGATGTGCCAGGGCGCGCAGAAATTCGGCTACCAGTTCGGTATCAAACCCGCCTACCTGCGCAGCGGCAAACCGCAGATCACCTGCAAACAACCCGCGGTTGGAAAGGTCCAGGGCCACCAGCGCCAGCGATTCGTCCATCGGCAGCACACACTGCCCATAGCGGACAATGCCTTTGCGCTCGCCGAGGGCCTGGCGCAAGGCCGCGCCCAGCGCAATGCCCACATCCTCAACGGTGTGATGGGCGTCCACATGCAAATCGCCTTGCGCCCGGATGCGCAAATCCATCAACCCATGCGCGGCGATGAAACTGAGCATGTGGTCAAAAAAACCGATCCCGCTGTCAATCTCCCACCGCCCCTGACCATCCAGATCGATATCCACCGTCACTTGCGTTTCGCCGGTTTGCCGTTCGATATGCGCCGTTCGCGTCATGCCAGTTCCTCCAACACTTGAACCAGCCGCCGGTTTTGCTCCGGCCGCCCCACGCTGACGCGGATGCAGTCTTGCAGGCCCAGCGCAGAATAATGGCGCACCAAAATGCCGCGCTGCTCCAGGTCGAGCTTGAGTTGACGCGCCGGGCGTCCGCTCACGCGATTGAGAATAAAATTGGCTTGCGATGGAAATGGACGTAAATAACCGATCTGCTGCAACCGCTCATAGAGCCATTCTCGCTCAGAGACCAGAACACGCACCCGCGCCCGCAGCACCTCCAGGTCTTGCAGCGAGACCAGCACGGCCGCCTGCGCCGCCGCGTTGACATTGTAGGGCTGTTTGATCTTGAAAAGATGCTCGACGATAGGCAAAGGAAACACGCCATAGCCCACACGCAGCCCGGCCAGCCCGGCCCACTTGGAAAACGTGCGCAACACGATCAGGTTGGCATGGCGGGTCGGCCAGAGGGCGAAATCCTCGCCACCAAACTCGACATAGGCCTGATCCACCACCACAATCAGCGGCAGGGCCAACAGCCGCTCCAGATCGGCGGCGGCGATGGCACTGCCATCGGGGTTGTTGGGCGAGGCGATGAACAGCAAGGCCGGCGACTGCGCCCGGCAGACCTGGATGATGCCATCCACATCCAGGCTCAAGTCGGCGCGACGCGGCGCATCAATCACCTGCGCTCCAGACAGAGCTGCCAAAAAAGGATACATGCCAAAAGTGGGCGGACAGTTGACGATGGCAGCGGCGCGGTCAGGCCCGATAAACAGCCGCACAATCACATCCAACAACTCGTCCGAGCCGGCGCCCAGCAACAGATGCTTTTCTCCCACACCGATGTAATTTGACAATGCTTTTCGCAAAACAGTGTGATCGGGATCGGGGTAAATGTGATAGTATGGATATTCGGCCAAAGCTCGAGCCAGGCGCGGCGATGGGCCAAAAGGATTCTCGTTGGCATCCAGCTTGATGATCTGATCAGCGGGCAGGCCCAGCCGTTGGCTCAACACCTCAAACGGCACGATGGGAGTATAGGGCTGCATGCGCAGCAGGTCGGGGCGAATCAGAGCTTGCACCTGTTCGGCATTCATGGGGCCATCCTCATTTCAATCGCCGCGGCATGGGCAGTCAATCCCTCGGCGCGGGCCAGGGCCACCGCCGCCGGGGCGATGCGCGCCGCCGTGGTCGCGGCCGGGGCAAACACGCTGGTGATTTTGACAAAATCCCACACATTGCACGGCGAGCCAAAGCGAGCCGTGCCGCCGGTGGGCATAATGTGCGCCGGTCCCACGGCATAATCGCCCAACGCTTCGCCAGACATTTCGCCGACAAAGACACCGCCGGCGTTGCACACCCGTCCGACCCAAGACCAGGCGTCGCGCACCAGCAGGCACAGGTGTTCGGGGGCATACTCGTTAGCCAGTGCCACCGCCTCGGCCAGGTCTTGGGTGATTACGATGCCACCCTGCCCGGCGCAGGCCTGCTCTACAACGCCGCGTCGCTCCAGCCCGGCAGCCTGTCGCTCCAGTTCGGCCTGCACCTGCGCCGCCAGGGTCGGCGATGGGGTCAGGCAAATGGGTGAAGCCAGGACGTCGTGTTCGGCCTGAGCCAGCAGATCGGCAGCGACGATGGCCGGGTTGGCTGTCTCATCGGCCACGATCACCGTTTCGGTGGGACCAGGCAGCCCGTCAATGCCCACTAGCCCAAAAACGCGCCGCTTGGCCAGCACCACAAAAAGGTTGCCGGGTCCGACGATCTTGTCCACACGCGGCACCGTCTCACTGCCAAAGGCCATTGCCGCGATAGCCTGCGCCCCGCCCACCTTGTACACCGCCTCGACGCCAGCCACATGCGCCGCCGCCAGAATCACATCGCAGACGCAACCATCTGATCGCGGCGGGCTGGTCACCACCAGATGCGGCACACCGGCCACGCGGGCCGGAATGGCCGCCATCAACAGCGAGGAAGGATAGGCCGCCCGGCCGCCGGGAGCATAAATGCCCACCCGATCCAACGGGCGAACGATCTGCCCCAAGGCCCCGCCCTCCTCATCCCAATCTATCCACGATAGTTTGGGCTGTTTTTCGTGAAACAGGCGGATGCGGTCGGCGGCCACCTGCAAGGCCTGGCGCAACCCGGCCGGCGTATTGCGCCAGGCCGCGTCCATCTCTTGCTCCGACACGCGCAGTTGGCTCAGATCGGCGCCCTCGATACGCCGGTTATAGTCAAACAGAGCCGCGTCGCCCTGCTGCCGCACCTGGCGCAGAATGGTCTCCACAGCCTGATCGGGCGTCAAGGGCTGCCCGAAAATGCGCTCAATGCCGGCGCGCAGTTCTGGTGTGACCTCGACTTCGTCCCACACCGGGCGTTTCAAGATGGTGTTTTGCGCCGATGGAACATCATAGATTTTCATCAAAAAGCTCATATCCATCTCCTTATTTTTCGCTCAGAGCGGCACGCAATTGTTCGATCAGTGCGTGAATGGGTTCGCGTTTGAGCCACTGACTGGCGCGATTGACAATCAGAGCCGCCTGAAACGAGGCGATCTGTTCCAGTTCAATCAGCCCGTTTTCGCGCAGGGTGCTGCCGGTCTCGACAATATCCACCAACAGATCGGCCAGGTTGACCAGCGGAGCCAACTCAACCGAGCCTTGCAGCGGAATCACTTCGACCGACAGGCCCAGCCGTTTGAAATGCTCGCGGGTCATGTTGGGGTATTTGGAGGCAATGCGCACATGCGGAGCCAGACGCAGGTTGAGGCCTTGTTGTGTCGGTTGACCGGCCAGCACCAGCCGGCAGCGGCCAAAGCCCAGGCTGAGCGGTTCCAGCACGTCGCTCTGCGCCTCGCGCAGCACATCCTGGCCGACCACGCCCACATCGGCGGCGCCATACTGCACATAGGTCGGCACATCTACCGGCTTGACCAGCAAATATCGCGCCGGGCGGCGCGGGTCGGCGGCGATGAGTTTGCGCGAGCCGTTGCCGACCACCGACGAGTCATAGCCCAGTCGTGCCAGCAGAGCTTGCGTTTCTTCCAACAAGCGGCCCTTGGGCAGGGCGATGGTGATTTCGGATGTCACGGCGTTCTCTCCTCGCAAAATTTGAGCAGGCTGGCCTCGTCAAGGGTAATTTCCTGTCCGTCGGGGGCTGTGACCTGCCAGCGAAGGCCATCCAGACAACGAACGACACAGGCATTTTGGGCGTGGGCCAGAGCAGTCAACTCTTCAAGAGAGCGATTCAACACATCTACCACTACGCGCCGCCCGTTTTGACGCATCCGCTGAATAACGGCCAGACAATGAGAGTGCATACAACCCTGCACAATCAAGTGCGGGCGAATGTGAACCGGCGGCTCGACAGCCAGGTGCGCCAGCCCCAGGTCTATGCCCAAGCCGATAGCCGGCAGGGATGGTCCCAGATGGCCGATCAGGTTATTGTAACGTCCGCCACTGCACAGCGACATGCCCAGCCCGGCGGCATAGCCTTGAAACACCAGGCCGGTATAATACTCCATCCCCCGCACCTCACCCAGATCGATCACCACAGCCCGATCCAGGTCATAGGCAGTCAAAATATCGCACACTGCTTCCAGACGATCCAGTTCAGGGCGTATTTCGGCCAGAGGAGTCATACGGCGAGCCTGATCGACCACCTCACGGCCGCCGCACAAGGTGGGCAGAGCGCGCAGCAAGGCATAAACCGGTTGGGGCAGAGACATTTGCTCCAGGACGGCGCACAAAGCGGCGTCGTTGCGCCGATCAATGGCTTGTTTGAGTTGCTGTACCTCGTCGACAGAGAGATATAGAGCGTTGACCAGGGCGCGAAAAAAGCCCATCTGCCCCAGGGTCAGCCGAAAATCGCGCACGCCGATGGACTGCAAGGCATGTGCCGCCAGAGCCACCACTTCGGCATCCGCCTGCGGGGTGTCGGCGCCAATCAGTTCGACGCCGGCCTGGGTAAACTCACGCCGCTGCCCGGCCTGCGGGGCAATGTGGCGAAACACCCGCTCCACATAGCACAGGCGCAGAGGCAAGGGCTGGTCGTACAGCCGGGTGCCGACAATGCGCGCCACCGGCACAGTCAGGTCGGCGCGCAGAGCCAGGATATGCCCCTCACGGTCGAAAAAACGGTACATGTCTTGGGCCATCTGCGCTCCCAGTTCGACGGCCAGATTTTCGGCGTACACAACGGTGGGCGGAATGATCGGCGCATAGCCCCATTGGGCAAACAGAGCGCGCAGGGTATCGCTCAACCACCATTGCGCCGCCGCCTGATCGAGAAACAGGTCGGAAAAGCCGGTAGGCACTTGTTTATCCAAAAGCCAGGTATTGGTCAAATTGCCCTCGCAAATAAAAAGGCTGGTTCCTTTGCGAAACCAGCCAGGGTGAGACACGTCCATTGAGCCAAGCCCTAGTGCGCGACTGGAGCCTGCCTCACCCGCAAGAAAGGATGATGGATGTAGAGCATGTCAGCATCCATAGATAGCGAATTATTTACCTGATTATTGCTGCAAGACTTCATCTGTTCCTCCTCACGGACGGGGCAAATCATATCACAGGCAGGGCAAAGTGTCAAATGCCCGGCCTGCCTTTGGGTATCCTTCAGTTCTGGAGAAAACGCAAAAGGCGGGTTTGTTGGTTTCGACGGTGTCCTACCGAACGAGCTCTTTGACCCGATACCCAAGATGCGGTATAATCGGTTGATATGAGCGTGGGGCGGGTTGTGGGAAAGGAAAGCTCGCCGATGCGAGATCGCCGATATGTGCAAGATTTGAGCATTGAAGAACTGGAGCAGGTGCTGCTGACGCGCCGGCGCGAAGAGAGGCTGGCGCGGTTGCATCGGTTGGGCCTGTCCGAGCCGGCGTCGGCGGTGTTGGTAGATGAGGGTGTGAGCCTGCCGGCGGCGGGAGCGGCAGCCACCTGGTCGCACCCGCTGGTTCAACCTGCGCCGCCTCCGCCCAGCCCGGCCAAATTGTGGCGCGACCGCATCCTGTTGGGCATTGAAATAGCGGCCGTGATCGGCCTGGTGGTGGTAGTAATTATCATGCTGCTCAACATTCGCGGCCTGAACCGCGAGTGGAACGAGACGCGATTGGGCGCAGCGCAGGCCGATCCGGTACTGCCTACCGCCACAGCCACACCGCTGATCCGGGCCTCGGTGCTGCCCGGCGGGCACCGTCCGCCGGTGGTGCAAGGTGGCGAAGCGCAGCCTTTGAACGCCATCCCATCCATCGTCATCCCTACGCCCGGTCCATCGGCACCCACTCGCCTGGTCATCCCCGGCATCAAGGTAGATGTGCCAGTGGTGGAAGGAGTGGACTGGGAACAATTGAAAAAAGGCGCCGGGCACCTGATCGGCTCAGCCAACCCTGGCGAACGAGGCAATTGTTTTATCGCCGGGCACAATGACATTTACGGCGAGATTTTCCGCGACCTGCAAAACGTCAAAATTGGAGATGAGGTGATCATTTACGCCGGCGCGCAGCCCTTTCGCTATATCGTGCGGGCCACGCGCATTGTCGCCGACGACGACCTGAGCATCATGTACCCCACCAGCACGCCGGTGCTGACTTTGATGACCTGCTATCCTTATATGATTGATACACATCGTCTGGTCGTGATCGCCGAGCTGGAGCAGTAAATCGCCGCGCGGCTCTTGTCTGGACGATGATCGAACCGAGCAAATTTTTAAAGGAGTGAGAGAATGTCCAAGAAATCCAGGCGCAACACGAACAGGCGCGCCGTCAAATTGCCCGAGAGCCAGGGTGTCGTTCTGCAAGTGCCGACGGCAGGCAAGACCACACTGGCACCAGTCGAACAGAGCGATTACAGCTATGTGATCACCGATCTGCGGCGAGTGGCCATCCTGGCGGCGTCCATTTTTGCCCTGCTGGTGACCCTGTCTTTGTTCATCCGCTGAGCAACGCACAGGGCGCAGATCAACAAGAGCCTGGGATGTCTCCCAGGCTCTTGTTGTTTACGCTCGGATCGGCGAGCAGGCGTTAGCCCAATTCAGGCTGAAGCAGGCCATAATTCCCGTCGCGACGGCGATATAACACATTGATCTGGCCCTCTTCGACATTGTAAAAGACAAAAAAGTCGTGTCCCAACAACTCCATTTGCTCGATAGCCTCGTTGGGGTCCATCGGCTCCATACGAAATTTTTTAACTCGGACGATGCTGGCCGGTTCAGGTTCGGCCTCTCCCTCAGCCAGAGGTTCTTCTGGAACAATTTCCTCCTCTGGTTGACCGCGTACCCTGTCAGCGCGTTTTCGTTTGTAACGGTCTATTTGCCGCTTGATCTTGTCCATCACCATGTCAATGGACATAAAAATGTCACCGGTGCGCTCTTCGGCGCGTAGCAGCGTGCGGTCGGTGCGAACGGTGAGTTGAGCCACCTGGCTGTCCTTGTGGCTACGCGTCCGCTCGCTCGATAGTTCCATCCGCACTTCAGAAATGGCCGATAGATACCGGTCCAACCTGGCGATCTTTTTTTCGACATAGCTGTGCAAGTGATCAGAAACCTCGATTCCTTTACCTTGAACGATGAGCTGCATAGTATAGTTCCTTTCTGTTGCGTAATATTGTCACCAGTCGGGTTAAATATGGCAATAGGCGACAAGAGGGGTTGATTCAATAATTACTGTGCGCGGGCTAAGGTCAGCCCCCACACCGATACGGCACCACCCTGCCGTAATGCTACGCTACTGGCCTCGATGGTAGCGCCGGTGGTGCATACATCGTCAATTAACACGACTCGCTTTCCCCGAACCAGAGACCCCACGCAGCGAAATGCTTCTTTGACATTGTCGCGCCGCTGTTGAGCATTGAGATGCGTTTGCGACGCAGTGTACCGTTGGCGATAGAGAATATCGTCCAGCACAGGCAGGTGAATGGCCCGGCCCAGACAATGGGCCAATAGGGCAGCCTGATTATAGCCACGCTCCTTGATGCGGCGAGGGTGAAGCGGCACCGGTACCAAAACGTCGGCAGGAAGAGGGTTCTGTTGCCAAAAAGCCAGCAGCATTTCACCCAAAGATTCGGCCATATCGCGGGTGTATCGGTATTTGAGTTGGTGAATGGCCTGACGCAGCGTACCTTGAAAGACAACGGCCGAACGAATGCCATCAATAAGGAGAGGAGATTCCTGACAGCGGGCGCAGAGGCCGGGTTGGGTCAAACTTTGCCCACAGAGCGAGCAAACCGGCTGCGGCAGCAAAGGCACCTGACTGCGACAGTCGGTGCAGTACAGGTTGCCTGCCCGACCGCAACCTGCGCAGCGGGGCGGGTACAGCAGGTCCACCATCTCTCGGCCGGCCCGGCACAGCCACTCCAGGACAGTCAAAGATCGCCCTCCCCAGATCACACAATGCTGCCAAAAATGCCAGATTCCATGATCAACAAGACGGCCGGCCCAAGCAGAACGATAAAGATGGCCGGAAAGATCAAAAAGACCATTGGAAAGACCATCTTGACGGGGGCCTGGTGCGCCTTTTGCTCGGCGCGCTGGCGTCGCAAGATGCGCATTTGCTGTGACTGGATGCTGAGGATCTTGGCCATGCTCACGCCCAACTGGTCGGCTTGAATGATGGCGGCGATGAATTGGGTGGCATCCGGCACGTCCATCCGTTCGGACATGTTTTGCAGGGCTTGCTGGCGCGATTTGCCCAGGCGTACCTCGTGCAGATAGCGATTAAAGGAGCGAGATAGTTCGTTTTCCGACTTTTCCACCAGCTTGCCTACCGCCTGGTCAAAACCCAGCCCGGCTTCGACACAGATGGTCAGCAGGTCCAGGGCATCGGGCAATTGCTTGACGATGGCTTCCTGACGGGTGCGAATCTTGCCGCCCAGCCACACTACCGGCAAATAGAACCCCAGCGCGGCGGCACCGCCGGCAAACATCAGACGACGCGAAAAGGGCAGACCGCCCAGAGTCATCACCACAAAGAACAGGCCGCTCAAGACAATCATCGCCACAAAACGAATCAGGTAAAAACGGGTTGGTGTCAGGTTGCCCGGATTCTCAGCCAGCTCCAGCTTGCGTTCGGTTTCGGCCAGCGTTTTGGCCGGAGTGAGGCGGGTCAAAATGGATGCGATTTTGTCCAAAGTGGGATAGACGATGCGGTCGGCAAACGAGGCCGACAGTTCGATCTCTTCCAAAGTGACCGGCGTTTCACGCTCGCTGTATTCGGCCAGGCGCGATTCCAAAGACGTAGAGTTGGCCGGACGACGACGAACAGCGACGATCAAAAGCACAATCACGACCAAGACAACAATGACGCCACCCGCGATGAGAATGGTATTGGTATTCATACTAAATCCTCCCTGGTGGGTCTGCTACACCTCGATTTTGGTAATCTTCATCATGACAAAAAAGCCGATGGCGATAATGAAAATGGCAACTCCCATCATAGCCCAGCCGCAGGGCATCCGAAACATTCGCCCCATATATTCCCGGTTCAACACGTAAAGGAACAGAGTCAGGGCAATGGGCAGGCCCGAAATGACATAGCCGGTGATCACGCCTTGAGCGGTGAGGGTGGCAATCTCGCCTTTGATGCGCACCCGCTCACGGATGGTAAAGCTGATAATGTCCAGTATTTCGGCCAGGTTGCCGCCGACTTCGTGCTGCACATTGATGGCCGTGATCATCAGTTCCAGGTCGTCGCTGGGCACACGCTTGAGCATGTGGATCATCGCGTCTTCCATCGGAATACCCAATCCCACCTCCAGGGTCACGCGGCGGAATTCTTCGCCGATGGGCGGAGGCATGTCGCGGGCCACTGCCTCCATCGCTTGCAGCAGGCTATAGCCGGAACGGATGCCGTTGACCAGCAGGTTGATCGCCGGGCCGAGTTGGTCATTAAACTTTTTGGTGCGTTGGCCGCTCAAAACACCGACAATGATCTTGGGCAGAAAAAAGCCAAAAACAGGGCCAGCCAGAAACAAAAAGTTTCTAAAGATCACAAAAGCCAATGCGCCGGTCAGCACGATGCTGGCCAGGTTGAGAATGATGTATTCGCCCACCGTCAATTTGAGGCTGGCGCGGGCCAGCATTTCGGCAATATTGGCTCCAAAACGTCGCTTTTCAACCGCTTTGCTCAACCCCTCGGTGAATTTGCTCAATCGCTTGGCTTCGGCTTCGATTTCTTTGTCTTTGCGCTTGCCTTTGCCCTCATCGCCGATATAGCGGTCCAGGCGCTTTTCAATTTTGGCGTCTCCCTGCCCGTCACCGCCGCCGCTGCGCAAGGCTAAAATCAGCACCACGACAGCCAGGAGACCCACTCCCCCAAGGACATAGATCAGCGGATTCATTCCGACTTCCTCTCTCTGTTCCTCACCTTGATCGTCTTAATAACGGAACCGCTCACTGACGCCAAAGATATTGGGTGGCAAGCGAATGCCCGCGTCGTCAATCTTGTCCATAAACTTGGGACGAATGCCGGTGGCTTTGAGTCGGCCGATCACTTTGCCACCCTCCAGGCTGGTCTGTTCAAATACGAAAATATCCTGCATCACAATCACATCACCTTCCATGCCCTGTACTTCGGTGATGTTGATGACTTTGCGCGAGCCGTCGCGCAAACGGGCCTGCTGCACAATCAGGTCTACAGCCGAGGCGATCTGTTCGCGGATGGCTCGCACCGGCAGGTCCATACCAGCCATCAGGCACATGGTTTCCAGACGAGACAGGGTGTCGCGCGGCGAGTTGGCATGGGCGGTGGTCAGCGAGCCGTCGTGACCGGTATTCATGGCCTGCAACATATCCAGCGCCTCGCCGCCGCGGCACTCGCCGACCACGATCCGGTCGGGGCGCATACGCAGGCAGTTGATCACCAGGTCGCGAATGGATACCTCGCCCTTGCCTTCGATGTTGGGCGGACGAGATTCCAGCGTGACCACGTGATCCTGACGCAGTTGCAGTTCGGCGGCGTTTTCCACCGTGATGATGCGTTCGTCTTCGGGAATATAGCTCGACAACACGTTGAGCAAGGTGGTTTTGCCAGAGCCGGTACCACCAGACACCACAGCGTTCAGACGGGCAATGACGCAGGCGCGCAAAAATTCGGCAGCTTCGGCAGTGATCGAGCCAAACTCGATCAGCTTTTCGATGGTGAGCGGTTTTTTAGAGAATTTACGAATGGTCAATGTAGGGCCATTCAAGGCCAGCGGCGGGATGATGGCGTTCACACGAGAGCCGTCAGACAGACGGGCGTCTACATAAGGCGAGCTTTCATCAATGCGCCGGCCCAACGGGGCCACAATCCGGTCAATGATGCGCAAGGCATGATCGTCGTCTTCAAAGACGGCGGTAGTCTTTTGTAGCTTGCCGGAGCGTTCCACATAGATCTGCTTGGCTCCGTTGACCATAATTTCCGAAACGGTGTCGTCGGCCAGCAGCGGCTCGATGGGTCCCAGTCCGAGGATTTCGGCTACAATATTTTCAAACAACCGTTGTCGCTCGGCGCGGCTGATGTTGATATTTTCTTCGGCCAGTATCTGGTCGAAAAGCTGCTCAATGGTCGAACGCACTTCGTCGGTCCTGGACATGTCCATTTGCGGATCAATTTCGGCAATGAGGCGGTTTTGCACGCGCGATTTGATGTCGGTATAGGCATCACGTGCCGGCGAGATAGCTTGACGGCGCACCCGCAGTTCGCGCATTTTGGATGCCGAAGCCGACGATTCGGTCGCTTCGGCCGGTTTTTGAGTGCGCTCGATGCGTTTCAATAAAGACATAATTTACTCCTTTGCCTCAACGGAACATGCGGCCTATTGAGGGGCGGTCCGGTTGCGCTTCGGTCGCGGCTTCAGTCGCTTTGACGGCAAATTCTTGCAGCAGCAATTGAGTAAAAGACCAGGTCTGCTGGTACAGCGGAGTGCGTTTATCCATATTGGGCATGACCATAAAAGGCACACCCTGGTTGACCGATTGCAGAACACGAGCGTCAAAGGGGATTTCGGCAAAGATTTTATGCTTGACATTTCCCTCGATCAGCCGGGCAGTGACGCCGGTGCGCGGATCGGATTTGTTCAAGACCAGCAAGAGTTTATCGCGCGAGTATTCGAGCGCCTCGATCAGTTCAAAGAACAGACGAATATCCTTGACCGAAGGCACATCGGGAGCGGTGACCAAAACGATGCGGTCGGCCAGGTCAAAAATGGACAACTCCAGGTCTTGCAAAGCAGAACTGGTATCTACAATGATATAGTCAAACGACCGCTTGACGTATCCCAAAATGGTACGCACGTGTTCGCCGGTGAGCAGTTCGGCCTCTTCGGGCTTGGGCGGGGCCAGCAGCACTTTGACCCCCGAAGCATCGTGATTGTTCATGGTGCTGACCACCAGGTCGCTGTCCAATTCATCAATCTGCCCGGCCAGGTCGGCCATGCTGCGACTGGTCCGAAAATCGAGCAGTACGGCAATATCACCAAATTGCAGGCTGCAATCTACCAACGCCACTTTGGCATTGCTCTCGATCTGGCGAATAGTCACGGCCAAATTGGCCGCAATGGTAGATCGCCCCACGCCCCCTTTGGGACTGTACAAGACGATCAACTTGCCCATTTTCTCGGGGGCTTTGGGGGCCGCCTCAGGCGCGCCGGCCTGAACGGCGGGCATGGCTACGCGCAAATGAGCCGACATGCTGTATACGCGGTGGATCGAAGAGACCAACTCGTCGCTGCCAAAGGGCTTGGTCAAAAAGTCGCTGGCGCCGGCCATCATCGAGCGGCGCAGATAATCGGCTTCGCTTTGCACCGACATCATGATGATCTGGGCAAACGGCACAGCCTTGCGAATGGCCGAACTGGCCGAGATGCCATCCAGTTCGGGCATATTGATATCCATCAGGATGACATGCGGCTGATATTGCTTGGACAGTTCGATGGCTTCCTGCCCATTGACGGCCGTGCCAACCACCTCGATATCGGTCTCGAAATAGAGCAATTTTTTCAGGTTTTCGCGCGTTTCGGGAATGTCATCTACGATCAAAACCCGAATGGTGTCGTTTGGACTCATGAACCATACCTCTTTCGCCGAGACTTTCCAAGAGTGCGGGTCAGGTTATTCGGCCGGCGCCACAGGTGCTACGCCATAGTTGATGTCGGTCTTTTGGATCAACAGCCTGTACTTGAAATTGGGATCCAGAGTGTGTGGCAGCTTGGAAGGGAAGGAAATGTGAAAACGATCAATCATGTATTGCAGCGTCACCGCCTCGGGGCTGTACAGGTCTTCATCAACCGCCGAGCGGATCACCAGGTCTATTGAGGTATGACTTTCACGGATCCATTTCAGCACCAGGGCATCCTGAGGGTCAACCACCAGGGTAACGACTTGAATGCTCAACAGTTGATCGGCCAGGCTGAGTTCCTGAGCCGGCACAGGTGTGGCCTCGACCACTTTGGAAATGCCGGCCGGCGTGGGCGTGGCGCTCACGTCGCTGGGTTTGGCTACTTCAAGCTGAGCATCTTTTTCCCACACACCCACCTTGAGGACCAGGGCGTTTTGCACTGCGTATTGTGTCACCAGGCGCGGAATCTGATCGTCTGGCGAGACATCAGGCTTGATGATGGTATTGCTGGGTGGCGGATCCACCAGGCCGAGGTTGTCCGGGTCGGCGACTTTGGCTATACTGGTATCATAAGTCCACCGAATCGGCTCTTTGGCCTGAAGGTTCTTGTCTACATCAATGGCCGAAAACGAGATCAACACATCCACACGATCTCCGGCGCGCAAGGCATTGGCTACCGTGCCAAGCCCGTAAACCGGGATGGCAATGGCAACCTTGCCATTAGGGATGGCCAAAGAGAGTTCAGAGCCTTCGCCTTGAAAGACTACTTTGATTTTGGCCGCGCTAATCGGGCGGTGCATCGGGATTTCGACCCGTGCTACCATCCCCACCACATCTTCGATATTGTAGATAGGATCTTCCGGGAAGGATGGGTCTTCGATGGGCCACTCGCGCGTCTCGACCGCTTCGGGCGGGATGCGCATACCTCGCGGAATGGTTTGCAAGGCCACCACAACGCGCTCGGTTTGCACCTGTGGAGTCGGACCGGATTCGGTCACGCCGTTGACAGGCGTAACCGCCGTCTTGGTTTTGGTTGTTGAGCCTCCTAACCCCCCCTGCATAAGCAACAGCGCCCCAATGCCGATAACCAGGATCAGAATCAGGACAACAAAAACGATCAGGAATGTGCGCCGCCGGTTCATTGTGTGCCTCCCGTAGAGATGTACTTGCGTGAATACCTTGCTTATAATATACCACTTTGGAGAAAAAAGTCAAGAGCAGGGCTATTTTTATGTATAATAAAGCCTGATGGCCGCGCCTGGCAAGCTGTCGGAGATCCCTGAGCAGTGGCGAGTCCCCCACTCGGAGCAATTTTAGCGCACCGAGTGGGATGCCCCCGAACAAGTTCGGGTTCCCGGCATCCTCAAGATTGTAGTGACACTAGCAGGCTGGGTGTCCCCGAACAAGTTCGGGATCCCGACACCCAAGTGGGGCAACGAGTAGTCTCTCCGACAGGCTGCTGGACAGGGGGAATGGGGCAAGAAAAAGGGGTCTGGTGAGCCCGTGCCCCACCGAGACCCCCGGTTTGCAAGACGAAACAATGACTATTGCACCAGGCGCAGGAAAATCTGGTCGGCGATCTGTTGAAAGATTTCGTCCAGGTCACTGGCAGACGGAGCCGGAAAGTACATCCCGCCGGCCAATTCGGCGGCCTTGCCCAACAGAGCATGATCGGCGCTGGATCCCAGGCCGATGGTATACACCACCACGTTACGGTCGCGAGCCAGGCGAGAATAATAGATCACACAGTCTTTGGCTCGATCGATGGTGGTGTCTCCGGTGTTGGGTTGATAATAGTCTTGGGCATAGCACGCCGGCTCTACACCGGTAATATAGTTAGATTCTCCATCGGTCATCAGCACAATGATCTTGGCCGAGTTGGGCCGTCCATAGTGGTCGCTTTGGGTGCTTAGCACGTCCAGACCCAGTTGTAGCCCATTGGCAATGTTGGTTGAACCATCAGAAGCCATTTGTTCGATAGCATACATCACGCTGCCCCCCACAATCGCCGTAGATGGGGTGGACCCCGAGTACCCGTCTGCGCTGGTGCGACGGTCATAACACCATGTCCAGGCATTGTCCGGGCCGACGGGTCCTTCGGCCGGGTCGAGGTTATAGATACCGCGCCCCAAATCAATGGGTGGATAGCCCATACTTTTAACGCAGACCTGTTCGCGGACAATGGTCGCGCTGGATGAAAAAGTAACAAAGCCAATCTGGTCAAAACGAGCTTTCATGCGCTTCAAAAAACCCTTGGCCGCCTCTTTGGATGCGCGAATGGGCTGCAAATCGTCATAGATGACATCGGCGATGCTGTTGCACTGTTCGGCCGGGTCCACCTTGCCGTTGCCGTTAAAATCCGAACAGCAGGGATAACCGGGCTGGCAGTTGTTGGCGCCGATGGTGGCGCCGGGAAAGCAGGCCGCATCCTGGTTGTGCGTTTCGCCATAGATGGGGTTGCAACGGCTGCAGGCAAAACCGGTGCGCCCGCGCGTATCGGGCGGGCCGCCATAGCGGCTGTTGTACAGATAGGTCTGATAGGCACTGTTTTGCACCGCCGTCCAGGAAGGGGTAGTGTCACGAATGAATGCCGGCGCGCGGTCGGTATAGTTGGTATCCTCGGTGGCAGTGTTGGTAGTCAGCACGATCTTGTCCAGGCGAAAGCCCAACCCGCCGCCCCACACATTGACCTGATGATTTCCGGCCGACATGTTGACCGACCCCAGACGCACCCACCGCCACTTGTAGCTGTTCGAGCCGGCATAATCACCGCCGATATAGCCGCTATCGTTGCTAAAGTCGCCAGTTCCGGTAACCCAACGCAAGGCGCCGTCGGTGCCGACATGGACCAGGCATTGGTTGGTGTTGGCGCCAGACCAGCCACCGCACTGGGCGCGGATCCAGACATACCATGCGCCGGTGCTGGGGATGGTCACATCATAGTCCATACGTGGGGCCTGCGCCAACTCGCTGGCCGAGCTGGACGTACTCAGCACATGCCCGGAAGCCAGATCTTTGTAATACGGCATCAACATCATATGCGCGCCGCGTCGGTCGTTGGGACAGGCAGATCCGCCACAATAGACATCGCCGGCGATGGGACGAAAACCCGACGCCTGAGAGCCGGACACTCGCTGAATGATCCAATAGGTGCGGTTTTGCACAGGCAAATAGTTCTGGTGATAGTCATGCTCCACATAAGAGGTAGAATAGCTAAAGTATTCGGCCTCGATGGACAGCACCGGCGGAATAGCCACGTTGCTCAGGTTGGTAGTGATCGGCACATCTCCGGCGGCGTTGCAAAAGGTGGCATCGTAGGGCAGGCGGTAGCGGTAGCCGTTGGGGTAGATGGTGCCGGATGGCTGAGAGTAGCAACCCCAGCACATAGTGTTGAAACGCATCGAGCCGGAACGGTCATAGACGATGGTCACATCAATGTTGCTGACGTTTTCTGCCGTAGCCCCCGAAGAGACCGGCACATCGCCAAAGCCGACAAAGCGCATAAAGTTCATCGGCACATTGATCCGCCCCGTCACCCTGATCTTGTCGGCCGAAGTGTCTTGCTCGTTGAGAGGCAGCGTCTTGTCTTCAAATTGATCGCACTCGATTCGGATGCTGCCAATCACCCTGACACCACCCTGTCCGTTTTGGCTGTTCCATTCGCTCATAATCGCTGCGGCATTGTCCGGCCCGGTGACTGTAATAGTGGTGTTTTGAGGGGTATAGCCATTCTCCTCCAGGTATTGCATGGCGCGGCGGATGGCATAATCCTCAAAAGGCAGTTCTTGCGCCCCGGCCAGGGCCGCTGCATCACAGGCCTTGCCGATCTTGATCCGTTCGACATAGACCATACCCAGATCAATGGCCAGGCCAATGATCACCAACAGAGCGATAAAGGCGCCAGCGACAATGATCAGGCTTTGGCCGGATTCATCATAAACTTGAGATTTTTGCTTCCACTGATACTTCATCTTGAGACCTCCTGAAAAAACCGGTCTTGCTTCAAACCCGATGTGTTTCGATTTCACCCCTCTTAATATACGCGCGGCTCACCGATGCGCTGCATGGTTCTAGAGTACAAGACAATAGGGTCTGGAAAAACCCACTCCAAAATAGGGGCGTGCAAGAACTGGGGATGATAATAGTATGTTTCGACGATAACCACATTATGTTCACTGCGCACCGCATCAGGATGGGCAGCAATCAAACCATTGTTGAACTGATCGTTTTGCTGGCGCAGGTCCAACAAGAATTCGATGGTGTTGATCTGGCTGGTATGGGTTACAGTGCCGGTAGTATACACGCGCACGCTATCCCAGTTATAGGGCGCAGTGATCATAGGCGTGGGATAAGGCACCGCGCCCGGTCGCGCCCGCGAATCTATTTTGAATGTGGTGATAATGATGGCCGTATTGGCACTGGCTCCCTGCACGGATGCCGATAACTGATCGGTCATTGCATAGATGGCCTGGGAGGCGATCTGCTGGTCGGCAAAGATACCCCGCGCGGCAAAGCGAGCGGCTTCGCGGTTGGCATTGACGACGATCAAATAGGAGCGCATAGCCATACCCAACTCGATCAGCCCCAAAAAGAGCAAGATCAAGACCGGCAGGACAATGGCCAGTTCAACCAGGCTTTGTCCCCGCTCAGACGAGAAACGATGATAATGTGAATTGATGTCCAATCGTTTGTAGCTCATATATACTCCTTGCTTGCCCGGCGCAGATTGCGGCGACCGATGAGCGCATCAGGCAAATGCTATCCCAGCACATCCTGTCCCTATGATACCCTATGTCGTCAGCAGCGGTCAATAGGAATTCCAGCCTATTCCAGCCTATTCCAGCCTATTCCAGCACAATCTTGTTGGTAGCATCCAGGCGAGTCATCTGGACATGTTCGTCGCTGCGACTGAGGCCGACCACTACCCACTCCATCGGACAATCCGACGAGGGACGCAAGCGAATGCTAATGTCATTTTGCGGATAGGTCTCCAGAAAGGTATGGCCACCCCGATTCAACCAGAGATTCAAGGCTTCATCGCTGTCCATTTTCCAGTTATTGACCGAGATGGGAGACAGCGGATAAGGCGACAACCCCTCGCGAACCACGCTCACCTGAGATTCGTTGACGCTGACCACATAGATTTTTTGTGTGCTGGCCGAAAAGAATTGAAAAGTCCAATTGGTGGGCTGAGCCAGATCGGATAAACGGGCCAGGTTCCAACCGGCCGAAACAGAAGACAGCACAGCATCGCTCTGCCAGGTTTTGGCAAACTGCTCAGCGCGAGGATACATGCTGCGCGCCGAATAAGGTTGTTCGGTCAGATAAACCCGCGTGATCGCCGCCACCATAGATTCGTCTTGAACGTTGGGACGCGCCAGCGCCCAGCCGATCAGGGCAAACACGATCAGCACCAGGATGGCCAGTCCCCACAAGATGGCAATTTGCGTTTTGGTCATCGCATGCTCTCCAATCCGACACAGACACCGCTCATTTAGCGGCACGCATAATCAAGGGCAAATAAATAGTCGGCGGCCCGTCGGGCGGATAGGGATCCTGCTCCGGGTAATAGGGAAATTCGACATTGTTGGCATACCACACATCCCAGGCAAAAGTGCTTCCCAGCGGAAAACGCTTGGAGACGCCGACGTGCAAGTGATTATAGCCGGGAATGACAGACAGACTGGGGTTGGTAAACACTGGATATTGGTCCCAGTAATACACTTTGGAGATGCGAATGGTCATTGTGGGCGGGTTATCCTCGCCGCCCCACTGAATGCTCTGTGGGGCCAGGGGCAGCGTGCTGTGATCGGCCAGGCTATAGATGATCTTAAAGTCTTGAATGTACGCCTCTGACTGGGGAGAAAGGGCAGACTGCACCTGCGCCTGCTCCATCGCCGCCACGCCCGGCATGTCTACACCCTGCCAGGCCACATAAAGGGTATGGCTGATCACATCAATGGAAGGGCGCAGCCCCAGATAAAACTCGTCCTTGTCCAGGCGCGGCGCGGTGGTGGTGGTGGTAAACACCCGAGCAAAGTGGATGGGATTGTTGGCCCCCGGCCACCAGTTTTGAGTCACATCGGTGCCGGTCAACACCTGATAGCCCAACACATACGTGTTAAAAGGCGGCGCGGCGCCGCTATCTGAAGCAACGCGCTGATCCCACATCACATAGACGGGGTAAACCGCCCCGTTAGACACGGTGTCAACCACAATATCGGGGTGAGCCAACGGCTGCCCACCCTCAGTATAATCCTTGCCGATGCGCACGCCGGCATAGTCGGAGGGTGTCCACGTTCCTTTGATTCCGGCCGCTCCACTGTCGCGGCGGCGCAGGTTAATGCCCGGCAAGTTGGCCTCGCCGGAAGTGTTGTTTTCCCAGGCCACATAGACTAGATTGTCGGGCGAAATGTCAATCACCGGGCGATCTACTTTGCCCCAACCGACTTCCCAGCCGCCGCCCGGCCATGGATCATCGGTCAGCTTGCTGTTGTAATAAATGGCCCCATCTCCGCCCGACTTGGGATTGACCGCCCATACCACATGGGGGTCGCCGCTGGCATCCAGGGCAATGTCGGGCGAAGTCTGCGCCCAAAGAGCCTTGTCATTGGGACTGACCTGCTCAAAAGCCGGTGGAGAAGCATCATAGCCCGACTTGGTGAGGGTGTACATAGCATACTGCACCTGCGAGTATTCGCCGTCTTGCAAAATCCACACCAGATGCGCCTTGACCTGCGTGGTCTCGGGTTGCACATCCAGCGACACATAGCTGTATTTGGTCGTGCCGCGCTCCTGAGGCATATAACTGCCCGGCATATACATCCAATCGCCATTTTGAAACTTCCATTTCATGGCAATGCTGCCGGAGACCTTTTCGGCATCGGTGCTTTCGGTCCAGGCCACCACCACCACCTTTTCGCCATTGTTCAATCTGACGGCCTTGGTCTTGGGGTAGACCGACTTGTTGTTGCTTTTGGACAGATTTTCATATTTGGGCGGCCAGGTGGGTGTGGCTGTCGGAGTGGGGGTATTGGCCTGGGCCGAGGACGCAGTTCCCTGAATGAGCCATGCGCCCGCAGCCATAATCGCAACAAACAAGGCGAACACCCAGACAAGTTTCATATATTTCATACAAACAGGCTCCTCTCTCTGATTGAAAAATATAGGAGCATAGAGACGCAAGATATTGCGTCTCTATCTGCCCACAGCATGTTCCTAGTTCAGAGTCAGGTTAATGTCGCGCCGGTCTTCGCCGTCCACCACATCCACGGTGGCCGAGGCCGAGTACATGTTGCCAGAAGCCCAGACTTCGGCATAGATCAAATAACGGCCCGGTGTCAGGTTGTAAAAACTATAGGTCGAGTCCTGAATCGTGTAGGTGGCCTGAAAGTCAAGCTGACCAATAGGCGGCGCCGGCGGCGAGCCGGTTTGCAGTTGGGTGGCCCACACATCGATGCCCTGCATTTGCTTGGCCTTGCCCTCCATAATCACCCGCACATTGCCGCCCAGCCGCCTGACCTTGCCCGGTTGCAGAGGCGGCTCTAGCACGGTGGTGCACAACTCGCATTTGATCTGATCCACGTAAAAGTCGCTGTCGCCGTTGCCCAGCGTATTGGGTGCCCGCAGAGCCAGGCGCAGATTGTCGCCGATATAGTTGCGCAGAGAGCTGCCGTTCAAAAATTTGGGCTCCATATCCACTTTGAAAGACAGGTGCGTGCCGCGCGTGCTGATGGCCCCATGGGTGACATAGGCGGCTTGAGTCAGATCATTGCCCGACTCGTCCTGGATAACCACGGTCAGGGCATCTTCGGCACGCCCCTGCGTGCCTTGATAGGGACCCTGCCCCGCATTGTAGGCCGGCGGCACCACATAGTATAGCGAGACCATCATTTCCAGCAACACCGGCTCGGTAGGCGAGATGAACCGCGGCACCGTAAACTGTTGATAGGCCAGCGGGTTGTAGGCTGGCTCATACGGCCAGCTGTTGGGACGGTCGCACTGCAAGAGCATCGAATAGTTGCCCTTGTTAAAGCCGGTGGGCCGACCATCAGGGTCGCAACTGTATCGCGAGCTGCCCATCACGGCGTTCAGTTCCAGCCCCAGCACCCAGGGTTGCAACAAGATGCCGGTTTGCTCCATGTCGGGGTTGACAATGACATTGCCGCACTCTTGCAGACCGGGTGGTTTGGGCCGGGTGTCCGGGTTGCCCTGATCGACAGGACAGATTTCAAAATTGTCATAGCGCGCCCACCGACCGGGAATGGTAGTGGGTGTCGGTGACGGAGTCGGCGTGGGTGTCGGCACACCGCCGCCGCAGATGCGCACATTGGAAAAGCGGCTGTCGCCGTTATTGGGTGATGCATCATGGTCGCCCACAAACGTCATATACAACATATCACCGGTGAAAAAAGTGCCGATGGGAATGACATAATGCCGCCAGCCCGGCGCCGAAGGGGCATAGTCGCGATAGGTTTGATTACCCCAGGTCTGCGTGCCATACAATTGAAAGACATGGGTCTGGTCTTGAGTATTGTCATCATCCATACCGATGCCTTGAATTTCGCCTTGTACCGCACCTCGAAAATCAAATTCCAGGATCGTGCCGGGCACAATCACCCACGGAAAGTTGATTTTCTTCCACACATTGCCAACGATGCGCAGGGTGGCTCCACCATCCTCCACTGTAACGCTGCCGCTGTCGGTGTCGGTGCCGTACTTGGAAACGGTATAGCTGCTGAAATTCAAAGCCGGCTGCGAGCAGACCGGAGTGGGCGTAAGAGTGGGTGTAGCGGTCGGTGTGTTTGTCGGTGTCGCTGTCGGTGTAGATGTAGGAGTAGCCGGCACATAGGGACCAAAGTCAATATAGTTGACATTGAACCCATCATCCACCATCAACAGACGCAAAACCTGACTGCCAGCAGTTAAGGAGATGTTGTACACGACGGTCGTCTGCCAGACCTGGGCGCCGCCGGTATTGGGCAGGGTGACATCTCCGGTTAAGCTACTCCAAGCCGTACCGTTCCAGATTTGCAGGTTGACCCGCTTGCTGCTGGCAGTTGAGGCAGTGCGAAAAGAGATGTTATAGGCGCCGGTCGTAGCCACATTGACCCGATAAACCAGCCATTCATTGGCTACAATTCCAGTGACATTATACCCGCCGCCGGCGTCGCTGGTGGCCTGAATATCCACATCCTCACTGCGATACACACCGCCCGAGTTGCCGGCAGTGCTATCATAATAGGCAATGCCCGACGGCCCACAGGTGTAATTTTCGGCTTCCACCCGCCCCGGCACGGCATAAGGGCCATAACTGCAAGGCCGCGTCCCCGTCACTTCGATATTCTCGATGTAAAACTGGTCGCCGGTGTCGTTATTTCCCATATGCGATTCAAAACGTATCGTAAAGTTGCTGGTCATATTAAAACCGGAGAGGTCAATATCTACGGCTACATAGGTATCGGTGTCCTGGCCGTCTATCACCCGCAGCACTTCATGGTTAGCCCCATCATTGATCACCACAGTGGCATAATCCGCTCCCTCAAAGCTGCGCGCCCGCCGCAAAAATTTCAAGCGGGCATTGGTGACGCCCGACAGGTTGACCACCCGCGCCGCAACGCCGTTGTGAGCACGCAAGCGCAGGTTATAGGTTGAGCCGGTGTACAACCGCTCCTGGCTGAACGCCGCATTGCCGCTGAGCGTCCAGTTGTCGGCCCAGCCAATGCCGCCGCTGACCGAGTTACTGTCCAGATCGTCCCAGGCAATGGTATTGGGCGTTTGAGCCGCCGCCGACCAGGGCTTTAGCCACGTGCCAACCCAGAATGACGCAGCCAGACTCCAGATCATCAGACACCGTAAAAGAATGTTTTTGTGCATACTCAATCTGGTTCTCATCCTATTCCTCCGTTCACCCGACCCGAGCCTAGTATGGCGCCATAAAGATGCCCGGCAGTGCCGGATCGCTAAAGGCCGAAGTAAAAATAACTTCGGAACAGCTCAAAGTGCCCCAACTGCTCCCATCCACCGAAGTGTAGGTGGTAAACATGTTGCCGTTGCGCACGATACGCACCCATACCCCTTCGCCGTTGGACAGGTTGCCATCGAACAACTGCGAGGCAATAGATGATGTACAAGATGGGCTGGGCGAAGTCTGGCTGGTTGTCAAGCGGGCAAAACTGCGAAAAGACATCTGCGTGCCGCCGACATAGTCTACCGCAATGGCTACATAGCGCGCACCGGCAGTGGTGGTTTCGCGCACCATCAGCCCCGTTTTGGCATCTGCCCGGTTGGGCCGCTGCAAAATTTGCACCCGCATATCAAAGTTGCCCGGATACGGCCCCTGATTCAAAAAGTAGAACCGCCCTTCATTCAACTGCCAGATATTGGCGCCGGTGCCATTGATCACCAACGTTTGCTGGTCAATGGTGGCATTGCCATAGCAGCCAGAGCAAGACCCGGTGCCGATGACCGTGATCGGCAAGACCCATTTGCTCAAATTGCCGGAAAAATTGTCGCTGGCCTGGCCGCACGGAAAGCTGAAATTCAGCGGACCATAGATGTTGTTGTTGTCATTGCTCTCGTCAATCAGGTCTGAAGTATCCACCTGCGCCCAAATGGAATGGTCGCCGTTGGAGGGTAACTGGGCTGTAAACGTAACCATGATGCTGCTGCCGGGCATCAGCGGCGAGGCATTGGGAATTGTCCACCACTGCTTGGGCGCCGACCCGCCCGATGTGCCAATACCGGGCAGACCCGGCAAGATGGGTTGGTGCGTTGGGTTAAAGTAAACATCCACATCAAACGTGCCGGTTATCGGGGCCTGACCGACATTTTTAACCTGCACACCCATCAAAAATGCGCCACCTTGCGTCATCGCCTGAGAGGGCGAAAAATTCAAACCCTGAATGATCAGGTCGGGCCGCTGATAGGGAATATAGATCGGCACGGCGATGCTGGCCATCTGCACACCGCCGGGCGTTTTGCTCTTCAAAGTAGCGGTATAAGTGGTGCCTGGTGTGACCGGTTCGCAGCTTCCCAAATAAGCAAAGCTTGTCCCTACTTCGGACGCGCTGCGCGCCGGAACAGAGCGATAGCCGTTCGAGTTGGTAGTCAACGCCGGGACATAATTCAGGCTCACGTCGGGCGAGCCGCACACGCTCCAGAACAGTTGATAGGGCCCGCTGGCGTTGGGATGATTGTGCAACTCGATGGTGATCTGTGGATAGACACCTGCCGGTGTATCCCACTCGTCGCGCAGCCAACGGTTTTGAGGCGGCTGCAACACCAGATAAGGACCGCTGGGCGTCGCCGTCGGTGTGGTGGTAGGAGTGGGTGGCGCAGACGGCGTCACCGTGCTGGTGCGGGTCGGCGTGGGCGTAGCCGCCCCCACCGTGCCACCCACCAGAGGCGTATCGGTGGGGAAAACCGGCTGCACAACCGCACTCTTGCCCACCTGGATGCCTTCGTTGATCATGATAGATTCGCCGGTCAGCAGCACCCCATTGGGAGCGATCATACGAATCAACGGATCGATAGGTACCCAGCGATATTCCACCCGCACCCGCACCGGCAAACCGGGCAGGCTGGGATGATCGATCTGCGGCACCGGAGGGTTGGCGTCCAGATTGGCAAAACCCCACACCCGCACACCAAAAAAGCCCGGCCGGTCACGCAGATCGTGCGTAGCATCGCGGGTATAGGTGGGGTCCACGCCGCTGTGATTCTCA
This sequence comes from uncultured Anaerolineae bacterium, assembly GCA_964449465.1. Lineage (GTDB taxonomy): Bacteria > Chloroflexota > Anaerolineae > JAFGEY01 > JAFGEY01 > CAYRXM01. The sequence goes on from CAYVBK010000003.1 coordinate 86,206, forward strand.
AAAAAGCCGGTGGCCGGGTACACCACCCGAATGCCCACAAACTGCTCCAGAGCGCGGTCACGGATGTATTGGGTGCGGCGCAGGTTCCAGTGTTCATCCGTCTCACCGGAGAACTGTGGCGAGCCGGGCGGTAAACCGTTCAACAATCTTTCGCCCTGCTCAATACTGTAGGTGATGGGGGGTTGATAAACGGCGGCCCATCGCGCAGCCTCACGAGAGGCATGCTGCACGGCCAGATAGGCCTGAAAAAGCAGCCCGCCTTCGATGATGCTGAACAGAATGAGCAACAAGGCCGGAAGAATCAGGGCAAACTCAACCAACCCCTGCCCTTTGGTTTTGCGCAATTTGAACATACACGCCTCCTGAAATAGCTGCCGACCCAATCAAGGCATCTTTTGATCAGGCAGTCTGGTTTCATTATATGCTGCCTCATCATGCAAAGCAATAGGATTGTGGTACCACGAAACAAGGATCAGGCCAGGATATACCGCTCCACAGCCCAGGCCAGGCCATCTTGCTCAAAAGAGGGTGCGATCACATCGGCAGCCGCCAACGCACCCGGATGCCCGCCGCCGATAGCCACGCCCAGTCCGGCCCATTCGAGCATGTCTATATCGTTGCTGCCGTCGCCTACAGCCATCACCTGGGCCGGCTCGATGCCCCACTGTCCGGCCAGCCAGGCCAACGCTCTGGCTTTGCCGGCATGGAGGGCCAGGATGTCCAGGCCAAAGCGATGCGAAAACACCACCCTGGCCAGCCCGCTCCACCGTTCGAGCGTCTGCTCGTAGACCTGTCGCAAATGGTCGTGATCGGGCGAGGTGATCAGCAAAATCTCGCTGTGTTCGGGAACGAGCGGCCGCAAATCGCGGGCAAATGTGCTTTGCTCACCTCCGGCATAGACGGCAAAATCTGGCACAATCTCGTCGGGTAAACCGTCGTGATAAATGCGATTATCGCGCTCACCCTCGCCATCAAAAATAAACTGATGCACGTCTCGAGCCTGCATCCAGGTCACAATGTCTAGCGACAGCGAACGCGACAGCGTCTCGTGATGGATCAGCGCGCCATCGCTGTGGCGAATACTGGCGCCGTGATTACAAATCAGCGGCGTGGTCAGTCCCAACATCTGTGCTACCGGGCGGGCGCGACGAACGGCCCGTCCCGTCACCAGCACCACGTGCACGCCGACCGCTGCCGCCTTGTGCAGCGCATCTCTGACGCGCGACGACGGCGGAGCCGGAAAACGCACCAGGGTATCATCAATGTCACAGGCCAGCAAACGATATGTCATCGGCGTCCTCCCAACACAAACTCTTCGATGGCCCAGGCCGCCCCGTCCTCCCACTGCGGCGGAGCAACCACATCGGCCACCGCCTTGACCGAGTCGGTGGCATTGCCAACGGCCACGCCCAATCCGGCCCACTCGATCATGGCCGCGTCATTGCCATTGTCGCCCAAAGCCAGCACCTCGGCCGGTTGAATGTGCAGATGATCGGCCAGCCGCGCCGCCCCATCGGCTTTGGACACGCTGAGGTGCAGACTTTCCACAAACCACTCGTGCGAGCGGGTCACTTGAAATTGCCCCTGCGCCAGATCGCGCAGTTGCGCCTCCACCCGATCACCATCCTGCCGGGTAGGCGCGATGGCGATCAACTTGAGCGGATCATCGGGCATGGCCGAGAGCAAATCGGGCACCTGGCGCGAAGGCAGATCGAACCAGCGTTCGTAATAGTCGGGATCGTTTCGCTGAGCGGTGTAATAGACCACATCATCGCCATACATAGTCAGCTCCCACCCGCCCCGCCGGCAAAAATCAACCAGCAAGGGCAAAAATTGGCGCGCCAGCGGCCGATAATGCCAGGTCTCGTCGGCCTGCGTCCGCACCAGGGCGCCTTGATAACAAACCAGCGGCGTGGCCACACCCAACCGACGGGCAAATTTCAGCGCGGACATAAAGCCGCGCCCGGTGGCAATGGCCACGGCCACACCCTGCGCCTGCGCCTGCTCAACCGCCCGCAGCAGGCGCGGCGAAAAAACCAGATCGGGCCCCATCAGAGTGCCGTCCAAATCGCAGACGATCAACTTGATTGACATACTCGCTCCTTTCGTTCGATGCGCACCATACGATCCAGATGCGCATCGTCTTGTAACAGAGTCACCTGGGCCTGGGGAAAAGCCCGAGCGGCCAGTTGAACCACCGCCGCCCCTTGCGCCGCGCCGATTTCCAGCAAAATCACTCCATCGGGGGTTAAATGATCGCCGGCCGCGCAAAGCAATGCGCGAATGGCATCCAGGCCATCCGCGCCGGACACCAAAGCCTGATACGGCTCGTACAGGCGAATGTCGGGGGTCAGAGCGGCAAATTCACTGGCGGCGATATAGGGCAGATTGGCAACGATGAGGTGGACGGGCTGATGGAGCGGAGTTAACAAATCGCCGTACATCCAGGTGATGCGCTGTTCAACATGGTAGCGACGAGCGTTGAGCCGGGCAACCTGCAAGGCTTCTGGAGAAATGTCGAGGGCAAAAACCTGCGCCTGGGGTAGGCGCAAGGCCAGGCTGATGGCGATGGCCCCGCTGCCCGCGCCGACATCGGCCAGGCAGGGCACAGGCCACCGCCCGGCCAGAGCGATGGCCTGTTCAACCAACAATTCTGTTTCGGGGCGGGGAATCAACACCCGCCGATCCACATACAGGTCCAGATGACCAAACTCGCGATGCCCGGTCAAATAAGCCACCGGCTCGTACTGCGCCCGCCGCTCGACCAGGCCGGCAAAAATCTGCGACTGCTCGGCCGTGACCATCCGCTCGGGGTGCGCAAACAGGTCGCCAAGCGAGCAGTTGAGCGTGTGCGCCAGCAACAGCCGCGCCACCCAGGCTGCTTCAGAGGTGGCGCACAACCGATTGACCGCCCAGATCAACATATTTTGCACAGAACCATCGGCCCAATCGCTCACCGGCCCGGTCATTCGTTCAGCGATTGCAGCCGTTCCGCTTCTTCGGTCATGGCCAGTTCATCTATAAATTCATCCAACCGACCGTTCAGCACGCCTTCAACATCGTAAATCGAGATGCCAATCCGATGGTCGGTGACGCGGTTTTGTGGAAAGTTGTAGGTGCGAATTTTTTCCGAACGGTCGCCACTGCCGATCTGTGAGCGGCGCGTTTGCTCCAGATCGTTGGCGCGTTTTTGCTCTTCAATGGCATACAGGCGGCTGCGCAAAACGGTCATCGCTTGCAGCTTGTTTTGCGTCAACGAGCGTTGATTTTCACACGTCACTACCAGGCCGGAGGGTTTGTGGATGATGCGCACGGCCGTGGCGTTCTTTTGCATGTGCTGACCGCCCGGCCCGGAAGAGCAATATGTCTCGATTTCCAGATCGTTGTTGTCAATCTGCACATCCACTTCGTCCATTTCAGGCAGCACAGCCACCGTTGCCGTTGAGGTGTGAATGCGCCCGCTGGCCTCGGTGGTGGGAACGCGCTGTACGCGATGAACGCCGCTTTCAAACTTGAGCCGCGAATAAGCCCCCCGCCCGTTCACCTTGAACACGATTTCTTTGTACCCGCCCACGCCGGTTTCGTTAAAATCGAGAACCTCGGTTTTCCAGCCGTGGTTTTCGGCATAGCGCATGTACATGCGGCACAATTCTGCGCCAAACAGCCCGGCTTCATCGCCGCCGGCGCCGGCGCGAATCTCGACAATGACATTTCTTTCATCGCGCGGGTCTTGGGGCAGCAGCATCCGCTTGAGTTCTTGCAACAGCGACTCGACACGCGGCTCTAGCTCGGCCAGTTCACTCTGCGCCAGCTCGATCATTTCGGGGTCATCCTGCTCCAGCAGCAGCCGCGCCTCCTCGATATGTTCCTGAGCGCGCCGGTATTCCAGATAACGATTGACGATGGGTTCCAGTTCGGCCCGTTCGCGGGCATATTCGGTCAGTTTGACGTGATCGGCGGCCACCTGCGGGTCGGCCATCTCGCCGGTTAACTGGTCGAATCGCGCTTGAATCTGCGCCAGTTTATCTAACATTCAAAACTCCTTTGCTGAGGTTACGCAAACGTGCTATTTTACCTGAATTGGCAGGGCATGTCAAGCCGCCGGCAATTGGCCTGGCAAAAAAAGCCAGGTCAAAGCAAGCGGCCTCAACCTGGCTTTTGATCGGCTCAACAACACGCCCAAATCATCCGGTCATCTTGCGGGCATCCAACGCCTGTTCAAGCTGCTCGTCCGTCATCACTTGCCATTCCTGAGCCACCTGCCGCACCGTTCGCCCGCTGCGATGCGCCTCTTGGGCAATTTGGGCCGCACGGTCATAGCCGACGTATGGCAGCAGCGCCGTAGCCAGAGTCAGATTGCCCTCCACGCCGGCCTGACAGCGCGCCTCATCGGCTTGAAGCCCGACCAGACAGCGTTCAGTAAAAGCCAGCGCAGCTCGAGACAGCAATTCAATGCTTTGCAGCAGATTGTGCGCCACAAGCGGCATCATCAGGTTGAGCTCAAACACGCTGCCCAGCCCGCCCAGAGTGATGGCGGCATCATTGCCGATAACCTGGGCGCAGGCCATAATCAGAGCTTCAGCCATCACCGGGTTGACCTTGCCCGGCATGATGGACGAGCCGGGTTGCACTTCAGGCAGAATCAACTCACCCAGCCCGTTGCGCGGCCCCGACCCCAACCAGCGAACATCGTTGGCGATCTTGGTCAGGCTGACGGCGATGGTCTTGAGTTGCCCCGAGGCCTCGACGCAGGCATCGCGGGCAGCATTGGCCTCCATGTGATTGCCGGCCTCAATCCAGTCGCCAGCCAGCCAGTCATTGAGATAGCCGATAGCCCGCCGCGGCATCCCTGCCGGACAATTGATCCCGCTGCCTACCGCCGTGCCGCCCAACGGCAGTTCGCGCAGCACATCGGCAGCCCGCCGCGCCCGAGCCGCGCTATAACGCGCCTGAGCGGCGTAACCATCAAACTCTTGGCCCAGGCGGATCGGGGTAGCATCTTGCAAATGGGTGCGCCCGCTTTTGACAATGTGATCAAACGCTTGCGCTTTTTGCGCCAAAACATCGCCCATCTGCTCCAACGCCGGAATCAAGGCCTGATGCAAGGTGCGCCAGGCCGCCACATAAATGGCCGTCGGGATCACATCATTGCTCGACTGCCCCAGATTGACGTGATCGTTGGGATGAACCATCCGGCTGCCCACTGCTCCACCCAAAATCTGTGCGGCGCGGTTGGCCAGCACCTCGTTGACATTCATGTTGGTCGAAGTGCCAGAGCCGGTTTGGAACACATCGAGGGGAAATTGATCGGCCCATCGCCCGGCCAGCATTTCATCGCAAGCCTGCAAGATGGCCTGAGCCAGCGACGCCGGCAGCAGCCCCAGATCGAGGTTGGCTCGGGCGCAAGCCTTTTTGATCCAGATCAAGGCCTCGATCAACCGTCGGTTCCATCGCAGACCTGAAATGTCAAAGTTGAGCATGGCTCGCTGTGTCTGCGCCCCCCACAGCGCATCATCGGGGATAGACATCTCGCCCATCGAGTCTCGTTCTGTTCGCATATCACCTCCGAAATATCAGGCAAGCAACTGCCCACCGCCGGTTGAGCGCGTTCGGTAGAACGCCGTCGAAACTAGAGCCCCGCCTGCTTGAGCTTCGCCATTACCAGCCTACAGCGATTCAGATAGCATATCGCTATACGACAGATCAATCAGGTCTTGCTCCTGAATGGCAAACAAAGCCATATACTCTCGGCACTGCCGCAACAGGGTCTGATAGCCGATTTGCCCGGTCGTGTCTATGGCCTCAATTTCGACAAAACTGCCCAACCCCTGCACCATATCCAGATGAAATTTGACGTGGTCCAGAAAATAGATTTCGCGCTGTTTGTCCACCACCACACGCACGCCCAGGGCGCGAGTCAGCACATCCAGCAAGGCCGGATCAGGTTTAGGATGGTACAGGGTGACGGCAGAAGACTTGGGGCCGGCCTGATTGGGACGATCATAGTGGATCAGGGCATATTCAATTTGCCCCTGACGCAGCTTGAGGCGACCTTGCAAGACGTTGAAATAGGTATCTATTTGATGATCCTGGCCGATAAATGTAGCGCAGCGATCTTGCAAGACCCGACGTACATGGTCAGGATGAGGGCAACGGGCCTTGATTTCGACATTGAGGTGCGGCATCGGCTATCCTTTATCGGGTACAATGTGGTTCAGCAAATCGGCGATCACGGCGTCGGCGGTGAGGCCTTGCGCCTGCGCTTCAAAGCTGAGGATCAGGCGATGGCGCAGGGCCGGGTGCGCTGCCTGCCGCAGATCGTCGAGGGCGACGTTATAGCGGCCATCAAGCAAGGCCATGATTTTGCCGGCCAGGATCATGGCCTGCATACCACGCGGGCTGGCCCCATAGCGCACGGCGCGGCGCACCATATCGGGTGCCGATGGGTCGTTGGGGTGCGTGGCTTTGAGCAGACGGGCAGCAAATGCCGTCACATGGTCGGCAATCGGTACGCTGCGCGCCAGGGCCTGCATCTTGAGAATGTCCGCTCCGTCGGCAACTGGCTGCGCCGATGACACGGCCGCGCCGGTCGTGCGCTGGGCAATCTCAACCAGCTCTGCCACGCTAGGAAACGGCACGTCTATTTTGAAGAAAAAACGGTCCAACTGCGCTTCGGGCAGCGGATAAGTGCCCTCCATTTCCAGCGGGTTTTGCGTCGCCAGGACAAAAAAAGGCTGTGGTAAAGGGCGGGTGGCTTTGGCAATGGTGACGCTGTGCTCCTGCATCGCTTCCAGCATAGCCGACTGAGTTTTGGGTGTGGCGCGATTGATCTCGTCGGCCAGCACCAGGTTGGCAAAGATCGGCCCCGCCTCGAACTGAAATTGCCGCCGCCCCTGCTCGTCTTCGACGATCAGGTTAGTGCCGACAATGTCGGCCGGCATCAGGTCGGGAGTGAACTGGATGCGGGAAAAGGCGCAATCTATGGCCTGAGCCAGAGTGCGCACCAGCATGGTCTTGCCCAGGCCCGGCACGCCTTCCAGCAAGGCGTTGCCACCGGCCAGCAAGGTGATCAGAGTGTGTCGCACCAGCTCGCGCTGACCGACAATGACCTGTCCGACCTGCGCTTCGATAGCGGCGGCAATCTGGCGAAATTCATCAGCATCCATAGAAACCACTTGCATATTTTGCTCCTGACCTTTACGGCTCTAGCCGCGAGAAATAGCTCTTGACATATTCCTTGAGACCTATCGGGATATAGCTTGCCTCGATAGCCTGGCCGGCCGCGTCAAGATAATCATAATAGACCTGGTGATAGGGCAGCAAGGCCTCGCCGGGCGCGCCGGGCAGCGGATTGTGACTTGCTCGCGTCTGTGTATCGCCCTGACCGGTGTCCTGGCCGGAGATGAACAACTCGTCGCCGCTGCCGGGGCGACGGTTCCACGGCACATAGACCTGCTGATCCAGCCGGTCGGCATCAGATGAACGCCCCTGTCCTTGTGGCCGGCCGGCCTGACCAGTGCGGCTGGCCGGCGGCAGTTGATTGGCCTGCGTGCCGCCGCCACCGCCGACCTGCTGCCCCTGGCCTTGTCCCTGTCCTTGTTGCCCCTGCTGTCCCTGCCCCTGGTCTTGACCCTGCCCAGGATTTTGGCCAGCCTGGGCTATGGCCTGGCGACTGGATTGAAGTTGAGACAGGGTGCGCTGCAAGGCCGCCTGACGGTCCAGGTCGCTTTGCGCCTGGCGCATCGCCTGCGCCGCTGCTTGCGCTGCCGTCTCTGCCGCCTGCGAATCGCCGCTTTGGGCAGCCTGCGCCAGAGAGGCCAATGCCTGCGCCAGCGTCGCATCGCCCGACTGAGCAGCGCGGGCGGCCATTTGAGCAAGAGCCTGAGCTGCTGCAGTTCGTTCGGCGTCGCTCATCTGCGCCAGTTGTTCGGCCAATGCTTGCAAAGCCTGGTCCATCTCGGCCGGGTCGGCCGGGGAACGGCCCGACTCGCCCGACAGCGATTGTAATTGGGCGGCCAGCGATTCCAAAGCCGCCTGACGGGCATCGGCATTGAGGTCCAGGCGCGGACGCAAAGCCTCTTCCAGCCGCGACAGGTCAGCCAGTGCTTTTTCGCGGTCGCCGGGATTGGCCTCAAGCTGTCGTGCCAGTTTATCCAGTTGACGAAGCAAATCCTGCCGTTCTTCGGGCGACAGGCGCTGATCTTGTTCGACCTGGGCGCGCAATTCCTGGATGCGTTTGGCCTGCTCCTCGGCGGCGCGAGCAATGGCAGCGCGCTTTTGAAGAACGGCATCCATCGGATTGGGCAGCATCATCGAGGCAACGGCGGCTGCCAGCAGCACGGCAGCCAACAGCAAAGCACGACGTTGCCAGCGCAGTGGAAAGGAACGATGCGGCTCGATGCGCTGCGCCGTGTTCAAGGCATCCTGTCGCTGAAGCGACAGCAATGCCGGAGAAACCATCTCGCCAGAGACAGATTGAAACGCCCAGGCCGTAGATAGCCGCTCCTTTAGCCCCAACTCTAAATCAACCCGGCAGGCGATGCGGCCCAGCGGCATAGGCTTGAGCAGTGTATAACCGCCGATGCCGACCAGCCAGAACACAAACGGCAGCCACATCCACACCCCCAAAAACGAGAGCGGCCAGAGGCGACCAGCCAGTTGAATCAGGCCCAGCAGCAAGCCGACCATCCACAGTGTTTGTTGCGCCAACATCCAGCCATCGCACAGACGCAAACGACGACGCAAACGCGCCAGATAAAACCTTAGCTGATCCATGTGACCCCCGTCTTGCCGGTCACCTGCCAGGTGCCGTCGTTTTTTTGCAGCACATAGGTCTGCCCACCGCCACCCAGCGGAGAAAAGTACAGCAAAGCCGATACAAAAGCGGTGCCTTGGCCGTTGAGATAAATGTTGCCCAACGTAAATATCGCTCCATTATCATTGATTACCCCTTGCTCATCGCGCGGTGCGTCGACCGAACGATCAATCCACACCCAGCGTGCCGGCAGATCACTCAATGCCTCCACAACGGTCTGCTGCACCGATTCGGGCAGGATTTGCGAATCGCCGCGCGGCGCGTTGGGATCGCCCACCCCATCGTCGGTGACGCGCAGCAGATAAACCACTGCAAAACCGGCAAACTGGTCTTCAAACGTGTGGTCACGCGTGTACATCTGGCGAATGGCGGCTGTGTAAATCGCCGTCCGATCCTCCTCTGACAGCGTGGTGGACAGTCCGGGCAGCGGTGTCGCCATCGCCGGCATGGCAGGCCGCATTTCTGGCTCGACCGGTATGACCATGGAGGTCGGCGTGGGCGGCAAAATCATGCGCTCATAGCGGTTGGCCGTAAGCAGAAAAGGCACCGCGACGATGGCGCAAAACACAACCCAGATCACTCCGGCGATCAGCAGGCGCTTCCAATGGATGCGCCAGCGGCGGGTGGGACGCACCAAACGGGTGGCCATCATGTACAAAACCAGCGACAGTGTGCCGTATAGGGGCAGTGTATAGTGATAGAGCGGGCGCGGGATGCTGGAAAACGACGACGATCCGCTGAGATTACCAGTCAAGACCATGCTCAATCCGCCCAGCAGGTCAATGCCGCCGCTATAAGCCGAGGGGGTGATGGCAGAAAAGAGCGCGCTGATGGGATTTGGCACCAGCAGCCAACGCGGCGGCTCTTTTTGCTGCAAAATGCCTACGGCCACATAGACTATCAACGGTCCGATGATCAGGGTCAACACAGCCAGATAGCTCAGCACCGTAGCGGCAATGGTGCGCCGCAACCAGGCCGACATAAACACGCCGATCACCCCCAGCGTGATGGTGATGGCGAGCAAGACGATCATGGTTTTGAACATATCGCGCAGCGACACGCCGCCAAAGATAAACACCAGGCTGGCCATCGGCACGGCAGCCACCAGCAACAGCAGCACATAGCTGAGCGCAGAAACCAATTTGCCCCACAAGATGCGTCCTGGGCGCAGCGGCGTTGCCAGCAGCATCTCGTAGGTCAGCTTTTCGCGCTCGCTGCTGATGGCTCCGGCAGTAATGGCCGGGGTGATAAAGCAAATGACCATCAACTCGACCACGGCCAGCCCGGCAAAAAGAGTGCGGCCGATCTGCGGGCTGACCGGCATGTTGGAATAACGGGTGGTTTCCAGAGTCAGCCGGTACAGCAAATAGCTGATCCCGCCCAAAAGCACCAGCATGCCAGTGAGAACGGCAAAGGCACGCCAGCCGCGCATGCGCGAGCGCAGTTCCTTTACCAGGATCGGGTTAGTCGGCGCCGACCGAATGAGGATCAAGGGATTCCATTTCATCTCACACATTCCTTTTCCACAGACAGATCAGGCTACCTGACCCTGGGTCAGTTGCAAGAACACATCCTCCAGGTTGCCGCTGACCTCATTGAATGTCATCACACGCACCTTGTTTTGCAGCAAAGTCTCTAGCAAATCGGCGACAGCCTCGTCATCGCCCAGAAATTCCACCTGCAAGGCCTCGCCGTTGGCCGACACGATCTGCCCGACACCGGGCTGATTGCGCAAAACCTGTTCGGCAACGGCGCGGTCGGTAAGCGTCTTGATGTGCAGCACCTTGCCCGACGCCGCCTGGCTGCGCACCTGATCCAGCGGGCCACTGGCGACCAGCCGTCCTCTTTCGATAATGCCAATAGAGTCGCACAATTCACCCAACTCGGCCAAAATGTGCGAGCTGACCACGATGGTTTTGCCCATTGCTCCCAACTCGCGCAACAATTCGCGCATTTCCACACGAGCGCGCGGGTCCAGCCCCGACGCCGGCTCATCGAGCAGCAGCACGGCCGGGTCATGCACCAAAGCGTGGGCCAGGCACAAGCGTTGACGCATCCCTCGCGAAAGCGTTTCGACAAACGAGTCCTTTTTGGCTGTCAGGTCCACCAGGTCGAGCAATTCTTCGGTGACCTGGCGACGGCGCGCCGCCGAAAGGCCATGGCAGCGACCAAAAAAGTCCAGATATTCCCACACCAGCATATCTTCATAGACGCCAAAAAAGTCGGGCATATAGCCGATCTGCCGTTGCAGGTCGCCCCAGACATCGGCGTGATTGGCAACCTGGCCGTTGATCAGGATTTCGCCGGACGAAGCATCGAGCAAGCCAGCCAACATGCGCAGGGTGGTGGTCTTGCCGGCGCCATTCGGACCGATCAACCCAAACAGCGACCCGCACGGCACTTGAAGGTTCAGATGATCTACGGCAATCATCGCCGTTTTGCCCCGCCCATAGCGGCGGGTGAGTTGACGCGTCTCAATGGCCAGAGTCATGGGCTCCTCACCGTTTATGCGCTCAGGGACGTTGACCTTGCAGGCCCAGTCCCACGTAAAAACATCCGCCAGAAGCATTGCTTTCCACAGACAGGCGCACCTGCACCCGTCCATTGGCATGGATCAGGCCGTCAGTCGGGACGACGATATTGTCTTGGGCCGGCATATTCCAATCCGTCTTGATACCGCTGCCGATGACGATTTTTTCCAAATTGAACCATGACTGATCGTCCCAACGATACAAAGATACCTGCGGCGTCTGTCCCCACCCTCCATCACTGTGCAAAGACAGGAGCAAACGATCTATTTCGAGATCGAGGACACTGGCCGGCAGTTGAAATTCCAGGATTGCTTCGCCGCGGTTTACATAGATGGCTGGCACCCCCGTTCCGCCGCACATCCCCCCCTCGACGGGCATCTGAACGACGCGGCCCGGCAGCAAACCGGCCGGGATGGATACCGGCTCTTGCCCGGCCAGATGCCAGTCCAGCGGCATATAGAACAGGGCAGTAGTCTGCTGAGTTGGCGCGCGGCCGGCGACCTGTACATCGGGCGGCGCCCGGTCCAGCCAGGCCAGCAGCGTCGGCGACTGCAAATCCATGCCATTGCCAGACATAACCGCCCACTTGCCGCTGCCGCCCAAGAAATTATCTATGACCTGCTGCTTCACCTGCACCTCGCGGGCAGGGCCGGTCATGTTGGGCTGACTGAGTTCCTTTTCAAAAAGCCGATAGCCGATGGATGGGCCGAATATCGGCCCGGCTTGCGACGACAGCTCCCAACGCACCTCAGTCTGGACGCCGGGGGCCAGGTCGCCCAGGCGGGTGAGCATGTTACCCAGCACAATGGCCGCGCCATGCAGGGTAAACGCCGTATCGTTGCGCACCCAACCCACCAACTCGTCCTGCTCCAGACGCAGATCCCACGTCACTGCGCCCATATCAAACTGGATGTCTTCGGTCATAAACGTTTGCATAGACCATTGATTGACCGCCAGACCACGCACCCGGCCAGGTGTTCCCTGCACAAAAACCATATTTTGCCCGACCAGATTGTTCTGCCCTCCCCACGGATCATAAGAAGGTGTCATTGGGCTGAGCAGCCCGCCGTTTGGTACCGTGATCTCATAAGATTGTTGCGCTGGCGAAAAGACACCGATATAGCTGGTGATACGCGCCACACCGCCAACGTCGGCCACCACCAGAGCGATCTTGTTCACGATCAGATCATTGCCTCGCAAGGCATAGCCCAGCCCAAACGCGCCGCCGGAAAAGAGCAGGGTGAGGGCCGGGATGGTGGCCCAGGCCCAATGCAGCCTTTTTCGCCAGCGCAAAACGAGGTAATTGATCGGCCCGACCAGCAAAATGTAAAGGCACAGCAAGATGCTCAGCCACTTGATCGAGGGCAAATCCAACGAGGGCAGGCTGGTCAGAGCATAGATCGTTTGCTCGGCGCGCATCTGGCGGATGGACATATCGGAGGGCATATCTTGAGGGTAAAAAGACCAGATCAACTCGTACCAAAACGCAGCGGTGCCGGCCCAGGCGTCAAACGGCGAGACGGCCAGATCGAGGGACACAAAATCCACATACCCACTGCCAACGGCCCGCTCGCGCACCAGCACCAGATCATCTTGCACCGCCAGATTATAGCCGGGGTTTTCATCGCCCACTGCCGCCAGAAACGGACCCGGCACACGCACCGCCTGTCCGCCCAGGTGAGTCAGGCCGGGCAAAGCGTCCACCTCGATTTCGCGACGCGGCGCGATGGGCAGCAAACTATCGGGCAGACCGGCGACAGTCTGCCGCGCCCCGGCTCCACCGCCGATCACCAGACGGCCGCCACTACCCACCCACGATTCCAGCGCAGCCTTTTGCTCCGGCGTCAATGCCGAGGTATCAGTGTCATTCCAAACCAGGCAGTCAAAAGAGGCCAATGCCGCTGCCTGATCGGGCAAATCGGTCAACGACAGGTCCACCAACACCACCGGACGGGTCTGCCCCTGCCCCGGCATATTGGCGATGATGGACATAGCGCCACGTGTAGGAGCGATCAGCCCCACCATCAAAGTCAGGTTGATCTGCGGCTTGACCGAGACCTGCTGCGAGATCAAGACCTGGTTTTGTGAGTCTACCAGCTGCACCTGAAGCTGACGCGTAAAATTGTTGGGCAGCACATAGACCGGCACCCGTTTGCGTGAGCCGCCGGGCAGAGCAACCGCCGTTGCAAAGGTAGCGGCGGCATTCCAATTGCCCTGCACCTGGACGCGGATTTCGGCATCCAGGTCGGCGCCGCTGTTTTCCAACTCGACCCAGACGGGCAGCCATTCGCCATATTTGACATAGCCATCAAAAGCAGCAGCTGCCTGCATCTGCAGACCGGGCGGCGGGTCGGCCAATGTCGGGCGGGCCGACACCAGCAAAAAGGCCCCTATCAAGGCCAGGTGAATGAAACATTGCTTGATCTTCATGCTTGCCTCGTCAATTCGAGTCTGGTTTCTTTGAATTCGGAATCCCGAACTTGTTCGGAGGCACCCCACTCAGTGTGCGGATCTCCAACAGCCTGCTAGCTACAAGACGTGATCGGGGGCGGACAGGTTCCCGCTCATGATACCATCATTTGCCTGTGACAACATGACGCCAGGCCGTCGTTTGGCAGTCTGAGATTAGACGCTACAATTTGGAGGGTATTGGGACGAGGGTGGCTATGACCTGCTGTCTTGTTGCCCCAATTTGAGGCGTGGGGCAATGTCCAGGTCCCAGCCATCGGCGCGACCGCGTTCGAGCAACCAATGCCCCACCACGCCCACACCGGTCGCATTGTCGGTAGACAGAGCAATCGGCGGCATGCGCACCGGTATGCTCAGGGCCATGCTCATTTTGTCGCGCAGGGCACGGTTGGCGGCCACACCGCCAGCCAGCAGCACCCCTTTAACGGCAAAAGCCTCGGCGGCGCGACGGGTCTTGTCTACCAGCGTATCCACCACAGCGGCCTGAAAACTGGCCGCCAGATGCGCCACCGTGTCGACCGGCAGGCGCACGTCGGGCAGGTCACTGTCTTCAAACAAACGGTCGGCCGGGCGATTGAGCTGCGGGTGATATTTTTGCACCGCCCGCAGAACGGCAGTTTTCAGCCCTGAAAAGCTAAAATCATAGCTGCGGTCGAGGCGGGCGCGCGGAAAAAGATAAGCGGTGGGATTGCCACGCTCGGCGGCGCGCTGAATGGATGGGCCGCCGGGATATTCCAGGTTGAGCAACCGCGCCACCTTGTCGAACGCTTCACCGGCGGCATCGTCTATGGTGCTGCCCAGCCGTTCATAGCGTCCGATCTCGTGCATCAAGTGCAACTCGGTGTGACCGCCGGAAACCACCAGGCATAGCAAGGGAAAATCGAGCGGCGCGGGCAAGGCGTTCTTGTCGGCCAGACGCAGCCAGTTGGTGGCAATGTGCGCCTCGATGTGATTGACACCGATCAGGGGCAGGCCGCGCCCCAGAGCCAGCCCTTTGGCCATGTTCAACCCGACCAGCAGAGAACCAGGCAGGCCGGGGCCATAGGTCACAGCAATGGCGGTCAACTGTTCCCATTTCACCTGGGCGTCGCGCATCGCCTGCTCGATCACCGGCGTGATCGCAACCATGTGCTGCCGCGAGGCGATTTCGGGAAAGACGCCGCCATATTGACGATGCAGATCAATTTGTGAGGCCACCACATTAGAGCAGATGGTCTGCCCATCGGCAATGACCGCCGCCGCCGTTTCGTCGCACGATGTTTCGATGCCAAGTATCAGAGTCATTGTGCAAAACCTTTATTTGACCAGATTGAACAGGGCCAGCAAAAAAAGCACTTGAACGGTCAGGGCTCCGCTCCAGACCAGCAGCGAAGCCACCCGCTGGTGCCGATACAAAACGGCGCCGATCAGACCGTTGAACAGCCAGACTAGCAGACCGATCACCGGCAGGGCAAAAACCTGCTCGCGCCCGGCAATACGGTCTACGACGCCGCCGCTGTCAAAGTGCATCGGCAGCCGGCCCGGCAGATAGGGATAGCGAAAGCATGTCAGGCCAAACAGCGCGACGCTGAGCGACAGGTTGCCCAGCCAGACAGATTGCGTCAGACGGTCGCTCCAAATGGGCCAGCGCAAATACGCCGCCTGCCGGGGCTCGTGCTCAACCGGATGACTGACCCCCATACGCTGCGCAGCCTGAAATACCTCAACAAAGGTGTCCATATCCGCCACCGAGATGCCATACGCCAGCGTGGGAGTGATCAGGATGGCCTGCTGATTAGGCGGCGTGGCTGCGAAAAACAGTGTCAGGCCAACATCCTCGATCCGCCCGTGTCCGATCCAATAGCCTGGCCAAAACAGGCTGCGCATGTGGACGCGCAGGTGGGTCTTGCGACCATCCAACACCTGGGTGATGCTGTCCATCGGCACTACCTGCTGCCCGGCCGCGGTATGGATAATCAGCCGGTTGCGGTCAAATTCATAGCGCAACTGCGCCAGGCCATAGGCCCAATAGCCCAGCAGGGCAATGGCAGGCAACGAGGCCAGCACAACCAGGGCGCAGATGAACGTCCAGCCGTTCAGTGCGCCGCCGACGACGCGCCAGAGCAGCAGAGCATCCACCATCAGGACCAAGACGATCCAGACGATGCCCAGCACCATACCTTTTTTACGCGGAGGTTCCCAATTCATACCATACTCTCAGGCTCGATTGATCAAACGCGCCCATTATATAACATCCTTGAGCAGGGGACAAACTTGGCGGTGTAAAAGGTTTGAGTTACAATGGGGATCTGAGCTTGTTCAAGAGAGGCTATGGGCTATGCCAATTCAAATTTTATCGCCAGAGATTCAGCAACGCATCGCCGCCGGCGAGGTTATTGATCGCCCGGCTTCGGCGGTCAAAGAATTGATCGAAAATGCCATTGACGCTGCTGCCCGCGCCATTGTCGTGTCGCTGCGCAGCGGCGGCCTGGACATGATCCGCATTAGCGACGACGGCTGCGGCATCCCCCGAAACCAGGCAGCGCTGGCGTTAGAGCGATTCTCCACCAGCAAAATTGCCACGCTGACCGACCTGGAGCAAATTCGCACGCTGGGCTTTCGCGGTGAAGCGTTGAGCAGCATCGCCGCGGCGGCGCAGGTAGACATATTGACCCGCGCCGCCGACGAACTGCAAGGGACGCGGGTGCGCGCCCAAGAGGGACAGGTGACGGTCGAACCGGCGGCCAGCCCGGTGGGCAGCAGCATCACGGTCAGCGGCCTGTTTCGTCGCCTGCCAGCCCGCCGCCGCTTTCTCAAATCGCCCATTCGCGAGACCGAGTTGGTGCAGCAGACGGTGGTCCGCTATGCCCTGGCCTACCCACAGATCGCTTTTCGGCTGATCGTAGACGAGCGCGAACGGCTGATCGCTCCCCCCGGCACGCTGCTGACGCGCATCGGCGACTTGCTGGGTCGCGAGGTCGCCCAAGAGATGATCCCGGTCGGCTATCAAGCGGTAGATTTGCGCATCGAGGGCTATATCAGCCGCCCCACCATCGGGCGCAGCCGCCGCAGTGACCAATATTGGATCATCAATGGACGGCCAGTGCATTCGGGTCTGCTAACCGTGATGCTGGAAAGGCCGTTTGCCGGCCGCCTGCCGCCCGGCCGCTATCCCCTCAGCGTGCTACACATCACCCTGGATCCGCGCTGTCTGGATGTCAACGTCCACCCACAAAAGGCTCAGGTGCGCCTGGCCCAAGAGCGCGCCGTCTATGGCGCCCTGACCGAGGCGGTGCGAGCAGCTTTGAGCGAGTACCCGGCTCGAACCGATTGGCCGACCTCAACCGGCGAGCCTTGGACTGCGCCGCCCGGCGCGCTCTATGAGGCGGCCACACCGTTTGCCGCCGATGGCCCTCGCGCGCTGGCGCAGTTGCATCGCACCTATATTCTGGCCCAAGACGACGCCGGGCTGATCATTGCCGATCAACACGCCGCCCACGAGCAGGCTTTGTTTGAACAACTCTGGCGCGGCGACCGGCGCGTTTCCCTGTCGCCGCCGGCACAACTGGGGCTGACCGCCGCCGAGATGACCGTTTTGGAGCGCGCCGCCACCGCGCTGGACACGTTGGGCATCGAAATCGAAGCGTTTGGCCGCTCCAACGTCCTCATCCGCACGCTGCCGGCAGCCTTGCAAGGCCAGGATGCCGCCGCCCTGCTGACGGCGCTGCTGGCCGAGGCCGCGCATGCCGATGACATAGGACACGCCATCACCCTCAAGGCCGCCTGTCTGGGCGCGGTTAAGGCCGGCGATACCCTCAGCCTGGAGCAGATGCAACAGATTCTCGACAACCTGGCCGAAACCTGGTCACCGGCCACCTGCCCGCACGGCCGGCCGGCTCTGGTACACATCGGGCGCGATGAACTGGATCGCCGCTTTGGCCGGGCCTAGCGTGTTGAAAAACCTGCTCACCACCAAGACACAAAGAGCACAAAGCATTTCTAGCGACTCAAAAGTATCGTAACCCTTTGTGTTCTCGGTGTCCTTGGTGGTAAAAATAGAATTTTTCAGCGGCCTCCTGGACGGTTTTCTGAGAGCGGTTTTCAGGTTGACAACTCGCCCAAACTGGCGATAATACAGAAACTATGAAACTGCAAACCTGGTTGCTCTTGCTGGCCGCGCTGGTGATTCTGTCCACGCTGGCCGGCATCACATTATTAGTCTATCTGCACACCCTACAGACACCGCAGCCTGCCGCCACAGCGACTGTGACGGTGCCACTGTTGGTCACTCCAACGGCCACTGTGACATCTGCTGCGGCTGCCTTGCCGACATGGACTGCGACCACTGCCCCTACCGTTGATCCCACGGTGCTGCCACCGCTGGTCACGCCAACATGGACACCCACCTCATCGGCAACATCCACCCCAACGCAGACCGAGACGCCAACCCCCACGGTCACATCCACTCAGACCGCCACGCCGACCTTTACGCCCTCGCCGACCCTGGTCCCGTCGGACCTTTTGGCAGCGGCTCATCGCGCCAAGCGCAACGGCGATTATCGCCGGGCACAGGCCGAGTTTAGCGCGGCGGCACGGCTACCTGCCGTCGGGCCAGACGCCGACACGGCCATCGAAGCAGCCTTTCAAGCCGGCGTATGCGCCTTTTTGGACGGCAGCTATGAGCAGGCCGACGACCTGCTGACTCGCTTTGTCCAAACCTATTCCCAAGATCATCGCGTCGGCGTGGCCCATTTTTACCTGGCCGAGACACGCCAGGAACGCGGCGACCTGCCATCGGCCATCTCACACTATAACGCCTATCTGTCCGCTCAGGACGTTCTGGCCGATCTGGTTTATCGTCAAATTGGCAACCATTATGTCACCTTGGGGCAGTATCAAACCGCCATCGAAGCCTATCAGCACGCCCTCGACAAGACCACCGATCTGGGGCAGCAATACGATCTGCGCGAGCAGATCGGCCAGACCTTTTCCACCTGGGGCCGCTATGACGAGGCCATTACCTGGTTTAGCGGGGTGATCGAGCGTTCGGAGAACGTCTATCGCCTGGCGCGGCTGTGGTACCTGACCGGTCTGGCACACCGCCTGGCCGGGCGCGAGGCCGACGCGCTTCAGGCTTTTGCCCAGGCCGTCAACGGCGACCCGCGCCCCGGCTATGCCCATGCCGCGCTGGTCGAGTTGGTGCAGGCCAATGTGCCGGTAAACGAGTATCAACGCGGCCTGATCAATTATCACGCTGGCAGCTATCAGGCCGCCATCGCCGCGTTCGAGCGATACACAGCCTCGATGCCCGATTACAACGGCGACGCCCACTATTACGCAGCCATGTCCTGGTTCAACACGCAATCATTTGCCGCCGCTATAGACGAATGTCGGCGCATGATCGAGCGATTCTCCAGCACCACCCCGCGCTGGGGCGACGCCTGGCTGCTGCAAGCGCGGGCCTGGGCCGCCCAGCAGCAGTGGGAAGATGCAGTGCAGGTTTACCTGGATTTTGCCCGCGCCAACCCCGAACACACCCTGGCCGGGCAGGCTTTGTGGGACGCCGCTTGGCTGCTAGAGACCAATCAGCAGATGGAACGAGCTGCCGCGCTGTATGCATCACTGGGCAACACCTACCCCAACCATGCGCAGGCCGGCGCAGCGTGGTTTCGCTCTGGCCTGTGCCGTTATCGGCAGGGGGACCGCGCCGGGGCGATCACGGCCTGGCGCGAACTGGCGGCACGCTATCCACAGAGCGATGCCGGCCGGCAGGGACGTTACTGGTTGGGCAAAACCTTGTGGCTCACCGATGGTGCAAAAGCCGCTCGCGCCGTGCTGAAACCACTGGCCGACGAGGCGCCGCGCGACTATTATGGGCTGCGGGCAGCGCACCTGCTGGCACAAAACGGGCGACCGGCCAACTGGATCGCCACACCGGCACGCCTGCGCCTGGTCGGTGACGAGGCCGCCGAAAGGCAAGAAGCAGCAGCCTGGCTGCGCACCTGGGCCGGCGCCGCCCAAGACACAGACCCGGCGATCATTTCGCCCAACCTGTCCGGCGACATTCGTTTTCGGCGGGCGGTCGAATTGTTGGGATTAGAACGCCGCCCGCAGGCGCGCGACGAATTGGACAGCCTGCGGCGCGACCTGGCCCAATCGCCGGTGCAGCTCTATCAACTGGCCCTGTTCAGCCGCGATGTGGGCCTGTATGCCGTGTCGCTGCGCGCCAGCCTCAATCTGATCGCTCTGACCCCCGGCTCGGTGCTGACCATGCCGCGCCTGATCCAACGGCTGGCTTTTCCGGCCTATTTCGACGACCTGATCGTGGCCGAGTCCAACGCCCAACAATTAGATGCGCTGTTGATGTTCGCCCTGGTACGCCAGGAGAGCGTCTTTGACGACCAGGTCTACTCGTGGGCCGGAGCCGTGGGGCTGGCGCAGGTCATGCCGTCTACCGGCGAGTGGATTGCCGATATGATGCCCTGGCCGGATTACCGCTCCGAGTTGCTGCTGCGGCCCTATCTCAACATCAAATTCGGGGTGTGGTTTCTGGCGCGAGTGCTGACGCAAGCCGACAACCATGTGATGGTGGCCCTGGCCGGGTACAACGGCGGGCCGGCCAACGCCACGCGTTGGGCCGCGCAGGCCAACGGCGATCCCGATCTGTTTGTCGAAGTCATTACTCGCAGCGAACCGCAACTTTATGTGCGCGAAATCTATCGTCAGTACGAAATGTATGTGCTGTTGTATGGAAAATAAATCAACTATGCAGGAGGAACGTACTTTATGATTGATGTCTCTGGCCTCTGCAAATCGTATGGCCCGGTGCGGGCATTGCAAGATGTCACCTGCCAGGTCCGGTCGGGTGAAATTGTCGGTTTGTTGGGCCCAAACGGCGCAGGCAAAACCACCATGATCAAAATTCTGACCGGCTATTTGCAGCCGGATGCCGGCGAGGTGCGGGTGGATGGTCTGGACGTGTTGACGCAGTGCTTGCAGGTGCAAGAGCGGATCGGCTATTTGCCGGAAAACGCCCCCCTGTACCCCGAAATGTCGGTGCAGGCCTACCTCAAGATGATGGCCCGACTGCGCCACGTCCCGGCAGAAGAACAGGCGGTGCGGCTGACCGAAGCGATACAGGCCACCGACCTGGCCGATCACCTGACCCGGCCGATCGGCCAGCTCAGCAAGGGCTATCGGCAGCGCGTGGGGCTGGCGCAGGCCATTTTGCACCGCCCGCGCCTGCTCATCCTCGACGAACCGACCGTCGGCCTGGATCCCACCCAGATCGTCCAGGTGCGCCACCTGATCCGCCGCCTGGCCCAAAACAGCACCATCCTGCTGTCCACCCACATCCTGTCAGAGGTGGAGGCGGTGTGCGACCGGGTGATCGTGCTGATGAACGGCCGGGTGCGCGCCGATGCCCGCCTGGCCGATCTGGAAGCGACCGCCGGAGTGCTGTTGCTGCTGCAACATGATGCCCCGCACGCGCTGGACGCTCTGCGCGCCCTGCCGGATGTGCAAGAGGTGCAAGGGCAGGCTGTAGACGGTGGATACGAGTATCGCATCCGCAGCGCAGGCAGTGCCGATCTGCGCCCGGCAGTGTATCGGCTGGCGCGAGAACACAACTGGCCGCTGCAAGAACTGCGTCGCGATGTGCGCACGCTGGAAATGATCTTTAATGAACTGGCTACCGCCGCCGAGACCGATGCAGAGGAGAACGATTCGGACGACGGCGATGCAGGAGGTGAAGAATGAAATCTTGGTGGGACAAATTGCGCCGTGCCTCAGTTTGGACGCTGACCGGCAAAGAGCTGGGCGCATATTTTGGCTCGGCCATTGCCCTGATCTTTGTCGGCACCTTTTTGCTGGCGGCGTTGTTTATCTTTTTCCAGATCGAAACCTTTTTCATCCGAGGCACCGCCGACGTGCGGCCGCTGTTCAAATGGATGCCTGTTTTGATGATCTTTTTGGTGGCGGCCCTGACCATGCGTCAGTGGAGCGAGGAGCAACGCAGCGGCACGTTGGAAATTTTGCTCACCCTGCCGGTGCGCCGCGCTGACCTGGTGTTGGGCAAATTTTTGGCCGCGCTGGCCCTGGTGGGCATGGCCCTGGCGCTGACCCTGTTCTTGCCCATCACGGTGAGCTTTTTGGGCGACCTGGATTGGGGGCCGGTGGTGGGTGGCTATGTGGCCGCCCTGCTGATGGCCTCGGCCTATATCGCCATCGGTTTGTTTATCTCGTCGCGCACCGACAATCAAATCGTGTCGCTCATCCTCACCGTGCTGGTGTGCGGCGCTTTTTACCTGGCAGGCGCATCGGTATTCACCAACCTGGTGGGCAACCGGCCGGGCGAAATTCTACGCGCCATCGGCACCGGCAGTCGCTTTGAAAGCATCGAACGCGGCGTGATCGATCTGCGCGATTTAATTTACTATGTATCTCTAACCACTCTTTTTCTCGTCCTCAACGTGGTTTCGCTAGACCAAAAACGGTGGAGCCGCGGGGCGCATACAGCGACCTATCGCTGGAACGCCCTTTTGAGCGTGGCTCTGGTGGGCGCCAACGTGCTGGCCCTGAACACCTGGCTGTTTCCCGTCTCTGGCATGCGCCTCGATCTGACGGCACAGCAAGAGTACAGCCTCTCACCGACCACGCGCACCCTGTTGGGCAACCTGAACGAGCCCTTGCTGATGCGCGGCTATTTCAGCGCCAAAACCCACCCCCTGCTGGCTCCGCTGGTGCCGACCATCCGCGACATGATGCGCGAGTACGAAATCGCCGGGCGCGGGCGCATCCAGACCGAGATGGTAGACCCGCGCGACAATGAAGAGCTGGAGGCAGAGGCCAACCAGATTTACGGCATCAAACCGGTGCCGTTCCGCGTGGCCGGCCGCTATGAAGAGTCGGTGATCAATTCGTATTTCAACATCCTGATCCGCTACGGCGACCAATCGGTGGTATTGGGCTTTCAAGATTTGATTGAAGTACAAACCACCACCAGTGGTCAGATCGAGGTGCGCCTGCGCAACCTGGAGTATGACCTGACCCGTTCGATCAAAAAGACGGTCTATGGCTTTCAAAGCCTGGATGTGGTTTTTGCGCGAATTGACAAGCCGATCAAGCTGACCACCTATGTAACGCCCAACGCGCTGCCCGAAGACCTGGCCGGCGTCATCCCGATCATTGAGCAGGTGGGACAGGCCATTCAGGCCGAGTCGAACGGCCGTTTTGACTATGTGTTTGTAGACCCCGACGCCGCCGACAGCCCGGTGACGCGCCGGCAGTTGTACGAGACCTATGGCTTGCAGCCGATTGCCGTGTCGTTCTTTTCTGCCGACACTTATTACCTGTACATGGTGCTAGAGATCGGCGACAAGGCACAGGTGATCTATCCATCCTCGCAGATGAGCCAGGCCGACGTGCGCAGCGAGATCGAGGCCGCCCTGCGCCGCTCTACGCCGGGCTTTCTCAAGACGGTGGGATTGTGGACGCCGTCCGAGGCATCCACACAAGACCCGTTTGGCGGCACCTCGCAGCCCATCGCCACATGGCAACTCTTGCGCGAGCAGTTGAGCCAGAGCTATACCCTGCGCGCCATAGATTTGAGCAGTGGCTATGTGCCGGGCGACATTGATGCACTGGTAGTGGTGGCCCCGCAGGGCTTTACCGACAAGGAGCGGTTCGCCATAGACCAGTTTTTGATGCGTGGCGGCTCGGTGGTGCTGGCGGCGGCCAACTATGTCTTGTCGCCGTACCAATACGGCGGCGGCCTGCAACTGTTGGAAATCGAGGACGGCCTGACCGATATGCTGGGCAGCTATGGTATCGAAGTGCGCCGCGAACTGGTGATGGACCCGCAAAACGAGCCGTTTCCGGTGCAGGTGCAGCGCCAGGTGGGCAGCCTGAGCGTGATGGAAATTCAGCAGGTCAATTATCCGTTTTTTGTGGACGTGCGGCGCACCGGCATGTCGTCCGACAGCCCCATTGTCGCCAACCTGCCGGCGATCACCCTGCACTGGGCCTCGACCGTCAACCTGGACGCGGCCAAAAACCAAAACCGCCAGGTGACGGTGCTGCTGCAATCCAGCAAGCAATCCTGGGTCACCACCTCGACCAACACACAGCCCGATCAACAGGCTTATCCGCAATACGGGTTCCCGGTCGAGGGTGAACAAGACGCCCGACCGCTGGCTGTCAGCGTGCAGGGCGTGTTTGAGAGCTTTTTCAAGGGCAAGCCCTCACCGTTGGGTGCCACTCAGCCCGACGCCGCCCCATCGGATGGCGGACAGCCGCCGCTGGCCGTGGCCGAGTCTTCGCCGGAAACGGCACAGCTGGTGGTGATCGGCAGCTCGGAATTTTTGAATGATACGCTGCTTCAACTATCACAGCGTTTGTCTCAAGAGCGTTATTTGAACAACTTGCAGTTTATGCAGAACGCCATAGACTGGTCGGTAGAAGACGCCGATCTGCTAGCAATCCGCTCACGTGGCGGCTATGTGCGCCTGCTGGATTCGCTGGACAACCAACAAAAATCGTTCTGGGAATATCTGAATTATGCCCTGGCCCTGATCGGTGTGGTGGTGATCGGGGTGGTGTGGAATGTGTGGCGGCGCGAATCGCCGATGCCGCTGGTAAAAGAGGAACACGCGGCAGATGGAGGTGCGGCATGAACAAACTCAACCGAATTTTGGCCGGAGTGTTGGCCGTTCAACTGGTGGTGCTGGCGGTAGTGCTGTGGCCGCGCCGCCGCACCGAGAGCGGCGGCAAGCCGTTGATCGAGCGCACCGCCGAGGTGACGCGGATCACCATCCGCGACGCGACAGGCAGCGAGGTGGTTCTGAGCAAGACGGGCGACCAATGGGTGCTGCCGGCTGCCGATGATTACCCCACGCAGGCCGACCAGGTGTCGAAATTTCTGGGTCAGATGGAAAAAATAGACCAGGGACGGCTGGTGACCAAGACGGCCGACAGCCACAAGCGCATCAAGGTAGCGGCCAACAGCTTTGAGCGGCTGATCACCCTGGAATGGGCCGACGGCACGCAGCATCGCCTGTACCTCGGCACATCGCCCAGCTATGGCGCCGTGCATGTCCGCCTGGACGATCAACCCGAGGTCTACCTGACCTCGACCCTGTCATCGGCTGATGCAAGTGCGACGGCGGCCAGTTGGGTGGATACGCAATATCTGACCATTCCACAAGAGCAAATTGTTGCCCTCAACCTGGAAAACGGCAACGGCCGCTTTGAACTGATCAAAACCGAGGCCGGCACATGGACGATGAATGGCTTGCAGGTCGGCGAGATGGTCAACGAAAACAATGTCACCTCTTTGCTCGGTCGGGTGGCCAGCATCCGCATGATCGCCCCGCTAGGCAAGCAGGCGCGCCCCGAATATCAACTCGATCCGGCGGCGGCGCTGGTTGAGGTGATCACCCGCGACGCCACCGGCATCTCCAAGACCTATCGCCTGCGCGTGGGGGCCAAAAACGAGGCCGATAGCACATATGTGATCATTTCATCCGAATCGCCCTATTATGTGCGCGTAGCCGAATATGTGGCACAATTGTTCGTTTCGCGCACCCGCGAAGAGCTGATTCAGCAGCCGCTCACGCCGACGCCGGCGCCATAAGGAGCAGTCATGTCCGACATTCAAGCCTTTCAAGCCTATCGCCAGAAGATGAACGAAAAAATCCTGGCCACAGACCATCTGGGGATCAAACGTTTTTTCAACCTGGACACCATGTGCTATCAAGATGGCGTCCTCGACGCCCGCAGCAAAGAACTGCTGGGGCTGGTGGCCAGTTGCGTGCTGCGCTGCAACGACTGCATTGACTATCACCTGATCCAATGCGTCAAACTGGGTTGGAGCGACGCCGAACTGATCGACGCTTTGAATGTAGCCCTGGTGGTAGGCGGTAGCATCTTTATCCCACACATGCGGCATGCCATAGACACCATCGAGCAGTTGCGCCGTTTGGAACAAGAGGGCAACCTGCCCGATCTGTAGGCGACACCGCCTGGCAGACCCGCTATGGGCAGTCTACAATGCGCGACTGCTCATAGCGGGTTTTTTGATGTCGCTCGAACACCTGGGCGCGGGTGGCTGTGCCGGTCACGCCGATCTGTTGGACGGTGATCGAGGCGACCAGGTTGCCCATCAGAGCCGCTTCGGTCGGCGTGGCCCCGCTGCACAAGGCCGCTACAATGCCGGCCATGGCGCTGTCGCCTGCGCCCACAATGTCAATGGGGCCGCTCATGCGGATGCCCGGCACATGGGTCATACCCTGCTCGTCCAAAACCAGCATCCCCTGCTCACCGATGGTCAGAAAAACCGGCCGCCCGTTCTGCGCATGCAGGGCACGCCCGCACGCCTCAGCCATCGCCCGGCTCACCGGCCCCTGATGATCAGGGTGGACAGACAGAACCGCCTCACGTTCATTGGGCTTGATGAGGAGGTGATGAAATTCGCCGATGCGCGCTCGCGAGTCGGCGGCGATCACCTTGTCGGGACAGGCCAGCGCCAGGTCGCTCAGAGCCGCCCGCACCCGGTCGGTGATCACCCCACAGTTGCGCTCTTGCACCTGATCGGCCACGATCACGCCATCCACCTGCCCGATCCACGCTTTTAACTGCGCCACAATCTCATTTTCGACCTCGATTGAGAGCATTTGACGATTTTTAATGTCCAGGCGATTCAATTCGTGAACGCACCCGTCGGCCTCGCGCATCATCGGCTTGGTATAGGTGGGAGTGCGGCGGGCAGTGGTCTGGATCAACGGCGCTGTATTGACACTCCACCGACGCAGGCCGCCCAGCAGTTCATAGCCCATGCCGTCATCGCCAATGACACCCAACGCCGTGACCTGCACATCGAGGGCGCGCAGGTTGGATGTGACTGTGCCGGCCGCGCCGGGGCTGCTGCGCACATTGACGACCTGATAGGCCTCCAGGCCGGTTTCCAGCGACATTTCACTCAAGGCCCGATCCAGATCGAGATACAGGTCCAGAAAAAAATCGCCCACCACCAGAACGTGGATGGACGGAAAACGATCCAGTAGAGATTGCAGACGATGCTCATTCATGCCAGACTCCGATGGGGATTGCATTTTTCATCATCCTGTAAGCGTGGCCTATGATCTTGTCGTCACCAGGCAGTGCAGCGCAGGCAGAGTAGCTTGATGATAATCTCTGATATAATAGCTCTCGCCACCGTCCTGCACCGTGCGCACCAGGATGGTCTTGAAAGGGCGAAAATAATAGGCCGGCTGCGCCTTGGTCGGCTCGCGATGCACATCGGCGCCCAGGTCTTGCACGTCAAACACGGCGGTGGTGAATCGGTTGATCGTTTCGCCCTTTTGACGGGCCACATTGCGTGCCATCGCCAGTGCCTTCAAATACACCTCAGGCCCCATAATCGCCGTGCCGAAATTGAGCAGCACGCCGCCTTGCAGGTACGACACCGCCTCGGCGACGATGAGAAAATCGCGAAAAGAAGCCTCGCCCAATGCTGCTCCATCACAGTTGGGATGTTCGTGGATAATGTCATAGCCGATGCTCACATGCACAGTGACGGGGATACCCAGGCGATAGCCGGCGGCGAAAATGCTCACCGATTTGTGTGGATAATCGCCCTTTTGGATGGCCTGACCGACGGCCTCGCCAAAACCCAACCCGGCCTGATTGCCCGCTCGAACGATCTCGTTGATCTGCCCGGTCTCTTGCCACAGACCAAACTGTCCCTCCTGGATATAGCAAGCAACGCTTTCGGTGGTGGCACCGATCAGGGCCAACTCGTAATCGTGGATAGCACACGCGCCGTTGACGCCAACGTGGGTGACCAGGCCACGCTCCATCAGGTCAATGACAAAGCGCGACAGGCCGACCTTGATCACATGGGCGCCCATCATCAAGATCACCGGGCGGTCATTCTGCCGCGCCTGGATGATGCGCTGCGCAACAATATACAAATCTGCGCTGTCATTCAGGCGCAGATCGGCATCGAGAGGCAGCACATCGTCCAGAGTCATGTCGTGCCGGCGCGCAGCCAGCGGTAGAATTTCCAGCTTGCTGCGATCAAATGTTGGAAAAGGCATAAAAACCTCCTTTGAAAATCGCCGTTTGGTAGAGGCAGGGCGGGCGCAAGGCCCGCCCCTACGATTGTATTATGCGCGGTAATCCTGCACCGGCGGCTCGGCCGGCAGCGGCGGCAAGCGCTGCTGCGCGGCCTGCGCACCGTCCACCATCTCTGAATACACGCCCGGCAGTTCCAGCCGCGCCAACGTCTCTGGCGTCGGCCAGCCGGTGGCTACATCCCACCCCCGCAGCCGATAATACTCGTCCATGACCGGCAAAAACCGGCTGCGCTCCAGGCGCATGGGCTGCCCCACTTCGGGATTGACCCAGTTTTCGGCATACTCGAAATAGGGAATCACCCGTTCATCCATCGCCCGGTCGCGCCCCCAATGCCGCACGGCAATGGCCCGCTCCAGATTCAACACTCGCTCGGCGGCATGCTCAAACGCGGCGGTGTCCCAATCCAGTCCGGTGCCGGCGCGCAGGATGGCCGCGTCCACGTCCAGACCAGCCATGCCGTCTATGCGGCAAAAACGATCCTCGGTGTGCGGGCTGTAAATGAGGGGAAACACCTGATCGTCGGTGGGCAGGCAATCCTTCATGATCGAGCGCACGCCGTGATAGGCCGCCGGAATGGCCTTGCCGTCATAGCCGCCAAGTGGGTCCAGCGTGTCGGCGCGGCCATACACCCGCTCGCCGATGGCCTTCATCTGCGCCCACGAGATCGGCGGCACATAGTCGGGAGTGCCATACCGCGCCAGGTCAACAAATGGGCTCCAACGCATCACATTTTGCACATAATCGTGCGTGCTGCTGGCCGGGTCGCGCGTATCCATCGCCCAGTGCAGCGCACCGACGATCCAGAACGGATAAACGATGGTGTTGACCAGTGCGCCGTGTCCGTCCCAATGCCCCGAATAGCCCCAACCGGTATAATGGCGGCGCATTAGTTCGACGCCCAAATCCAGCTGCCGCGCTCCGTACCAGCCGCCATCGGCCAGCGCATCGCCCATGCCCTCTCGAAAAGCCATATCGTGCAGCAAATGCACCCAAAACTCGACCGAACTCAGATCAAAAGACTGCCCATTGATCTCGGACAGCAAGCCATGCTGATGGCAGGCCTTGAGCCAGGGAATCATGCCCACCAAAATGTCCCAGTGATTCAGGCCCAGGCGGTTGGCATACATGTTGAGTTCCATCGCCCCGCGCAGGCCAATGTTCCAGTTATAGACATCGTCTCGCCCGCCGCCGCGAAAATTACCGCTGACGCAGGCCATATCGCCGCTCCACTTGCGGTCAAAATGACAGCCCGGCACCTCGCTGTAATAAATGTGACAGGGCGTGGGGCAAGAGGCCGTGCAGGCAAACAGGCGCGCCCGCCCGCTGCCCTCATCGGCCAACCGTTGATTCAACCGCTCCACATGAGCGCGTGGATTGCGCCGCCCGCGCACCTCATCGCCGACCAGTTTGAACAGTTGATGCAGCCGCTCATCATCGGCCACCGCCACCTTGCCCGTGCCGATCACGGCAATGGCCTTGAGCTTTTTGCTGCCCATCACTGCGCCAAAACCACCCTGCCCGGCCGCCGCCGACGCCGCCGTCTGGATGGTGGCGATGCGCCCCAAATGCTCGCCGGCCGGGCCGATGGTCAGCGTATGCACGGCCTTGCCCCAGAGTGACTGCACAGCCTCCTGGGTATCCACCACATCCAACCCCCACCAATCCGCGGCCGGCAGCAGGCTGACCTCATCATCGTGAATCAGCAAAACTACCGGCACCTCGGCGGCGCCGGTGATCACCAGCCCATCATAGCCGGCGCGCTTGAGGCGGGCGCCCCAATCCGAGCCGATGCTGGAACGGGTGAACCAGGGATAAGGATAGCCCTGCGGGCCAAACCCACACACGTTGGTGCGCCCCGAATACGGGGCAATGGTGCCGCTGAGAATGCCCGGAAAGATCAACAGCGGGCTATGCGGCTCAAGCGGGTCCGGCGGTTCGGGGTACTCATCCCACACCAATTTGGCAGCCAGCCCGCGCCCACCCAAAAAATCGGGGGCATAGGGTGCCGTCTCTTGCGCCCAAATGCGCCCCTCGCTCAAATCCACGCGCAAAATACGATTGGTCCAGCCATACATCGGCTTGAACCGGGGCAGTGTAACCTGGATCGATTTCATTTCAAGTCCTTTACTCGAGTTCCATAGCACGACGAATTCGCCAAACACCCCACGACAGAATCGCCGCCGCGCCCAATACAATGCCTTGCGTCAAAAGCGTCCGGGCGAAAAAATTGGAGGCCGAGGTAATGTAGCGATAATTTGGCGCAGCCCACACATAATGAGCCAGCGGCAACAGCACATAGCTCATCGTACATCCGGCCGCCAGCAACAGGCCGGCCGACGGCGTCGCCAGTCGCTGTCGCCGATATAGCCAGGTCATTCCCCCCAACCACACAAGACTCAGCACCGGCGTACAAAGCGCCAATATACGAACAAGCACATCATCCACCGGCAAAGCCGGCCCGCGCTCCGGCCACTCGATCAGACGCAGGCCCAGCAAAACCGGCATCAAACCCAGCCCATCGGCGCCCAGCCAGATCAACTCACCCGGCGACCGCCCCATCAGCGGCAGCAGCACGGCCAGCCCGGCCAGAGTTGCCGCCGTGCAGGCCAGCGCATGCCCGCCGCTCAATGTCGGCCAGTTGCAGGTCATGGTGATGAGCGGAATGCCGATGGACAGAACAATCGTGGCACACAACCACACCCGCCACCGCGCCGGGGGGTGATCTGCCCATCGCAGGCGCATAGCCAGCCGCTGCCAGATCAGATCGGCCGGCGCATAGAACACCCCAACCAGCCCCACCGCCACAAGCCCGGCCATCCAATAGCGACTGCCGGTCTCGCGATCAAAAGGCGTCGCCCCTAGATGAGTGTATAAAAATATAATGTAACGATTTTCTATAGCAAACCAACGATAAAAAAGAGACAGAATCATTCCACCGAGCAATGCCCCTCTGCACCACGCGGCCGGCCATTCATTTCTCAGATATTGATCACCTGGGCGCATAGTCAAACTCCTGGCGTATTCTCTCAATGTCAGAGGGAACGCCATTTTTCTGACAACCTCCTATTTTTGAGATGAAACCTCCTGGCTTTCAAACAACACTAGTCTATCACAGATCGGGCAATCAGATCAAATCTCAAATGCCCGTCGCCGGCGACATATCGCATCGCCAGAGGCGGGCATTTGAACCCCGACCAAGGAGGTCGGCACGCCCACGTGCCAACCTCTCGTTTCATACATCAGACCGCACCGATCATCACTCGGACGAAACGCATCCCCATCATTTGCGGCGCACAAACAGCCACACGGCCATCAGAGCCACCCACACGGCAACACCGGCGCACACAACCGGCTGGGCCGGCGATGTGGCAGTCTGAGCCGTCGGCGACACGGTCGGCGACGGCGTCACCGGCAAACCGGTCGGCGGCAGCGGCGTCCATGTGGCCGTCGCTGCCGGCGCGGGAACCTGGATTGGGTCGCCCTGCCCTTGCACCACCTGATACGCCGTCGGCGTCTGACCGTCGGGGCCGGGCAGCACCACCAACACCTGGGCGCTCACTGCAAAATACACCGCCCAATCCGGGCGATTCTGGATCAAGGCCAGATACTCGTCGCTCATAAAGCCTACTCGCAGCGGCGTCATACGGTCAGCGTCAAACGTGGTGTCTATCCACACCCCTTCGCGCAGTAAAAAGGTCTTGTTCCCCACCACCTTGACTACCTGCCCCGTGGCCCCGGTGGCCGTATTCGACTCTTGCAGCCCTCGCTGTGCCTGCGACTCGTCCACGGCGGCCTTGCCGCTGGGCGCGGCCGGAGCGGCAGTGGCCTGCACCGCATACTGTCGCTCGGCCTCTTGCTGCCGTCCCCTCTCGCTAAAGACCTGCTTGTCTTCTTGCACCAAAAAGGACGTATAAGGCGTCATAATGCCGTAACGCACCGCCAGATTCACCACCTCTTGCACCAGTTCGGGCGACTCGCCGTGCAGGCGAATCTGATTGAGCAAATAGCCCACTTTGCGCATGGCCCACAGGCGCGGGATGAACGATTCGCCGCCCGAGGTGCGAAAACCGACATCCTCAAACTTGAAGACTTGCTCCCGACCGTTGACCGTCCCACGCAGGGTAACGGTCGCAGGTCCGCCTTGCCGATACCGCCCGGCCATGACGATCTGGGTGCCGGCAAACAGGTCGGGCAGCGGGTAGGGAAAGGTATCCTGCACCTGGATGCCGCCAAAATCTACCTGAATATCCGACAACAACGGCGTGCTGATTTTGGCATACAAAGCCGAAACCTGCTCGTCAATGCTCTGGCCAGGGCGCACATACGCGCTGGCACCGCGATGATCGCCCGACATGCGGTCTAGCAGTAGCGTGTTCACATCGTCGCCCACACCAAAGGCAAAAATGCGCACCCCAGCGGTGATGGCCCGGTCAATGTTGGACAAAATCTTGTCCACCTCGACCACCCCCTCGGTAGGCAGGCCATCGGTGAGAAAAATGATCACCGTCGGGCGGGTCGAGTCGGCATAGGGCAATGCCTCCAACATGGCGCGGTTAATGTCGGTGCCGCCCTGAGCCTCCAGGCCGTTCACCCAACGGCGCGCCGCATCGCGTTCGCCCACCCCCACCAGACGGGTGCTAAAGTGGCGTACGCCGGTGCTAAACTCGACCAGATTAAAGCGATCCTCCGGGTTCAGGTGATCCAGCACAAAAGCCAGTGCCTTTTTCGCCTGCGCCAGCTTGTCACCGCGCATGCTGCCCGAAGTGTCCAGCACCAACACCACATCGCGCGCCACCACCTGCGTCGTATCCACCTGAACCTGTGGAGCGAGAAGCATCAAAAAGAATCCCCCTTCATCGCCCATATATGACAACAGGTTTAGGCCAATGTCTTCCTGCGCCACCGTGTAATACAACTCAAAATCAGCGTCCGGGTGAATGTCCGAGTCCTCATAACCCACACTGGCATTATAATCGCCACGCCGCTCGACGCCCACTGCATGGCTGGGCGAGTAAACCGCCTTGATCGCCTCGTGCGAGTGAATTTCGACATGGACGCTCACTTTGGGGATCGGCTGCGGTGAAAACCGCTCGGTGTTGAGAGGGTACACGTAATGCACCAGGCCATTGTCGAGATTTAGCACCTGCGTGTACTCGATCTCGACCCGTTTCTCGGCTCCGGCGGGAATGGGGAAAATGCGCGCCCGGAAGGTGTTTCGCCCGATGTATTCCAGCAACGCCGGGTCGCGCTGTCGCCTCACAATATCCTCATAAATCTGCCGCGCCCGGTCGGCCGGCAGCATCTCGCCAGAAAGCTTTTGCCCGTCTACCCACATGGCAAAATCGCTGATCACCGCACCTTCGGGCACCGGAAACACATACGTGCCTTCCACCTGAAAGGGATGAGGGTTGACAAAGACCTGATCCACATGCGTCACCGCCACCTGATCCTGGATTGTCACCGTGACATGGTGATATTTGACATTCAAATAAGGGGGCTTTTCGGGGATAGGGGGGTCAATAATCACAATCCCATCGGCCGCAGCCGGTTGGGCTGTAATCAACACGTAAAACACTGCCAACAGCCACAAAATCATTTTCTTTTTCATCCTGGCTCCTCCTGTGCAAGAAAAATCTGCCTGCGTTGCCATATAGACGCCCACACAAGAGTCCAGGTTCCCGGCAAATTGGCCCTAGTCGAACGGCCGCCGCGTCAAGATGACAGCCACATCGTCTTGATAACACACCTCCCAACGAAGACTGGCCTGCGCCGCCTCGAGCAGGCGCGGCTGCGTGTGCGGATCAAGCACCAACAGTCGCACGCCCTCGCCATCCAGAAATTCCTGCCAGTTGTACGATGCTCTAGAGATTTCAATATAGCGCAGCGATTGCTCCAGCGGATAGACCTCAAAACGGGTATCGCTCCACACCGGGCGTTCGGGCAAGGCATAGGTGAAATAGCTGGCAAAGGCAATGTCGCTCCACAGCGGGCCGGGCAGTTCGGGGTGAGCGGCCAGCCAGCGAGCTGCCGCCACAGGTGTGTTGCGGGTCAGAGCCGGCGGCGCAGCCACCCACCACCGCTCGCGCAGTCCCGGCAGCCAGGCCAGCGGCATCAGGCACAGCATCGAGAGCAACGCCGCGTGAAAAGCCGGCGGTCCTCGCCTCTCGCCCCGATCCAGGCGCCGCCCAACCAGACCGGACAGCAGGCCGGCGGTCAGGGGGGTCAAAATGGCGATGAACCAGATCACATAGCGCAGGCCACTCAAGGCCATCCAGCCGAAACCGAGAAACCACACCCCATGCATCCATGAGAACGAGGGCAGCCGCTCGTGGCCCCGCCGCGCCTGCCAGAAAACCAGAGGAGCCAGGCTCAGCAGCCAGCCAAAGAACAAGATATTTTGCCAGGTGTCGGGCGCCGGAGCGCGCCACTCGGTGCCCAGGCGTTGGCTGCTGGGATCGCCCAGCAAAGTCAGCACATAATTCCACGCTCCCCAGCCGCGCGGGTTGATCAACGTGGCGGCGGCCATGCTGAACAGGGCAATGCCCCATTCCAGGCGGCGATCCTTTTGCCCAACCCACGCCGCGCCGACCAGCAAAAATCCCAGCACAAACGAGCCGTGTAGATTGACCCACAACGCCATCAATGCTGGCAGGGCCCACAAGGAGACAATTTTCGATGGTTTGCCAAGCAAGATGATCAAAGTGATGCCAAAGAGAGGATAGGCGACAAGCTGCGGACGCACCGCCCAGTTGTTGCTGCCGGCCAGCGCGGCCGGCAGCGTCATCAGGCTGGACAGACGTGGCCCGGCACCCATCAGGCGGCAGGCCAGCCAGATGCAGGTGTAAAACACGGCCAAAAGCACCGCCTTGACCAGCACAGTCAAGCCATCGCCGCCCCACTGCCGCAGCAGATAAAACAGCACCGCGGACAGCCACGAATGATAAGCCACCGGTTTGCCAGCCTGAGTATAACTCAAGGTATCCACTACCGGCACTGCACCATCGCGCAAGGTGTCGCGCCCCACGCGAGCATACCACCAATAGTCGTTTGGGGCGATGGGCGTCAGCACGGCAATGCTCAGAACCAGCCACATCACCAGCCCCCACCAGAGAATGGCAGAATCTCGAAGAGTCGGCATCAGGCGAGTTGATCCGTCCATAGCTTTTTATCCACCATAAATCCGATACAAATAAATACAAACAGCAGCCAGGGTACCCACCAGGTTTTATCGCTGCCCATGTTGGGGTTCAGGCGCAGCAGCAAGACCCAACAGGCCAGATACCCTCCACCGATAAACCAACGGGCGCGCCGCGAATGAAAAAACAGCCACAAGATGAGCGGAATCAGCAGCACAAAATCCCAACTCCACACATACGGCGTCAACAGCGGCGTCCAGGCCAGGCTCCACAGCATCGCCCGCTCAGCAGGCAGCCGTGTCCACAGCCACAGATTCGCCACCAACCCGCTCAAAGCAGCGCAGCCCCACAGCATCACACCCCAGCCGCCCCAGTGAATGCGCAGCAGATAAAACAGAGAGGGATGTCGCCATGGCGGATTGCCGCGCAGCCCTTGCACAAAACGAGCCGGCCAACCTGCATCGGCACAGAAAAGCGGAACGGTCAACAGCAGACATATCAGGCCGATCCCACCCAGCAGTCGCGCCGATGCTTTCCACCCGGTGCGGCGATAAACCCACCACAACAACCCGCTCACGGCCAGCACTCCCAACTGTGGCTTGGACAGCGCCACCGCTGTGACCAGAGCCGCCAGCGGCCAGCGACGGTCAATCTGGCGCGCCGCAAACCAGAACAATCCGCCGATCAGCAGCGACAATTGTCCCAGGCGGAGATGTCCGATGGTAGGCGGAAACAACAAAATCGCCAGCAGGCAGAGGGCAAACCAGGGCAGTGAGGGACGGCGCGGAAAAGCGGCCCACCACAACATGGTCACAATGACCGCCAGGCTGAGCAACAGCCACAGGTTGGTCGCCTGATAAACCGTCAGCCACCCCAGAGGAAACAAGAGGCCGATGATCATGGGAAACCACACCGGGTTGAGCCAGCGATGTTCAGCCATCAAGACGGTCGTGTCATAAGGGTTCTGTCCATGCACCAACAAATAAGCCGGCGCCCACAGATTGCTGCGCAGGTCGGTGCTGACAAAAAACGGCTGCCCGATCAGGACGATCAACCCGGCCCCGACCAGGCAGGCCAACAGCCCATAAGCAACAGAACGAAAAGACAGGCTCATGGCTGCACATCCAGCAGGCTGGCCTCAAATTCAGCCCCGACGCGGCTGCGAGCATCGGTCTCGGCGGCATACAGATGAGTGGCCTCGTGCCAGCTCAGCACCAACTCATACCTTCCCGGCAGCAGGTCGGGCGGCAGAACAAACTCGATCCGCTCGCGCACCACGCTGCCGACCGGCCAATCGGTGGTGGGCAGCAAAGCATAGCTGGGCAAATGCAAAATGCGGCTGTGCGCCACGCCGCGCAACCGGCTGACCGCGATCAGAGGCGGCCCGTCTTGCAGATCAGTTAAAGCCACCCATTCACAGACAAGGCGAAACCGGCGATCACCCAACGCCGTCAGTTCAACTTGCACCAGACCCACCTGCCCCCCCCAATCGGCCAGTAGCGGCGGCAGTTCATTCACCGCGACAATTTCAACCTGCTGCTCCAAACCAGCTGCGCCGCGCGCAAACCACAACAGACCATCATCAGCCTGCGCCAGACCAAATTCGGGCGAACGGAGCAGCAAACGCACCGTCTCACGCTCATACAGCACCCCGCCTGCACTCACCCGATCCTGGCTGCCAACGGCAAAATCCAGCAGGCCATCCACTACCACGCCGTCCAGTTGGGGCAGCAATTCGGGCAAATGCTGCACCACCTCACTCTCGCGCGGTGGGCGGGTCTGATACAGCACCACCCGGTTGACCAGGTGAGGAGACAACAGTGTATCGGCGGCGATGGCCGCCTGCGCCGGAATGTGCTGCGCCAGCCAGCGATCCTTAAAGGCATCTCGTTCGGTCACACCATATTGCAGTGGCGACAGTCCCTCGGCACGGCCGGGCGCGGGGCGATAAAAGCGCGGGTTCAACGGCGAGTCCACAAAAAGCCCATTAAACATCAGCAATAGCAATAAAGATACGCCAAAATGCAAAAACAAATCCTGCCTTCGGCGCACCCGCTCGGCGCCATACACCACCGCCATCACCAAAAAAGGCACGGCCAGAGCATAGTGATGGGCGCGATAATCGAACGAGGGGCCCGGCCCGTTGCTGAACAGGGTGGGAATGGCCGTAGCCCCGGCCAGCAACAGCCACAACGGCGACCGCCAGCCCAACCACAGCGCCGGCGCATACACAATGACAGCTACCAGCAAACGGACACCCAGCGTGCTGCTCAACGCGCTGCCCAACTCAAAATAATGCCGCACATAGCCGCCCGGCGTGGTATACAAACCGGCCGCTTCGGGCGTGGCAAACAAAGGCCGAATCGCCAAAAAGGCCACTATTCCCCACCCCGCGCCGGCCAGCGCCGTCCACATGCCAACGCGTCGCTCACCGCGCAGCCACAACGCCACGCCCAGAGCCATCACCGGCGCAGCCACGTAAAATTTTGCGCTCAAAGCCAGAGCGATCCACAGCCCATAGCTTTTCCACGCCCGCCGATCCAACGCCTCCAGAGCGAAAATCAACAGTGGCATCGCCAGGGTGTCGCCGTGAAAATCAAACAGCACTGCCGTTTGCGCCACCGGATAGAATAAATAAAACACTGCGCAGGCCAATGCGGCTAGACGATGATTCAATCGGCGACGGGCCAGGGCATAAACTGACCAGGCGGCAGCGGCATAGAGCGCGGCTTGAAAAATCAGCAGAGTTTTCGGGGTAGGCAGCAGGCCATAAATCAGAGCCGGCACAAAATAAAACAACTCGACATGCCGGGCCAGGCGGCTCAAAGGGAGACCGGGAGCGGTGAAAATCAAAGGCCGACCGTGTGTGGCGCTCCAAACCGATTGGCTCATAATGCCCAGATCAAACACGCCAGCATTATACCCGTCATAGCGCGCCCAACTCAGCCAGGTCATTTCAACACAGGCCAGCAACGCCAAAATCCACAGGCAATACTCGGCCCAGTGAGCCCCGACCTGTCGGATAAACCGGTTACGGCTCATGCCGCTCTCCACTTGGCTTTTTCACATAGAGGTGTTACAATGGGGATAAAAGAGAAAAGCCCCTTGCGGGGCTTTTCTGATGAACAATGTGTAAAAACTGAGTGAACTACATTCCAAAGGTGCTGACGATCTGGGAAAAGACATTGCCGATGATCGGGCCCAACAGAAGCATGACCGCAATCACGACCACAGCAACCAAGACGAGGATCAACGCGTACTCTACCAGGCCCTGGCCTTCCTCACGAGCAAGATACAACATAATTGTTACCCCTTTCTTGAAAATAAATGGAAAATTGCTTTTGAAATTACAATCATATTATACTGCAAAAGGATCGGTTTGGCAAGGGGTCAGTGTAAAAAAAAAGTAAATTCAGAGGTTGTATGCCCACAAACGAGATCGAATTGACCGTTGAATCTATGGCTTTTAATGGACAAACTGTGGGCCGACACCAGGGACGGGTCGTTTTTGTGGCGGGAGCCATTCCGCATGAGCGAGTGCGGGCGCAAATCACCCTGGAACGGCCTCGTTGGGCACGGGCCCAAGTGACCCGTGTGCTACACCCCTCGCCTCATCGAGTCGAGCCGTGCTGCCCTTATTTTGGGCAATGCGGCGGCTGCGATTTTCAGCACATCGGCTATGCGGCCCAACTGGATTATAAACGACAAATTGTGATTGAACAATTACAAAGAACATCACACATAGACAATCCATCGGTCGCCGCCACGTTGGGTATGGATAGCCCCTGGCAGTACCGCAACCATGTCGAGTTTTCGTTCGACGCACAAGGCCAGGTCGGTCTGCAAGCAGCGCACAGCCATCAGGTGATCCCGATACAGCGGTGTCTCCTCATTCACCCACTGCTGGAGGACATGTATGCCGGCTTGGGCCACAGGCAACCGGGCTGGTCTCGCCTGACCCTGCGGGTCGGTGCGAACACCAGCGAGCGCATGGGCATCGTGGAAACGGGCAAGAACCTGAGGCCAGAGGTCACCGACTCGCTGCCCGGATCCTGGCTCTGGCGGCACTCTCGTGGCGACCATATCATCCTGCGCGGCTCGGACGCCTATCACGAAAGGCTGCGCGAACAGACATTGCGCGTTTCTGCCGGGAGCTTTTTCCAGGTCAATACCACCCAAACCGAGGCAATGTTGGATGCGGTCGAGTCCTTTTTGTCGCCACAACCCGACGACACCCTGGTAGATGTCTATTGTGGAGTCGGCGCCATCGGCCTATCTATGATAGACCGGGTCGGGCAGTTGATCGGCATCGAAGAAAACCCGGCCGCCATCGCCGACGCGCAGATCAACAGCAGAGGACGCGGCCTCTGGATCGGTCAACAGGCCGAAGCTGCGCTGACTTGGCTCAAAGAACCGGTGTCAGCCATCATCCTCGATCCGCCACGTCAGGGCTGCCGCCCCTCTGTCCTGGCGGCCCTGGCCCACCTGCGGCCGCGTCGGATCGTGTACATTTCGTGCGACCCCACCACCCTGGCCCGCGACGCGGTCCACCTGATTCAGGCCGGATTTCGGCTGGTGCATGCACAGCCTGTGGACATGTTTCCACAGACCTGTCATATCGAGACTGTTTCGTGTTGGACGGCATAGCAAAAGCGATAGAATATGAACATGGTGACCAGCGCAGTATTGAACCTGATTTTCAAATTGGAGCAGCATCGGATACTGGATGTATCGTTGCGCCGCTGGATCGGCGTCTTGCTGCTGCTGATGCCGCTGCTGGCCCTGCTCAAATGGCTGTCGTGGTGGTATGCGGCACCTTGCACCTTGATCCTGGCCTTGATCCAGGTGGGCTGCTTGTGGGCGGCGCGGCGCGGCTATGTCGTAATCGAGTGGGAAAGATGGAGCGGGGAAAAAACGGCTCAGGCTGCCTTGCGCGCCGACGAGCAGGTACCGGTCTGGGCATCGGGAGTGTTTGCGGTAGGGGGCAAAACCTGTATGGTGCTGCATCAACCGGCACTCTATTCGTTCCTGCGCACCCGCGAGCATGTAATCATGACCCAAATTCATCGGACGCGATTTTTGCTATTGGCTGCATCATCCTCGGCGCTGGTAGGCTGGTGGTATGTCTTTTTTCAGCCGGGCCTGGTGCAATGCGTCCAAACCGGGTACATTGTGCAAGGAGTTCACAAGCGGCCGGGGTTGGCCCTGACTTTTTATCCAGAGGAGCAGCCGAATC
This sequence comes from uncultured Anaerolineae bacterium, assembly GCA_964449465.1. GTDB lineage: Bacteria > Chloroflexota > Anaerolineae > JAFGEY01 > JAFGEY01 > CAYRXM01. The sequence goes on from CAYVBK010000003.1 coordinate 126,508, forward strand.
GTCCCGAAACGATTTATCTGGCCTTTGCCGATGAGGTTACCGGCTGGCGAGTGCTGGACGATCTGGCTGTGGATATTCCACAGACGGCGCATCAAAAGGCTGACTAAACGTCATCTCGGCCAGCCAATCGCGTTTTTCCAGCACCATATCGTAGGACAACATTTGCTTGCGCCGACGCGAGATGATAAAAAACGGTGCAAGGCGGCGATAAGCCGGGCTGCGCAAAAAGGACAGGTCATCGTCCGACTCTAGATCGGCATAATGAGAGCCGTCCATCTTGAACCCGCAGCGTTGGTAACAGCGAATCGCCCGCTCGTTCGCCGCCGCCACGTCGAGAAACATACGCTCAAAACCCAAATCGAGAAAATAATAGCGCAAAAACACCCGCAACGACTCACTGCCGTATCCCTGCCCCACAAACCGCGCCCCAAACCCAATACCAAGCCGCGCCGAACACTGCCACAAAATCTCTCGCAAAGAAATACGCCCGATCAGACAGCGATGCTCATTTTCGACGGCATAATACACCCGCCGCCCATCCCGCATCAACTGTGAAAACCATAGATCGTTCTGCTCTGCCGAGCGCGGCGGCCAGTCAAACAATTGATACAGCGGATCCCGCGAAGGCAACCAGGCCAGTGGATCATCCAAATCCTGCCGCGTCAGTAGCCGGATCGTCACCCGCGGCCCTTGAAGGCAAATCGGCTTGACTTGCATCGCTCGCCCCTCACTCTAGATCGGCACCGTCACCATTGACGTTTTGATACAACCTGGCTTGCTCAACGCGCATCACCGGAATTTGCCCGCGAATGGGGTACTGACGGCGGCAATCGCGACAAACCAGCTGGCGATCCTGGTTCTGCCCCCCGCTATGCCCCTCAACCAGGCTCAATCGTCCCGCATCAATACGCGAGCTATTCGCACAGACCGGGCAACGCAACAAAGTCAACACCACATTCCAATCCACTCTTTGCTCCTCGTTTCAGTGTACCTCAGACAAGTATAGCACAATCAACCCTGCGCGCCAAAAATCGTCGTCTCTCCACATAGATATGCTGTAACTACCTACCTTGAGCCGAAAATTAGCCTTTGGGAGTGTCATTCTGAAAGCCTGCCCTGAGCGGAACGAAGGGAGCGCGGCGAACGTTTTTTGTTCGCCGCGACAAAGAATCTCGTTGTACACCGCAAAGAGAGATTCTTCGCGCCTGACGGCGCTCAGAATGACAGTGGGTAGGTAGTTACGATATGCCTATGATCGGACTGTAACCCAGATGTAACCTGATCCCCTGAGAGCGTATGATAAAATTATGGCAGAATGAACCCCCTGAAAAAGGCCAGAACAAGATTCAATTGGAGAGGGGAATGCCATGTCTTTGCCCAAAGGAACGCTGTTAAGGTTAAAACGCTATCAAATTACCAAGCTGCTGACACGCGGTGGCTTTGGCTTTATCTACCTGGCCCATGATCGCCTGACCGGGCGGCAGGTGGCGATCAAAGAATTGATCCCCGAACTGGTCAATGATGCCCAAGTACTGCGCCGCTTTGTGCGTGAAGGGCGCACGTTGCAGCGACTGCGACATCTCAACCTGGTTCAAACCGAGGCCATGTTCCGCGAGTATGACAACTATTACCTGGTTATGGAATACCTCAGCGGCGGCTCGCTGGCCGACCGTATGGAGGCCGGGCAGAAATGGGAGCCTACGGCAGCCATCCGCATCATGGTGGCTCTGTGCGATGCGCTGCAATACCTGCACCACACCGGCATTACCCACTGCGATTTGCAGCCCGGCAACATTCTCTTTGACGACCAAAACCGCCCCAGGCTGATCGATCTGGGCATCGCCCACGTATCCGACCTGTTTGTCCACCGCCCCTGGCGCACCGAACAAGATGTGTCTCTCGGCACCATCTTTTATATGGCTCCAGAGCAATTGGACGGCGTGCGTGATGATCCACGCATAGACCTGTATGCATTGGGCGCGCTGCTGTATCAAATGCTGGCTGGGCAACCTTATCTGGATTTTGATCTGCGCAACACACCGGGCGCCCGCGCCGACAATGTCAACCGCGTGCGCCAGCAAATGCCTGCCGACATTCCCGATATTCCCCCTGCGCTCAACCGGGTCATTCTGACGGCCCTGGCCAAGCAGCCCAATGATCGATACCCCGATGTGATAACCTGGGCGCAAGAACTAACCCATGTGGCCATGCCCTTTTCTTCGGCCGATGCCGATGGCGAATCAATATGGGTGGCGCACGACGAGATCAGGCTGCGATCCAGGCCGCCGGCGCCCGATTGGCCGTCTTGGATATGGCCCACCCTGTTGGTAGCCAACCTGGGCGTGATGCTGCTGGCAGCCTTGCTGCTGCTGGGTCATTCGTGAATCAGGATCGCTGATGAAAAAGACAATCTGGTGGTTGGGATGGATATGGCTGATTGGAGGCGGGCTGTGCATCATCTGGGCAATCTGGCGGCTGGGCCTGGCCGAACCGCTGCGTGCACTGCCAGTCTCCATCTCTCCAGAGGCCGATACTTTGCTGTCTGCCCTGCTTTTGCCTCCATGGAGTGAACTGGCAGCCGGAGCGGTGGGTATGGCACTGATCCTCTGCGGAATGGGGTTACTGTTGCAACGCGGCTGGGTGCGGATCGTTCTGGTGACTACCCATAGCGTGATGGCTGGCGGCTCACTGATCGGCTGGATGGCCGTATGGCTGCTTCAGCAGACGCCCGAAACACGCTGGTGGCCGGGGCCGGTCATCGCCCTGGCCTTGACCGTCCTGCACGGCGGCCTGGCTTTTTGGCTGAACAGCCTGGATATGGCCGAACTGTTTGCGTGGCTGCCACTGCAAACCACCGTCGTTGCCTCCGGTCAATGCGAGTTTTGTCACCAGGAGCTAGACCCGCAAACCGGCCAATGTCCTCACTGCGCCCATCTGCCCGAATCGTCCGGCGACATGTTGACAGCACGCCTGATCCGCATCCAGGACGACGCCAGCTTTTGGCTCAACCCAGACCGCGAAACCCTGATCGGACGTGGATCGCTGCAAAATGACATCAACTTGAACAACCCCACCGTTTCGCGACAGCACGCCCGCATCAACTATGAAGCAGGGCAGTTTGTGCTGACCGCCCTGCACGACTCGAACGGCACCTGGGTCAATGACACACAGGTTCGCCAGCAGGCCTTGCGCTCCGGCGACGAGATTCGCCTGGGCCGGGCACGCTTTCGTTTTGTCATCGAAAAATGATCCGAGCTAGAGGGCCAACATGTTGACCATATATCCTGCCATCATTATCAGTCTGGGAGACCGGGCCACGCGCACCCTGACCCGGTATATGCGGCATTTGCAGCACGACAAAGGCCATGTTCCAGCCATCCTGCCCTGGATTGTCGGCGGCGAGCCGGCCATCGGGGACATTGCCGGCGAGCCGTTTCAACACACCCTGCTCATGCCCGACATTGCCGCAGGTGAGCCGCTCACATGGGCGACGAACGGACGCGCCCATCTGCCGACGGATCGCCACAAGCGCACCCGCGCCGCGGCATGTCTGGCCTGGGCGCAGCAGGTTGACCAAATTCAGGGCCGCCTGCTGCAAAATATTTCACGAATGTTTTCGCTGCCTGTCGTAGAACAAATGAAAGCAATGGACCTGCCGCTGACCCTGAACGGACAAATAGATATTTATGTGTTGGCCGATTTGGGCGATTGGCTGGGCAGCGGGGTTTTTATAGATGCCGCCGATCTGATCGCCCAAACTTGCCGGCAAATCGGTCTGACCTCCTCCATGGCCGGGCTGCTGTATCTACCTGATGCCACCTCGCCGTCGCCGCTAGAAGAGGCCACTGCCTATGCCGCGCTCAAAGAACTGGAACACCGCACTCTATCGCGCCTGTCGCCCGGCCGCGATCCGGTATTCAATGCCGGTTGTTACCTGTTCGATACCGTCAATCAGGCCGGATATACCTTTGCCGACGAATCGCAGCAAATCCAGATCGTCAGTGAATGGCTGTACACCATGACCTGTTCCAATATGGCCGCCACACTGCGCGCCCACCGCACTCAGCGATACCAATCGGCTAGACTGCGCGGCCACGCCCGTTGTTATGACAGCATCGGCATGGCCGTGCGCTATGTGCCGCTCGATCTGCTGACCGACTGGATGACGGCACAGTGGAGCCTGGACGTATTGCACAACCTGACCGCTGATATAACGCACGAGCCAACGTGCAAACAGGCGCAGGCCTGGATAGAACGTCTGGGGTTGAGCCATCGAGTGCTGCTCAGCCGGCTACAGCATCAACATACACCCGATATTCAAGACGCCACACAGCCACTGCGCCGTGCCCGGCTGAACCAGATGGACGGACAGACGCGGCAATCACTGCGGCTGATGCGCGAAAAACACCTGCCGACCTTGCGTCAAAACCTGGCGCAGGCCATACCATCGGCCTGCTCAGAGATTGACTCGTGGCTAGATGCAGCCGTGCAAATGATCCTCGAAGATACCCCGCGCGGCGCCGTCCCGGCGGCGCAACAATTTCTGGTGCAACTGCAAGCCCAGATCGCCGAACAGAAAAATGGCCTGCAAGAACTGCGCCGAGAGCAACGGCGGCGTCTGCATCGCGCCCAAGAGACAGGCAACGCAGCACAATCGCTGCTGCGCAGCGCGGTGATGAGCAGCCCGCCATGGGGCATCATCGGCGCATCCATGCTGTCGTTGCTGCTGCCGGTGCCCTATCTGCTGCACTTGATCGGCCGGGTTATCTGGCCGCAGCATCAGGTCAGCGGCGGCGCAGCCATCCTGATCTTGTTTGTCGCCCTGATCGGCACCATCGGATGGAGCCTCTGGCAAGGCGAGCGACATCGCCGCATCACTGGCGAGCGCCATGCCAGGATGGTTCAGGAGCGATTTGAACTGGAATGTCTACCCCATTTTGAACAAATCATGTCTCAAATCTATGACCATGCGCAGCAAGCTATTGCCCAGGCTCAGGCCCAACTGGATCTCTTGTCGGACGAACTAGAGCGCACGATCAGGTCGCTGCGCCAGGATGCCGAACATCTCTTGGAACAAATTGAGCAATCGGCTCAACCCGGCCTGATGCGCTCGGTCATCAATGCCGAATCGAGCCGCCGCTTGTACCACAAGACTCTGGCCGATTCGCTACCTCAAGGAACAGCCATCTGGTCACGCATCAAATGGTCGGCCGCTCAAGATGCTCCGGCGCAGAGCGAACGGCCGGCAGGATGGCTCGGTAAATCGCTGCACGAGTGGGGACATTTGCTGGTGTGCGAAAACCTGTCTCACGCCACACTGTTCAGCTTTATTCCCCAAAGCGACATTCAACCGACATTGAAACACATGTGCGACGATGCCCAACCTCTGTGGAATTACGATCCCGCGTCGGTGCAACGGATCAAAACGCACCGTATGACCTTGCTTGGCTCTGATCTGAATCTCCAGCCAGATTTCGATCCGTCAGCCATCCCGGTGCAACTGGCAGACCGGCATCGCCTGATCGTGATCCAGGTGCATCAAGGCATGCCGCTATGGGCCATCCGGCGCATTGCCGAGTACCGCAGACATTACGCCGCATTTCTCCGGCATGGGCAGATCCCTTTGCACACCGCGCCGCAAGGTAGCCTGGCTCCCGACCTGATCGCCAGTCGGCCGGCCGGCCAGCCCAACGCAACAGCCCTGTTCGCTGCCGCTCTGGCACTGAATATCGTGATCAATGATGAGGAGCATGGCTATCGGGCACCGCAGAGCCAGGGGCGGACGTTGGATTTGGGCAAAAATCGCCTCCACGCGGTGGCCCTGCTGGGTATGGACGAAGCCACCTGCCGGGCCATCCAGCAACGGCTGGAGCGCATCTGTGCGGAAAAAGGCCGGGCGACCGTGCAGGCTATCCTGGACGAATACATGACCATGGTTCCCGACCTGGAGGATTGGGAGATTCGCGGTATTTTAGATTGGGGGAAATTTTATGGATTGGAATTTGCCGGCTAGAGGGGCATAGCGGTTGAACCTGATTCGTCAATCCAGCTTTTCCGATTTTCAACCTGCTTCTCAGTGATCAATTGAACATCCATTATCTCTCCACTGCCTGATTGTGTCATAGCTGGCCTGGTTGAAAAAAGGCCATTTGCCCGTCAACTCGCCTGATAGAACCTTGTTCTCGTGCCTGTTAAGCACAAGGCTCAAAACTATTTACCGACCGCCTTGATCTTGTACGCCGGCAAGAGAAACGTAAACGTGCTGCCATGTCCCAACTCGCTGTCAACCCACACCCGTCCGCCGTGCTGCTCGACAATCGAGCGGGTAATAGACAATCCCAGCCCTGTGCCGGGTATGCTGTCGGTCTGATCGCTCTTGACGCGATAAAACTTTTGAAACAATTTGGTCTGGTCTTGGGCCGAAATGCCAATGCCGTCATCTTGCACCGAGACCAACACCTGCCCGGCCTGCTCCTCAGCCCACACCCGGATGTGTCCTCCTTCGGGCGTATACTTGATGGCATTACCCACCAGATTTTTCACCACCTGCCCCAAACGGATGCGATTGCCCAACACTGGCGACAGGCCATGCGGAGATGAAACATCCAACGAATGATTCTTGGCAATGGCATGCCCTCGCAGTGTATCCACCGACTCGAGAATAATCTCGGGCAAAGACACCGGGGTCATCTCAAAGCCGGCCCCCGTCTCGATGCGCTCCAGGTCCAACAGATCGGTGATCAATTCAGTGATCGCCGTCACGCCCTGACGGATTTTTTCGGCAAAAGACTTTTGTCGCTCGGTCAACGGCCCCGTCATCTCGATCAGATCCACAAACCCACGAATAGAGGTGAGCGGCGAGCGCAGATCGTGCGACACAGTAGACACAAACTCGTTCTTGATCTGCTCCAGATTTTTGAGTTGGGTGATGTCTTGCATCACCACCACCTGCCCCACCCCCGGCACGATGGTGAGATGAGCGTATAGCGTGCGTCCGTCGGTCAACGGAATTTCGTCATAGACATCGGTTCGAGTCGTCGCTGCCCGCTCTACAAGTCGCCGCAACTCTTTGGGCAAAGCCACCTGATCCACCGACTTGCCCACCAGTGTGCCGGCATCCAGCTTGAGAGCCTGAAACACAGCATTATTTGAAAGCAAAATACGGCTCTCTTCATCAATCACCAAAATGGCATCTGAGGTACCTTCCAGGATAGCCTGCAACTTGGCCCGCGCATCCTGAACATCGGTAAACAAGCGAGCGTTTTGAATGGCGATGGCTGCATAATCAGCCAGGGCAGCCAGCAAATGCATGGCATTGCTGCCAAAAGCCCGCTCCGAGATGCGATAGTCCACGTTCAGCACCCCGATGGTGCGCTGGCCGATCTTGACCGGCACCGCCACCAGAGCTTTGACCATATACGAAGTTTTCAGGCGATGTTCGCCACCGCCACCCAACACAATCGGCTCACCGCTCTTGATCACCGCCCCGGCCAGGCTGTCATCTACCCGCAAACGCAGACTGCGCGCCTGTTTTTCCTCCAGCCCTTTGGCGGCACACACATACAGTTCGCTGGTCTTGTCATCCACCAACATCAGCCAGCCTTCTTCGGCGCCGGTGATGTACACTGCCGCATCCACCAGGCGGCTGAACAGCGAATCCAGGTCCAGCAAAAAGGTGATAGATTTACCAATGCTGTACAGGATGTTGAGCTCTTTGACCCGCTGCTCCAACTGTCGGTTGACTCCCACCAGGCGTTCGAGCAATTCATCGCGCTCGCGGCGCAGGCGCGACTCGGCCAGAGCGCGATCGATGGCTTGCAGCATCTCGGTCACTTCAAAGGGCTTGATCACATAATTGCGCGCCCCCAGGCGAAACGCATTGACCGCCAGCGATTCCGAGCCATGAAACGTCATCAAAATGACCGGAATATCTTTGCCCTGCCCCTGAAGCGCGCTCAGCACCTCAATACCGGTCATTTTGGGCATCTGCATGTCCAGCAGCATCAAATCTGGATTCTCGGTCAGCGCCTTGTGCAGCCCCTCTGCCCCATGATGTGCCACCAACGGCACATAGCCATTCGGTTTCAGCACATAATCTACGATAAATTTGATATTATCGGGCCCATCATCTACAACCAAAATCCGCTCACCGGCCACGTCCCTCTCCTTGTCTTCCCCACCTGCGCTATGCTCAGTATTTTATCATATCCTATGACCTTTGACAAAAGTTTCTGCCATCATACGCTCCAGGACGCCCCCATCCTTGTATCCCTATTTCTATACCCACCCAACTCTTGACAACACGACCAGGCTATGCTATGATCAATACAAAACCGACCGGTCGGTATGTTTGGAGGAATGGACGGTGAATTTACATCGGGGAGATGGCACCCGCACACACATTATGCGCACTGCCGAAGCCTGTTTTTCGCAGCGCGGCTATCAGGCCACCGGCGTGGCCGAGATTTGTCAGGCCGCCGGCGTTAGCAAGGGGGCATTCTATCATCATTTTGCCAGCAAGCAGACGCTTTTCCTGGAGCTGCTCAATGCCTGGCTGTCCAGGCTGGATGCTCAAATGGAGCAAATTCGCCTGGAATCGCCCAATGTGCCTGCGGCCATCTTGCGCATGGCCGAGATGCTGCAACCCATCTTTCGAGAGCGGCGTGGGCAGTTGCCGATCATATTCGAGTTCTGGTTGCAAGCCGCCCACGATCCCGACATCTGGCAGGCGACCATCTCACCTTATCGCCGCTATCGCGATTACCTGACCAACCTGATCCGCGAAGGCATTGAACAGGGCGACATTCCAGCCGAAGACCCCACCCTGATTGCCCAGGCCTTGGTCTCACTGGCGATGGGTCTGTTACTGCAAGGTCTGCTCGACCCAGACGGTGCCGATTGGGGTCAGGCTACCCGCCAAATCATCCATTCGTTTTTACAGAAAAGAGGGAGCGTATGAATATCTTGTTAACCGGCGCGTTGGGCAACATTGGCAAGAGCGCGTTGGAAGAGTTGATCCAACAAGGACATCGGGTGCGCTGTTTTGACCTGGACAGCCCGGTCAACCGCCAGACAGCCCATCATTTGAAACAGCGATGGGGTGATCAGATGGAGATGGTGTGGGGCGATCTGCGCCACCCGGAAGACCTGATGGCCGCTGTGCAAGACCAGGACGTGGCCGTGCATCTGGCCTTTATCATCCCCAAAATGTCAGCCACCGGCGTCGAATCAGAAAAGCGGCCCGACTGGGCACGGGCGATCAATGTAGAGGGCACGCGCAACCTGCTCAATGCCCTGCAAGCCCAACCCAACCCACCGGCCATCCTGTTCATCTCTTCGTATCATGTATTTGGCCCCACCCAAGATCAACCCCCGCCGCGCACCATCCTGGACCCGGTGCAGCCGATTGAGCATTATGCCCGCCACAAGGTCGAATGTGAGCGCATGGTGCTGCTGTCAGGACTGCGCTGGTGTATTTTCCGCCTGGCCGCCTCACTGCCCATCGCCATCCGCCTGGATCCGGGCATGTTTGATGTGCCGCTGAACAACCGTATGGAGTTTGTGCATACTCGCGATGTCGGCCTGGCCATCGCCAATGCGGTAGGCCACCCTGATGTGTGGGGGCGCCTGCTCTTGATCGGAGGGGGGCCACGCTGCCAGTACCGCTTTGACGAGATTGTTGGACGCGTGCTGGAGGCAATGGGCGTGGGCATGCTGCCGGCCGAGGCCTTTAGCAACGTCACCTTTTGCACCGATTGGATGGACACGCGCGAAAGTCAGCGGCTGCTGCATTTTCAACAGCGCGATCTGGGCGACTATATCGAGGATATGAAAAAACTGGTAGGGTTCAAGCGGCATCTCATCCGCCTGTTTCGCCCGCTGGCGCGCCGCTGGCTGCTGAGCAAATCGCCCTATTATCGCCGGCGTAAAACCCGGGCCGTCCCTGCAACGGCAGGATGAGCGGCGATGGCTCCAGGCCTGACGTTGGACATTTTGCCATATCCCCTGGCCGTATGCCGCCTGTCGCCTGATCATAAACTGCCAGATTGGCTCTGGTGGCTGCCCTTTGCCTCGGTCACGCGCACCGGCAACGAACTGTCATTGGTCATTCCCCAGGCCCACGTGCCGGAGGGTTGGGTCGCCGCGCGCGACTGGGCCGGCCTGGCGGTGCGCGGCCCACTCGATTTTGCCCTCATCGGCGTGCTGGCCGCGCTGAGCGGCACACTGGCCGAGGCCGGCATCTCGCTTTTTGCCCTTTCCACTTATGATACCGATTACATCCTGGTGCGCCAGGCCGACCTGAAGCGGACGGTGCTGGCTCTGACACAGCAAGGACATCAGGTCTGCCCGCCTGCCGCAGGCGGCTATACCGGGATCCCCTTCAATGAGGAAACAACATGAGCTTTTGGTGGATTTTATCATTGGACGGAGGCGGCATTCGCGGCATCCTCACTTCGCGCCTGCTGGAACGGATCGAGGAGCAATGCCCTGGCTGGTTAAATCGTGTGAACCTGTTTGCCGGCACATCTACCGGCGGTATTTTGGCTTTGGGACTGGCCGCCGGACTGCCACCGCAGCGTATGACCGAACTGTATGAGCAGTGCGGCCGCACCGTCTTTGCCGATTCGCTGTGGGACAATGTGTGCGATCTGGGCAACCTGATCGGGGCCAACTATGACAACAAACCGCTCAAGCAAATTTTGCAAGATTGTTTTGGCTCCCGTACATTGGCCGACCTACCTTACCGGGTCCTGGTAAGCGCATTTGACTTGGACCATATCCCCGCCGATCCAACCGTGCCGCGTTGTTGGAAGGCCAAGTTCTTTCACAATTTTCCCGGCGAAGGATCGGATGGAGAACAGCGAGTGGTAGATGTGGCTCTGCGCACCAGTGCCGCACCCACCTTTTTTCCCATTTATCAGGGCTATGCCGACGGTGGCCTGATCGCTAACAACCCCGGCATGTGCGCTCTGGCCCAGGCCTTGCACCCCCTCACCGGCAAACAACGCCTGGAAGACCTGGTTTTGCTATCACTGGGCACCGGCCTCAGCCCCAAATTTATCATCGAAACGGACGCCGATTGGGGGCTGGCCCAGTGGACGCCGTTTTTGATTGACTTGATGATGAGCGGGCATGTCAGCCTGGCCGATTATCAGTGTCGGCAGATTTTGGGCGAACGGTATATGCGGCTCAATCCCACCCTGCCGCAGCCCATCGGCCTGGATTGCGCCGCACAGATTCCTCTGCTCAAAGAGGTGGCCGACCGGACCGACCTTCAAGGAGTGATTGAGTGGCTCCATCGCTATTACGCGCCATCAAACGCAGACCCCGCCTGATCGTCGCCATCGGTGTGGCCCTGATCGCGCTGATCACATTGATTTGCTGGGCCTGGACGCCGCTCGATCTGTCGGGGTGCGGCGCAGAGGTACACGCCACGCATGCAGCCTGGATCAGCGTAGACTGGACCTCGCAGCCCGTAGATACGCTGGCCGTGACCGGACTGGCCGAACACACCGCTGCTCATCGCCTGCACTATCTCTTGCCATTCACCACCTATCTGCGCGCCGACGGCTCTTTCAGTCCCTCATATCAACACGCATCGTCTTTTGTGTCAGAATTTAGAAAACACGCGCCCGACATTCAATTGCTGGCCTGGATCGGCCTGCCTTTGAAAAACGAGGACGGCCTGGGCGTGCCAGGCTACATAGACCTGGCCGACACGCAGACGAGAGCGAACATTGCCCGATTCAGCGCCCAATTGCTCGCCGAGGCGGATTTTGACGGTGTTCATCTGGACGCCGAAACAGTGCGCAACGACGACGCCGATTTTTTGCGCCTGCTGGATGAGGTGAGAGCGGCCATCGGATCGCAGCGGCTTTTGAGTGTGGCCGGCAACGACTGGCGACCCGATTGGGTGAACAGGCTGCCGATTCTGGGCCGCTACAAATGGAGCAGCCGCTATGTGCGTCAGGTGGCCGGGCGAGTGGATCAGCTCGCGGCCATGACCTATGACAGCCTGATGCCACACCCGGCATTGTACCGCCTATGGATGCGTGAGCAGGTCAAGGGTCTGAGCCGCAGTGTGAACGGTACCCACAGTGAACTGCTCATCGGTGTGTCGGTGTCCAGAGAAAAAACTGCCACCCATCACCCTGATGCTGAAAGCCTGCCCCAGGGATTGGCCGGCATCTGCGCTGGTGTGAAACAGACGCCAGGCCGCTCCATCCAGGGTATCGCCATCTATGCCTCGTGGGAAGCTACCCCAGCCGACTGGCAACTCTGGCAAGACTGGAGCGCGCCATAACAAAAAACGCCGACAGCGAAACGCTGTCGGCGAAACAGACTAGAACGGGTTGGGTTATCGAGACCGCTTTTTGGGAATGATCAGCCACAAAATCAGGTAGGGCACCAGGCCGGGCAGGCCACCCGGCACCATCAAAATGGCAAAGGCCAGGCGAAACCAAAAGACATGGATGCCGGTAAATGCAGCCAGGCCGCCACACACTCCCGCCACCAGGCCGTTTTGTCTGCGCAATTTATGCTCTTCTGACATGAACACCTCCATTAACGCTTGACTTGGGTCCACCCTTGAGCGTCCACCCATTCGCCGATCAAGGGGATTTGCACCTTTTTGCCTTGATAGGCCTCATAGGCCCACCAGAAAAACAGGAAAAAGCCAAGTGCGGCCAGGCCAAAAGTGACGAACGAGAGCAAAACCAGCACCACCCCCATCACCAGCGACAGCACGGCGTGGTGGCGCACAAAAGGTCGGTTCTTTTTCTCGTCCAGCAACAAGGCCAGAATGGAAATCAGGGGGTACAAAGGCGAAATAGGCAACCAGGCCAGAGCCGCCCACAGACGATCATCGGGTGTAATGTCGAGATCAGGATAATGAGCAGACATTGCTTCTTGAGACATGGAAACTCCTTTCAATTTGAATGATCGGTCAGAGAAAGACATCACTTTGAATACGCACCACCGCCCATCGGGTTACAAAAAAAATGCCAGGCAAAACGCCTGGCATCTCGAAAATTTCAGATTGTCAAAAACCTTTCAGTCGACCATGATGCTTTCAAACTCGTCGCTGTCCATCGTCTCGATCTCGGTCAGACGGGTAGCCACGGCCACCAGTTTATCGCGGTGTGTAGTCAAGACCTCTCTGGCCCGCCGATAGGCCTCGTCAATCAAGAAACGCACTTCACGGTCAATTTCCTGCGCTGTGACCTCACCGTAATCGCGCTGCTCGGCGATCTCGCGCCCCAAAAAGACCAACTCTTCCTTTTGCCCAAACGTCATCGGGCCGAGCTTGTCGCTCATGCCATAGCGTGTCACCATCTTGCGGGCCAGGTCGGTGACGCGCTCCAGGTCGTTGCTGGCCCCGGTGGTCACGTCATCAAACATCAACTCCTCAGCCACGCGCCCGCCCAACAGCCCGGCCATGTCATCGCGAAACTTGTTTTTACTTTGCAGCAAATGATCGTCTTCGGGCAAAGCCATCGTATACCCCAATGCCATCCCCCGCGAGATGATGGTGATCTTGCGCACCGGGTCGCAGTGTGCAAGCATTTTTTGCACCACTGCATGCCCGGCTTCGTGATAGGCAATGACTTCTTTTTCCTCGTCGCGAATCAGCCGGCTTTTGCGCTCCGGACCGGCGATCACCCGCTCGACCGCTTCCTGGAACTCACCCATGCCGATTTGCTTTTTGTTGCGGCGGGCGGCCAAAATCGCCGCCTCGTTGACCAGGTTTTCAATGTCGGCGCCCACAAAGCCCGGCGTCAGCTTGGCCAAAATGGGCACCTGCACATCTCGCGACAGGGGTTTGCCCTTGAGGTGGACATTCAAGATGGCTTCGCGGCCGCGCACGTCGGGCCGATCCAGCACCACCCGCCGGTCAAAACGGCCTGGCCGCAACAGAGCCGGGTCCAGAATGTCGGGGCGGTTGGTGGCCGCCACCACAATGACATTGGTATCGGTGTCAAAACCGTCCATCTCGACCAAAATCTGGTTCAAGGTCTGCTCGCGCTCGTCGTGGCTGCCGCCCAGCCCGGCGCCGCGATGCCGCCCCACCGCGTCAATTTCATCCACAAAAACGATGCAGGGCGAATGTTTCTTGGCCTGATCGAACAAGTCGCGCACGCGCGATGCGCCCACGCCGACAAACATTTCCACAAACTCTGAGCCGCTGATGCTGAAAAACGGCACGCCGGCTTCGCCCGAAACGGCTTTGGCCATCAATGTTTTGCCGGTGCCCGGCGCGCCTACCAGCAGCACGCCTTTGGGAATGCGGGCGCCCAGCGAGATAAACTTTTCCGGCTCTTTGAGAAATTCGACCACCTCGCGCAGTTCTTCTTTGGCCTCTTCCACCCCGGCCACGTCGTTAAATGTCACCGTCGGCTGATCGCCGGTAAACATGCGGGCGCGGCTCTTGCCAAAGGACATAGCCTGATTATTGGTGCCTTGGGCCTGCCTGAACATGAAATAGATCATACCCACCACCAGCAAAGTGGGCAAAAGGGCACCAAAAATGTTCATGATATTGATCCAGTCGGGTCGCGGCGCATATTCAATCCGCTCCACGCGCAGCAAATCCTCCGACGTGACTCCCAAATTGTTCAATGTCTCGAGCAGGCTGATGCCCGATTCTTTGTATACCACCGCCTGAGCATCCGAACCGGTCGCGTCCTTGTAAACCACCTCCACCTTGCTCTCCATCGTCACCGACAGACGCTTGACCTGCCCCTGTTTGATCAGGGTAGACAACTCGGTCATATCCATACTGACCGACGGCTCGGATCGCACCATCACCTGCCACACCAGCAGCAAAATGGCCGCCAGGATCAGCAGGTAAACCAACCCATTTCGCCAATAATTTGAACCCACTACCATCCTCCATTGTCAAATCTTACAAACAGTGAGGTGATTATACCAGAGTTTGACCAATTGTGCAATGCCCCTTTGACAATCTATATTGAACATGATACCATGTCCCATTGTAATGGCTCCGCAGATTCCAGCAACCCAACCAACCCGAAATTGACTCCCAGATCAACTTTCGAGATGCCGCTATGCCCGAAACAATGCGTTTTGCCCTTTTGGCCGACATTCACGGCAACCGCCCAGCCCTGGAGGCGGTATTGAACGATCTGACCGACACTGCCCTGACTGGCATCTGGGTGCTGGGCGACACGGTAGGCGGGCCGGGGCAGAACACGGTGATGGACAGGCTGCACGCCCTCGGTGCCGTCGTGATTTGCGGCAACAATGAGCATTATCTGCGCGATTATCACGCCACGCACACTGCTCACCGCCGCGTCGGCAAACAGTGGGCCTTGATGCGCTGGGTTTACCACAACCTGGAGCCTCGCTGGCTGGACATGCTCACCGACCTGCCCGACCAACTGACACTGACCTGGCCTCATGTCCCGTCGGCGCGCCTGGTGCACGGCTCGCCCCGTCACGTGCGCGAACCGCTCATCGCCGACCACGACCCCCACTGCGTGCGCATCTTTGAAGAAGCGGGCTTTTTTGCCGACAGCAACAAGCCGGTCTCGGCCGATATAATCCTGTGCCAGATGGATGAGACCGTGCTGGCCTGCGGCCATACACATGTACAATGGCAGCAGCAACTCGGCGGCAAACTGGGACTCAATCCCGGTTCGGTGGGCGGGCCTTTTGGCGGCGACCCGCGCGCCCGCTATGCGCTCTTGATCTGGGACGGCGACTGGCAGGTTGAGCGGCGCACCGTCGCTTATGACCTGGATCAATTTGACCGCGACATGGAGCAGAGTGGTTTTTTGGCCGAAACCGGCGCATTGGGCCAGGCCATGCAACTGAGCAGTCGCACCGGCCAAAGCGTTATGTATGCCCTGGTGCTGCATGCCCGCCGCCTGGCCGAACAGGCCGGGTTATCCGAGATGGACAACCTCCCCGATGAAATTTGGAATGGCGCCGTCGCCACCTTTGACTGGTCACACGCAGCCAGCGGTCTACCGATGTTTTAGAAAGGAGCACGATGAAACTCTGCCGTTTTTATCTCCCCGATTCGGGAGTCCGTCTGGGCCTCTGGCAGGGCGAGCAGGTCTATGACCTGACCGCCAGCCCAATCCCCCATTTTGCCTCGCTCACAGCCCTGCTACACACACCAGACCCGGCCTCATGTCTGGATGATATTTCGCCGAACGATCTACCAGCCTGGTCCCTGGACCTGCTCGACCACCCGCCGCACCCCCATATACCGCACCTGCTGCCACCCATAGACGATCAAGAGGTGTGGGCTGCCGGCGTAACCTATGCCTGGAGCCGCGAAGCGCGGGTGCGCGAGGCCATCAGCAAAGAGATTTATGTCAAGGTCTATGAGGCCGAACGCCCCGAATTGTTCTTCAAATCCTTGCCGCGCAAAGTGGTGGGGCCGCGCGACTGGGTGGGCATTCGCGGCGACAGTCATTGGAATGTGCCAGAGCCAGAGCTGGCCCTGGTGCTAGACCCCCAAATGCGCATTGTCGGCTATACCATCGGCAACGATATGAGCAGCCGCGATATTGAGGGCGAAAATCCGCTGTATTTGCCGCAAGCCAAAGTATATCGCCACTCGTGCGCCCTGGGGCCGGGCATCGTCCTGGCCGGATGCCTCGACGCCGCCGCCCTGCCCGTGCGCCTGGAAATCTGGCGCGGCGGCGAGGTTGCTTGTGGCGGCGAAACCAGCACCGCCCAGATTCATCGCCGCCTGCAAGACCTGGCCGCCTGGCTGGGCTGCTATAACGATTTTCCACACGGCGCTGTGCTGCTCACCGGCACCGGCATCGTGCCGGGCGATCAGTTCAGCCTTCAAGACGGCGACGAGGTACGCATCGAAATCGGCGGCATCGGTGTATTGTGTAACCCGGTGCGCCAGATGTAAACAATTTGAAAGGACAACATGAAACTGGTGACATTTGCTTCTGCAAGCGGCCCCCGCCTGGGCGCCGTGCAAGATGATCGGATCGTTGACCTGAACGCGGCCAGCGATCACAGCCTGCCCGCCGACTTGCTCACCCTGCTTCAGCGCGGCCAGGTCGCTCTGCAAGCGGCGCGGCGAGTGGCCGAGACGGCCCGCCCGGTGCTGCCGCTGTCCGACGCTCACCTGCTGGCCCCCATCTTGAATCCTTCCAAGATCATAGCCATCGGCCTGAATTACATGGATCACTGCCGTGAGCAAGGCACGCCGCCGCCCAAATCGCCGGTCATTTTCACCAAATTTTCCACCTCGATCATCGGCCCCGCCGCCGCCATCCGCTGGGACCCGGCTCTGACCAATCAGGTGGACTATGAGGCCGAACTGGCCGTGATCATCGGGCAGCCGGCTCGCTGCGTCTCTGCTGCCGACGCGCTCAGCTATGTGGCCGGCTATACCTGCGCCAACGATGTCAGCGCCCGCGACTTGCAGTTTAGCGATGGGCAATGGGTGCGTGGCAAATCGCTGGATACCTTTTGCCCCTTGGGTCCGTGTTTGGTGACCAGCGATGAAATCCCCGACCCGCAAAATCTGGTCATTCGCAGTCTGCTCAACGGCCAGACCATGCAAGACTCGAACACCGCCGAGATGATCTTTTCGGTGGCCGAATTGATCGCTTTTGCCAGCCGCGCCTTTACCCTGCTGCCCGGCGACGTGATCGTCACCGGCACGTCGCACGGCGTGGGCGTATTTCGCAATCCCAAGGTATTTATGAAACACGGCGATACTATCACCATCGAAATCGAGCGGATCGGGCAACTGACCAATCCCTGCGTCACCGAATAGATTGGGTTGCAGCAATGAAAACAGAAACCTTTCTTGTCACCGGGGCGATGGGCTGCATCGGCGCGTGGGTGCTGCGCCGCCTGGCCCGCGAGGGCGTACCAACCGTTGCTCTGGACACCACCGCCGAGCCACTCCGCCCGCGCCTGTTGATGAGTGCGGACGAACTGGCACAGATCACCTGGGTGCAGGCCGACATTGCCGATCTGGATCAGGTACAACGCATCGTCGAGCAGCACCAAATTACACACATCGTTCACCTGGCCGGGCTGCAAGTGCCGGCCTGTCGCGCCAACCCCTCGTTGGGCGCGCGGGTCAACGTGGTCGGCACGGTCAATGTTCTGGAGGTCGCCCGTCGCTGCCGCGAGCAGGTGCGCGGCCTGGCCTATGCCAGCTCGGTGGCCGCCCTGGGGCCGACCTCATTCTACGCGCCCTTGTACGGCAATCGGCCCATCCCCGACTACGCCCCGCTGTTCCCCCAAACGCTGTACGGCGTCTACAAGCAGGCCAACGAGCAGACCGCCCGCCTCTACTGGCAAGACTGGCAGGTGAGCAGCGTGGGGTTGCGCCCCTATATCGTCTTTGGCGTGGGCCGCGATCAGGGCGTCACCTCAGACATTGCCCAGGCCATCCGCGCCGCCGCCGAAGGAAAACCCTATCACATCCAGTTTGGCGGGCCGGTGGGGCTGCAATATGCCGACGATGTGGCGCAAATATTTATCGCCGCGGCACGAGCCAACATTCAAGAGGCCTTGGCCTGCAACCTGCGCAACGATATGATCGAGGTGGACGAATTTGTGCGCCTGCTCCGACAGACCGCGCCACAGGCACACATCACCTGCCAGACCGACAAACCGCTTCCTTTCCCGGCCAACCTGGACGACAGCGGATTGCGACACATTTTAGGGACGGTTCCGCACACATCGCTAGAAGCAGCCATTGGCGAAACAATGGCAATGTTTACAAGATTGTTGAAACAGGGACGTTTGTGAAAGGGCCGTACGCCTTAACTGTTCGACAAGGCAAACGCCCGCCAGATATTGGCAATTGCCCAAGAGGCCGCCGTGTCGGCCATACGAGTCGTTGAGAGATCGAGAAAACTGGAATTCGATGCACAAGCATAACGGAATGATGAAACCTGATCTGTCTGCTCCCCTTTGCAGCTAAATCATCCCCCTTGGGCCAAATCACAAGGAGTTTGCCGATGGAAACAACTCGCGCCCTGCTCAAATCTCTGGGCCTCCCGCCCGGCGACCTGTATGACCTGCCCACATCAGCCAGGCGATTTCCCGACGGAGCACAGTACCGCGTGGAAATCCCCAGCGTCGAGGGGCCGCGCGCCCTGGCCGCCGTGCTGGAAGAAGCACAAAAGCGACAGGTGGCTTTGCACCGCGTCAGCCAGGGCAGCGGCATCATGCTGCTCACCGACGCCGAAATACTAGAGATGGCCCAACTGGGCGCCCAGGCACGCATCGAAGTCAGCCTGTTTGTGGGCCCACGAGCGGCGTGGGAAACCGGCGCCCAAATCCTCTCGCCGGCGGGCAAAAATCTGGGGGCGCGGCAGCGCGGCATGGATCAACTGATCTATGCCATCGAAGACATTCGCCGCGCCTGCGACCTGGGCATCCGCAGCGTGTTGGTGGCCGATGAAGGTCTGTTGTGGGTGGTCGATCAGATGAAAAAACAGGGCCATCTGCCTGCCAACCTGGTGCTCAAAGTCTCGGTGCAGATGGGCGCAGCCAACCCGGCCAGCATCCGCCTGCAACAAACGCTCGGTGCAGGCACCTACAATACGCCCACCGACCTCGATCTGCCCAAACTGGCCGCCATTCGCGCATCGGTAGACATTCCTTTGGATATTTACGTCGAATCGCCGGACAATTTCGGCGGGTTTGTGCGCCACTATGAGGCCGCCGAACTGGTGCGCCTCTGCGCCCCCGTCTATCTCAAATTCGGCCTGCGCAACGCTCCCGATGTCTACCCCAGCGGCACACACCTGGAAAGCACCATCATCGCCCTCAGCCGCGAGCGGGTGCGTCGCGCCGAGATCGGCCTGGCCCACCTGCGGCGATACGCCCCCGATGCCATCGCCTCGGCTGCCGGTCCCGCCGATCTGGGCATTCCCCAGGCCTAAAACAGGAGCGCAACCATGTCCATCATCATCGAATCGGGCGAAAACCCCTATCGCGACAATGTGCAGGGCAAAGCCAACGAGCCGATCACAGTAGCCGGCCTGCTGCATCGCGCTGAACGTATGTTGGGGCTGATCCAGCTCGGCCACAGCCTGGATGCGATTTACGACCGCCTGCAAGACAATGCCCCGCGCATCGCCCTCATCGGCGGGTCGGCCGATCACCCGGCACACATCCTCGACCTGGAAACAGCACTGCGGGCCGCCGTGCGCATCTGGCAGAACGGCGGAGTGCCATTTTATTTCTCCATTCCCGTCGTCTGTGACGCCACCGCCCAGAGCAACATCGGCATGGCCTACAGCCTGCACAGCCGCAACCTCACCGCCGAAATGGTGATCGAGCAACTCGAAGCGCACAGCTATCATGGCGCATTCGTCCTGTCGGGCTGCGACAAGACGCCGTTGGGCATCGCCTGCGGCCTGGCCCTGCTGGATCGCACCCGCCGGCAACGCGGTGACGCGCCAGTGTGGGCCTCGTTCTGCCCATCGCACGTGCTGCGTGGCGGCGTCATTCCGCCCGATCTGCGCGCCGACCTGGAGCAGGTGGCCGGGCGCGCCGCATCGCAGGGCTATTCCGACATCGCCGACGACCTGCACCAGGCTATGAGCCACCCTTTGCAATGCATCGCCAACTCGGCCTTTCAAGGCATCCTCACCCGCGCCCGGCAGGCCGGGCTGATCGCCCCATCCGAGCATCAAGACGCCGAAAAGCGGCTGGCCGTCCACACCTGCCACCCACGCGGCGGCATTTGCGCATTCAACGGCACAGGAAATTCCAGCCGCATCGCTGTGGCCGGGCTGGGCCTCACCCATCCGGCGGTTGAACTGCTGCCAAAACCGCCCACCGCCGCCCAGATCGAGCAGACAGTAGACGGCCTGTTTGCCTGCCTCAACCGCCCCGAATACAGCGTGTCGAGCATTGTCACGGCCAACTGGGCCAACGCCGTGCGCATCCACAGCGCCGCCGGCGGCTCGACCAACCTGATGATGCACCTGGTGGCGGTGATGCGCTACGCCGGGCGCGACGTGAGCGTGTGGGATATGGATGACATCCGCCGCCATCCGCCCACGCCCGACCTGTTCGATTACAGCCTCAGCCAGGGGCGCGACCTGTATGCCCTGGCCTGTCAATGCAGCGAGGGACTCATTCGCGGCATCGAGACGCTATTTTACGAGCTGGTACGAAATGGCGCACCGATGGACCTGGACGCCCCCACCGTGACCGCATCCACCTGGCGACACCGTCTGGCCGATAAAACCAACATGCCGGCCTCTGGGGTGAATGTCAACCCCATCATCCTGTCGCAGCCGCGCCGCCCCTACAGCGGCATCGAGGTGCTGCAAGGCAATTTTTTTGACTCGGCCGTGGTCAAAATCAGCGGCATGAGCGATGAACAGTTGGCCCAGTTTGACGATCAGGTAGCGGCAGTGCTGTTTTTCGAGAACGAACCCGACACCAACGCCGGCCTGCTGGACATTCATCTGCTGGACAGGCTGCGCGCCAACCCGGCACTGACGCCCGACATTTTGCTGGCTCTGGCACGACACAACACCCGCGCCGATCCGCCCGCCTTGCCGGCCGCCGATTTGTTCGATTGGATGATCGCGCAACGAGCCTTGAAAATCGCCGTGATCATCAGCGGGCAGGGACCCGAGGCCTTTGGTATGCCCGAAATGTTTACCCCCATGCAGCACATCAACAGCAACCAACGCCTGCGCCCGTTGACGATGCTGATCAGCGATGGGCGATATTCTGGCACATCCTACGGCGCAGCCATCGGCCACGTGACGCCTGAAGCGTTTTGCGGCGGCGGCATCGGTCTGCTACAAACCGGCGACCTGCTGCACGTGCAATTGAGCGGGCGGCGCATTGACCTGCTCGACGCCGGCGCGTTTGCCGTCGGGCGGATCGAACTCATAGCCGCAGGCTGGCCGCAGCAGCGGCGCAGCCTGGCCCGCAAGCGACGCATGGCCATGCGCGAACGCCAAAACCAGATTGCCGTCACCCAACGCATGCGCTACATCACCGACGCCGGTCGCGGCGCCGCGCCGCGCTGGGTGCTGGACTGAGCGGCGACAGACTCGCCAGCGACAGATTCGCCATCAGGAGGTGTTTATGGAAGGATTATCGGCCACCCAATACCTACGCCAGGAAATTGCTCGTTTGCAGCAAGAAAACGAGGCGCACAAGATTGAAATCGCCACACTCAACCGCTGCCTGCAAGCCTTGATGGAGCTATACTGGGACATTCAAGACCTGGGCGTGCAGCCCAGCCTGGTCGGCCTGGTCGTGCAGCACCTCCACAATACCATCGAGGCCATCGGCGCCCAAGACGGCTCGCTGCTGCTGCTCGACCCGACAACCCAAGAACTGGTTTTTGTGCTGGTTCATGGCCGCATTGCCGCCCAACTTGTCGGGCATCGCATTCCTGCCGACACGGGCGTGGCCGGTTGGGTGCTGCAAAATTACGAGCCGGTGATCGTCAACAACCCCCGCCAGGATTGGCGATTTTCCGGCGCGGTAGACAGCGAATTTGCCTTTCTCACCCGCTCCATCATCTGCGTGCCACTGCTCCAGCAGGCACGGCCCATCGGCGTGATCGAACTGCTCAACAAAGCCCACGCCCCTTTTAGCGAAACAGACGCCATCCTGGCCCTGGTGCTGGGGCAGTTTATCACTCGCGCCATCGAGTTGATGCAGGCCCAAACCGACCAACCGATCTGGCAATCATTTGAGCGCGTGTCGCAGCCGGCCTCGCCCAACGACTGGCTGGCCGAATTCACCGTCGGATTGAACCAGACGCTTTGATTCCGAAAGGACCAAGTCTATGTCACTCTTCAAGAAACAACCCCCCGCTGCCAAACCCAAACCCGAAGCCGCCGCGCCGACAGCGCCGGTCGAAGCACCGCCGGCCGAGCCCCCCAAACCAGAGCGCGACCCGGCCTTTCCGCCCTTGCTGCCCGACCCCGCCGACGCGCCGCCGCAGCGCGGATTTATTTCGGAAGAGCAGGCCGCCCTGACGCGGTTGCAAATCCAGGTAGCCGACAATTTGCGCCAAAAATTGCTGGCTCCCGGCGTGCCGCTGGATTTGCCCCTGGATCGCACGCCCGAACGCGAGCAGTTGGCCCTGCGCAGCCTGGAACAACTGACGGCCAGCAGCGGCTTTCGCCTGCCGCCCAACTGCACCAAAGACAACTTTTTTCAGGGTGTGTTGAACGAAATTTTCGGCTATGGCCCCATCCAGCCTTTGATTGACCGCGACGACCTGACCGAGATCATGGTCAACGGCCCCTATATCATTTTTGTCGAAAAAAAGGGGCGGTTGACCGAAACCGGCCTCAAATTTCTGGACGATGACCATGTGGAGCGCATCGTCAAGCGCATCGTCTTGCCGCTGGGCCGCGTGGCCGACCGCGACCACCCGTTGATTGACGCCCGCCTGCCCGACGGCTCGCGCGTCAACGCCGTCATCCGCCCTTGCGCCATTGACGGCCCCAACATGACCATCCGCAAATTTTCCAAAGACAAGCTCAAAATCCAGGACCTCTTGCGCTTTGGCTCGTTGACCCAGGATATGGTCACGTTCCTGGAAGCGGCGGTCGTCTCACGGCGCAACATTATCGTATCGGGCGGCACCGGATCGGGCAAAACCACCCTGATCAATGTACTGTCGGCGTTCATCCCCGAACACGAACGCACCGTCACCATCGAAGACGCCGCCGAATTGCAATTGCGTCAACGCAACGTGGTGCGGCTGGAAACCAAAAAAGCCTCGCCCGACAGCCCCACCGAAGTGACCATCCGCAACTGTGTGGTCAACGCCCTGCGGATGCGCCCCGAACGCATCGTGGTTGGCGAATGTCGCAGCGGCGAAGCCCTGGACATGCTCCAGGCCATGAACACCGGCCACGACGGCAGCATGACCACCATCCACGCCAACTCGGCCCGCGACTGCATCTCGCGCCTGGAGACACTGGTGCTGATGGCCGGGGCCGACCTGCCGCTGATCACCGTGCGCCGCCAGATCGCCTCGGCCATCCACATGATCGTCCAGGCCTCGCGCCTGCGCGACGGCAGCCGCAAAGTGACCGGCATCAGCGAAATTGTAGGTATGGAAGGCGAGACAGTGGTGCTGCAAGAGATTTTCAAGTTTTTCGACGAGGGTGACACGTCCGAAGGCAAGATCAAAGGCTATCACGGGCCCACCGGCGTGCGCCCCACTTGCGATGCGGTGTTCAAGCAGTATGGCTTTAACCTGCCCGGCTCGATGTTTATGAACCTGCCGCGCGGATAAAAAGATACAACAAGGAGAAAAAATGAGATTTACCGATGGTTACTGGCAAATGCGCCCTGGCGTCACCCCATTTTACGCCGCGCAGGTGTACGATGTGGAAACCGACGCCGATTCGCTCACCGTGTACGCACCCACCCGCCCGGTGACGCATCGCGGCGACACGTTGGACCAGGGCTTGTTGACGGTGCGCCTGTCATCGCCGATGGAAAACGTCATCCGCGTGCAGGCCTATCACCACAAAGGAGGCTGCGTCCGCCGCCCCCAGTTTGAAATCCACACCCGCCCGGCCACGCCAGTTGCCATCGCCAACGATGAGCAGGCGGCCACGCTGACCAGCGGCCAATTGACCGCCCACGTGAACAAGGCCGGCGGCTGGAAACTCGAATTTCAAGACGGCAGCCGCCTCATCACCCACAGCGGATGGCGCGCCCTGGGCTTTGTAGACACCCCGCAAGGTCGCTTTATCCACGAGCAACTGGCTTTGAGCGTAGGCGAGTGCGTCTATGGGCTGGGCGAACGCTTTACCTCATTCGTCAAAAACGGGCAAACGGTAGACATCTGGAACGCCGATGGCGGCACGGCCAGCGAGCAGGCCTACAAAAACATCCCCTTTTACCTGACCAACCGCGGCTATGGCGTGCTGGTCAACCACCCCGAACAGGTCTCTTTTGAAGTAGCCTCTGAAAAGGTAGAGCGAGTGCAATTTAGCGTGCCGGGCGAATATCTAGAGTACCTGATGATCTATGGCCCCTCGCCCAAAAAGGTGTTGGAACGCTACACCGCCTTGACCGGACGCCCCGCTCTGCCGCCGGCCTGGTCGTTTGGGCTGTGGCTGTCCACCTCGTTCACCACCAATTATGACGAAGAGACCGTCGGCAGCTTTATTCAGGGCATGGCCAACCGCCAGATACCGGTGCATGTATTTCATTTTGATTGCTTTTGGATGAAAGCCTTTCACTGGTGCAATTTTGAATGGGACCGCCAGGTGTTCCCCGACCCGGCCGGCATGCTCCGGCGGCTCAAGGAGCGCGGGCTGAAAATTTGCGTCTGGATCAACCCCTACATCGCCCAGCGCTCAGCCCTTTTTGATGAGGGAGCGCAGCACGGCTATTTGCTCAAGCGGCCCGACGGCAGTGTGTGGCAGTGGGACAAGTGGCAATCGGGCATGGGCATTGTAGATTTTACCAACCCGGCTGCCTGCCGCTGGTACGCCGACAAACTGCGCGCCCTGCTGGATATGGGCGTAGACTGTTTCAAGACCGACTTTGGCGAGCGCATCCCCACCGACGTGGTTTATTTTGACGGTGCAGACCCGCTCAAGATGCACAACTATTATTCATACCTATACAACAAAACGGTGTTTGAGGTATTGGAAGAGCGGTTGGGTCGCGGCGGCGCGGCCGTCTTTGCCCGCTCGGCCACTGTGGGCGGGCAGCAGTTTCCGGTGCATTGGGGCGGCGACTGTACGGCCACGTTCGAGTCTATGGCCGAAAGCCTGCGCGGCGGACTGTCGCTGTGTCTGTCCGGTTTTGGTTTTTGGAGCCACGACATTGGCGGGTTTGAGCAAACTGCCTCGCCCGATGTGTACAAGCGATGGTGCGCCTTTGGCCTGCTATCCTCGCACAGCCGACTGCACGGCAGCAGTTCGTACCGCGTGCCCTGGATGTTCGACGAAGCCGCGCAGAACGGCCCCACCGCCAGCGACGTGTTGCGCTTTTTCACCCGCCTCAAATGTCGGCTGATGCCCTATCTGTTCGAGGCGGCGCGACAGGCGCACCAACGGGGCATCCCAGTGATGCGCGCCATGACCCTGGAATTTCCCGCCGATCCGGGCTGCGACACCCTCGACCGGCAGTACATGCTGGGCGATTCGCTTTTGGTGGCCCCGGTGCTGTCGCCGGACGGTTGGGTAGATTATTACCTGCCGGCCGGGCGATGGACCAACCTGCTCACCAACCAGGTCATTGAAGGAGGGCGGTGGGTGCGCGAGCAGCACGGCTATTTGAGCCTGCCCTTGCTGGTGCGCCCCAATTCGATCATCCCGCTGGGCGCAAACGACAGCCGCCCAGATTATGACTATGCCGACGGCGTCACCCTGCACGTGTTCGAGTTGCAAGACGGCGCCACCGCCACAGTGAACGTCCCCACCGTGCAAGGCGACGCCGCGATGACTGTCGAGATCGGCCGCGTGAGCACCAAGATTCGCATCAAGGCCCAAGGCGCTGCCCGGCCCTGGCGGGTGCTGCTGCACAACGTCCAGGCCGTACGTTCGGTCGAGGGCGGCATCGTCCAGAGCGACGAACAGGGCATCCTGCTGCTGCCCACCGACAACAAAGCCAACCCAACCGTGTGTCTGTCCTTTACCACATCGGGCTAAAAGCCCTCTCAGCAGCCCGACGCTCAAGCGTCGGGCTGAAAGAGCCAGTTGGTTGAGCCTGTCGAAACCAGACCTGTCCAAACCAACGCCACCACTCTCTCAGCCTCGCCCGCTGCCCGAGGCTCTATAAAAAACCACCATTCTACCTGATTCAAGAGAGGAGACTATGACCGAATCACATCTCGAACCCGTCAAACTCAGTTTGGGCTACAAGATCACCTGGGGGGTGGCCGCGCTGGGCACTTCGTTCGTCTCGGGCGTGTACGGCGCGCTGCTGCCCATCTTTTACCAGGACTACCTGGGCCTTCAGGCCCGCTGGATCGGCATCGCCTCGACCCTCTATGCCATCTGGAATGCCATCAACGACCCGCTGTTCGGCTATATCACCGATAGCACCCGTTCCAAACACGGCCGCCGCATCCCCTATATGCGCTTTACGGCGCCCTTTTTGGCCCTCACCTTTATCCTGGTGTGGTTTGCACCACAGCGGGCCGGCCAGACGGCCTTGTTCGCCTGGATGCTGGTTGCCATGCTGCTTTATGACACCGCCTATACCATCATCGGCCTGGTCTATTCGGCCCTGCTACCCGAAGTGAGCGAATCGGACGCCGAACGCAACGGCCTGCAAATCTCATCGTCGCTATTTGGCCTGCTGGGGATGATTTTGGGCTTTGTCGTTCCCGACTTTTTTCGCCCCAAAGCGGGCAGCGCACCCAGCTTTTTGCCCTTGCAGCTATCCATGATCGCCGTCGGCATCATCAGCGCCACCCTGATTGTGATCACCACCCTCAAGGTCAAAGAACGCCCCGAATTTCACCTGGTAGATAAGCCACTCCCTCTATGGCCGTCCATCCGCTATACGTTCACCAATAAGGCCTTTTTGATCCTGGTGGCACAAAATTTCATGTCCATCCTCATGCAATCTCTGATTCTGGGCGCACTCTTTTATGTGGCCGATTATGTGCTGAAAACCAGTTCGCTGGTGTTGATCGCCGCTCTGTTCATCCCGTTGATCATCGGCGTGCCGATCACGTCGCTGCTGCGACGGCGACTGGGCGTGGTGGGCGCACAGCAACTCTTGCTGGTGGTGGCCGGCGTGGCCCTCACCGCCATTGCCATCCTGCCCGACACCCTCATCCCGGTTTGCCTGGCCCTGGCCGGGTTTGGGCTCGCCGGCCCGCAAACGCTGAGCAACGTGCTGTTTGCCCAGGTAGCCGATGAAGACGAACTGCGCTCCGGCGTGCGCCGCGAAGGGGCATTTTTCGGCGTCAATGCCCTGCTGACCAAACCGGCCCAATCGGTAGCTCTGACCCTGTCGCCGTTCATCCTCCAGGCCACCGGCTTTGTCACCCGTGAGGCCAATCAAGGCCAGATTTATCTCAATCAGCCAGCCAGCGCATTGTGGGGTATGAAAGCCCTGATCGGCCTGATCCCTGGCCTGGCCATGCTGCTGGGCGCCCTCATCCTCACCTTTTTCCCGCTGCGCGGCGCCCGCCTGGTCGAGGTACAGCGCAAGGTGTTGAATATGCACGCCCAAAAACAAGCTCGCCTGATACAAAAATAACCAGGGGGCGAGGTTTACCCTCGCCCCGACTAGACTTGTAGACCGATTTGTGCTAACATGAACCGCATACACTGAAACTGCACCATCAACACCACTCAATCCGGGACCGGCTTTATCAGGCAAGCTCTATGAGCAACCCCTTTTGCACCAGCCGCGAGCATCTATATGCCGAAATGTTTCGCCTGGACCTGATGATCCAACGCCAGGTATGGCGATGGCGACAGGCCAATGCCGACCTGCCACCCACCGACGGCGAATTTCGTGGCATCTATATTTCCGACGCCGAGATAGATGCTCTGTTTGCGGGCGTCTATCCCGGCAGCGACCAAATCGCTCACCCCTCTTTTGATTCTGCCATCCTGGAACGCATCTCGACCGAAATCGCCCACCGCCGCGCCGATTCGCTGCATGCCGGCATTGCCTTGAGCCTGGACCGCCTGCGCGAGCGGCTGGGCCTGACCCCGCTGGACATGGACATTGTGCTGCTGGGACTGGCCCCCGAGCTCGATCTGCGCTATAGCCGTTTTTTCGCCTACCTGCAAGATGATGTCACCCGCAAACGCCCCAGCGTCTCCCTGGCCCTGAACCTGTTTTGTGAGACGCCACAACAACGCCTGGATGCCCGCCCGCGCTTTGCGCCAAATGCCCCCCTGCTTCACCATCAGGTGATCGCCCTGTTCAACGGGCCGGCCCAGCCGCACGCGCCGCTGCTGGCGCAATATTTCAAGCTCGACCCCGGCCTGGTGGAATTTTTGCTGCGCGATGCCGACCCTTTACAACCATTTGAGGATGCCCGCACGCGCGCAATCAGCAGTTGGACACTGCCATCCCCCTCTCTCGCTGCCCTGCCACTCGAAACTACCACCCCGCCAGATGCGCCAGGCGACTGGAGTGATCCATCTTTGGGAACGCGTCTCGTTGCCCTGCGCAGCACCGACCGGCGATTGACGCACCGGGTGGCCCAATCGCTCTGCGCCCGCTGGAACAGCTCCTTGCTGACCGTCCACCTGACCTGCCTGGCCGATGGATCGGACGACATGGAGCGCATGCTGAGACGGCTGGCGCGCAACGCACACCTGGTCGGCGCGGCCATTTATTGGGATGGTTATAGCGACTGGGCGCAAACAGACGATCGCCCGACCGCATGGCCGCTCGATGACCTGCATCGCGTCATTCGAGAATACCCGGCCATCCACATCCTGCCGGTCGAGCAGGCACACTGGCAACCCGACCATATTTTGCTATCCACGCCGCGCCTGGCACAAATCCACCTGCCCACGCCCACCTATGCGATGCGCCGCGCTCTGTGGCAGCACCATCTGGGCAGCGAGCATGCGCTGCCCGACGCAGACATTGCCGCCGTGTCGGGCATGTTTCGCCTGGACGGATCACAGATACAGGACGCCGTGCAAGATGCCTGCCACCGCGCACAACAACGACCGCCCGATCAGCGACACATCACCGCCGCCGACCTGTTTGCGGCTGCCCGCGCCCGTTCTGGCGATCAGTTGGGCAAGCTGGCGCGTCGCATCGAACCGTGCTATACCTGGGCCGACCTGGTGCTGCCCGACGAGCGCATGGCCCAACTCTGCGAATTGGGCCATCACATGCGCTACCGCCCGGTAGTGATGGGCGAATGGGGCTTTGAGCGCAAAATGGCCCTGGGCAAAGGGCTGAACGTCCTCCTGGCCGGGCCGTCCGGCACCGGCAAAACGATGGCCGCCCAGGTCATCGCCGCCGACCTGCAACTGGAGTTGTATCAGATTGACCTGTCCACCATCGTTAGCAAATACGTGGGCGAAACCGAGAAAAATCTGGAGCGCATCTTTGCCGCCGCCTATCACAGCAATGCCATCCTGCTCTTTGATGAGGCCGATGCGCTGTTTGGCAAACGCTCCGAAGTGCGCGACGCCCACGACCGCTATGCCAACGTCGAGATCAGCTATTTGCTGCAAAAGATGGAAGCCTATGACGGCCTGGTCATCCTCACCACCAACCTGAGCAAAAACATGGATGAAGCCTTTTTGCGGCGCATGCACTTTACCATCGAATTTCCCTACCCCGACGCGACAGCGCGACAGCGCATCTGGCAACTCGCTTTTCCACCTCAGGCGCCCCTCGCCGCCGACGTGGACACGGAACAGTTGGCGGCTCGCTATCCGTTGAGCGGCGGCAACATCCGCAACATTGCCCTCACTGCCGCCTTTTTGGCCGCCGGCGATGGCGGTGCGATCCACATGCAACACATCTTGTGGGCCACCCGGCGCGAATTTCAAAAAATGGGCCGCCTGGTAGACAAGCGAGAATTCGACATAGGACAATGATGCATCATGATCAAATCATTGGATGAAACGATCAAACAATTGATCTTGACCAAAGGCGAATTCGATCCGACCGAGATCGAGGTGCGCTTTGACAAGCCCACCCGCGACTGGGCCGCCGGACTCACCCGCCCAGCGATCAACTGCTATCTGTACGACATTCGCGAAAACCGCGACCTGCGCAGCCGCGAATGGATCATAGATCGCCAGCCCAACGGCCAGGTCAGCAAAAAAATTGCCCCCCTGCGCGTAGACCTCTCGTATCTGTTGACCGCCTGGACCAACGAGGTGGGCGACGAGCATACCATCTTGTGGCGGGTGCTGGTGGCCCTTTCATCGGCGGCCGTACTGCCCGCCGACTTGCTGCAAGGGGAATTGCGCCATCAGCCCTTTCCCCTCGTCACCCAAACCGCCCAGGCCCCTGAATTTATGCAAAATCTGTCAGACCTGTGGAATGTTATGGAAAACGAACTCAAGCCGGCGATCAACTATGTGGTCACCCTGGCCGTAGAGCGCGACTATGCCTTTAGCGGCCCGGTCGTTTTCACCAAGCGCATCGCCATCGCTCAGGCTCACCCCAACGCAAGGCCCGAAACGCTCATCCAAATCGGCGGCATGGTCTATGAGCAGACCGACCGCCAACCCATCGCCGATGCGCAGGTCTGGCTGATAGAGCGCGGGCAGGGCGTGCGCACCGACTCGTTTGGCCGATATACCTTGAGTGGCCTGTCGCCCGGCTCGTATACCCTGCGCGTCGTGGCCGGCGAACGCACAGCCGATCACCCCATCACCATCCCATCAGGGCGAGCCGACCTGACCATGTATGATCTGCCCGTCTAGCAGTTGGTCGGAGAGACTATCCGTTGCCCCACTTGAGGCTGTCGGAATCCCGAACTTGTTCGGGGATCTCGGACAGCTTCCCAGGTTCAAATTTTTGTTGATGGCCGAATTGTTCAAAAAACCGAATTGTTCAAAAAGGAGTGGACACAATGCCAGAATATCTTGCACCCGGAGTGTACATGGAAGAAGTAGATCGCGGCACCCGCCCCATCGAAGCAGTGGGCACTGCTGTGGCCGCCCTGGTAGGCTGGACAGAAAAAGCCGAAGAATTGGGCAAACCCATCTTGATCACCAACTGGAGCCAGTTTTTGCAAAAATTCGGTGGGTTTGTGCCGGGCGCCTATCTACCCTATGCCGTCTATGGCTATTTCCAAAACGGCGGCAGCCGCTGTTATGTGGTCAGCCTGAAAACGTTGGGCCAATCGGCCATCCCCGGTGCGGCGACGGCGGCCGCAGCCCTGTTGCCGGCCGGCGATGAAAAAGGCAGCCCGGCCATTGAAATCCAGGCCCGCGAGGGCGGGACCAAAGGCAATGCCATTCAGGTTGAGGTGCGCGATGGCGAGGGCGAAACCTTTACCCTGGTGGTGCAGGCCGGCGGCAGCCCAACCGAAACCCTGGAAGGGCTGACGATGGGCAAGGGCGACGCCCATGTGGCCACGGCAATTCAGGCCCGCTCGCGGCTGATTACCGTCAAATCGGTCAAGGGCAGCATCAAACCCCGGGCAGGCGTCTATACCCTGGCCGGCGGCGAAATCAAGACCCGCGCCCTCACAGTGGCCGACTATAAAGGCGACGTGTCTGCCCGCACCAGCATTGGTGGCCTGGAAGCCATCGAAGGCGTGACCATGCTGGCCGCACCCGATCTGATGACAAGCTATCAAAACGGTGAACTCGACCTCAAGGGCGTGCAGGCTGTGCAGATGGCTATGTATGAATTTTGCGAGCGCAACAAATACTGCTTTGCCATCCTCGACACCCCGCCCGACCTCAGCCCGCAGCAGGTAAAGGAATGGCGGTTGTCGGCCAATTACGATACCCGATATGCCGCCCTGTATTACCCCTGGCTCCAAGTCGCCGATTTGAGCGGCGGCGGCGGCTCTTGCCTGGTGCCACCATCGGGCTATATGGCCGGCATCTATGCCCGCAGCGACAGCGAGCGCGGCGTCCACAAAGCCCCGGCTAACGAGGTGGTGCGCGGCGCCACCGGTCTGCCCGTCCAGGTGACCAAAGGCGAACAAGACATCCTCAACCCGCTGGGCATCAACTGCATCCGCAGCTTTGCCGGACGCGGCATCCGTGTGTGGGGCGCCCGCACCCTCTCCAGCGACCCGGCCTGGCGCTATGTCAACGTGCGCCGCCTGTTCAACATGGTCGAAGAATCCATCGAGCGCGGCACGCAATGGGTGGTCTTTGAACCCAACGACGCCGATCTGTGGGCGCGGGTGCGCCGCGATGTGCGCTCTTTTCTCACCGTGGTCTGGCGCAGCGGCGCCCTCTTTGGCACAACACCCGATCAGGCCTTTTATGTCAAATGTGATGAGGAAACCAATCCTCAAGAAACCCGCGACCTGGGACAGTTGATCATCGAAATCGGCATCTCGCCGGTCAAGCCGGCCGAATTTGTCATCTTCCGAATCAGCCAATGGGCCGGCGGCGCGGCAGAGTAAAAAGAACACAGTTTCAGCATACAGGAGGATAAATTATGGCAGACACGCGCGATCCTTTGGTCAGTTTTCATTACGCCATTGAAGTGCAAGGAGTGGTCAAAGGCTATTTCACCGAATGTACCGGCATCGGCTCGGAACACGAGTTGATCGAACACAAGGTGGTGGATGAAAAAGGCCGCGAGTTTATTCAAAAAATACCGGGCCGCCTCAAGTGGGAAAACGTCACCCTCAAGCGCGGCATCACCTCCAACATGGACATCTGGGACTGGCGCGAAGAGGTGATTGAGGGCAAAGTAGAAAAAGCCCGACACAGTGGTTCGATCATCATGTACAATCAGGCCCTCGAGCCGGTGGCCCGTTGGGATATGGAAAATGCCTGGCCGCTCAAAGTGTCTGGCCCCACCATGAAGGCCGACAGCAACGAGTTTGGCATCGAAGAACTGGTGATCACCCACGAAGGCCTCAAGCGGGTCAAGGTTTAGTTGATTAGAGGTCACCCCGGCAGCGGAGGATAACATGCCCGTACGCACCGAATACGAATTCACCCTGCCCATCGGCTATGTAGACGACGAAGGACAGGTTCACCAAAAAGGAGCCATGCGCCTGGCCACAACGATGGACGAGATTGCCCCACTGCGCGATCCCCGCGTCCAGGCCAACGAGGCCTATCTCACGGTCATTCTGCTGGCGCGGGTGATCACCCGGCTGGGCAACCTGCAAGCCATCACCACCCACACCATCGAAAACCTCTATGCCGCCGACCTGGCCTTTTTGCAAGACCTGTACCGCAGCATCAATCAAGGAGGCGCCAGCATTGTCCAGGTGACCTGCCCCACCTGCGGCCAGTCTTTTGAAGCCGAGGTGTCGCACCTGGGGGAATGATGCGCTACCCCCTCAACCGTCTCCTGGAGGAGGTAGCGTATCTGGCCTATCATTTTCATTGGGATTATGAGGCCATTCTCAACATGGAGCACGCCGAACGACACATCTGGGCGCAGCAGGTAGCCCAGATCAACACCCGCCTGAACGAATCGGGACAGGAGCGATTATGAGCGAGCAAGAGGCTCCGACCCAAGAAACGCCCTTGCCGGCAGATGAACTGGAGCAGTTGGCCGACCGTGTGTACGAGCTGCTGCTCCAGGATGCCCGCCTGGAGCGCGAGCGACAAGGCCCGCCATGATCTGGTTTGGCACAAAGGATACCGAGAACACAAAGATTTGCGATACTGTTGAGTTTTTAGAAGTGCTTTGTGTCCTTTGTGTCTTGGTGGTGAGAGGGTTTTTCAGCACGCTCCAAGGGCGTGCCAAACTTCTCACCCGGTATTTTCATGCCTGGCAATGTGCGATTTTCGCACATGAAAACCAGGAGCGAGAAATGAGAGGATGTCATGCCCGCCGACAGTCTCCGCACTGATGTGCTGGCCGCTTTTCGGTTCGTGGTGCAAATTGACGGCATCAATCAAGCCACCTTTACCGAGTGCACCTTGCCCACACTAGAGATCGAAGTGCATCAGCAAGCCGAAGGTGGCCTCAATCACGCCATCCATCAACTTCCCGGCCGGATCAAGGCCGGCAAGATCACCCTCAAACGCGGCATCACTGCATCCAGCGAGCTGCTACAGTGGTACATGGACGTGGCGCAGGGTCAGATTCAGGATTGTCAGCGCGATGTGTCGGTGATCTTGTACAACAGCCAATCGCAAGAGGTGCTGCGCTGGAACCTGGAAAAGGCCTTTCCGACCAAATGGAGCGGCCCTTCTTTTGCTTCGGGCAACAGTCAGGCCGCCATCGAGACGCTAGAGCTGGCCTACCACAGCCTCAGCGTGGGCAAATGAGAGACCATGTCAGACCCTGTTTCTGCAAACCCCATTTTGAATAGACTGAGAGAGTGGCTGCGGCGGTTGCGGCGGCCCGATGGATTTGATCGGCCCAATGTGTTGGAGCGACCTGATACATTGGACCAACCCGATGCGCCCAACCGGCCCGACACCGCGCCGCCCACTCCAGAAGCGCAGAAAAACGCTCTGCTGACCGGCTTTGCCCGCCAGATCAAAAACCGCGCCCCCGCTGCGGTATTGCGCCGGACAATCCACCCTCTGCCCAGACTGGCTTTGATCGATCGCCGGCCGCCCACTCGCTATGTCCGGCCGGGGCTGATGCCCTCGCCCGACCTGCCGCTGCCCCTGGCCATCCCTCGCCTTGCTCTGCCGTCTGCCCCCCACGAGGCTGACGAGGCCGGCCAGGGACCTGCAGACGAGACCCCGCCGGCGCCGGTCATAGATGCGCAGTGGGAGTCGCTGTGGGCGCTGCGCGGCACGCCCGCTACCCCGCCGCGCCGCCCCCTCGCCGAGACATCCCCTTTTCAAACAGCGCGTACGCCGACACCAGAACCGCCGCCAGGCGCAGCCATTCCCCGGCGACAAGAACAGG
Organism: uncultured Anaerolineae bacterium; assembly: GCA_964449465.1. Taxonomy (GTDB): domain Bacteria; phylum Chloroflexota; class Anaerolineae; order JAFGEY01; family JAFGEY01; genus CAYRXM01. The sequence goes on from CAYVBK010000003.1 coordinate 161,968, forward strand.
CAACCCCGCCGGCACAAGCCACCGGCAAGACAGGCCGCCGTCCCTCATCCCTCACCACACAGCCGGCCCAACCGGTGAGTGTGTCTCGATTCTCTAGCGCGCCGGCGGCCTCTGAGATGGATTCGGGCGCGAACCGGAGCGGGCCAGATCAAGCCCGACTGCCAACCGCTCGCGAGGTCTCTGGCCGCCTCACCGACGCACTACTCCCTGCGACCAGGCCATTCAGCTCGCCGGATCAAACCCCTGGCCCAACCACACGCTCAAGCCAGCCAATCGCCCGCACCCTGCCGGTCACCCCGCCTCCCGGTGAACCGCCGGTTATGACGGAACCGCCCCGGCGAGGCGACGATCAGGCCGTTGACCTTGCCACCCACTCAGGCCGGCCAATCGCCCGCGTTCTGCCCCACGCCGCGCCGGCCGCCCAGCCAACCGGCAAACTGCCCATTGCGGCAAAACTGCTCAGCCCCACACCTGGCCCAGCCGCACACCCCGGCCGGCCCATAGCTCGTGTACAGCCTCACATCGGCCCATCCACGCCGCCGACACCTCTGTCTGCAGCAACAGAACCGCTCCGTCCGGCCGCCGACCGACCTTCCGGTCGGCCAATGGCCAGCACCCTGGCATTTGGGACCCGGCCCGCAACGGCACCAACCACTGCGGTACCAGCCCGATCAGAACACCAGAGTCCTGGCTGGCTCGACGTGGCCGAAATGACAGGCCGCCCTTCAGATGGAAACCGACGGCCGACGGCCCGCGTGCGGCCTTATATCGGCCTGCCTGTGCCGCCGGTTGCGGCAGAACCGCTCCGGTCAGGCACCGGCCAGCCGATGGCGGGCTTAGTTCGATTCTGGAGCAAACTCACAACCCCCGCGACTCGTTCGGGGCCGGCCAGATCAGGCGAAAAGAGTCAGGATCGTTTCGACTCTGCCGAAATGCCAGACCTCCTGCCAGATGAAATACACCGACCGCCAGCCCGCGTGCAATCCCACATCAGCCCACCCGCGCCACCATCACTGATGCCCACTGCGGCAGAACCGCCCCGGCCCATCGCCCGCGTTCTGCCCGCCGCCAACCGCACCGCTACCCGCGCGGCTGTCACTCTGCTGCCCCAACCGGTTGTGTCGGCCCCAACACCCATCCAGGCCGCCCAACCAGGCCGCCCGGGCAGGGACATTTCGCAACGCGTCTCTGCACCTCCAGCCATCCCTGCCGGTGCACCGATTGCGTCCGCATGGGCCAGCACACCTGCCAGCACACCGGTCGAGACACCGGCATCGGTCGAAACATCAACGACTACACCCGGCTCGACATTCGCCACTGCCATACCTGGCGCCACTGCCATACCTGGCGCCACCGCCATACCTGGCGCCACCGCCATACCTGGCGCCACCGCCATACCTGGCGCCACCG
>CAYVBK010000003.1:163477-171617 GCA_964449465.1 uncultured Anaerolineae bacterium
CCATACCTGGCGCCACTGCCATACCTGGCGCCACCGCCATACCTGGCGCCACTGCCATCCAACGCACCATCCGCGACGCCCAAGATTTGCAGGATGCCCTGTCACCAACTCTGATTCCGGCTGCTGTCCAACCGGCTGGCACACCGCCAACGGTTTTGCCGCAAACCGCCGAACCGACTCGCGCCGAACCCACCGACGAGGATCGGCCGACGCCGGACATCGAATGGCTGGCCCGCCAGGTCTACCCGCTCGTGCGCCAACGTCTGGCTATCGAACGAGAGCGAGATATGGGCAGGTAAAGGAGCATTATTTTATGCCCACCACACGAGATGGCCTGTAGGCAGGTAAAGGAGCATTACCCTATGCCCACCACGCGAGGCGGCCTGATGGCTGCCGCTCTGTATAACAAACAGGACACCGGTCAGATTGTCTACTGCATGTTCAACCCGAACGAATACACCCTGTCCAAACAAAACCAGTGGACGCAGACCAAGAAAAAAGGCAAAAACGTACCGGGATTGACCTTTGAGCAAGGCGGCCCGCAAACGCTGCGCTTGCAACTCTTTTTCGACACCTATACCGGTCGCGACGACAGCAGCCAGGACGTGCGCACCCACACCGACAAATTGTGGCAGTTGATGATGATCGAATCGGACAAAAAAAACCAGGGGTCGCAAAAAAGCACCCCGCCGCCGGTGGTATTCGAGTGGGGTGCCGGCCTGACCTTTACCGGCGTCATCACCGATATGAGCCAGAAATTTACCCTGTTCAGCCGCGACGGCGTGCCGCTGCGGGCCACCGTAGACCTGACCCTGCGGCAATGGACCGACGAAGAGGACTTTGGCAGGCAGAACCCCACTTCGGGCGGCGGCGAGACGCACAAAATTCGCCTGGCACAAGCCGGCGAACGCCTGGACTGGATCGCTTTTCAAGAATATGGCGACGCCGCCGAGTGGCGCCGCATCGCCCAGGCTAACCGCCTGACCGATCCGCTGCACCTGCGGCCCGGCCAACGGTTGCTCATTCCCCCGTTGATCTGAAATGCCCACACCCGAAAGACCGATCAGTCACTTTATCATTCGCGTGGACGGGCGGGTCTTGCCGCCCGGCCTGATGGACGATCTGCTGGATGTGTCGGTAGACAGCAACCTGCACCTGCCCGACATGGTGCTGATCCGTTTTCACGATGAAAAACTGGAATGGCTCGATCACGGCCCCTTCAAGCTGGGCGCAGCCATCGAGATAGGCGTCACCCCGCCGGAGGGCGGCGCAGAGCAAGAATTGATCCGCGGCGAGATCACGGCGCTCGAACCCGACTTTGCCCCCGGCACCCACGCCATTTTGGCCGTGCGCGGCTATGACCGTTCTCATCGCCTGCATCGCGGCACGCACAGCCGCGCCTTTGTGCGCGTCACCGACAGTGATATGGTCAAACAAATTGCCCAAGAAGTGGGTCTGCGCGCCGAAATAGATGCCACAGATCAGGTTCATGATCACGTGCTGGAATTCAACCAGACGCACATGGCCTTTTTGCGCGGGCGGGCGCAGCGCAACGGGTACGATCTGTACGTCCGTGACCGCACGCTCTATTTCAAAAAACCGGGCGGCGAGCCGGCCATCGCCCCCCTCGAACTGGAATGGGGCGTCCGGCTAGAAGCCTTTCGTCCCCGCCTGACCCTGATCGAACAGGTAGACGAGGTGGCGGTGCAGGGATGGGACGCCAAAACCAAAGCCGAAATCAGAGGGAGTGCCAGACGCAGCACCGCCGCCCCCGACACCACCGCCTCGCGCGAGGCACAAACCGGCGGACGACGCATCGTGGTCAGCCGCCCGGTAAACAGCCAGGCCGAAGCCGACGCCCTGGCCCAGGCCTTGCTCGACCAAATCGGCGGCAACCTGATTCAAGCCGAGGGCCGCTGCATCGGCACCCCAGACCTCAAGGCCGGAACAACGGTCAAATTAACCGCCCTGGGCGAACGGTTCAGCGGACAATACCTGGTTACATCGGCCACCCACATCTATAGCACGCGCGGCCAATACACCACCGAATTCAAGGTCTCGGGCCGCAGCCCCGACACCCTCAGCCACCTGCTGTCTGGCAATGCCGAACACGCCACCGTCGGCGGACATCTCGGCGAGCACGTCGTGGTGGGCATTGTCACCAACAACAAGGACGATCAAGGACAGGGCAGAGTCAAACTCAAATATCCCTGGCTGTCCGGCGATGTGGAAAGCGGCTGGGCACGGGTGATGGGCATTGGCGCAGGCGACGAACGCGGCCTATACTGCCTGCCCGAAGTCAACGATGAAGTGCTGGTGGCCTTTGAACACGGCGATGTCAATCGCCCCCTGGTCATCGGCAGCCTGTGGAACGGCATAGACAAGCCCCCCCTGCCGATTCAAGAAACCGTGCGAGACGGACAGGTGCATACGCGCTGCTTCAAAACCCGCCAGGGACACACCCTCACCTGGGTGGACGACCAGGGCGCGCTGATGCGATTGGAAACCGCCGGGGGACATTTTGTGCTGCTGGATGACGAAAATGCCCGCGTCGAACTGCAAACCCACGGCGGCCTGACCCTCACCCTGAACGATCAAGACGGCTCTGTGACCGTCAACTGTCAGGGAGAACTTGAGCTCAAGGCCGGCCAGGCCATCACCATCCAGGCCGGCAGCAACCTGGACATTAACGCCAACGGCAGCATCAACATTCAAGGGCTCCAACTCGAAATCAATGGCCAGACCGCCACCCAGGTCAAGAGCAGCGGTGTGGTCGAAATTCAAGGCTCGCTGGTCAAGATTAATTGAGTAGACAAGGGACAATAACAATGAGTCAGGATGTGATCGGCAAAGGGTGGGCTTTTCCACCGCGACTGGGACCACACGGACAGATCGAACTGGTCGGCGGCGCGGCCGAGATCGAGCAGGCCATCCTCATGATCCTGCGCACCTCACCGGGCCAGCGGGTGATGCGCCCCGAATTTGGCTGCGGCCTGCAAGACCTGGTCTTTATGCCCAACAACAGCCAAACAGCCAACCAGATTCGGCGCACCGTGCGCCTGTCGTTGGGACGATGGGAGCCGCGCATCCAGGACATTGAGGTGGATGTGCAGCCCGATCCTGACGACGACGCCCGCCTGCTGATTGACATCCGCTACCGCATCAAGGCCACCCGCGACCAGCGCAGCCTGGTGTACCCATTTTACCTGATCCCCGGAGAATAACTATGTCGCTCAACACGCCCAACCTCGATGATCGCACCTTTCAAGACCTGGTGAACGAGGCCAAAAAGAAAATTCCGCTCTACTGCCCCGAATGGAGCGACCACAATGTCAGCGACCCTGGCGTGGCTCTGATCGAGTTGTTTGCCTGGATGACCGAGACGCTGCTGTATCGCCTGAACCAGGTACCCGACAGGCACTATGTCAAATTGATGGAACTGATCGGCATTCGCCTGCAAGGCCCCGCCGCCAGCCGCACCACCCTCACCTTTTGGCTGTCGGCGCCGCAGCCGCAAGACGTTCACCTGCCCGCCGGCATCGAAGCATCTACCGCCCGCGTCGAGGGCCGTGAAGCAGTGGTATTTACCACCGACGCCCCGTTCACCATCCGCGTGCCGCAGTTCACCCACATTTTGGCCCGGCGCGGCGACCAATACACCCCCATCGGCCTGCGCCGCCTCGGTCGCGAATTTCGCCCCTTTTCCGACCTGCCTCAGCCCGGCGATGCGCTCTATCTGGGGCTGACCCAGCCGCTCGACTATCACATTTTGGGGATCGATCTGGATTGTGTGCGCGCCCAGGGCAAAGGCATCATGCCCGATTACGCCCCGCTGCGCTATCAGGCCTGGTGCGGCGGCGAATGGCAAGAGGCCGAACTGGAAGAGGACGGCACCGGCGGTCTGAACTGGTCGGGACAGATCAAACTGCACCTGCCCGACGGCATGACCCCACGCACCATCGGCGAAGCGACGGCCTGCTGGGTGCGCATCCAGGTGAGCGACCCGGCCGCAGATCAACCACCCTATACCGCCTCACCCGAGCTGCGCGGCGTAAACGTGTTCAGTTGGGGCGGCGCCGTGCCGGCCACTCATTCTGCCACCGTGCGCCAGGAAACATTGGGCCGCTCCGATGGCTCGCCAGGCCAGGTATTTCACCTGGAACACACCCCCCTCCTGCCGCGCCGCCCAGAAGAGCATGTGCAGGTTTGGCAGGCCGACACGCAAACGTGGCAAGACTGGCAAGAAGTGGATGATTTTGGCGGCTCGCAGGCAGAGGATCGCCATTTCACCTGCGATAGCATCAGCGGCGAAATTTGCTTTGGGCCGGCTCTGCGCCAACCCGACGGCACCATCCATCGCTACGGAGCCATCCCGCCGCGCGGGGCCATCATCCGCTTTTCGTCCTACCGATACGGCGGCGGCGCAGTCGGCAACGTGCGCGCCGGCGCAGTCACCGAGATGAAAACCGCCATCCCCTACATTGACCGGGTGATCAACCGCCAGCCGGCCAGCGGCGGCCTTGACGCCGAAAGCCTGGACGACGCCAAACTGCGCGCTCCGCACATGCTACGCACCCGTCGTCGCGCCGTCACCGCCGCCGATTTTGAACACCTGACCGGCCTGGAATTTGCCGCCGAGGTGGCACGAGTGCGCTGCCTGCAAACCACCCTGACCGCCGCCGATGGCTGCCCCGGGCCGGGCCAGATTTACATCCTGGTCATTCCGCGCCTGCCCGATCACCTGACGCATGGCTATGTGCCGATCAGTCTGCTTGCCCTGAGCGACGACCTGCGTCGCCGCATCCAGGAGCGGCTGGACGATCACCGCCCGCTGACCGCCCAACTTGCAGTGCGTTCTCCCGATTATCGGCGTGTGGTCGTATCGGCCACCGTCAAGGCGCACTCACAGGCCGAGCCGCGCCGCCTGGAACAGACCATCGCCGCCCGCCTGGAAGAATTTCTCAACCCCTTTGTCGGCGGAAATGACAGTCAGGGCTGGCCGTTCGGCCGCGACCTGTACCTGTCGGACCTGTACGCCTGCGTCCAGACGATTCCGGGTGTTGAATACATCCAAGACCTCAAAATGGCCTGGCTGGATCCGCAAAACGCCACTCACTGGGAAAGCCACAAGATCGAACTGTTGGGCCACGAAATGATCGTCAGCGACAAACACACCATCCGGGCCGAGGCCAGGTAGACAGGGAGACACTATGGCTGACTGGGGCAAACTGGTGATTGCCGCGCCGGGCGAAGAGCCGCAAACCATCCTCCTCGACCGGCCCATCCTGCGCATCGGGCGGCTGCCTCCACCCGACAATGACCTGCCGCTGGCGCACAGCCTGATCTCGCGGCGGCATGCCCAGATTTTCTGTGATCGCCAGCCGTATCGCATTGTAGATTTGGGCAGCAGCAACGGCACCTTTGTCAATGACATTCCTCTGCCGGCCAATCAGCCCCGCGAACTGCGCGATGGCGACCGCATCACTATGGGACCTTTTACCCTCACCTTGCAGGCGACAACAGAGCCGGCGGTCAAGCCAGACGAACAACTTTTCGGCGGACTGCGAGTACAAGAGGCCCCCGCCGCGCCCGAACCGGCCATGCCGGCACCGATCCAGGCCGAGCCACCGGCCGAACAACCGGCGCGGCCTCTTCCGCCGGTCAGAGGCTCGCCGCCTCGTTTGCCCATCGAGTCGTGGGTGGGCATGTCCGCCGAGTCGGGTGGCGGCTGGCTGCCGAGCCGCTGGCTGCAATACCTGCCCTATTATTTCAGCGAGGACCCTTTTTTGGGCCAATACCTGCTCATTTTTGAAGACCTGCTGGGGCCGGTTGAACAGTTGATCGCCCATTTCAGTCTGCTGCTCGATCCACGCACCGCCCCGGAGAACTTTTTGCCCACCCTGGCCGCCTGGCTGGGGCTGGAACTGGACGACCGTTGGCCGTTGGCGCAACGGCGGGCCATCTTGCGCGCCGCCGTCGAATGGTATGACTGGCGCGGCACCAAAAAAGGCCTGGCGCGCCTGCTAGAAGTCGGCGTGGGTTGCCCGGTCGAGGTGATCGAGAACCCAGACGGCGCGCACACTTTTTGCGTGCGCCTGACCCCCGCCGCCGGGCAGTCGGTGGATGAGCAGATGGTGCGCTATTTGATCGAGGCCAACAAACCGGCGCAGACGGTGTACCGTTTGGAAATTCAGCCGAAAAATTAACCTGTTGGGAGGGGCTCATGTCGCCGCACAAAGAGAAAACAACCACGGTCAGGCCCGACGCCGCCACGCGCATGCGGCCCGCCCGGCTGGCGAGTCACGAGATGCCGGCTCTATTGAGCATACCCCCGATCCACAGCCCGACGCACCCCTTTGCGGCCCAGGCCAGCGACCGGCGGCTGCCGCTCGGACATCGCCAGGCTATGGCCGCTCATTTAGGCCAGGTCTATGGCAACCACGCTGTACAGCGGATGATGGCAGGAGTACAGCGACAAGAGAGCACAGAAGGCGCCGGCGGCGGGTCGGCAGGCCCCGTGGAGCAGCCGACCACAAGCCCGGCGGCGCCCGACTCGGCGGCATCCGTTCCAGAAATGGATGCACCCAAAGCGATGAACATCTTGATGGCCACCTTGCTGGGGTCGGTCAAAGCGATGGAAAAATTCAAGCACAAAGTGGCACTGGATAGAAAAATCGGCTCGTATGCCACCCTCAAGAGTGTGGCAGTGGGGCTGGCCGGCGAACTGAGTGTGAGCGCCAAAGGCAGCCCGGTGATCCTGACCACCGGCAGCGGCGGCTCGACCACCACCAAATCTACCATGCAAGAGTATGGTCGCCGCAAAACCGCTCTGGACAAACAGGGCCAGGCCACCGTCGGCGAAATTGGCGTCAAATTGACCGACACGGTCAACAATCTGTTCAACGTGGAACTCAAAGATGCCTACATCAAGTGGATCAGCGAGTCGCTGGATGAAAAGGAAATCAAGGGAACGGTAGATATTGCCGGCAAGGCCGACAACGGTCTGCTGGCCGGCCTCAAGCTCGACGTGTACAATCTGAACCTGGAGGATCCCACCAAAAGCACTGCCGGCGCGGTGACGCCCTATGCCGGTTGGGAAGGGTCGCTGCCCCTGATCTCGGTGCAAATCCCACCGCTGGATTGGATCACCTTTCCGGCCATCGAGGTGGCCGGCAAAGCCAAAGTGACCGGTGAGGCCGAAATCCAGCCCAACATTCCGGCCATCTTGCTGGAACTGGCAAAACGGTTCGGCCCCAAGATTGCCGAGCGCGTGGCCCTGGCCACCGGCAGCAAAGCCGCCGGCCCCATCGCTGCGCGAATTGTCGGCGCGGCCAAAAATGTATTTTCCATCCCCGGCGCCATGGCCGCCGCCGGAGTCATGTCGGTACTGACCTTTATTGATGCCTTTATGGAAGGGGATCGCATCCGCAACCTGGGCATGCTGGCACAGCAGTTGGCCCTGGTCTATGCCGGCGCCTATGTGGCAGAGTGGAACGGTCAAGGCGGATCGCCCGGCGGATCGCCCGGCGGCGAGGGGCCGATCACCGCTCACTTTGCCGCCGCCGGCCAAGAGGTGGCCCTGCGCAACAAGCAAGATGTTTTACAAAAGGTGATGCAGCAGGCCGTGCAAGAAGAGCTACCCATAGACGGTCAGGCTGCCGAGATTTGGAAACAGGCCGTCCAAGACGAGATCAAGAACAACCCGGCCGGCATCGGCGATATCGTTCCCGCTGCGCAGGGATATGTCAACCAGTACATCCTGGAAAAATGGGCCAAGGGCCGCGAGGAAGCCTGGACACGCAAGGGCATGGATATGATGCTGGGCGTGTTTGGTATGGGAGTGGGTGAGGTCAAGGGCAGCGCGGAATATGAAAAATTCAAAGGCGACTATCTCAAAGCCTATACCACCGACCGCGCCTATCAAATCGCCATCGAGCAGGCGGTGAGCGATATGGAAAGAGAAGGCAAGCCGGTCACGCCGGAAAATGTCAACGAAGCGTTGTATGGCTATTTTACCAAAAAGGCTCAGGAAACTGAGCAAGAGTTGCAATAGTACTTGCGGTTCGCTCATTTTTTCGAGTTCTTGAAATGACTCTCCTGAAAAAAGGTGGATTTAACCACAAAGAACACAAAGGTCACA